>CAYUII010000031.1:8374-43008 GCA_964444785.1 uncultured Bacteroidales bacterium | reverse complement strand
TGTTGCCACGCAGATGCTTGAGGGGATGTTGACCAGTATGCAGCCTACAAGGGCTGAGATTAACGATGTGGCTAACAGTGTTATTGATGGAGCTGATGCTTTGATGTTAAGTGGTGAAACAAGTGCGGGTCCTTATCCCGTGGAGGCTGTTGCCACCATGCATAAGGTGATTGAGCAAGCCGAGATGTTTGAAGATATTTATTATCGAACGGGTCAGGTAATTGGCACCGGAGGAGATCGTTTTATTACCGATACCCTTTGCTCTTCAGCAGTTAATATGGCTTACGAGACCAACGCAAAAAGTATTGTGGCTTACACGCATACTGGATATACCGCTATTAAAATATCGAGCCATCGTCCCAATGCTAGAGTCGTTGTTTTTACACCGCAGCCTTTTGTAATTCGAAAGCTGCAATTGGTATGGGGAGTAAAAGGATTTATTGCTCCCGATATTGAGCCGGGGACGAATGTGCCTGAATCAATGAGAAGTCTGTTAAACCAACAAGGCGTTCTTCAACCCGGAGAATTGGTGGTCCATCTTTCAAGTTTTCCAATGCAAGGGAAAGGGAAGACCAATATGGTTCTGCTTGCTCAGGTTTAAGCAAGGGTTGGGGGTGACAAATGTTGATTGTATGAAAATTATCAATAGAGTAAAGTAAAAGTGAACAAGAGATAGTTCTAATGCGTTTTCGTAGCAGCATTTTTGTGGATACAGTACTAATATACTTTTAAAAACGTTTTAAACAGAGTGCGAGATCTACAAAAAAGTAGTAAAATTGCATGGCTTATCTGAAGTTAGACTTTATTACATTATCTGACTGTATGGCTGGAAAAATAATACGTTTTTTGTTTGTAATCCTGATGATATCAGGTATTGGCAATTTGTATGCTACTGAGCCTGTGGGCGAGGGTTCTGAAAAGGGGACTGAGCATTCTACGGGCGAAGGAGAGAAGAAGTTTGATGCCGGGAGGATGATCATAGAACACGTCATAGATAGTCATGAATGGCACATTGCTGAGATTGGAGAAACTCCTATCTCCATTCCACTGCCTATCATCTTAATTGACGAAGGGAAACTCGTGATGTTTAGCTCTTCAAGGTTCCATCATGGTCATGATAGCTATAAAGGTTATCGATTGATGTCTGAAGAGCCATATAAGGGAAAGATTGTTAAAGTAACTACAGGATCTGATGGACAAGAGGTAATCAATAGTGAATTACCGCTGGATCTGTCAATAACAAAGACAGCCTTTGCGCTTCTATTTTCCACAATCTTGTTGTCATTGATCTTTATTTCTGTAGCGAGGGCTTATAAAAAGAGGGAGGGGCAGGCACCAAAAGGGCTACAGTCACTTCTTGAGCCTTTGATTCTTTTTGTCAGAGATGATATTGCAAAGAGTTCCATCGGTCATCATTATGAAAAGTTTACTCCATTTCTGTTGACGGTATTCTTTTTTATTTTGATAAATAATTTGTTAGGATTAGTACCTCTTTTTCCTGGAGGTGCTAATGTGACCGGTAATATTGCTGTTACAGGTGTTTTAGCACTTTTTACCTTTACCGTGACAACATTTAGTGGTAACAAGGGATATTGGAAGCATATATTTAATGCTCCAGGGGTGCCATGGTGGTTGAAGTTTCCTGTTCCATTGATGCCGGTAGTTGAGTTGGTAGGAGTCTTTACAAAACCGTTTGTTTTGATGGTTCGTCTCTTTGCAAATATTACGGCTGGTCATATTATCATTTTAGGATTCATGAGTTTGATCTTCATTTTTGGTAATATGACACCAGGAGCCGGATATGGAGCAAGTCTGGTATCGGTACCCTTTGCTATATTCATGGGGTTATTGGAGTTTTTAGTAGCCTTCATTCAGGCGTATGTATTCACGTTATTGTCGGCGATCTATTTTGGGATGGCCACAGAGGAGTCGCATCATTAATAAGAAATAAATTAATAGAACCTTTTAAATAAATTGATTATGTCACTGTTAACTATTCTTCTGCAAGCAGTAGCCGATTTGGCTCCATATGCAAAACTAGGTGCTGCCATAGGCGCCGGTATAGCTGTATTAGGAGCAGGATTAGGCATTGGAAACATTGGTGCCCGTGCATTAGAGAGCATTGCTCGTCAGCCGGAAGCCGGAGGTGAGATTCGTTCAAACATGATTGTTGCCGCTGCACTTATAGAAGGGGTTGCCTTCTTTGCATTGGTTATCTGTTTGTTGATTCTTTTCTTCTAGCAGAAACAGGAATTAGGCTGCAAACGATAGGTTTGTGGCCTAATCCTTCTTATTAATAGTGATAAATTGATCAGGTTAAAACAGCACTAGTATGGAATTAGTAAGTCCGGGAATAGGTCTGATATTTTGGATGGTCGTCTCTTTTAGCATCCTATTATTTGTGCTAACACGTTTTGCGTGGAAGCCGATAATGAAAATGATAAAGGAGAGAGAAGCGTCAATAGACGATGCATTGAAGGCAGCCAATAAGGCTCGTCAAGAGATGGAGAGTCTTCAAGCCGATCACCAAAAGTTAATAGATCAGGCCAAAGAGGAACGTGATGGCATCCTAAAAGAGGCAAGAAAGCTTAGAGAAAAGATGCTGGATGAATCTCGTGAGAAAGCGTTGATTGAATATAATCGTATGTTGGATCAAGCAAGAGAGGCCATCGAAAACGAGAAGAAAGCGGCTATTACCGATCTGAGGAATGAGGTGGCAACTTTGAGTATTGATATTGCTGAGAAGTTAATGAGACATAAAATGAGTGAAGCGGAGAAGCAAGACAGTTATGTTCGCAAACTCATAGATGAGGTTAAGATCAATTAATTCACCAACTGATGAAGGAGAAACTATTAGCACGGAGATATGCAAAGGCAGCCTTTGAAGTGGCTTTAGAGTTGGGTGTAATAGATCAACTTGAGAGTGATTTCAGAATGTTAAGCCAACTTAGCAAGGAGAGCCGTGACTTAAGAGACCTGCTTCGTAGTCCGGTGATACAACCGCATCAAAAGCAGAAGGTTTTTAGCACTTTGTTGAAGGATAAAGTCAATCAGGTGACTGAGAATTTTATCGGTCTGTTGATCAAGCATGGCCGTGAGAGATATCTCGTTGAGGTAGCTGATGAGATCATAACGCTATACCGGAGTGCCAAAGAGATTGTTAAGGTCGAGATACGATCCGCTCTGCCCTTATCCAATCAGAATAAAAGTGAATTGATATCAAGACTACAACAACAGATTGGAAAGCAATTGGAAATTACTGAAATAATAGATCCTTCCCTCATTGGAGGGTTTGTGATAGAATATAATGACCAACAATGGGATGCATCGTTAAGAAACGACATTCGCAAGTTAAGGTCAGAATTTGATGAGAATCTTTATGTTCGCCAATATTAAACCATTATACAATGGCCGAAATTAAACCAGCTGAAGTATCTGCCATATTACGCCAGCAATTATCTGACCATAAATCTGAAGCCGAACTCCAAGAGGTTGGCTCTGTTTTGCAGGTTGGCGATGGGATAGCCAGAATTTATGGCTTGACTAATGCTCAGGCAGGGGAACTGCTTTCTTTTGAAAAGGATGACCTTATGGCCATCGTCTTGAACCTTGAAGCCGATAATGTCGGTGCGGTTCTTTTAGGAAATGCTACTAACGTAAAAGAGGGTGACCTAGTTCGTCGAACAGGTCAAATCGCCTCCATCGATGTTACCGAAGGGATGCTCGGTCGTGTTATCAATACCTTAGGTGAAGCGATAGATGGTAAAGGTGAGTTAAAAGGTACTAAATACCGGATGCCTCTCGAACGCAAAGCTCCTGGTGTTATCTATCGTCAACCGGTTAAAGAACCTCTCCAAACCGGATTAAAGCCAATTGACGCTATGATCCCTATCGGAAGAGGCCAACGTGAGTTAATCATCGGCGACCGCCAAACCGGTAAGTCGGCTATTGCTATAGATACGATCATTAACCAACGCGAGTTCTTCCTTCAAGGCAATCCAGTCTATTGTATCTACGTGGCTGTTGGCCAGAAAGGATCTACCGTTGCTAATCTCGTTAAAACACTTGAAGATCATGGCGCAATGGAGTATACGGTCATCGTCTCGGCTAGCGCCTCTGATCCTGCTGCAATGCAATTCTACGCCCCATTCGCAGGTGCCGCTATTGGCGAGTACTTCCGCGATACTGGTCGCCCCGCCCTTGTGATTTTTGATGACCTCTCTAAACAAGCAGTTGCTTATCGCGAAGTCTCTCTCCTCCTTCGTCGTCCCCCAGGACGTGAAGCGTACCCAGGTGATGTATTCTACCTACACAGCCGCCTTCTCGAAAGAGCAGCTAAGATCATTGAGTCGGATGTCATCGCAAGAAATATGAACGACCTCCCTGAAAGCCTCAAACCCATCGTTAAAGGAGGTGGCTCGCTTACAGCACTTCCTATTATCGAAACTCAGGCCGGCGACGTCTCTGCTTACATCCCAACTAATGTTATCTCAATTACCGATGGACAGATCTTCCTCGAGTCTGGACTCTTTAATGCTGGTATTCGTCCTGCTATTAACGTAGGAATCTCAGTATCTCGCGTTGGAGGTAATGCCCAGATTAAATCAATGAAAAAGGTTGCAGGTACTTTGAAAATCGACCAAGCGCAGTTTAGAGAACTAGAAGCTTTCTCAAAATTCGGTTCCGATCTCGATGCTGCAACTATGTCAGTCCTCGATAAAGGCCGCCGTAATGTTGAGATCCTAAAGCAACCACAGTTTGAACCCATGCCCGTTGAAAAACAAATTGCTATTATTTTCTGCGGAACCAAAGGGCTGCTTACTAAGGTACCTGTTACCAGAATTCATGACTTTGAACTGGAGTTTCTAAGCTTCCTCTCTGAGGCTCACCCTCAGATCCTCTCCGAACTTAAAGCCGGTAAGTTTACAGATGACTTGGCTAAAGAACTTGAAAAACATGCAAGAGATATTGCACGTAAGTACGAGAAATAAATCATATTAGGCTATGCCCAACCTAAAAGAGGTACGTATTCGCATAGAGTCTGTCAAGTCGACTCAACAAATAACGAGCGCCATGAAGATGGTCTCTGCATCTAAATTGCGTAAGGCTCAACAGAGCATCATGGCGCTTCGCCCTTATGCTAATAAGATGAATTCCATCCTCAAAAACCTACGAGAAAGCCTCGGCGATTCTATTGATAATCCATTTATCAATTCAAGACCCGTGAAAAAAATCCTTATCGTTGGTCTTGCCTCCAATCGGGGTCTGTGCGGCGCTTTTAACTCTAATGTGATTAAGGCCATAAGAACTCTTTTAAATGAACAGTATTCTGCCGAATTTAATAGCGGACAAGTTAGCCTGTTGCTTGCAGGTAAACAATTGACTGATTATTACACTCGACGAAAATACCCAGTGATCGCTCGCAAAGATGATCTGTTTGAAAAGATGTCTTATGAAAAAATCGCTGAGTTCTCAAAAGAGTTAATGCATCTATATAAAAGTGGGGCATACGATAAAATAATCTTGGTATATAACCAATTTAAAAATGCAGCAGTTCAGTCGCTAGTGGTCGAACAGTTTCTTCCACTAGCTCTGCCTGCCTCTTCCGAAATAAGTCAGAAAAGACCAGATTATATCTTTGAACCTTCTCAATTAGAGATTCTTACCGAGATTATTCCTCTTTCTCTCTCTTTACAGGTTTATAAAGCTTTCTCCGATTCTTATGCTTCAGAACAAGGTGCCCGTATGACTGCTATGCATCAGGCCACCGACAACGCTAAAGAGCTTCTTAAACAACTAAGCTTAATGTACAATAAAGCCCGTCAAACAGCCATCACCAATGAGATCCTCGAGATCGTATCTGGTGCTGAGGCCTTGAAGGGATAATCATTTCATCTAAATCAATTATCATGATCAAATCAAGAGTTGAGCAGGCAATCAATGAACAGATTGCTCGTGAGGAACACTCCTCACGCATTTACATGGCTATGGCTTCTTGGTGTGAAGTCTCCGGTTTCCCCGGCGCAGCAGCCTACCTTTATGCCCAGGCTGATGAAGAGAGAATGCATCAAATGAAGTTTATCAGGCACCTCAATGATAGAGGTGGTCATGCCATATTACAGGCCTTAGAGCAACCTGTAGCCTCTTTTAAGGATCTCTTAGATGTCTTTGAACAGGTTATGAAACATGAAGAGTATATCACGGCCTCTATCAATGACCTCTATGAGATCTCACTAAATGAAAAAGACTATACCAGCGGCAATTTTCTGCAATGGTTCATTAATGAACAGATTGAGGAAGAGAGCACGGTTCGTAGTATCCTCGATAAAATTAAACTCACCGGTAACGGCGAGAATGGTGGTTTATTCCACCTTGATAAAGAACTAACAGCCATGGCAGCCGCAAAGGTTGCTGCTCCAACTGAGGCGTAGCCTCTTGGTTTGTTAGACGATAATTAAATGGCTATCTCTTTTTGAGATAGCCATTTTTTTCAGCCTTTTTCAAACTCTGCAACCAAAGCTTGATACCACTGCTCTCCATAAGCACGCACTAATGGCTCTTTGAGGAACCTATAAATGGGAACATTTAGTTTTTTCCCATTCTTAAGAGCCGGTTTACAGATCTGCCATTTGTGGTAGTTTAGTGCCTGCTCTTCTTCGAATAGCTCACTGGCTCTGATCGGATAGAGATGACAAGATATCGGCTTTTTAAAACTTGTCTTCCCATCATTATATGCCTGTTCTATTGCACAAAGAGCAATATCACCCTCAAAGACAGCAAATACACACTCCCTCCCCTCTACTAGTGGGGTAACCATATTGCCGGCAGCATCCCAATCCAAAATACCATTTTCTACCACCTCTTTTCTTCCTTTTTCTGTCATATATGGAATGACTGCTTCAAGAGCATCTTCGAGCTCTCCCACTTCAGACTCTAAAAGGGGTGCACCCGCATCGCCTTCAACACAGCAGGCTCCTTTACATTTCTCAAGATCACAGACAAACTCGACTATGCCTATCTCATCTCCAACCAGACAATTTCCAATACATTTCATCTTATGATATTTAGGTTGCAAAGGTAATGATTCGACTAAATTTCTATTTATTCTCAGATTTAGGGTTTAACTAAAAGCATCAGTACGTGTGCCGCACTCCAGGAGAAACCAGGTGCATTTAGCCCCTCCCCTGTGATAGGATTATAATTCTCGTAAATGGGCACTCCTTTCTCAGCCATTCGGGTCGACTGAACCAATTGTACTAAGCTTTTTAAGGCTAACTCTTTCTTCCCATGGTCTCTAAGTCCTTCAATTGCAAAGGCTGCCTGATCAATCCAAACCGGGCCATTCCAATATCCTTTATCAGGGTTAAAAGATGGATGAGATTTAGCTAAAGAGGGGAAAGGGGTGTAGGTGTTGAAATAAGTAGCCGAAGTTAGTGTCTTGGTAATGGCTTCTACCTGTTCTGGAATGCAAAGCCCTGCATATAACGGGAGCCATCCTTCACAACCATAGACTTCAATCCATTTACCATCGATGGTCTTATCAAAGAAGAATCCACGTGACTTATTCCAAAAGGTACGTAAGATTAATTTTGATAGATTAGTTGCATCGGATGTAAAGGTTTGTGCCACTTTGGTCTCTCCTAGTTGGGTTGCAATATCTGCAATCTTGAGTTTTTCTATGTAAAGCCAGGTGTTCAGATCGATGGATTCACTATTGAAGTTATAACTGTTTTGCGATGATTTGATCATTTGTAGATTATTAAAACGGATGGCTTTATCCATGCCACTCTCCCATGTTGCAGCTAAAGAGGTTCCATCGCAAGAGCCCCAAGAGCAGAGTTTATTATGGTTGTTATCGCGATGTCTATACCACCACTGATGATATTTTATTAGAGATGGTAGAATTTCGCGACCAAAGGCTGTGTCGGAGGAGTTTCTTATATATTTAGCTACAGCCCATGCTGCAAGTGGAGGCTTGGTATTCCTAAAGTTGTTTTCCATAGGATTAGGATAAATAACATCAGGAACCATACCGGTCGAGTCAGTTAAAGCAAACATAGCTTTAATCTGATTTTTTGCGAGTTTTGGAGAAAAATAGGAGAGGGCAGCTGCCTGTTTCCAAGAATCCCAGGCCCAGAAACCATAGAAATCGGTATAAAATGAGGAAGGAAAGAGACCTGAGAATGGCAATCCTTGTTTCTCTGATCTCCAATTTGTGGTCAGGGTTTGGATGCATTTTACTGCGAGGGGTAACCAATGCAATGAGTCGGCTTCTGGAGTAAGTTGGCCTGCTATAGTAGAGATGTATGAAGTCCAGCGACTGTTATATTGATTGAAAGAGACAGGGGTGTTCCATAGAAGCTCTTCCATTTTAAGAGCTTCAAGCGAGGCTAATTCGTTGTCATCAGATTGGCTAATAAGAGCAGAACAGACATTAAGAGCCTTCTCTTTAATGACTACCGGTTTCAATGATTTAATAAGATAGGTTGAGTCAGTAGGGAATTCAATCAGGTTATCTCCTTGAACTTTTATGGTGAATACCTCTTTGCGATCAGGGGAGGTAACAGAGAGATGATCTTCCATGAGGGTGTGAGTACTGTTTTTAAAAAGCTCTCCTTTCCAGCCAATAATTAATTTTTTAGGTACATCACCCGTGTTTATTATAGTAGATCTTATGAGCGCCGTATGATCAGATCCAAAGATAAGCTCGATGGTGCACATTAATTTATCGTAATTCATAATGATTTCAAGACGACCGGGGAAGCTATGTATAGCGTGGTTGGAGCAGGTTAATATCTGTTTATTATCGGCATCAATGAGGTGAAAAGCTGCCATTGTTTTTGCGATCCAACGAGGGGTTTCATTCATAGAGTATGGGCCAATAAAAGCCGCAAACTGGTTAGAAGAGGTCTCTTTTGGAAGGGCAAAACCGAACCATGAACCTTGGTCTGACAAGAAATAGGAAGGTTGTTCGTTTGGAGACCTAGGATAGTTTATAGATAGTGGTAAAAGATCAGGGAAATTCGTAGGTTGATGTTGAGCAAAAAGCGATAAGGGAAGTAATATACACAGCAATAAACTATTTATTTTCATTTTGAAATATTGTTTTGGGTGATTTAGTTAATTCTAGTTTTGGGTTTTATCCAACGGGAATATCGAGGTTTGGATATTTCTGTTGGCGATAAAGAGCTTTCGAGGCAATGGCCAGGCCAACGGTAAGTGTTCCTACTCTTCCAATGTACATTGAGATGATAAGAACATATAGAGAGGGATCGGAGAGGCTTGATGTCAGGTTGGCCGAGAGTCCAACCGTAGCGAATGCTGAGACTTCCTCAAAAAGGAGGTAAAGAAATTCGGCATCAGGCTCGAATAGGGTGAGAAAAAATGTAGAAATTAGGATAGTAGTCAATGCGAACAAGGTAACTGTTGAAGCTTTCGCAATTAGATCTTGAGAGATGTTATATTTGAGCATATGGGCATACTTCTCTTGTCGAAGGGTTGCTATGGTACTTCTTATAAGAATGGCGAAGGTAGTGGTTTTGATACCACCTCCGGTTGATCCTGGCGATGCCCCAATGAACATAAGAATGATAAAGAAAAAGAGGGTAGTACTGGAGAGTAAGCCTATATTAACAGTGTTAAAACCTGCGGTACGTGTGCTGACGCTTTGAAAAAATGCATCCATTAACCAACCGGAATAAGAGTTGCTGGGTTCTTTTGGAGTAGTAATGAGGTAGACAAGAATGCCGGCTAATATGAGCAAGGAGCTAGTAATAAGAACCACTTTAGTGAGCGGTTTGTATTTACGCCAAGGATGCTCTATCCTATCTTTAATGGCTTGAAAGGAGAAGAGATCTTGCAGAACGATGAAGCCTAACCCTCCAAGTATAATAAGAATGGCAATCACAAATTGGGCTCCATAGCTTCCTAAAATCATTTTATCGGCTAGATTATTAGAGAAAATGGAGAAGCCGGCATTATTGAAGGCCGAAACAGCATGAAATAGGGAAGTGAACCATTGGTGTTTTATTGGTTGACCATCTAGCCAAGGAGTCCACAGATAAAAAAGCAGTATTGCCCCGATCAATTCAATGGTAATAGAATAGAGTATGATTCTACGTAGAATACTTTTGGTATCTGCTGTTTTTCCAGCAGTGACAATGTCGCGAAGAACCACTTGAAATCGTAATCCCTCTGTTTGACGATAAAAGGTGGCAAAAAAAGTAGCAAAAGAGAGAACATTTAATCCTCCTAATTGAATCAATAACATGATCATTGATTGCCCTCGTGTCGTAAAAACTTTCGGTATATCAAGAACACTAAGCCCGGTAACACAACAGGCACTTGTCGACGTAAAGAGCGCTTCAGTAAACCTAAGTCCGCCTGCATAAGTCATCCGAGGCATCATTAGTAAAAAAGAACCCGAGAGAATAAGAAAAATAAAAGATATTGCCATCAGGCCAGATGGGCCTATAGGAATCTTTCCAATCCAAGGAGCTAATTGTCCGATCTCATTCAAAACCATGACTAGAAAATAGATCTGAAGCCCAATGATATAATAGGTGGTAAATTCGGAGTTTTGTTGAAGATAGGGTAAGGGTGCTAGACTGTTATTTCCGAATATCCAATTTGACATTTGGCCAACAGTGATAAGGGAGACAAGTAGAAGGCCAAACCAGTTATTGCGAAAATAGTTTTTAGGATGTAGGTCGGTAACCCAGAGGATTAGATATTTCAGGAAATAGAACCAGATACTAATCTGAATTATGGAGAATATCCAGTTGATGGCATTTTCAGAAAGATAAAAGCCAAAGCCAAGAAGTACAGAAGTAAAACCGCAAATTGAGATCAGAATATTTGCTTTATCAAGCCAATATTTCAGGGGCTCTCTTCTATGATAAAGCCAGAGCCTACGTTGTTCAGTAATCTTCTTAAGGAGTATTTGAAGCATTCGAGAGGTTCAAGAGAGGATATTCTGGTGGAGGTTAATCATTAACTTCGAAGAAGCGTTGTATGTCTTTATCTGTTCCAAAGAGCACAAGACGGTCATCTTTGGAGAAGATATAGTTTGGATCAGGAACGCCAACGATGTGGTAATCGTTGTGAAGGGTTCCTTGAGTTTTATTTTTGAGTTTTAGCGTGATGAGGTTTAAATTGTACCGGTTTCTTAGGTCAATATCAGCTATAGATCTTTGGATAGCAAGGTCAGGAACGGCTACCTCAACGATGCTATAGTCATCAGGTAACTGCAGTTGTGAAAAAACGGAGGGCATGAGTAGTCTTTCGGCCACTAAAGCACCTACCTCTTCCTCAGGAGATAGAATTTCCTGAATTCCTAGTTTTTCTAAGATTTTCCTCTGATTTTTCCCGGTGGCTCTGGCAATAATCCTTTTAACGCCCAAGTCTAGGAGTTGAGCAACGACCAATAGACGATGTTCAAAATTTTGGCCTATTGCGACTACAACTGCATCAAAAGCGGTGATCTCTTGTGCCATAAGGGCTTTTGCATCAGTGGCATCAATAGCAACGCAATAGGCTACATCGTCAGCAATGGCTTCAATAGTCTGAGTGTCTGCATCAATGGCCAATACATCGGCTCCTTTCTGGGTCAATCGTCTTGCAATTGCCGCCCCGAAGTCGCCAATACCGATCACTGCGATTTTTGCTCTTTTCATCTCTTTATGATATTATTCGAGTCTATTTCTTACAGAAGTAGGGATTACAAATTTAACGTTTATAAGATCAGCTGATAAGGCTGGAGGCCGTAAATCACTTTTTTTGAAGAATTTATTGCCAGATTAAAACGGAATAGTACCTTTGCCGGTTTTCTGAAATCAAGGAAGAAGGAAATGAGTAATTCTTTGCACGACAATAAGATACAGAAGTTAAGCCTATTTGGCATTATTATAACAATGGGAATTGTATACGGAGATATCGGTACATCGCCATTGTATGTTATGAAAGCAATTATTGCTTGGGGGCAGGATACCAGTCGGGAGTATATTTTAGGAGCACTATCGGCTATCATATGGACACTGACTCTTCAAACTACCATAAAGTATGTTGTTATTACCCTCAGAGCGGATAATAAGGGAGAGGGAGGGATCTTAGCCCTCTATGCTTTGCAACGACGATTAAAAAGAAAGTGGCTCTATTTTATTGCAATTATCGGAGCAAGTGCACTTATTGCCGATGGAATGATAACTCCATCGATTACCGTAGTTTCGGCTATTGAGGGATTAGATATGATTCTACCTGGTACCCCAGTCGTCCCTATTGTTATTATGATTCTAACCTTGCTTTTTGTTTTTCAGCAGTTTGGAACTCAAAATATTGGCAAGTTCTTCGGGCCTGTAATGATGTTATGGTTTCTAATGCTTGGGGTGCTTGGGGTCAGTCAGATTTTGAAATATCCTCAGATTTTGGAAGCCTTTAATCCTTGGTTAGGTATTAAGTTGGTTTTTACTAGTCCGAGTGGCTTTTTGATTATGGGAGCTGTGTTTTTGAGTACGACAGGGGCTGAGGCTCTATACTCAGACTTGGGTCATTGTGGTATACGAAACATAAGAGCCAGTTGGGTTTTTGTAAAGGCTGGGCTTGTGCTTAATTATTTAGGGCAAGGAGCCTGGATTTTAAGTGGTAGCTTGGAGGCAAAGGATATAGTTAATCCATTTTTTGGGATAATGCCTGAGTCAATGCTAGTTTTTGGTGTATTGATGTCGACTATGGCTGCAATTATTGCCAGTCAGGCATTAATTAGTGGGTCTTATACCATATTCTCAGAGGCGATGAGTCTAAATCTTTGGCCAAGGTTAAAGATTAAATATCCAACGGTTGTGAAGGGACAATTATATATACCCTTTGTGAACTGGTTTCTATATTTTGCTTGCGTTTTTGTTGTGATTTACTTTAAAGATTCATCAAAGATGGAGGCAGCATATGGTCTTTCGATTACCATTACCATGTTGATGACAACGATTTTAATGCTCAGTTATTTATCTATGAAGAAGGTAAATATTGGGTTGATCATTGCTTTTGCTGTTGTCTACTTATCGATTGAGGGGTCATTTTTGATTTCTAATATGTTTAAGTTTATGCATGGAGGTTGGCTAACTGTGTTATTGGCTGGTCTGATTGGATGGGTAATGTATGTATGGTATAATGCCCGTAAGATTAAGAACAAACAATTGAAGTTTGTTAAGGTTAAAGACTATTTTAATGTAATAAAAGATTTAAGTGAGGATACGAGTGTTCCGAAATATGCCACCAATTTAGTCTTCCTAAGTAAGGCAGACTATTTAACCGATCTTGAGAATAAGATTATCTATTCATTGCTGCATAAGCATCCTAAGAGGGCAGATCATTATTGGATTTTACATGTTCATTATATAGATGAACCTTATAGCTTGAAGTATTCGGTTGAGGAGCTTATTCCGAATGTGCTATGTCGGGTGGAGTTTAGATTAGGTTTCCGAGTTCAACCTTTGATCAACCAGTATTTTCGTCAGGTGGTTGAAGATCTGGTCGCTGAAGGCAAATTTGATTCTTTGAGTGGTTATCCTAGTTTAAGAAAGGCAAATATGCAGGCCGATTTTAGGTTTATTGTTATACATCGTGTTCATAATTATGAGGCGGAGTTTACATGGCTTCAAAAGCTAATAATGAACATGTATGGGGTGATTGCCAAGTTCGGTCTTAGTGATATAAGGGCTCTTAATTTAGACACAAGTAATGTTAAAGAGGAAACGGTTCCCCTCGTTATCAATTATCCAAAGCGTTCGAAGATAGAGCGAATGTGATAATTACTTACTGTTTATTATCCTGCCTTCCCTATGGAAAAAGCTTTTCTTTTTCTCTATTGAAAGATCTATTTCAGCGTTGGTTCGTATGAGGATAGAAGCGGAGTGTATACGGAGAAGAAGCGAAGAGGTTCTGTACAAAATTAATTTCAGAGGATAGGAGTTATTAAAGATCTGAGAATCGATAACCTATACCAGCCTCTGTAATGAGGTAAATGGGCTTGGAAGAGTCTGGTTCGATTTTCTTTCTTAACTGACCGATAAAAACTCTTAGGTATTGGTTTTGATCACTGTATTTAAGTCCCCAAACTTCATTTAGGAGGAAATGATGTGTAAGGACTCTTCCTCTATTTTGGGCGAGGAGAGAGAGCAAGTGGTATTCATGGGAGGTAAGATGGATGACTTCATTCGATTTCTTTAGGGTATGGGCTGAGAGATCGATAGTGAACTCTCCAAAGTGTATTAAAGGGTTCTGTTTTTCTACGGATCTATCCCGAAGATTTGATTTTATTCTGGCAATGAGTTCACGCGATCTAAAAGGCTTTGTTAGATAGTCATTAGCCCCTAAATCAAGAGACAAGACGATTTCATCTTCATTGTTTCTAACAGAAAGAATGATGATCGGTGCTGAATACCATTCTCTTAGCAACTTAAGGGTATCTTTCCCGTCTTGATCAGGCAGGCCTAAGTCGAGTATGATCAGATCAGGATTGATTGAAGCTGCTAAAGCGATGCCTTGTCTTGCAGTATCTGCTTCAATGGTTTTAAAGGGAACAGTTTGGAGCGAGTTGGCGAGGAGTCGTCTTATAGAGACTTCGTCATCAATGATTAATATTTGAGGAGGTGTTGTCATCATTGTTAAAGAGATTATCGGGGGCGATGGCTTCACAGGGGATTCGAATGGTGATTTTTGCCCCGCCATTTTTTCTGTTTTCAATATGTACAGTTCCTTTTTGAGCCTCAGTGAAACCTTTGACTAGAGATAACCCGAGTCCTGTTCCATTTGTTTTAGCACTACCTCTGTAAAATTTTTCAAAGGCATGGCTTAGATCAGTAGTAGTGAAGCCGGGGCCTCGATCCATAACTATTAACGATAAATGATTATTATCATAGAATATTTTTAGACGTAAAGTGCTACCATGAGGAGCTATTTGGGTAGCATTAAGGAGGAGATTGGAGACTGATTGTTCGAGTAAGCCGAAGTCGGCTTTAATAATTGGGGTATTAGGAGTGATGACACGCTCATAATGGAATGGAGCCAGGTCATCTCTCATCTTATTTTCTATTTGGAATGCCAGATCATTTAGGTCGATCCAATCAGGTTTTGGTGCGATCCTTCCCGAATCTAAGCGAGACATATCAAGCAGATTAGCAATTAAATGATTCAGTCGGTTAGCTGATTCATTTATTTCTTTTATAAGCTTTATCTCGGGGGTCTTTAGGGTTGAATTGTCAACAAGTATCTCTATATTACCTAGGATTGCTGTTACTGGAATCTTTAGCTCATGAGAAATAGAGTTAAAAAGAGTATTGTATAGTTTCCCTGACTCTTCTAAAAGAGAGGCTTTAGTGGCAAGCTCTTCTAGTAGTTCTTTTTCTAGTGCTGTAGCTATTTGAGTAAGAAATGTCTCAAGAAATATCTCTTGTTTTGGGTTTAATAGGGCGTCGGTTTTCAAAGCAACAACGCCTGGATTTATTTTTTTCCCATGTAGAGGGATTACTTGAAGAGAGCTGGCCGGAAGAGTATCAGTAAATTTCCCTGCTTTTTTACTGTGGATGAATGACCATTCGGCCACAGAGATATCGTAAGGGGTAGTTAATAATGAGTTGTATTGAAGGAGCGGTTTGTTTTGCTGAAATAAGATGATTTCATTAGGAAGGTTAAAGTACCGGTTTAGATGAGAGGAGGCAATTTTTATGATGTCGTCAATTTTATTGGCATTTGACAAGTCGTGGGTTAAAGTATATAATGCATTCGTTCTCTCCTCTCTTTCCATGGTGATCGCCCGCTGTCTGCGTAGTCTAACGGTAAGAATTCCTCCAAGGGTAGCAATTGAGACATAGAGCCCAAGCATTAATATATCTTCGGCTTTTCCTATATGAAGGGTGAATTTAGGTGGAATGAAGAAGTAGTCCCATATAAGAGCACTTAATATTGTAGAAAGTATTATTGGCCCTGCTTCAAAGAAGAGAGCCATTATGGTAATGGTGAATAGTTGAATATAGGCTACCGCCTGATAACCTAAGAAAGGGTTAATAAGATAACAAGCTGACGCCGTTAGCAGTATTAATAGTGTGGCTTTTAAATAGGAGAAGTCTGGATTGGTTAGTTTGAAATTAATATTTTGCCGAAAGCTTCTTTTTTTCCTTCCCGGGTCACCACCCAAAACATAAACATCAATATCATGACTATTACAGAGAAGCTTATTGACCACATTATTTCTGAAGATGCTCGGGATAAACCATCTATTTCGGCTTTTTCCAATAACAATATGGGTGACTTTTTCTTGAATCGCTGTATGGAGTATCGATTCAACTAGATTGGTTCCTGAGACGGTCTTTAGTTGGATTCCCAGTTTCCTTGCTATGGAGAGATTTTGAGAAAGTTGTTGTTGGTCACTTCGAGAGATCGTTCCCGGAAGCTCAATATGAAGGGCAAGAAGTTTTGCTCCCATGGTATAAGCAAGGCTTTTTGACCACCTGAGAAGTTTAGGGGCATGAGGGCTCGCACCAATAACCACAAGGAGTCTTAACCCTGATTTCCAAGGTCCCTTGATACTGTTCTCTTGCATATACTCCACCACTTGTCGATCTACTCTATCGGCCATTAGTCGAAGCGCCATCTCTCTTAATGCAGTTATATTGCCTTTTCTAAAGAAATTATTGGCGGCATTAGAACTTTTATCGGCAGTGTAAATTTTACCCTCCTCTAATCTCGAAAAGAGTTCACTGGGGGCTAAATCAATTAGTTCTACCTCATCGGCTTGCTCGAAGATTGAATCGGGAAGAGTCTCTCTGATTATTATGCCCGTGATTTGAGTTACGGTATCCGCTTTAGATTCAAGGTGTTGAATGTTAAGAGTTGTATAAACATCAATATGGTTATCGAGTAACTCTAGTATATCTTGGTATCGTTTTTTATGCCGTGAACCTGTTGCGTTGGTATGTGCCAACTCATCAATAAGCACAATTTGAGGTTTTCTGGCAATGATTTGATCAATATCGGGTTCTGCTAAGTAAGAGTGATTAAATGGTGTTAGTATTGGAGCAAGACTTTCCAGTCCCTCCATTAACTTTTGCGTTTCGGGTCTGTCATGAGGCTCAACATATCCAATGATAACATCGGTTCCTTTTTCTTTCTCTTCAAGCGCAGATTGTAACATCGCAAAGGTTTTCCCAACCCCTGCACACATCCCAAAGAAAATTTTTAATCGGCCTCTTTTATTGCGTTCCTCACTCTGTCGTATTCTCTCAAGTAGAATATCAGGATCTGTTTTATAGTTAGATGAAGAGTTCATTTTATCTGATCCAAATCAAGGTTTAAAGATAGAACATTTACATAAGGCTCTGCTCCATTTAATAGAGCCTGATTTGAACTATTCCGTTCAATTAATTGGTAAATAACGCTCTCTTTCGAGGGATTCCAATTTCTTGAATTGATAATTCGGGGAATCTGGATTCTTGCCGCATTTACTGAAATATGTGGATCCAAACCGCTTGCAGAGGACGTTATTAGATCATTCGGAATAGTGGAGTAGGTTAGGTTTTTATTCTCTGTTAATAGTTCAATCCTTCGCGAAAGGATTATGTTCTTCAATTTATCAGAGGTAGGCCCTAAATTAGATGCGCCTGAAGGGATGGTTTGGTAACTCACAGCTGATGGTCGGGAATGGAAATACCTGGGTTCGGTAAAATTCTGACCGATTAGCAGAGATCCAATAGGTTTATTATCTCTATAAGAAAGACTTCCATTTGCCTGACTTTTAAATAAAACACTGGCAGTCTGAGTCATTACAAAGGGGTATATTACACCTGTGATGATTGTCAGGATAAGAAGTATGCGGATTGATAAAATGACTGTTTTCATTGTAACGGATTGAATATTATTTAGTGGTAACCTTAATTAAGTATTTCAGATCATCTCAGAAAACCCTTTTCGGGGCTTAGAAAAGTGAGATGAGCATGTCAATTAGTTTAATCCCTATGAATGGTGCTATTATGCCACCAATTCCATAGATTGAGATATTTTTGAGAAGCTGTTGATTGGCACTCTTAGGGGTGTATTTTACCCCTTTTAGAGCAAGAGGTATCAGGCAGATAATTATAATGGCATTAAAGATAACAGCACTCAGAATAGCGGATTGTGGAGAGGAGAGCTGCATAATGTTAAGAATGGATAAAGGATTGTCATTTTTTGAACTGTAGAGTCCAATAGAGATAGCAGGGATGATTGCAAAGTATTTTGCAATATCATTAGCTATACTAAAGGTAGTTAGTGCGCCCCGGGTAATTAATAGTTGTTTTCCGGTTTCAACCACTTCAATAAGTTTGGTTGGGTTGCTATCGAGATCTATCATGTTACCCGCCTCCCGAGCGGCTTGAGTTCCTGAGTTCATGGCAATACCAACATCGGCTTGAGCAAGTGCAGGAGCATCATTGGTTCCATCACCAATCATTCCGACCATCCGACCATCTTTCTGCTCAAATCGTATTCTGTTCAGTTTGTCTTCAGGTTTTGCCTCGGCCATGAAATCATCTACACCGGCCTCAGCTGCAATGGCGGCAGCAGTAAAGTGATTGTCTCCTGTTATCATAATGGTCTTAATACCCATGGTTCTTAATTGAGCGAATCGCTGTTTTATACCGCCTTTTACTATGTCTTTAAGATGTATGACTCCTAAAACATGTTCGTTTTCTGTAACAACTAATGGGGTTGCCCCCTCTTTTGAAAGTCGTTCTATGATCAGGGTTATCTTTTCAGGAATAAATCCTCCTTTTAACTCTACGAATTTTTTAATTGCTGTATACGAACCTTTCCTCAACTCTTTTTCCACTTTTCTATTGACCAGTATGTCAACGCCACTCATCCTTGATGCAGCTGTAAAGGGTACAAAGAGGAATTCAGTGGGGTTGATGGTTCTTTCACGAATATTGAATTTATCTTTTGCAAGGATCACAACCGATCTTCCTTCAGGGGTCTCATCGGCTAAAGAAGAGAGCTGCGCTGCATCAGCAAGCTGATCTTCGCTAACTCCTTCCGCCGGAATGAAATCAATGGCCATCCTATTTCCCATTGTAATAGTCCCTGTTTTGTCCAGAAGCAGAACATCAATGTCCCCAGATGCCTCAACCGCTTTACCACTCATAGCGATTACATTTTTCTTAAGCAGACGATCCATCCCGCTTATTCCTATGGCACTTAATAGCCCCCCGATCGTCGTGGGAATGAGGCAGACTAATAGGGCTATTAGAATGGTAAGAGATAGATTGGGTGCCTTTGTAGAGGAGAATGCGTTGGCGTAATTGTAAAAAGCGGGTAGCGTGAAAACAGCCACAAGGAAGATAACGGTTAGACTTATAAGGAGGTAATTTAATGCGATCTCATTAGGCGTCTTCTGTCTCTTTGCCCCTTCAACTAACGAAATCATTTTATCAAGAAAGGAGTTCCCTTGGCTAGCGGTGATCTTAATGGTTATCTCATCACTTAAGACTTTCGTCCCCCCGGTAACAGCACTTCTATCACCACCACTTTCCCGAATGACTGGTGCTGATTCCCCTGTAATTGCAGATTCATCAACCGATGCTGCACCCTCAATGATTTCACCGTCTGAAGGGATTAAATCGCCCGCTCTGCAAATTACAACATCTCCCACAACAAGCTCTGATGCCCATATCTCTTCTTCTATCCCTTTTCGTACTCTCCTAGCTTTAATGTTTACCCTAGATTTTTTTAAAGCCTCCGCTTGTGCTTTCCCTTTCCCTTCGGCAAGCGATTCAGCGAAATTTGCAAATAATACCGTAAACCATAACCAAATAGAGATTTGGAAATCAAATGCCCACATCTCTCCTTTAATCATTAATCGAAACGTAATAAATGCGGTAACAATGGCGCCAATGAGCACAAGGCTCATCACCGGGTTCTTATACATTTCAAAAGGACTCAGTTTCTTAAAGGAATCCTTAATCGCATTAAGGATGATTTTCTTGTCGGTATGCTTTTTCGAACTTATGGAGTTCATTTTGTTCTATTTTTAATAGTTGATATACCTATTCTTCGTACGGTATAGATATTTCAGTTGTATAATTGGATATTGTTTAATTAAAAGGAAAGTCCCTGATTCATTAAGATTGTTTCAGCAATTGGCCCTAACGAGAGTGCAGGAAAAAAGGTTAGTCCGCCAACTATCATTATAACCCCTATTAGAATGATGTTAAACAGGGTTGAGTCGGTTCTAAGCGTACCTGAAGAAGCCGCTATGCTTTTCTTGCTCGCTAATGAGCCGGCAATAGCTAATGCTGGTATGATAACGCCAAACCTTCCTATGAGCATTGCTATACCTAGCGTAATGTTGTAGAAAGGATTATTAACTGCTAAACCAGCAAAGGCACTTCCATTGTTACCAGCTGCAGAGGTATAGGCATAAAGAATGGAGCTAAGTCCATGAGGCCCTGAATTGGTTAGCTCAGTTAGGCCATTATTACGTGCAAGAGCGATAAATGAGAATACAAGAATAGCTAATCCGGGAATTAGAACCCCAATCATGGTCATTCTTATTTCAAACGATTCAATCTTCTTTCCAAGGTATTCAGGGGTTCTTCCAACCAATAAGCCGGCAATAAAAACCGTCAGAATAATAAATAGAATCATTCCATATAAACCCGATCCAACTCCTCCAAATATAATCTCTCCAAGCATCATATTGACTAGTTGAGCCAGCCCACTTAATGGGTTCATCGATTCATGCATGGCATTTACACTACCATTTGAGGCGCATGTGGTTACTGTTGACCATAAGACGCTCGAAGTGGTTCCAAATCTAACCTCCTTTCCTTCTAGTGACTTTTCTATATTTAGGGTTGAATTATAGACAGATTCGCTATAGAGAGATACCGAAAGTGATAGAATCAACAAAAATAGCATGACCATAAAAATGGCTTTTGCCTCTTTAGGCTTGTTTAATAACCTCCCAAAACTGAAAACTAATGCTACCGGGATTAATAAAATTGCAATCATCTGGAGCAGGTTTGTAAGCGGGGTGGGATTCTCAAAAGGATGCGAACTGTTAACTCCAAAGAAGCCACCGCCATTGGTTCCAAGTTGTTTAATTGCAATCTGAGAGGCAGCTGGTCCCATTGGAAGCACCTGATCTGCCCCTTCCATGGTTTTGATTATCTGATTTGGATTGAAATTTTGAATGGTACCTTGTTGAACTAATGGGATGGTAAGTAGAATACTAAGGGGAAGAAGGATAAATAGTGTTGATCTTACCAGATCAATCCAGAAGTTGCCGATGGTGCCGGTTGATGAGCGTTTAAAACCTCTGATTAAGGCAACCAGAACAGATATTCCTATTGCTGCACTAAGGAAATTTTGAACGGTTAGCCCTAGCGATTGTACCAGATAGCTCATGGTTGATTCTCCGCTATATGATTGCCAGTTCGTGTTTGTAATAAAGCTTATAGTAGTATTAAAAGCCAAATGCCATGGAACATTGGTTAAGTGGTTGGGATTGCCTGGTAGGTATTCTTGGAATAGTTGCAAGATAAATAGGAAAAGCCCTCCAATACCGCTAAACAATAAAAGCGAAAAAGTGTAGGTCTTCCATGTCATTTCTCTTTGATGATTTATTGGAATGATCTTAAAGATCCATTTTTCCAAATGATTCAGAAAGCTAAATCGAGTTGAACGTGTTTCCAGAAAGAGGTTCGCTATGTAGTAACCTAATGGGATGGCCAGTAAAATCAGCGAGCCGAGATAAATAAGAATGGTAATTGCCGAAATCATAATTATTTCTTTTCGACAAAGGTATTTTGACGGATATAAGTTTCCTGTAAAGAAAAGGGAAGGGGGTATAAAGAAAGTATAAAGATTGATTTATCTGATCAATCAACTCTATTCCTAAAGAACTATAACTTTGTAGAAAAATGCTAAGTTATGCTACGAACTGTTTTTTTGATTCTTCTACTAGGTACGATCTCCTTAGGTGTAGATGCACAGAATGTTACAAGTGAGGCTCCTGTTAAACCAACGGTTTTAACACTGAATCAAGTTGATTCTATATCATCGAAGAGAGTTGTAGTATATTCAAATAAGGGTTGTGGAAGGTGTGTAACAGGAAAAGATCTTCTGAAAACGAAGGGAATAGATTTTGAAGAGCTAGATCTTGGAGAAGCCACAAATCGTGAGGTGATGCTTAATTTAGTAACTAGGGCTGCTGCAAAACAGAATGTAGGAGCGATGTATCCGGTTATTGTTTACAAGGAGATGGTATTATATGGGCAAGAGGATATGGCTCAATTTATAGATAAACTTAAGGTAAGGTTGGAGCAAGATGCTCAGATGAAGCCATTAAAATAAATTGAATGTTAGTTCGTTTATCTGACTGTACGAACTGAAATTGAAAAAATCATTGATATGCGATTATTCTTTACCATATGCTTAAGCTTCTTAAGCCTGCCCTTTTTTGCTCAAGATGGGGCTCTTTTTCAATGGACTGATCATTTGCCATATAAGACTGGAATTAATGCTGTTGAGGCGGGTGATCGGGTTTATTGTGCAACAAAGTACGCATTGGTAGCTTATGATAAAAACTATAGTGGTATTGTAAGGTATAATAAAGTTAATGGGCTTAGCGATTCAGAGTTAACAGATATTGCATACAGTAGCGATGTCAAAACATTGGTTGTAGCCTATTCAAATGCAAATATTGACCTGATTACGGCTGAAGGGATCATTAATATCAGTGATATAAAAAGAAAGAATATTCTCGGAAACAAGACGATCTATCGGGTGGTTGTCAGAGGTGATAAAGCTTGGCTCGCTTGTGGTTTTGGAATTGTTGTTCTCGATTTAACCAAGAGAGAAGTTAAGGATACTTATATTATTGGTGATACTGGCTCAAATCTTGAGGTGTATGACCTGGCTTTCAGTGATACGGAGGTATATGCTAGTACCGGTGATGGTATTAGAAAGGCATTGCTTTCAGACCCTTTAATTGCGCTTTATAGTTCTTGGACAAAATTGCAAAATACCCCGGTAACTACATGGGCTAAAGCGGTATGGTGGAATGATCTGTTGTGTGTGCAGTACCCTGGTCCCGGATATAATGATGATACCCTCTTTTCTTATAATCCGTCACAGGCAAAATGGAGCAAACTAGTGACTAATAATTTCTATGAGATTAAGCGTCTTCAAGTCACTAAACAGGGTCGCCTAGCTATTTGTTATGATGGGGCGGTTGATTTCTATAACAAGGATCTAAGTAGGGAATACCGTATTTATAATCCGGGTGGCTTTGGCTGTAACCCGTCGGGTGTGGATGTATCAACCGATGGGACGGTTTGGATGGCTGACCGGGTTAATGGGTTCGTAAAAGTCACTGCGAATGGCTCGAAAGGGGAAATTATTGCTCCATCTGGGCCATACTCCAGTAATGTTTATGGGTTAACACATGATGGAGAAAATCTCTTTATTGCTCATGGAGGTAAGAACTCGGCTTGGGGAGGTCTCTATATTACAGATGGAGTAAGTGCTTACGATGGCTCAACCTGGAGTTATATCAGAAGGAAGTATATCCCCGCTTTTGATACTATGTTAGATGCTCTTGATGTTGCAGCCGATGTATCTGCAAAGAAAGCATGGATTGCGATGTATGGCTATGGAGTGGTTGAGCTAACAGATGGTCAACTGACAAATATCTATAATCTATCAAATACTACTATGAAGCCTTTCTGGAATGACAAGAAAAGGCTCTATATTGTAGGATTGGCTATTGATTCCAAAAAAAACTTATGGGTCGCTAACTCTGGTTCTACAGATCTGATTGCTCAAAGGAAACCCGATGGAACTTGGGTCTCTCATTATCTGGGAGGAAGTCTCAGTGGAAAGGATAATGATGTCTTAGGGATCATGTGCGATAGCTATGGCCAGAAGTGGTTAACTATGCGTAAAGATCAAACGCTCATTTGTTATAATGAGGCCAGCACGACCGGTACAAAAGTGAGGGTATTAACGGGTGCAACCGGTAATGGTGCACTGCCTAATAACAAAGTCCTATCAGTAGCAGAAGATTTGGATGGAGAACTCTGGATAGGAACCAATAGTGGTATTGCTATTATTTATAACCCTGGCTCTGTTCTTGATGGTTCTATTAATATTGATGCGCAGCGACCGGTCATTACGCTTGATGGATATAATCAATATCTTTTGGATAATGAAGCCGTGACGGTTATTGCTGTTGATGGGGCTAATAATAAGTGGGTGGGTACCGAAAGATCGGGAGCTTATCTGTTAAGCCCTGATGGTACTAAGGAGATCTATCACTTTACAGCTGAAAATAGCCCTCTCCTTGATAACGCGATTAACGATATCGCTATCGATCCTAAAGGAAATGTCTACTTTGGAACGCCTAAAGGAGTCGTAAGCTTTAGAGGAAGTGCCACTGAAGGCAGTGAAACAAATGATAACCTTTTGGTATATCCTAATCCCGTGAAACCTGATTATAGTGGTCCCATCGCTATAAAAGGACTAACGGCTAACGCTTGGGTGAAGATTACTGATATTAGCGGCGGACTAGTCTATGAAACTAGAGCTGATGGTGGCCAAGCGGTTTGGTATGGATATAATATGCATAATGAAAAGGTCGCTACCGGTGTCTATCTTGTCTTTGTGACAGATCAGGATGGAACAGAAACAGCTACAACTAAGATTCTTTTTGTGAAATAAAGGTAGATCGTTATTAATACCTTTCTTCAAGGGCGCCCTCGAATAGGGTGCCCTTGATTTTCTATATATCGCCCCTGTTTTTAAGGTAAGCTTGAATATTTCTCATAAATCGGTTATATCCGGTTCGATGAATAGGGGTATTTCTAAATAGAGAGAGAAACCGCTCATGGCTTAGCGATTCGTAATCGTCATCAGATAATTGGCCTAGTTCACTATTTATTTCAGCAAACAGGTTTTTTGATTCGTATGGTTTTCTATTATGCGGACAAACCTCCTGGCAGATATCACAACCAAAAATATTGTTCATCAATTGGCTTGAAATAGATGAGGGAATCTCCTTATTGCTTTCAATGGTATGATAAGATATACAATTTCTTGCATCTAGAAAGCGAGGACCTATTAGGGCAAAGGTGGGGCAAGCTGAGATGCATTTAACACAGGTGCCGCAGTGATCCTCAACTATTGGAAGGTCAGCAGTTAGGTTTAAGGTTGAGAAGAGTACGGAGATGAAAAAGTAACTCCCCTTTCCGGGTACTATTAAACAAGTGTTTTTACCAATCCAGCCCAGTCCTGCTTTATGAGCCAAGGCTCGTTCAAGAATAGGACCAGTATCAGTATAGTGTTTCAGGGCAGCACCCGGAAAGTAAATATTTATTTGTTGAGAAAAAGCGTTTAATCGTTGGTTTAAAGAGTCATGGTAATCTGATTTAAAGCGGGCATATCGTGCAATTTTTGCACTATTTGTTTCTTTAAAAGAGGCTTCATTGGGTTCGTTTCTCTCTGGGGAAGTATAATAGGATGACAATAGAATAATGGCGGAATGGGCTTCAGGAACGAGAAGAGACGGATGGATCCTTTTATCTAAGTTTCGATGAAACCAAGCCATATCTGCATTAGATTGGGTGTTAATCCAGCGTTCTAAGTATGCTTGATGTTCGTAGAGGGGGTCGAGGCTCGTGAAGCCACAAAGGTCGAAGCCCTCGGTGAGGGCTAGTTCTCTGATTTTATTATTTATGGTGGTATCCATCCAAGTTATATAAACTAGAATTCAAGAGTGCCTTGTTGGGCATTAGGAGTTCTTTTGAGGTGTTTGTAGGCCAGAGGGGTGGCTTCTCTTCCTCGCGGCGTTCTTGTAAGAAACCCTTCTTGAATAAGGAAAGGCTCATACACCTCTTCGATAGTCCCGGAGTCTTCTCCGACCGAGGTAGCGATTGTGTTTAGACCGACAGGGCCACCTCCGAACTTATCGATGATTGTGGTTAGAATTCTATTGTCCATTTCATCTAAACCAAACTCATCAACATTGAGAGCCTGTAAAGAGAACTGAACAATTTTCATATCAATATTGCCATTCCCTTTGATTTGAGCAAAATCGCGCACTCTTCTAAGAAGGAGATTTGCTATTCGAGGGGTTCCACGACTTCTGCGCGCAATCTCGTAGGCAGCATCGGGTGAGATATCAACTTTAAGTATGCCAGCAGAACGGATCAGAATACGAGCCAGTGTCTCTGCATCATAATACTGTAATCGGAGATTTATACCAAAACGGCTGCGAAGCGGAGCGGTTAGTAATCCAGATCGAGTGGTAGCCCCAACCAAGGTAAAAGGATTAAGGGCAATCTGAACAGATCGGGCATTAGGACCAGTCTCAATCATGATATCAATCTTGAAATCCTCCATAGCTGAATAAAGATACTCTTCAATTACCGGGCTTAGGCGGTGTATCTCATCAATAAACAGGACATCATTGGCTTCAAGATTGGTGAGAAGACCTGCTAAATCACCTGGTTTATCAAGTACCGGGCCACTAGTCATCTTGATTCCAACTCCAAGTTCATTAGCGATGATATGCGATAGAGTGGTTTTACCAAGCCCCGGAGGCCCATGTAAAAGCACATGGTCGAGAGCCTCCTCACGACGACGAGCCGCTAATACAAAAACCGAGAGATTCTCTACAACTTGAGGTTGCCCTGAGAAATCATCGAAAGATAGAGGGCGTAAGGCTTTTTCAATCTCTTTCTCGGCATTTGAAAGCTGTTCCCCGCTTGCATCCAGGTTTTTATTTCTAATCATGAAGTGTCGTATGGTCTAATCAATCTATTTTGTAGTGACAAATTTAACGATAGATTACGATGCTTTCCGGATGTTGCGCATTACGAATGAAAAAATAGTATATTTACTAACGGTACGTGTCTCTTTTAGATTGGATTGATAGAAAAGATCAAGGAGTTGTTAACTTAAAAAGGCAGAAGTATGGAAAAGATCATGGTAGGTATAGATTTTTCTCCTGAAAGCAGATATGCGGTGAGGCTGGCTGCAACTGTTGCTTCAATGGTTTCTGCATCAGTGGAGGTGGTTTGGGTGGATAACTCAGAGAGGACATTAGCCAATCAACATCATTTGGAGGCGTTGTATGAACAGAGAAGAGAGGATCTTTCATTTTGGATAAATGAGACTGAGAAACAATTCCCTGGAATAAAGATTCATTATAAAATTAGGAATGGGAAGTTGACGAACGAGTTACTGGCTCATGCTCGGCAAACTAAACCATGGTTTATGGTTATTGGTATACATGGAGTTAGTTGGCTGGAAGAGTCAGCATTAGGATCTGAGTTCAGCCGACTCCTGACCCATTTCCCATCGCCAGTTGTATCTGTAAGATCAAGCATTGACCTTTCTAAGGAGAAAACTAGTGTTGTCTTTCCCGTTGATGAAACTCGTGATACGCTCTCAAAATTACCTGACACAATTACCCTTGCAAAAAAAGTAGGGGCTAAGGTGCATGTTCTTGGATTACTAACTTCAAAACTCAAGGGATTAAGAATGAAGGTTGAAGAGAATGCAAGAAAAGCTCGGCAGCAGATGATTTCCGAGGGACTGGAGGTGATATTTAATTCGGTTGATACAGCCGATGTAGCTAGCTCAACAATGGAATATGCAGAAGGGGTTTCGGCAGCCTTTATTTGTATTGTTGCAGAACAATCTGCTCAAGGTTCAAACCTTCTGGGTACCTTTGCACGTCGAGTGGTGAATAACTCTATTATTCCGGTAATGATTATTCATCCAAAAATCTCGAATGAAAATATAATGGAATAGTTATTCGTTATAAATGTGATGAAAAAGATTTTATTTAAACTGTTTTTTTTGATGGTCTTTATCCTTCCTATGTCTGGATATTCTCAGACGGGAAATGTTAAGATCATCGCAGATTCAAGACTCGATTCTCTGGTTGTACGCCATATGAAATATAATAAGCTCAATAGCCAGGTGAATGGTTGGCGTGTTCAGATTTTCTTTGAGTCGGGGAATAACTCAAAAAGCGCTTGCTATAGATCAAGAGATCGATTTCTTGAGCTATTTCCTTCAAAGGGAGCTTATGTCACCTTTTCTGAACCTTATTATAAGCTTCGAGTGGGCGACTTTCGTTCACGACTTGATGCAGAGGCGTTCCTGCAAGAGGTGATAACAACTTTTCCAAATGCATATATTGTTCAAGACATGGTTAACTCTGACTTATTTTAGAAACCATTACCTTTGAACTAACCTATTGATAACCCCAAAATAGTTTGTTATGAAAGGAGATATTATTGTTGCTATTGATTTCTCGGCCTGCTCGGTTAATGCCCTTCGACATGCGGTTACCATTGCAGCTAAAGCTCAAAGTAGAGTCATCATGGTTCATGTTCTTAAAGGAACAGGTAATCCACCGGTAATTTATAAATACGCTGATCCAATGGATCAGGCAACAAAGCTGTTAGAAGAGCTGGTGGAGGAATTTAAAGATAGACTTCCCGAAGGTAATCTCGTTTTTAGAATCCGTAATGGGAAGGTTTATAGGGAGGTTGTTGAGGAAGCAAGAGAAAATGATGCCTCTTTGATTGTCGCCGGAACTCATGGCTCCTCTGGCTTTGAGGAGTTTTGGATCGGTTCAAACGCTTATCGTATGGTCGCTTCTGCTCCTTGCCCGGTGATTACAATCCGTGAAGCGGTTCGTATTGACTACGATCTTAAGAGAATAGTTCTTCCAATAGATACTTCCATCGATACGCGTCAAAAGGTTATCTACGCTGTCAAACTGGCTAAAATTTTCGATGCTGAAATTCATATTCTGACCCTCTTAGAAGGAACAGTCAGAGAGGTGCATTTTACTGCCAATGCTTATGCAAAACAGGTTGCTGAGATTATTGAAAAGGCTAATGTCCCCTACGTTCTAACCTCTGTTAAATCTAAGAATAATTCTGATTCTATCTTGACATACGCTTCAAAGGTGGAAGCTAACCTCATTGTCATTATGACGGATCAGGAACCTAGAGCTATTAACTTGTTGTTAGGTCAGTATGCTCAACAGTTGATAAATCTAAGCTCTATTCCCGTTATGAGCGTCCCCCCTAAGGAGTTGATGCTTATGGGAAGTAGATAATCGAATTTAGTATTCCTATAAAGAAGTCATGCATTTATTTGTGTGACTTCTTTTCCTTTTTATTGATTATTTCTACTCAACTAGATTTTTTTTTCGAAAATTAATCGTATCCTAACTATATTTGGACACTCGAAATCTGTAAACAGCACTTTTTATTAAATAATTCCGGGAAGTTCAATGTACAACTTCGTTTGTATATCGTCAATTTATTTGAATATGTTTGCTTTGCCTGTAGTTGCAGCGGCGATGATCCTGGTAATCATCGCTCTTTCTGCTCTACGCTTCAGACGCATTCCCGGTGTTCATTATTTTTCTTTGACAATGTTTAGTGGGGCTGTCTATACCTTGTTTTATGCTTTAGAGATCTCTTCGAACACCTTTGCAGATGCCTATCTCTTCTATCGACTTGAATATCTCGGAATCCCTTTTTTCCCCGCCTTTTCTCTTTTGTTTAGCTTAACATATACAACGAGTAAATCTCGAGTTGATTGGTCGTTATTTGCCCTTATCTTTCTCATTCCTATTCTAACTGTGATCTTTGTCTTTTCCAACTCTTCCCATCATCTTTTTCTGGAAGAAACTCACTTTGATGCGACAGGAGTCTTCCCTACCTTAGCTTTTAAAGCCGGTTTCTGGTATTGGGTTCAACAGGCCTACGCTATTTTTACAATCACCCTTTCCTTTATCCTGTTCTTTAGGATGTATATCATCTCCGCTCCTGCCTTTAGACGGCAGGTTCTCTTTATCCTAATAGGATGCTTTATTCCCTATTTGGCCTATTTAATCTACCTAGCTGGGGTCTTTCCTGAGAATCTTGACCCAATACCTTTCTCTTTTGCCATTATGGGAATCATTATTTATATCGGGCTCTATAAATATCAGCTGTTCGATTTGGTCCCTCATGCTCGAAATATCCTATTTGATATCATCCCTGATCCTGTCATCGTTCTGGATAATAATGAGCGCATTATTGATTTTAATAGAGGAGCCTCATCTCTTTTTAATATCGAAAGAGAACAGTTGGGAAGTAATGCATGTGTTGTCTTTGATTACTGGCCGGAACTATGCAAGGTGATTAAAAACTCAATTATTCCTGAGGATGGAGAGATCGCTTTTAAGGATACTGGTGATAGTTTTTGTTTCAGAATTGCTATTAATCAAATCGAAGGGGAGGGGAATAGATCAATCGGAAGGATGATCACTCTCATTGATATAACGGAAGAAAAGAGGGCAGAAAGCCAAGAACTGAGTAATCTGAAAAAGTTAAAACATAGAGATACCATTCTCGAAGCCGTAGCAGATATAAGCCAGATTTATTTGAAAAACATCCCTTTTGCAGAGGCGACCAATGAGGTTCTTGCAATTCTTGGTAAAGCAATTGATAGAAAGAGTGTTTATCTTTTCGAGTTTCATAAACATGGCTCCTCTAAAGATCAGCTGCTGAGTCTTCGATATGAATGGGTGAAAGAGTATTCATCGGTTTCATTGATGGGTGGAGTATTAGACTCTATTAGCATCTCCTCGAATATTCAAGGTTGGTTTGAAGACCTTTGTAAAGGAAGGATTGTGGAGAAATCTCTTTACGAGACCACTGGTAAGGTTAGAGAAACCTTGACATATCTTCATATAGATGAATTTGTGCTGGTTCCCGTTTTTGTTGAAAAGGTTTGCTGGGGAGCAATAGGACTAGATAGTAGTGAGGAATTTGGGCGTTGGAGCGAAGCGGAAAAAGCTATCTTAGAAGCTACCGCCTCATCTGTTGGAATGGCTCTTCAGCGAGAATTAAGGCTCGAGGAACTAATTGCAGCTCGTCAACGGGCGGAAGAGAGTAATCGATTAAAAACAGCTTTTCTACAGAACTTTAGCCATGAGATTAGAACTCCTATGAACGGAATTCTCGGATTTATTAATTTCCTGGAAGATCCCGGAACCTCAATAGAGGAACGCAAAGAGTATTTCCATATTATAAAGGAGAGCAGCGATAGAATGCTTAGTACGCTGAATGATATTATTGAAATTTCTAAAATTGAGGTCGGTCTGGTAGAGCCTCATCTCTCAAAAATTGATCTAAGAGCTTTATTGAATGATTTAGTGTTAAAGCACGCTTACGAAGCGAAGGCAAAAGGACTACAGTTTAAAGTAAAGTTTGATGAAACATTAAATGATAAGGTTCTTCACTCAGATCAAGTTATGCTGTGGTCTATCTTAGACCATCTCTTGCGAAACGCTATTAAATATACCCCGATAGGTTCGGTTGACCTAATTTGTCAGGCTCTCTCTGATGGAATCCAATTTAGGATAAAGGATACGGGTATCGGTATAGCTAAAGAGAGACATGAAATGATCTTTGATCGATTTGTTCAAGCGGATGTCTCTTCAACACGGGCTTTTGAAGGGGTCGGTCTAGGGCTCTCTATCGTAAAAGCCTATGTCGAGCTTCTTGGTTCGCAAATTACTCTTGACTCAAAACTCAATCAAGGTTCAGAATTTGTTTTTGTTTTGCCTTGGTCTTTACCCTCCAAATAGATTATCTTTATCTTATCTGATAACGTTATCGGAGTCTAATGGACCTTTTTTAATGAAAAGATTTCTCCTCCCCTCGCTCGGCTTTTTTCTTTTTCTAGTAGCAATTGGAATTCCTGCAGATCTCTTTGGTCAAAACAACTCTCCTGTAAAGAGGAATGCTATCACTCATCAACTGAGTGGCTCTTTGATTAATTGGCTTAGTCCATCTCTTGATACGGCTCTGCTAATACGAGTTCAAAGACTTACAGTCTCATCAAAATCATCAGATTCTGAAATATCGATCATGTTTGATCAAATGAAAAGGGAGGCCACGGCTTTACAATGTAATGGCTTCTTATTAGAGGAGTATTTACCTTCTGATAAAAATGGGAATGCTTTTATGACTTTTTCTCTCTTCAAAATCTCTGATTCACTCTTGCGGATTAATGAGGCGCTTAAGGAGAGAGGTCAACTTTATATTTTGGGCTCTCAACGAAATGCAGATGAGTATGTGAAGTTTAGAATTAATGGTGATAAAAATCTGGTTCGAAAGGGTTTGTTAAAGAGAGTAGAACAAATTCCTGGAAAGGAATATGCGATCTCAAAGGGTGGTTTATTTGGTATGACGATTTATCTAAGACCTCATAGCGATGCGGTCTCAAAGGTGATCTCCTTGGGTGGAATGAGTGTTGGTAACAATGGAATGCAACCAGCCCAAATCGGGGTCTCTATCTCCACCGGTTCTCTGTCAGCGTTAGATTCTGAATTAGGGCTATTATTAATACAAGTTTTGCAAAAGGAGTAATTATTTAAATTATTACATCTATGAGAATCAGGGTTTATAATTTTTATTTCTTGCTGGTTTTTTTAACCGCACTTATTTGGCAGGGTGTTGCGTTCGGGCAAGAGAGTCAATTACAATTTAACGGAGGGGTGGATGTGGTAAGCCGCTATGTATGGCGTGGGTTAGATTTTGGCAAATCTCCGAGTGTTCAACCATGGGTAGAGGGCGACTTTAAAGGGTATAAACTTGGAGTCTGGGGTGCCTATAAAACAGCAGGTGCCGGTTGGCAGGAAACGGATATCTATCTTAGTAAGTCGTTTAAGTATGTCACCTTTTCAATATTCGATTATTACTCCTACGTTGATACTCTTAAAGGAACCTTCTTTAATTATAATAAAAATAAAACGGCGCACATGCTCGAAGGTCAAGTTCTTCTCTCTGGCGAGGAGGTGATCCCATTAAAATTACTGCTCTCCTGGTTCTTCTATGGTGCCGCTCCTGATAATAGCTTTTATATTGAAGGATCTTATACTAAAGCACTATCGAATGGTTCTCTAGACCTATTTCTTGGTTTTACTCCTCACAGTGGATATTATGCCGATAAAGCTGCTTTGGTTAATCTGGGCTGCCGCTATAATCGTAATATTGATATAACTGACAAATTCTCTATTCCCTTAAAACTAAGTCTGATTATGAACCCAGACCAGGAACAGTTCTATCTGGTGGCGGGGTTCTCTTTATAGGAGCATCTGGCATCTGGCATCTGGCGGCTGGCATCTGGCGGCTGGCATCTGGCATCTGGCATCTGGCGGATAGCATCTGGCTATTATTTATCGCCCATGATATTTATGTATAAAGTAGCATCCTGACTATTGTTTTTATTTCTTTGCAGTATAATAGAGCAGGAACAAGATTGCGAATAACTGTGTGTCATCTATTTGATTTTGAAATCTTGTAAATCTTTATCTTCATAAAATAGGTTCGTTTAAAGTAATATATATCAAATTGGAAAAGGTGAAATATGCTATCATCATTGTTGCCGGAGGCAGTGGAAAACGGATGAATTCTGAGGTTCCAAAGCAGTTTATGGCTCTTGCCGGAAAGCCGGTCTTGTACTATGCTTTAAAGATAGCTTACGGAGTTAATCCTGATTTGATTAGAGTTGTCTTGCCTGAAGGCTCCATCACGGAGTGGAAGAGGCTATGTTCAGTCTATGGAATTGATATTCCTCATGAGGTTGTTGCTGGAGGCATTGAGCGTTTTCATTCTGTGATGAATGGGTTAAAGGGTCTGGATGAGTCATGGATTATAGCAGTTCATGATGGAGTAAGACCATTGGTTTCAGAAGAGATATTCTTGAAGGGGAGGGAGATTGCGGCACAAACTGGTGCTTCTATTCCAGTGGTTCCTGTTATTGACTCTCTTAGGCGAGTTGGTACCGACGGAAGGTCAACGCCAGTAAATAGAGCTGAGTTCCGAGCCGTTCAGACTCCGCAAACCTTTAGAGGGGATGTACTGCTTACCTCTTACCAACAATCCTACTGCGATCTGTTTACCGATGATGCTTCAGTAGTTGAGTCAGCGGGTTTCAAGGTGACTCTCTTCGAGGGTATTCCTGAAAATATTAAGATTACAGACCCTCAAGATCTCCTATTTGCTTATCATTTGATCGAAAACAGGGAAGCTAGAAGTGTTGAGCTTCGTCTTTCTAATCCCAATCTTTACAATTAATACAAATAAAAAACCCGGCCATTGAGCCGGGTAATCGTTTGTTGTAAGTTTAGTACTCATCTTCGTGGAAGAAGAAATCCTCTTTGGTTGGATAATCTGGCCAGATATCCTCAATACGTTCATAGATCTCACCTTCATCCTCAATCTCCTGGAGGTTTTCAATCACTTCCTGCGGAGCACCTGTTCGAGACGCATAGTCAATTAATTCTTCCTTAGTGGCAGGCCAAGGCGCATCTTCAAGCTTAGAAGCAAGTTCCAATGTCCAGTACATATATCCTAATTTTTAGTCTGTTTCTACCGAGCCGCAAAAGTAATCTTTTTTTACCGCCTAACAAAATAGTTAAATCTTTTTTTAATAGCCGTCAAATTCTTGGTTTCCAAGCTATTTCGGCATCTCCTGCATCATGGGAGAACTTTCTTGCTAAAACAAATAAATAGTCGCTTAAACGA
>CAYUII010000031.1:0-8364 GCA_964444785.1 uncultured Bacteroidales bacterium | reverse complement strand
TCAAGTATTTTACGCCCATTGCATATTGCGGATGATCATAGGCGGCTTTGACGGCACAGCGTTCGGCCCTTCGGCACACTGTTCTCGCAACATGAGCATACGAATTGAGGAGGTTTCCACCGGGAAGTATAAAACTGGTTAATGGAGGCAAGTCCTCATTCATTTTATCAATGGCATCCTCTAAAAGCGTTATATCTTCGTCGTTGATCTTTGGCAATCTAAAGATGTCTTCTGGAGAACCGGCAGCAAGTACTGATTCCACAGTGAACAGGCGCTCTTCTACCTCTAAAAGGAGGGAACAAACCCACTCATCGTGACACATGTCTCTAATCACAGCAACAAACGAATTCAGCTCATCAACGGTGCCATAAGCCTCTATTCGATCGTGATATTTTGGCACTCGTTGCCCACCTAATAACGAGGTCTCGCCTTTATCCCCTTTACGGGTATATATCTTCCATTCTTCCATTTCTTAATCTCTTTTCAATTACCTCATCCCTTTTAAGGATTGCATTTAACTTTGTCGAACGTATTACCAAAATTCGATGCACTAAAATGCATAATCTGCAACCTTAACGATGTTTTTATTGATCTCATCAGATTCAATCAAGCCGTCTTTAATCCTTACTATTCGATGGGCATGACGAGCGATGTCTTCTTCATGGGTTACTACAATAATGGTGTTTCCTGCGGCATGAATCTCCTCAAAAAGTCCCATTATCTCATAACTGGTTTTGGAATCAAGATTTCCGGTAGGCTCATCGGCAAGAATAATTGAAGGATGGTTTACTAACGCCCTGGCCACAGCCACACGTTGTCTCTGTCCTCCCGATAGCTCATTCGGTTTATGAGTCATACGGTCGGCAAGTCCAACCTGCTCTAATGCCGTAGTCGCTCTTTTAATTCTATCTTCCTTGGTCATTCCAGCATAAATTAGAGGAAGCATCACATTCTCAAGCGCAGTGGATCGTGGAAGTAGATTGAAGGTCTGAAACACAAACCCGATCTGACGATTTCGAATCTCTGCTAAACTGTTGTCATCAAGTTGACTTACATCATTCCCATCAAGATAATACTGCCCTCCGGATGGAGTGTCCAGACATCCCAAGATGTTCATAAGCGTCGATTTCCCACTACCCGATGCACCCATTAGTGCAACATACTCATTGTGCATGACGGTAAGCGAGACCGATTGAAGTGCCTTAACTACTTCAGTCCCCACTTTATAGTGTTTCTTTATATCCACCAAACGAATTACCTCTTGCTTCATGACAGGTTTATTTAGTTATATGTCAATTCCTTATTTATACAAATTTAAAAACAATCTTTATTCCAAAGTATAAAATGTTGCTGACTTAGCTCCTTTTTAAAAAAGACGATCCCGAAAGTGTATAAATCTATGGTTACTCTGGCTTTTTCATCCATACAGATCTCCCTCCAGGCTCTCTGCATCCCTTCTGACCAATGGATATCATCAAATAGGATGACGGTATCGGCATTCACCTCCTTGGTAAGATAGTTAAAATATCGTTTTACGGATTGATATTGATGATCGCCATCAACCATGATAAGGCCTGACCCCTCTGGTGCTGACCATCTCTCTTCGAAAAAACGATCGAAGGAGCTATTAATTACATCGATTCTCTTAAATTCTTTGAGATTCTTTTTTGCTACCTCTGCAACAGAACTGCTTCCTTCAATAGTGGTTAATGGAGTATTTGGACTCGCTTGATGCAGATAAAGTGTCCCTATACCTAGCGAGGTTCCAAGCTCCAGAATCCAATCAGGTTGAATGTAGGAGGTCAAACGATACAATAACCGACCCGCTCCAGGGCGCCTACCCGACCATCTGGCAATCTTTTTAATCTCGCGTGAGACCCCCGGCGTATGCTTTGATCCGCCTCCCAAATCAATTACCTCAATACTTTCTTCTGACGCCAATAACCTCTTCTGAAGAACTTCTCCCCACATAATTTGTCCTCCCTCATGATGGTATACCTTCCCCTCATTCTCTCTTTCTGAAGAGTGGTTTAGTCTAAACAACCCTTTACTTCGATACGGACGAATGGCTCGCGTGTAGAGATCATAAACATAAGGAGAGTGAAGATCGTGGGCGTTACCCGACCTTAGATAGTAGCGGATAAATTCGAGATAAGGAAAGATTAATGACATAGACATATTTCTGAGGACAAAACTAATACTTTTGCCGTTTGTTATATTTGAATTAAATAGAAATTCATGCGTCTACTGATAACCACTACTCGATTTACGAAGTATCTTCAGATGGTTAAGTTCTCTCATACCATCTTTTCCATGCCTTTTGCCATTACCGGGTACTTTTTAGCAACTACATCAACCGGTAATCACTTTGATCTTCGTTTACTTCTCCTTGTAATACTAGCAGTCTTGTTTGCAAGAAATACGGCCATGGCCTTTAACCGTATTGCCGACTATAAGATTGATGCTTTAAATCCCAGAACAGCTGAACGCGAGATCCCCTCAGGGAAAATATCACTTAAAAAAGCCTCTCTCTTTGTAATCTTCAACTCTATTCTTTTTATTATTACCGCCTGGTTTATAAATCCTCTCTGTTTCTATCTCTCACCCATTGCCCTCCTAACCGTTATGGGATATAGCTATACAAAGCGCTTTACCTCGCTGGCTCATATAGTTCTTGGAATGGGCTTAGGTTTATCCCCTTTAGGTGCATGGCTAGCTGTAACCGGATATTTTGCTATTGAACCTATCCTGTTGTCTTTTGCTGTACTCTTCTGGGTCGCAGGATTCGATATTATATATGCTTTACAAGATGAGAAATTTGATAAAGACCATGGCCTAAACTCGATCCCTGTATCTATGGGGATGAAGAAAGCCTTGATGGTCTCGTCTTTTTTACATACCGCTTCTGCTCTTCTACTTATACTCTTTACCCTCAAAGCACTCCCTGCTTTTAGCTATACAGGAACAGCTATCTTTATTATCCTTTTAATTTGGCAACACATCGTGGTGCTTAGAAAAGGTCTCTCAAAAGTTGATTTGGCTTTTTTTACCCTGAATGGGATAGCCAGTCTGTTTTTTGGTCTCTTTGCCGTTATAGGATTGTTACTCTAGCTACTCTTCAGCGGCAATGAGAAACTCGTTGATAAAACGGTTCAATTTGGAGTTTAATTCATGAAGAGAACGCAACTTGGCCATCTCCTCATTTCTCTGAAAGCCAGGATTCTGTTGCCTCTTTAGTATGTCTTTCTCCAGTTGCTCCCCCATTCGTTGTACGGCAAGATAAATGGTTCTGGCTTCCGACAGAGTTAGATTCAGGTTCTTGTTGAGCTTATCCATGATTTTATTGATTGTCCTATACAAATATAGGAAGAAGAGATGTTCGTTATTAGGGTAAACTAGATATTTGTTCCTCTTGATCATAAGTACCCCTAATAGTGACCTCTCCGTTTGCTCTTCGTTTCATCTTCGCTCTTTCTGCATTCTAGAATGGATAAATCGGAAGAAGAATGCGATTCGATTCGTCTAAAGAGGGCAGAATACGCAGTGAAATGGTTTTTCAGCGGTGTAAAGCGGGTAAGTAAACCCCACATAGATGACCCTATCTTTATCATTGCTCAATGCATTTTGGGTTATTATTTGAAGTGCACAGAATGGAGAAGGAGCGAAGATGGAACGAAGGGGAAGCGAAGGGCAAGATTTTTAATGGCTGTTTTGTCAGTTTGCCCTAAAAGCCTTAGGTTTGCAAAGAACGAAACAAAGAACAAGATCTTTACTAAGATAACTCCTGATTATGGGAAAGAAATTTCAAATACCACACACCTACGTTATTGTCTTTTTTATTATCGCATTAGCTGCAATTTTCACCTGGATTGTTCCAGGTGGAGAGTTTGCCCGTGAGACGATTCAGACTGGAAGCTCTACTCGGGAGGTTATTGATAGTCAGTCGTTCAGGTATATTGATAGCAATCCTCAATCATGGCAGATCTTCTCTGCTTTTTATGATGGGTTTGTTCGGTCTCCTAAAATCATTGTCTTTATCTTAATTTTAGGAGGGGCGTTTTGGATTATGAATGAGAGCCGCGCCATTGATGTTGGGGTATATGCATTCTTGCAGAAATCGAATAGCCTTGAGCGTTTCAAATTGATCAAGTTTTTAGGTGTTAATAACATCATTATTACAGTAGTGATGTTGATGTTTAGTTTCTTTGGTGCCATTTTTGGGATGAGTGAGGAGACTATCGCCTTCACAATCATCTTTGTCCCATTGGCGATCTCAATGGGATATGATAGTTTGGTTGGCGTGAGCATGTCGTTTATTGGTGCTGGCATCGGTTTTGCTGGTTGTTTAATGAATCCGTTTACTTTGGGAATTGCTCAAGAGATTGCTGGAATACCTCTGTTCTCGGGGATCGGTTATCGTTTTGTAATATGGTTAATCATCAATACTGTTGGGATCAGTTATGTATTGTGGTATGCAGCAAGGGTAAAGAAGGATCCTAAGAAATCGATAATGTATGAGTTGGATAATTATTGGCGTCAACATCATCAGAATACCGATCTAACGCTTAGAACTCTGGCTAACCGTGGAACATGGATGGCCTATCTTGGCGTTTTAGTGATCATGATAATTGCTGCTTTTAATTGGCCAATGGCTACAATGAAGTTGGGAACAGTCTCTTTTACCGCTCCAGTTCTGCCTATCCTTGCTGTTCTGTTTGCCTTAACAGGATATAGATCCTTAAGGAAGTCGATGGAGTTTTTCGTTTTGAACATCCTGGCTTTTACTATTATTTTCTTAGTCGTTGGGGTTATGGGCTTTGACTGGGGACTCATGGAGTTGGCCGCTCTCTTCTTCGGGATGGCTGTGGCTAGTGGAGTTGCCATTGGAAAAGATGCGAATGAGTTAACCAGGTCGTTTATCGCTGGAGCTAGAGATATTCTTTCGGCGGCTTTAGTTGTCGGATTAGCCGGTGGAATTATTGTAATTCTGGAGAATGGTCGAATCATTGATACTATTTTGCATGGTATCGCCACGACCATTGAGGGAACGGGTAAAATTACAACCCTATCATTAATGTACCTCTTCACATCGGCTATCAATGCGGTGATTACCAGTGGTACCGCTAAGGCTGCGCTGATCATGCCCATCTTAAGAGACATCTCAGAAATGGTTAACCTCTCTAAACAAGCTACAGTAACCGCTTTCCATATCGGCGATGGTTTTACTAATCTTATTACTCCCACCTCTGGCGTGCTTATCGGGGTTCTCGAGATTGCTAGAATTCCTTTCAACAAATGGTTTAGCTGGGCTTGGAAGTTCATCCTTCTTATGGTTATTCTGGGCTGGTTACTGTTAATTCCCACAGTTACGATGCCTCTGGCAGGATTTTAATCCTTCGATTTAACTCGTTTTAAAGTCTCTATTTGTTTTATCTATAAAGGATAGGAGAGTCAATCTGCTATTCAATGTAGTGCTACTGGTATATATGCAGTAACTTTGTCTCTGTTCTGCGGAATGATCACCCTCTGGGGGTATGTTATATCGAATCAACTTTTACTATTTATTATTTCATGAATAGAGTCACTGTTATCTTAATCGGATTGATCTGGTCGGCTATATCTGTTAATCTTTCTGCTCAGGCACCAGCAGGCTTCTACAGTAGCATCACAAATCAAAAAGGGGAGACCCTTCAGAAGGAGCTATTTAAGATCATCAAAGGACATACAAAGAAGAGTTATGATTTTTTATGGACGGCCTTTTACACTACAGACTCGCTTCAGCCGGGAAATAAGGTTTGGGATATCTATAGTCATGTACCGGCTCCAGACGTCTCTCCCTACCTATTTTTGTTGGGCACCAGTCAATGTACCAGCACCCCAGGTTACGAGGGTGGATGTTATAACAGAGAGCACACCTTTCCTAAAAGTTGGTGGAATAGTACCGGTAACTCAACCGATACGATGTATACCGATCTGTTTCATATCATGCCTACCGATAGTTATGTAAATAGTAGGCGAAACAATAATCCCTATGGGGAGGTGAACAGTCCAACATGGACATCACAGAATGGCGGGAAGTTAGGATCATGCAGTACTGCTGGCTTTATTGGTGCAACGAGTGATGTTGTTTTCGAACCTATTGATGAGTTTAAGGGCGATGTGGCGCGTAATTACTTTTATATGGCTACAAGGTATTACAGCCGGATAGCTAGTTGGGCAAGTATGACGACAGAGGGAGATTTGATTTTGAACGGCACATCGTATCCCGCATATGAGGCTTGGTATGTAGATTTGATGTTAAAGTGGCACCACATGGATCCGGTGAGTCAGAAGGAGATAGATAGAAATAATGCTGTTTATCAGATACAAGGTAATAGGAATCCTTATATAGATCATCCGGAGTGGGCAGATAGAGTATGGGATCCGGAGGCTATTCTTCCTGAGCCGAGTAACTACCCTAATCCCTTTTCTGCGACTACCATTCATCTGATGTGGAAGGATGCGGTAGGCGATGTGATTCCGACGGGTTATCTAATAAGGTGGAGTGCTGTTGGATATGATGCAATAGAGACCCCAGTTGATGGCGTTCAGGTTACTGATGGAGGGAATTCGCTGAATGTAGCATGGGGTATTCAGCAGGCAATGATTCCTTTTTTGATTCCTCAAACGGATTACTATTTTAAGATCTTCCCTTATACCGGGGCAGGTAGCCAGATTGATTACAAGACTGATGGGGTCGTTCCAATGGTGATGATGAATAGTGGGAACTAGGATTAGGGTATAGTGTGTTATTATGGCATATGATCGAGCTAAAAAAATTGCATTGGATACAAAAAAGTAATGCCAATTTAATATAGGTAATAATATTGGTAATTAGTAAAAGTGTACTTTTGGACTCCCTTAAAGAGATGTAACCATTTCTTATGGGATGGTGATTTCACATCAACCGAAAACTGATAGAACTAATAGTACTAATTCGAACTACTTCAAAGAGTGATTTTAAGTACAGATTACTCTTTTAGGGTGTCAAACCGCCATTGTTAAAGATGAAGGTTTAATACGCCGGTATATTATTATGCTTGCTTGTAAATGTGTAGAATCAAATAAAACAAATCTAAACCGAATATTTATGAGACAAAAACTACTTTCATTATTTATCCTTTTGATCTTGGGGTTTGTGGGCCTTGAGGGGAGGGGGCAGTACAATGGAACTGGTACGTTCACTAAGATAACATCCCTTACGGACTTAAGTGATGGGTATTATGTTATCGTAGGGGGTACCACGACTAATGCAATGAATAATTCTAATACTTCTAACTATTTTGGAAAAACAGCTGTTACAGTTACCACCAATACAATAACTAATCCAGATGGAACAATTGTATGGAAACTTCAAAAGCAGGTTGATGATAGTTATACAATCTATAGTGAGGCCTCAAGTAATTATGTTTCATACAGTTCTGTTGTTGGTGGTAATTCTGCCTCTGCTGTTTCATCAGTATCAGGAAACTCTGAAAAATGGAATTTAACGTATGCTTCAAACTTCTTTGTGTTTACAAATGTAGCAGCTAATACTAGAATATTACAATACAATAATAGTAATCCGAGATTTGCTTGCTATACGTCGAGTCAAGTAAAGTTAAGCCTTTTTAAGCTATCTAGTTCGGGTTCAACTCCACCAACCCTTAACCCAGATGCTACTAACAATACTGTTGATAATGACATAGATATCACGTTCACTGATGATGCCGCTTGGAGAGCTGTCGTAACCGCTGTCAAGGTTGGGCCAACCACTCTCGCTGCTTCAGATTATATTTTAACTGCTGGAAACCTACGATTAATGCCTGGAGGTAATTCTGCTCTTCAAACTTCAGGTGATAAAAGCATAACAGTTGAGGCTACCGGATATTCTAATGCAACCGTAACCCAAACTATTTTAGCTGGGGCTGCTACTAAGTTAATAGTGGCAACTCAACCCACCGCTCCAGCCGTTAATGGGGGGGCTTTAGCAACTCAACCAGGAGTAAGAGTTGAAGATCAATATAATAATACTGTTACAAGTTCTTCTGCTTCTGTTACAGCAGCAGTTGGTGCTGGTTCATGGACAATGGGTGGCACTACCTCTGTAAATGCAGCTTCAGGAGTTGCCACATTTACAGGTTTAACAGCTACCAGTACCTCCTTAGTTAATGGAGCTACCATCACTTTCACATCAGGTAGCTTGACCAGTGCAACTTCTGCTTCGTTTAATATTCCTGCACCATTATTGGCTACTCCGGTTGCAACAGACGCTGCGGAAGTATCGGCTAATTCCTTTAAATCTAACTGGAACAGTGTGAGTGGAGCAACGGGGTATAAACTTGA
>CAYUII010000030.1:0-47000 GCA_964444785.1 uncultured Bacteroidales bacterium | reverse complement strand
ATTTTTCCATTTAAAATCGGCATATATATGGAGAAGGAGCGAAGGGGAAGCGAAGGGGAAGCGAAGAGCTAGATAAAACCTTCACAACATAGTTTATTTGGATTGATAAGATTAAGTAATTACGTCTTTTGCATTTAAGGCTCCATAAGAGAATTTGAAGTTCAAAGCCATTTAACTTTGATTTAAAAAAAAACGAAGAGCGACAATTAATTCACTAAGCCCATGTTAGTAAAGACCTTTGGAAGTACAGTATTAGGCATTAACGGACGACTGATTACTATAGAGGTGCATGTTGACACCGGAGTAGGTTTTATCATGGTAGGACTTCCCGACAATGCAGTCAAAGAGAGCCAACATAGAATCATCTCGGCTTTTTCCACAAATAACTTACATTTTCCACATCAGAAGATCGTCATTAACCTAGCGCCAGCCGATTTACGTAAGGAGGGGTCATCGTTTGATTTACCGATTGCCATCGCGATTCTTGCAGCATCTGAGCAAATTCCTGCAGATAAGGCAGGCGAGTATATGATTATGGGAGAGCTTTCGTTAAATGGCGAGATCAAACCGATTAAGGGAGCCTTAGTTATGGCATTAGAGGCCAAAAGATTAGGCTACAAAGGATTGATCATTCCTTATGCAAATGAGAAAGAGGCTGCAGTAACCCCTGAGATTGAAGTTTATGGAGTAAAGAATATCTCAGAGGTTGTTGATTTTTTCAGAGGCTCTAAAGAATTGAAGCAGGCGGTTCCGGTCAACCTTGAGGAGCAGACCATGCTTCAAAAGCTTAGTGATATAGACTTTTGTGATGTAAAGGGCCAGCAAAATATTAAGAGGGCACTTGAAATTGCCGCAGCAGGCGGGCATAACGTGCTTTTAATAGGTCCACCGGGAAGTGGAAAAACAATGTTAGCCCGTAGATTGCCCTCTATCTTGCCGCCCATGTCATTTGCTGAAGCAATCGAGACCACTAAAATACACTCGGTAGCAGGAAAACTAAAAAAAGATGCGGCACTCATCACCCAACGACCCTTTAGGGCTCCGCACCATACCATTTCAGACGCCGGCCTCGTGGGTGGAGGGGCTTTCCCACTTCCCGGCGAAGTGAGTCTTGCCCAAAATGGAGTTCTCTTTCTCGATGAACTACCAGAATTTCATAGATCAGCTCTGGAAGTTATGCGACAACCTCTGGAAGACCGCATCGTGACTCTTTCCAGAGCAAAGTATTCTGTTCAATTTCCTGCCAACTTTATGCTGGTAGCTGCCATGAACCCTTGTCCTTGTGGCTATCATAACCACCCCGATCGAGCTTGCTCTTGCAGCACTAACCTCGTCCAACGTTACATATCCCGAATAAGTGGCCCCCTTCTCGACCGTATTGACCTTCATGTTGAGGTGGTGCCTGTTCCGTTCTCCGATCTTTCCAATATAAAAACCGGAGAAAGCAGCGCCTCTATCAGAGACAGAGTGATTAAAGCTCGTAAAATCCAGCAAGCCAGATTTGAAAACTCGCCCAACACCCATTGTAATGCACAAATGAGCTCCAAACTACAAAAACAATGCTGCCAACCCGATGAAACCGGCCTTAAAATACTGAAAATATCGATGAATAAACTCGGACTATCTGCCAGAGCTTATGATCGCATACTGAGAGTTGCCAGAACTATTGCCGACTTAGAACAAGAAGAACAGATAAACTCAACTCATCTTTCTGAAGCTATCCAATTCAGAAGTCTTGATAGGGCAAGCTGGATTCAACCCTATTAACCATTCGAGGTTAAACCACGATTAGAAGAAAGAATAAAAAACTGGTGAACCTTAAACAGAAAAGCTATAATATTGTTATATAGCAATCAATCACACCCAGGAAAGAGATCCGAAGTGACTTCAGATCAAAAACAAACACCAGAATTTTAAAATGATAAACAGGATCCTTGATTTCAGCGTAAAAAGCAAGTTGATTATTGTACTCTTCACCCTCAGTGTAGCGGCCTTTGGTCTCTATGCTGTTTTTCATATCCCTGTCGGAGCAGTTCCAGACATCACCAATAATCAAGTTCAGGTCATAACCGTAAGCAGTAATCTATCAACACAAGATATTGAGCAGTTTATAACCTATCCGGTTGAACTAGAAATGGCAAATCTGCCGGGTGTAAAAGAGATTCGCTCGATTTCAAAGTTTGGGTTATCCGTAGTTACGATCGTTTTTGAGGAGAGTATGGGAAGTTATCTTCCGAGACAATTAATTGCAGAGAAAATTAAAACCGCTACTGCAAACATACCGGAAGGATTCGGAGAACCTGAAATGGGTCCTATCACAACTGGATTGGGTGAGATCTATCAATATACACTTGATGTCAAGCCAGAGTTTAAGGATCGGTATACAGCAATGGAACTTCGGACGATTCAAGATTGGATTGTAAAGCGTCAATTATCTGGCATCAAAGGGGTTGTTGAAATCAACACATGGGGAGGGCTGCTAAAACAATACGAGATAGCTATTGATCCCATGCGGTTGCAAGCAGCTGGATTATCGTTAGCAGAAGTCTTTAATGCTGTAGAAAAAAACAACAGTGTGGCCGGAGGTGCATACATAGAAAAACAAAATCGAAGCTATTTTATTAGAGGCGATGGCATGGCTAAATCACTATCAGATATCGAAGCCATTGTAATAAAAAACATGAATGGATCACCATTATTGGTTCGAGATGTTGCTGAAGTAAGATACGGTCATGCGAACAGGTTTGGTGCAATCACTGCTAATGGAGAGGGTGAAAAGGTGCTGGGTCAAATTATGATGCTCAAAGATGCCAACTCCAAAAACGTAATGGCTGAGGTGAATAGAAGAATTGCTGAAGTGCAAAAAACACTACCTGAGGGTATCTATATCAACCCCATCATCGAACGGGGTGAACTAATTAGCAAAACCTCATTTACTGTTATTGAGAATCTTGTTCTAGGATGTATCATTGTGATGCTAATTGTAATCCTCTTACTGGGAAATCTAAGATCAGCATTGGTAATTGCCTCTATGATTCCTTTATCCTTGCTCTTTACTATTTCGATGATGTACCTCTTTGGGATAGATGCCAACCTGATGAGTCTTGGAGCACTCGATTTCGGGATTATTATTGATGGGGCTGTAATCATTGTAGAATATATTGCACTGAGGGTTACTCTGAAAAAGAGTGAACTAGAATCTGCCGGAGCAGATGAAAGAATGACCTTGATGGATAAGATTACTTATAATGGAGCCAGTAAAATGATCAATTCAGCCATTTTTGGGCAAGTAATCATCCTCATCGTATTGATCCCCATCATGACACTAAGTGGAGTTGAAGGGAAGATGTTTCGACCTATGGCTCTTTCCTTTAGCTTTGCTATTCTAGGAGCCATGGTCTTTGGTCTGACTTGGCTTCCGGTAGCCTCTGCTCTCTTTCTCAAACCCGAAAACAAAAGGCGATTTGACATCTCAGGATGGATTATGAAGGTGGCTTACAAGAGCTATGAACCCGTTATAAAATGGGCTTATAATCACAAAAGGTGGGTGTTGGGTTCTGCATTATTATCTTTAATATATACGGGGGTCTTATTCAGTAACATTGGCGGAGAATTTGTGCCTACCCTCGACGAAGGTGACTTTGTAATTCAACCTGTTTTAAAAACAGGAACCTCTCTGACCGAGACCATCAAGCTAACAACCCGAATGGAACAAATTCTTAAAGATAAGTTTCCAGAAGTGGATAAAGTAGTCAGTCGAATAGGGGCGGCCGAAGTTCCAACCGATCCAATGTCAATGGAAGAGATTGATATGATCATCAAATTAAAACCAAAAAACCAATGGGTTAGGGCTAAGAGCAAAGAGGAACTGGCAGAGAAGATCAAGGAGGAGTTAAGCATCATTCCCGGTATTGACTATGAGTTTACTCAGCCTATTGAAATGCGATTCAATGAGTTAATAACCGGAGTTAGAGCCGATATTGCGGTCAAGATCTTTGGAGAAGACTTAGATTATTTGGCAACAAAAGCGCAAGAGATAGAAAAGCTTATCAAGGATGTCCCCGGAGCTGCTGATGTTATATTAGAAAAGACAGCAGGCTTACCGCAAATGGGAGTCCACTATAACCGAGAAAAATTAGCTATTTACGGACTAACCATTGAAGAGTTGAATCGTCAACTAACGATGGCTTTCGGTGGGGAAAAGGCTGGAAATATCTTTGAGGGAGAGAAGCGATTCGATGTAGTGATTAGACTTCAGCCCGAAAAAAGAGCATCTATCGATGATTTGCGTAATCTCCCAATAATCCTTGAAAATGGCACTATGATACCTATCGCAGAGGTTGCATCTATTGATTATGCCACAGGACCGGCTAAAATATCTAGAGAAAACACCCATCGTAGAGTTGTGGTTAGTATCAATGTCAGAAATCGTGATTTAGAGTCGGTAATACACGATATCAGGCAAAAAATTGAATCAGAAATCACATTGAAACCAGGATATTATGTTTCTTATGGAGGACAATTTGAGAATCTGAAGAACGCAACTAAAAGATTAAGTATAGCAGTGCCAATAGCTCTCTTGTTAATCTTTATCTTTCTTCACTTTGCCTTTAATTCATTTCGTGAGGCAGCGATCATCTTCTCGGCGGTACCTTTATCGGCTGTTGGAGGTGTAACTTTCCTATGGCTGAGAGGGATGCCTTTTAGCGTCTCAGCAGGGATCGGCTTTATTGCACTCTTCGGTGTAGCCGTATTGAATGGTATTGTATTAATAGAATACTTAAAAGAACTTCGTGAAGAGGGACATCTTAGCATGCGAGACCTCGTTATGAAGGCGACTAAGGAGAGACTAAGACCGGTAATGCTCACTGCCGCCGCCGCTGCCCTAGGATTTCTCCCCATGGCAATAAGCTCTTCTGCTGGAGCTGAAGTACAACGCCCACTAGCAACCGTCGTTATTGGAGGGTTAATAACCAGTACTATGCTTACCATGATTGCCTTACCCCTACTCTATGCCGTTCTAATTGACATTAAAGGATTAGCATTCCGCCCGCTTAGATTTACCCGAAAATCTGAAATGCCTTCAAGAGATTCAGCACCTATTAATGAAAAGAATTAATAAAGAAAAGATGAATAACATAAACACAAAACTTCTTCATCCAATAATAACCCAACATCTGGTGAAGGTACTTTTCAATAAACCTTTATTTCTATCCCTGTTTTTCTTGCTACTCAATCTACTTCACTCCGGATGTAACAATAAAGCTGCCGAAGCGAACATTGAAAAAGAAAATGATGAAGCAATTGTTGTTACCAAGAGTCAGTTTGAAAATGAAGGAATGGCGTTTGGGATGACAGGGTTGCAAACTTTCGATAAATCAATCGAAGCTACGGGAATCATTGAGGCTCCTGCCAATGCATCAGCTTTAATTAGCTCGTACATCCAAGGAACCATTACTGCCTTCTCAAAGAAACCAGGCGACCAACTATTCAAAGGTGAAGCAATCATTGAAATAAAGAGTAGTCAGTTTATTGAGCTTCAACAAGAGTTTCAGGAAGCAACCATTCGACTAAAGAGCTCTGCATTACAACTTAAAAGGGAACAAAGTCTTCAAGCAGATCAAATCACCAGCATAAGTAACCTTCAGGCAATTGAAGCAGAAAACAAAAGCTTGTTGACAAAAGTCAATGCTCTAAAAGCTAAACTATTGATGCTACAAGTTGACCCTTCTAAAATTGAAAATGGCAATATTATTCCTTCCCTCTGGCTCCGTTCTCCGGTAAATGGGTTTCTAACTTCAATAAACGCAGTTATCGGACAGTTTTCTGAGCCTGGCGTACCATTAGCGTCTGCTGTTGATGTATCACAAATGCAGCTCAAGTTCTTCCTCTACGAAAAAGATCTTTCAGAACTGTCAGATGCTAAAAAAGTGTACTTCTATATTCTTGACACTCCAGATAAACAATTTGAAGCAACCATCATCAACATCGGAAAACAAATTGACCCACAAAACCATAAAATCATCTGCTATGCAAAACCCAATCCGCAGGATATAAAAAACCTCCCCAACGGAGCATTCGCAAAAATCAAAGTAATCAACAGTGACTATAAAGCTGTTTGTCTTCCAGAAGAGGCCATCATTAAAGAAGGAAACAAGAATTTTGTCATCTCCCCCAAATCAACATCTACCAATAATCCTTTGGAATCCCTTAATCGAGAAGGCAAAATATCATTGTTTAAGATTGAAGTCTCGACCGGCGAAACGGACAATGGATTCGTTGAAATCCTCAACCCTGATCTCTCAAAACAGTGGGTTCTGACTAAAGGAGGAGCAAATCTTTAGGTAATAAACTCATTCTATAAATCCTTTATCCAGACTATTACCCACAGAAATTAACATCTTAAACTCTTACCTTTGCTCAAAAATACTGATGTAGCCATGGATAAATATGGATGTATGCTTTGCGATTATCTTTACGATCCGGAAAAGGGAGATAAATCACAAGGGATTGAGACTGGAACCGCTTTTAATGACCTGCCGGAAGAGTGGACTTGTCCAAAATGTGGAGCAAAAAAAGAACAATTTTACCTCGAGGAGGATTAATTGATGACCATTGATGAACTTTTATATCGCGGTATTTTAAATTACCTTGTCTACTCTGCCACGCGTTCTTCGGGGGCGGGGGGACAAAATGTAAACAAAGTGAATACCCGGGTTGAGGTACGAATGAACATCATTGAAACCGACTTCTTTACTGAAGAGGAGTTAAAAATGATCAAACTGCGGCTTGCTTCAAAACTCACCTTAGAGGGTGAACTTATAGTAGTTTCTCAGACTGAACGCACTCAGCTAAGAAATAAAGAGCAGGCAACGGAACGTTTCCTCGAACTTCTTGTATTCGCACTAACGCCAAAAGTAAAAAGGAAAAAAACCAAGCCAACTAAAGGCTCTATCGAGAAAAGATTAAAGGCAAAAACACTTCTCAAAGAGAAAAAGCAACGCCGTAAGGAGGACTATTATTAAGTCTATTCCCCTTATCCTAAGCTCAACCCTTCTCTAAAAAAATCATTATTTACGTGCCGGTTTATAACGTGACTCCTCCAATATCTGTTTACCATTCTGCATAGATGCAATTCTATTCAAAGGAATATCCTCATTACGATTTACCCAAGCACGAGCAATCTGCCAACCCATCCAGACACCTGTTCTTGCTGGAGACTCTTTAGGAAAACCATTGGTGAAAGGGCCATCATTCATCATTAGACCAATATCACTCTGATTGGTTGAAAACAGAATCTTGTTTCCAACCAAATATTTCCATATCTCTTCTTCATTTTTCCTACACCAATCCTCTTGAACCTGCGTATAACCCATCTTACAATAATCTGGAACACTGGGGAGGATATAATCAGTCATCGCTAACAACATCCCCTCATATAGCATTTGGTCAATTAACGGAGCGGAGGCTATATCACGTGGGACAAGTTGGTGTAATACTGTTAGGACAATATCTGAAAGCATATACTCTTTACTCATATGTTGACGCATATAGAGTGGAATTCTGAGTTGCTGGTATACTTTAGTCGAATCACCTAAGTAGAGATCAAGGGGAATAGTCAATACCTCCCCATTAAAATAGATACTAGTTTGCTGATCATAGCCAGAGATATAAGTATAGACCTCGGGGTTAGAGAACGAAGGGAAAAAGTGTCGTATTCTTTCGAAGGCATCAGCCAGTTCTGAAGGTAACCCTGAAAGATCTGGGAAAACACGCACTGAATAACGATAGCCCTGCTTTATCAATGTATCATCCAGGTATGATTTCATCTGAATCAATGCTTGGGGATTCTTATACTCCTCTCCAATAAAAAGATAATACTCCCGAGAGATAGCTGCCAGTCCCTCTTGAAGATGATCACTATTGATGGCAAAAAGAGCCTTTTCATAGCGCTTTATTGAAACATCCTTTGAGGCCCTAACTTCTGCCCCTCTCTTCATCCAGTTATTATTTTTCTCACCGCAAGAGAAAAGAGATACAAGTAGGATAAACAAAACGGGATACCGGACAATAGATCTCATAGTTCAAACAATTTCTGTGACAAAGTTAAACAGAGAAAACGACACCTGTCGATAACGCATAGAAATTACCAATGTTGTAATGGGTAGATCTTGACAATATCTAATAAGCAAACTCGATCCCCCGATTAACATTCTAACCTGAACAAAAAAAAGAGATGCGATTTTTCAAACACAAAAAAAGTCCGTGACAAGTCACGGACTAAATCTTCCTGTTATTAAGAATTAGAGGATCTTCCAACCAAGAGATACATTGAAAACGTTACTCTTTTGAGTTACAAGAGCTGCATCAGAAACATTTGATAGCCCAATTTCATATCTAACATCAAGGGTAAACATCAAAACATCTACACCGGCACCAAGACCAAGACTCCAGATAGTACTTTTATAATCCTCCATACTTGGTAACTCTAATCCATCAGCCTTAACACTTGAGCTAGTTACAAAAGAAGCAATCGGACCGCCAAAAACCCTGATATTCCCGGCAATCGGAAGTTTGATAAGTTTGTAACCAATGAAAATAGGAATATCAATAGCGGTCAATTTAGTATCATACTTACTTATGCCAAGGGCTCCTTGGGTAAATTCAACAATACCTCCTTTTGTTGACCAAAGGATTTCAGGTTGCAAATAAACTTTGCCACCAATACGAGCAAACGCTCCAAACTGAAAACCTGTTTTTGAAGATGATTGAATATTCTGAAAATCTTCATCAAAATCAGTTGTAAGTTTTGCAACGTTTACCCCAATTTTAGGACCAATTGAAAACTGACTGTATGCTACTCCGGTAGCGAGTAGCATAAGAATTACGAGTAAACCTTTTCTCATGATTAATCTAGTTTAGTTCAAAAAATTGATTAAGCCTTTCTTTTCAAAAGTAAAAAGACGCAACTAAAGTAACTAAAAAAGTCGCTAGTGTAAAGAGACTTAAAAAAAAGAGTGATAATAGTAATTATCATGCCATCGTGAACGTTTTTCAAATAGTATATGGAAGTGCTAACGATGTAACGGTACTACTTTTATATCTTTGTAATAGGAACCGAAGAATTAAAATGTAATCACATGAAGAGACTAATCTTTTTTGCGCTCTCGTTTCTAACCTTATTATCTGCCACGCTTAAAGCACAAGACAACAATAAGCCTTTTCAATTTGGACTATTAGTTGCCCCTTCACTGGGATGGTTTTCCCCAGATGTAGATAATTACAAAAACGATGGGATCCATGTAGGCTTCGCTTGGGGTTTTAGCTCCGACATTGCAATAGCGAATAACTATTTCCTTTCCACTGGCTTTAATGTTCAATATCTCAATGGAAAGATGAACTACCCTACGATTTATCTAAAGGATGGAAGTTCTGAGGAGTATAGCGGGACACTATATAGAACCTACCATTTAAGATACCTCGAAATCCCATTTATGCTTAAAATGAAGACAGTGGCTCTTAAACCCTATCGACTCTTTGCTGATATAGGATTCGGTTTAGGATTTAATCTAAAGGCAAAAGCCGATGACTCCTTTTTGATTAATGACAATCCCACTGGAAATAATGTTATTACCTCGAATACATCCATTACAAATGATGTTACTACAGCCAGACTAACTTTTAAAATTGGGGGAGGTGTCGATTTTCCTCTGGATGGCAGCACCTATCTATTCACCGCCATTCATTTAAACTCTGGGTTATCAGATATCCTTTCTGGGAAAAACGCTAAGACTTCTGTTGAAGAGAGTGCATCAGCCAGCTGGGTTGCACTTACGTTAGGCATTATGTTTTAAGCGATGTAAAACTAAAACCTAAATATTGACTTAGGTTATCAAAATTGTGATATAAAAATGAAGATAGCACTTGCTCAGATTAATCCTCATATCGGTAACTTTCAGGCAAATGGTGACACCATTATAGAACTTATCAAAAAAGCGAGAGAACAAGAGGCGCGTCTTGTCGTCTTTCCTGAACTTTCGATTTCCGGATATCCTCCTCGCGATTTCCTCGACTTTGATGATTTCATCAAGAGATGCGAAGAGTCGGCTTTACGAATAGCGAGAGAGTGTACAGAAATCTCCGCCATTGTTGGGTTACCGGTTTTCAATCAGACAGGAAAGGGAAAACGGCTTTTCAATGCAGCAGTCTTACTTAAAGATGGAAAGATTTGTGAGGTAAGCCACAAAGCACTGCTTCCCAATTATGATGTCTTTGATGAGTATCGATACTTTGAGCAAGGTCGTGATTTCTTGGTTTGGGAGTTTGAAGGCGAGCGACTGGCTGTAACGATTTGTGAGGATCTCTGGAATGTAGGAGAGAAGATGCTCTACACCTTCTCCCCTATGGACAAATTGGCAGAGCAACAACCTACTTTGATGATTAACATCGCGGCTAGTCCTTTCCATTCAGAACAAGCCAATACCCGATTAGAGATTTTGAGATCAAACACTTGCCAATATAACATACCCCTTATATACGTCAATCAGGTTGGAGCTCAAACCGAGTTACTATTCGATGGAGGTTCTTTGGCTTTATCGGCCACCGGAATAGAGGTCAGACGATTATCCACTTTTAGCGAAGATTTTCAGATAGTCGATACTCGTGAACTGAATTCGTCTGGGCTATCCCTACAAACACACTATCAACCCGAACGTATTGCACTGATCCATGATGCTTTAGTCATGGGTATTCGGGATTACTTCAACAAAATGGGTTTTAAGAAAGCCATATTGGGTCTTTCCGGAGGTATCGACTCTGCCGTAGTTCTCGTTTTAGCAGCTCGTGCGCTAGGTGCAGACAATGTGTGGGGCGTTTTATTGCCAAGCCGATATTCCTCTGACCACTCAGTAAGCGATGCTGTTGAAATATCAGATAATCTTGGAACCCGTCAATCGTTAGTTCCTATTGAGGAGGCTTTCAATGCCTTTGAACATACCCTTCAACCAATCTTTGCCGGTACCTCATTTGGCCTGGCAGAAGAGAACATGCAAGCACGAAGCCGAGCCGTCATTTTAATGGCTCTCAGCAATAAATTCGGATATATCCTACTTAACACATCCAATAAAAGTGAGGCTGCTGTCGGTTATGGAACCCTCTACGGTGATATGTGTGGTGGTTTATCCGTGATAGGTGATGTCTATAAAACAGATGTCTATGCCCTGGCTCGATACATCAACCGATCAGGCGCTATCATCCCTGAAAACATTATCTCTAAACCTCCTTCAGCTGAACTTAGACCCGATCAAAAAGACTCTGACTCCCTACCAGATTACGACATCCTTGATCAAATCTTATATAAATACATCGAAAAATTTGAAGGACCAGATCAGATTATCGCCGATGGATTCGATGCAACTATCGTTAATAAAACGCTTCGAATGGTAAACACTAACGAATACAAACGCCATCAAACTCCTCCTATTCTCAGGGTAAGCACTAAAGCTTTCGGAATGGGAAGAAGAATGCCACTCGTAGCAAAATATCTAGGTTAAACATAAAGAACACAAACATGGGCATACACATTGAGGCCAAAGAAGGTCAAATTGCCGAGACCGTCTTATTACCAGGTGATCCACTTAGGGCAAAATTTTTAGCCGATAACTATCTCGAAGATGCCGTCTGTTACAATAATGTAAGAGGCATGCTAGGTTATACCGGCTACTACAAAGGAAAACGCCTCTCGGTTCAAGGTACCGGTATGGGTGTTCCCTCCATCGGAATATACGCTACTGAGCTGATCACTTTCTATAACTGCCAAAACCTTATCAGAATAGGAACATGCGGTGCAATCCAAGAATACCTTAATCTTAAGGATGTAATCCTTGCTATCACGGCCAGCACAGACTCTAATTTCAACAAAGTAATCTTCAAAAACCTTGAATTCGCCCCGGCTGCTAACTTTGACCTCCTAAAAAACGCCTATGAAGCCTCTGTAAAACTTGGACTCACAACTCATGTTGGAACCGTTCTTACAACAGATGCCTTCTTTGTTGACGACCTAATGGCTGAATATGCCATCTGGAGAAAATATGGCATCTTAGCCGTTGAAATGGAGACCACCGCCCTCTACAGTATTACTGCCCGATATGGCCGTAGAGCCCTCTCTCTACTAACCGTCTCTGACCAATTAATTACAGAGGAACGATGTTCCACCGATGAAAGGTTAACATCATTTACAAATATGATGGAAATAGCACTTAATGCCATCTAAAACAAAAAAGACGTTGATTTCAACGTCTTTTTTTATCTCTTTGCTCTTCCAACTCTGCTTCGCAAATGAAAAGGATTTAAACAAAAACCGCAGGTGTATTAAAAATTACGATCCCTGTAGTAAAACCAAAAATCTCTTCTATAATAAAACGAACCCAACACCAATAAAACAGATCCAACATCAACTATAAAAAAAAGGAGAACGGGACTTCCCAGCCCCGTCTCTCCAAACTTTAACCAAAAACAATTTACAAACCAATGAAAACAAAAATCAATGTTTCTGTTTCATTCGATCTGCAAAGTAACTAAAAAACATTCGAGCAATCAATATTTATAAGTACTTTTTTAAGAAAAAAAATAATGAATTATAGATCAATTGATTATAACAAACAATTCTTTTATAAAAATTTAACAAATTATTCGTGGCATAATTTATCTTTGTAAAAACTCTTGGTCATGTTCAAAAAATACCTGACCCTTTTATTACTAATCACTGTTTGCCAAGTACTTGCTCAACCAAATGACCCAATTTTCTCCTTTATTGAAAACAAAGGTCAATGGCCGGAGAATGTATTGTTTATGTTATCTCCAAATGGCCAAACGACTCTATTTATCGAAAAGGATAGAATTACTATAACCCACAACGAGACAATACCGCACGATCACCCTCATGGCTTGCAAGAAGTTGAAATGAGCGGTCATTCCGACAACGATCCGTGTACTCACGAAACAATAAAAAACCACACCTACTCCATTGTCTTTACTAATGGATACGCTCACACCTATACAACATCAACTCCATCAACTGACTACCTCAATTTCTTTGAAGGAAATAAACAGATTAGCAAAGTGTACCGTTTTAGCGAGGTGACGCTAAATAATATCTGGGAGGGCATTTCTTTGCATATAGGTCAAGCAAATGGAGCCATTAAATTCGACTGGTATCTTGAACCTAATAGTAATCCGGAGTCACTAAAATTAGAATATATTGGAGTAGATGATTTACGTTTAGCTAATGGAGCCTTAGAGGTAGTGACGTCATTAGGCACTTCCCTTGAGAAACAACCCTTTGCCTGGATAGATGAGTCGAAAGAAGAGATTGAAGTTGAGTATGAACTCTCAAAGAATATCCTCCAATATAAAACCAATTGGGATAGATCGGGGCGACTCATCATTGATCCAGAGTTGGTTTTCAGTACCTATTCAGGGTCGTATGCAGACAATTGGGGATATACAGCAGCGGGAGACAATGATGGCAATGTGTTTTCTGGAGGAATTGTTGGAGGTACAGGTTACCCGGTTACAATCGGGGCCTGGCAATCGGGTTTTGGAGGCAATTGGGATATTGGGATCATTAAATATAATCCTTCAGGGACTCAACGGTTATGGGCATCTTATCTGGGAGGGAATCAAGCTGACATGCCTCACTCTATGGTCTGTGATCAAGATGGCAATCTTATTATCATGGGAACAACAGGCTCTAATAACTATCCGGTTACCAGTGGAGCATACTCCCAAACCTTTAAAGGAGGAAAAGACTTAACCTATGGAAGTGTAATCAAATTCCCCTCAGGCTCAGATATTATCATCAGCAAACTATCAGCTGATGGAACTCAACTTATTGGCTCTACTTTTCTTGGAGGGACAGGTAATGATGGACTAAACTACCAAAAAAGGTACGAACCCTTTAGAATTTATGGGAATGACTCTCTGTACTTAAGTTATGGTGATGGGGTAAGAGGTGAGGTTGGTATAGACGAAAACCAGAATATCTATATTGCTTCATCTACCTTCTCCTCCAATTTTCCTACCACTTCAGGAGTAGCTCAACCCAATTATAGAGGTGGGCAAGAGGGTGTTATTTGCAAGCTCTCTCCTAATCTCTCCACTCTCCTTTGGAGCACCTTTTGGGGAGGCAGTAAAGACGATGCCCTCTTCTCTATCGATGCCGATGATAATTTTATTATTGCTGCCGGAGGAACACTAAGTTCCAATATAACAACCACCCCAAATGCAGTAAAACCCACTTTTCAAGGAGGAACAGGAGATGGCATGGTTGTTAGAATCAACAAAAACACAGGGGCATTGTTAAATGCTACCTATTTTGGGACACACTCCCTCGATCTGACTTATTTCACCAGAACAGATCAAACCGGGGATGTCTACTTGTTTGGATTAACAAAAAACAATAATAATCTCCTATATGCTGGGGGAGTATATACAAATCCGGGAAGTGGCCAATTTGTTGCTAAGCTCTCTCCTGAACTTGACACCATTTATTGGTGCGGTCTCTTCGGCAGCGGAAGGTCTGGACCTGAGATCTCTCCTACTGCTTTTGAGATAGACCGCTGTAACAGAATCATGCTGTCAGGATGGAGTAGATACTGGGGAGGCTCTATATATCAAGGGACAACGCTCAACTGGTATGGCAATTGGGGAACCACCGGTTTCCCTATAACCCCGGATGCCATTCAACCCACCACCGATGGACAAGACTTTTATATCTCGGTTTTTGAAACTAATTTCTCTGATCTTCTATATGCAACATTCTATGGTGAGTTACACTCACCGACAAGTACAGGTCAAGACCATGTTGATGGAGGGACTAGTCGTTTTGACTCTAATGGGAACATCATTCAATCTGTTTGCGCCAGTTGTGGAGGATCTAATAGCTTTCCTACTTTCCCTAACCCGGGGGCTTGGAGCAACAACAACAACAGCAGCAATTGTAATAATGCAGTCTTTAAAATCAACCTGAATATAGAATCTGTTTCCTCTCAAATTACAGCTTCTGGAACAGGATGCTACCCAGATACCGTCCACTTTCAAGCATCTAATAGTCCCGTAACCTATAATTGGAACTTTGGCGACCCCTCCTCAGGACTCTTAAACCACTCTTCAGAATCCTCTCCTCAGCATATATATACCTCCGGAGGAACATACACCGTTACTCTTATCGCAGGATGGCCGGGAAACTGTAATGCCGTTGACACAGTCGTATCATCGATTACTATTATATCTGACAGCAATTATTATATCAACAATGTTTCCCTCTGCTGGGGTGACTCCATTCAAATCGGTATTCCTCCTTCAGCAGATACCACCATTCAATATAAATGGGTTCCAACCATTGGGCTATCAGACTCTACAATTTCAAATCCGATCTCCTCACCCCCAACAACAACCTTATACCTTCTTACCATATCTTATGGAAACAACTGTACCGACTCATTACACCAATGGCTCATTGTTGAACCCCATTATCTTACTTTACCACACAACTTAGTCAGTTGCGACACGATAGCTGGCCTCTCCGCCATTGCCCCTCCCGGATCATCTTTCCAATGGAGTAGTAATGCTCAATTTTCCGATACACTTAACAGCCCTCTTAACAATCCGGGGTTTATAGCCACTGGCTGGGGATTAAAAACTTTTTATATTCGTGCAACTAACTCAGGAGGTTGCCAATTAACCGACAGTACTACGGTTAATTTTGCCTTTGATACCATCAACATAATCGGCGCCACAAAAATCTGTTCCATGGATTCAGCGAGGTACATTCTAACTCACCTCTCTGATTCTTGCCAAATGATATCATGGTCACCGCCTCAACTGATTACTCAAGGACAGGGAACAGATACCATCAGCTTACGATCAGAAAACTCCTTCCAACTTAAAGTAGAGATGCTAAACGCTGCTGGTTGTCCATTTAAAGATTCCCTTCTAATTGAGGTCAAAAAACCATTAATCTCCATTTTAACCCATGAACCTTTGTGCTATGCTGATTGTACAGGGTGGATCTCAGCTTCTTTCACAAATGGTTACCCCCCCTACTCTATACAATGGAGCACAGGAGACACTACCAACGCTATTGACTCTTTATGTCAAGGAACCTATCAATTATTTGTCATTGATGAACTGGGCTGTAAAGACACCGCTGGGACAACATTAAACTCTCCAGCTCCACTTAACCTGCGTATTTTATTAAAAGAGCCCAACTGTTACACCTCCGCCGATGGATCCATTACCATCATACCTGATGGAGGAACCAAACCTTACAAATTAAGGTGGTTAGGGGGTATCGCTACGGGAGATACAATGAGCATTAATAATCTTAAAAAAGGAATCTATAACTTAACCATTGAAGACAAAAATGGATGCACTATTGACACATTGCTTCTATTAAAGTCGCCTCCTCCACTGCACATTCAGGCAATCACCTCCGATGTATCGTGTAAAGGAGACTCTAACGGGGAAATCAAGATAACTGTTTTGGGAGGTACTCTTCCTTATCAGTTCAACTGGTCTAATGGAGCTACTGCATCCAATATTCAAAACTTATCAGCAGGACTGTATAATGTTAGCATCGCCGACTCAAATCTATGTGACACCATCTTATCTTTCAACATAAAAGAGCCTCTAACCCCATTAACCTACTCAAAAAACATTAAACATACCCAATGTTATGAAGGAAGTGATGGAGCTATTATCATCACCCCTGCTGGAGGAACATCGCCCTATATAATGAACTGGAGCACCGGTCAGGTTGGCCTCACTCTTGCCGGACTAAAAAAAGGAGTAATAACCGGCCTGCTTTACGATAGTTTAGGATGCAGCACATCCATCGTCGACACCATAAAATCACCTCCAAAAATCGAAGTCAACATCAATACTCAGAATCCAAGTTGCCCCGAGAACACCCCAGATGGTCAAATTAAACTGACAATAGGAGGAGGAACCGCTCCCTATCAAATCAATTGGGAAAACGGGCAGGTGGGCAATCTCTGTAGTGGACTTTTACCGGGAGTGTATTGGGTGGTGATTACTGACCAAAACAACTGTATTGTAGATACATCTGCTCAATTGCAGCCACCTCCAGGACCTCTTTTACAAACGAAGACGACTGATCCCACTTGTTTTGGCGGTAAAGATGGACGAATTCAATTATTCATATCAGGAGGGACATCGCCTTTCACTGTTATTTGGAATAATGGACAGACAGGTGTTGAGATAGGCAGCCTATCTCAAGGACACTATGTAGGAACAATCACAGATGGAATGGGCTGTAAAGACACGCTTACCCTCAAACTTCAGGAGCCCCCGGCCATTTCAGTTCAAAAAATTGTAACCGATGCGATCTGTCCGAATACTTTAACAGGTAGCATTGAACTCATTGCCGAGGGGGGGATTGCCCCTTTATCGGTAGTTTGGAAAGACAACAGTATGGAGTTTATTCGGCATAACCTTAAAGATGGGATCTACCAATATACGATCAACGATCTTAATTTTTGTTCAATAACAGACACAGTAAAAGTAAATTACGGTGAATGCGAGATCGTCATTCCGAATGTTATAACACCCAATGGAGACAATATAAATGATGACTTTATAATTACAAACATAGAGTATCAATATGAAAATCGATTAGTGATCTACAACAGATGGGGTAATGAGATCCGGGAATACAAACCCTATTTGAATCAGTGGGACGGCACAGACAGTAATGGCAATGCGGTGCCAGAGGGAACCTACTACTATATTTTATGGCTAAATGACGGGAGGCACTTTCAGGGATCAGTTAATGTAGAACGTTAAAATGTTTTATACAAAGCGAGGTTGAAATAGTTTATATTCTTACATTTGCGTAATCATTTAACCACAAATTAAACCACAAAACAGCCATGATTGGAACAAACTTGAGAGCGACTGATTAAGAATCTATCAATGCTAAACTTACAGCAATAAAAAAACAAGCTTAAGAAAAGCCAAGATTAAAGATTCACACCACTAATTCCTATAAAGAAAAGCGTCAATCCAGTTTATTCCATGCGGCAACTAAACCAAATTATATTCACCAGAATAGCTATGACATGGTAAACACTCACAAACAGAGTAAATATTAAATCTAGCATATTTTAGGTGACCATTAAAAACAAATTAATATCAAATGAAAAAGGTACTCGTTGCAACCGATAAGCCCTTTGCTGCATCAGCTGTAGAGGCGATTCGTGGCATAGTAACCGAATCAGGTTATGAGCTTGCCCTTTTAGAGAAATACACCACCAAGCAGCAGTTATTAGATGCTGTAAAAGATGTAAATGCCATTATCATTCGTAGTGACATTGTGGATGCAGAAGTTTTGGATGCTGCAAAACAGTTAGAAATTGTTGTCAGAGCCGGTGCTGGTTATGATAATATTGATTTAGCAGCAGCTACATTGCACAATGTCGTAGCAATGAATACACCTGGCCAGAACTCAAATGCAGTTGCTGAATTGGCATTAGGCATGATGGTCTATATGGCACGTAATGCATTCAATGGAGCTTCAGGAACTGAACTTCGTGGAAAGAAGATCGGTATTCATGCATATGGAAATGTCGGAAAATATGTAGCTACTATAGCAAAAGGCTTCGGCATGGAGGTATATGCATTTGACCCATTTGTAACTGAAGAGGCTATTAAGGCGGATGGAGTCGTTGCTGTCAAAACAGTGGAAGAGTTGTACAAGACCTGCCAATATATCTCTCTGCATATCCCTGCAAACGACAAAACAAAGAAATCTATCGGTTTTGAGCTCTTGAGCATGATGCCAAAAGGAGCCGTTCTAGTTAATACCGCTCGCAAAGAGGTTATTGACGAAGAGGGACTACTGAGAGTGTTCGAAGCTCGTGCAGACTTCAAATATCTTAGCGACATTGAGCCAGGCAACAAAGCAGAAATTGAGACCAAGTTTGCAGGTAGATTCTTCTTCACACCTAAAAAAATGGGGGCTCAAACATCAGAAGCCAACAACAATGCTGGTGTAGCTGCAGCCCGTCAAATAGTTGCTTTTTTCAAAAATGGAGACATAACCTACAAGGTTAACAAATAATATATTAATTTTGAGCTTCATAGCTGTCCCGTTGTCACTTTTACTTTTATAGCGGGACAGTTTTTTTTCAAAAATACTAGTACGTCTGAGATTACAACAATTAAAAGCAACAGCAACATGGACACTGAAACCAACAAAAATTTTACCTTTTTCCGCTTTGAGGAGCTTCGTGTTTATCAGAAGATATTAGATCTTGCGACATGGACACAGCTTAACTCAAATGAGGTACGTAATCCCGTACAGCAGCACCATATCAACCAACTCAATGAAATGATCTTACAGATAGCCCTTAACATTTCGGAAGGGTCAACACGAAATAAGAATCAATTCATTTACTATCTCAAAGTGGCCAAGAGTTGCATCCGCGAGAGCCTTGTTCGGCTCACATTGTGTTCTCAGATGAATCTTTTCTCAGAAGAAAATAGGGATTATGCCAGAGGCCAGCTCATCGAAATCACCAAGATGACAGGTGCTCTTATCACCTCTTTGCTTAAAGCAAATCATTATGAAGGGGAAGACGATGATGGACCAACCTACCGTCCCGGAGGAATCCGTCATTCTGGCTCTGATTATCCTTATCAATCTCGATAATTAACCAATCATTTACCATTCTTTATACCACAATGGCAGTATTAAAACCATTCAAAGGGCTTCGTCCTCCTAAAGAGATTGCCCGCCAACTGGCCGCAAGGCCCTACGATGTAATGAATTCTGATGAGGCTCGCAAAGAGGCCGAAGGAAATCCTTACTCCTTGCTTTATATTACTCGTCCGGAAATAAACTTCCCATCAAACATCGACGAACATGCCCCCGAGGTTTACCTCAAAGCCAGAGAAGTTTTTGATACCTTCAAAGCAAACAACTGGCTCGTTCAAGACCATGAAGAGAAGCTGTATATCTATGCCCAAACTATGGAAGGTCGCACTCAATACGGCATCGTAGGTTGCGCATCAGTTGATGACTATCTCAATAATGTAATTAAAAAGCATGAACTCACCCGCAAAGACAAAGAAGAAGACCGTATGAAACATGTTAGAGTCAATGACGCCAACATGGAGCCCGTATTCTTCACCTTCCCTGCCGTTGATGAGATAGATCAAATCATTGCTACAGTTACTGCTGATCAACCAGAATACAACTTCGTAGCTGATGATGGCTTCGGTCATCACTTCTGGGTTATCAACGATCCCAAACTGATTCAACGTCTCGTTGAGCTTTTCGCTGCTATTCCATCTACCTACGTGGCAGATGGCCATCACCGCACCGCTGCCGCCGCCCTCGTAGGCGCTGAAAGAAGAGCCGCTAATCCTAACCACACTGGAAAGGAAGAGTATAACTACTTCTTAGCCGTTCACTTCCCCGACAATCAACTTAAGATTATCGACTATAATCGTGTCGTAAAAGACCTTAATGGCCTGTCTGAAGAAGCTCTAATTGAGGCTTTAAAAGCGAACTTCGTAGTCGAGGATAAAGGCAGTGATATCTTTAAGCCCGACCATTTACACCAATTCAGCATGTATCTTGGCGGTAAATGGTATGCTCTGGAAGCTAAACAAGGCACCTACGACGATAATGACCCCATTGGAGTCTTAGATGTAACCATCCTCTCAAACCTCGTCCTTGATGCTATTCTTGGAATCAAAGATCTACGTACCGACAAACGAATTGACTTCATTGGTGGAATCCGCGGCTTAGGTGAACTAAAACGCCGTGTCGACAACGGCGAGATGAAAGTGGCCTTTGCCCTTTATCCCGTTTCTATGAAACAATTAATCGATATCGCCGATTCTGGTAATATCATGCCTCCAAAAACAACCTGGTTCGAACCGAAACTCAGATCAGGCCTCGTTGTTCATGAACTGCTCTAATTAATACCTCCACAATAAAGGGCTACCTAGTTTTTAGGTAGCCCTTTATTTATCATTTTTCTTCAAAAACAATTTATTTTTATTACCCATTCATAAATCTAGCCTATTGCGATTGATACTCTAACGCAGGATCTTCTGAATCAGGCACAGGTTTAAGCTTCTCAGGCTCCTCAGGAATTAATACCTCTTCTTTGACTAACTCCCCTCCCTTATATAACTCCCTACGTTTCAATTCACCCGCTTCGGTATAATATAACCACTCCCCATTCTGAAGATCACCTTTATAGAAACCAGAATAAGAGATTGTACCACTTGGATAAAAGCCTTTGGCTGGTCCCTCCAAACTATCTAGGACGAAGAAGAGCTCCTGCTTTACCCGCTGATTCTCGAAAAACTCTACCATTTTCCCCTCTCTCTTCCCATTTTTGTAGGTAAAATAACGAGCAATTGTCGAGTCTTTTGGATAGTAATTAACCCATTTTCCAACCGCAATCCCTTTTAAATAACGCTCCTCATTAACTCTCTTTTTTTCATTATTATAGTACACCCACAGACTATCCTTTTCTGTCTTGTTATAAAAACCCCGAGCCAATAAAACTCCTTTCTCATCATATAGCTCCGCTTTCGATGAGATGCCGCTTTGAATATGAATTATTATTGCCTTCTTGACACCTGTTTCATAGAAATACTCAAATCGCCCTACAGGAAGATCATCTTTGAAGGTGCCAGTATAGCGAGTCTTTCCATTTGAGTATTTTTTAATCCAGGCCCCCTGCTTCTTCCCTTGTTTATCGGTCTGATTTATTTGGTTTGCTGAGCTATTAGAGGGTGTATTACTCACAGAACTCGATGGTTCCTGTTGAGCAAAAAGAGAAAGAGGCGCAAGAAAAAGGATCAAAAGATAAGATCTAAGCGTTGTCATATTGAAAAGTCTTATTGAAATCGTCTAATTTTGTACACAAATTTACACTAAAAGATGGCTGCATATCCCTCACAACTTTTAGAGAAAGCTGTTGATGAATTGTCAAGACTCCCCGGTATCGGAAAAAAGACCGCATTACGGTTTTGTCTTTACCTGTTACGACAACCAGAAGCCGAAGCAGAAGCCTTGGGTGAGGCAATAAAAAGGATGCGGCAAGGCATCACCTATTGTCCGGAGTGTCATAACATGAGTGATGGAGGTCTTTGTCCTGTCTGTTCCGATCACACAAGAGATAAATCAACTCTTTGTATTGTAGAATCTGTTCGGGATGTTATGGCCATAGAAAACACAACGCAATATCGTGGAGTTTATCATGTCTTAGGTGGTGTAATTTCTCCGATGGAAGGAATTGGCCCCTCCGATCTGCATATTCACAGCCTGACTGAACGCGTGGAAGCCAACCTTATAAAAGAGTTTATTATGGCTCTTCCTGCAACCCTGGAAGGAGACACTACCTCCTACTATTTATTCAAGAAGTTAAGTGAAACCCAAGCTACCTTTACAACTATTGCCAGAGGTATTGCTATAGGAGACGAGTTAGAATACACTGATGAGATCACTCTGGGCAGATCTATTCTGAACAGAGTTCCTTACATGGACTCCCAGACTAAAGCTCCTAAGTTAAGCTAGAGAACATATCTAACTGTTTAACACTAACAAATTTCTCTTTAGCAACATTGGCAAAATTCGAAGTCTGAGGTGAAATTCGCTCTCGAATTACTCGGTTAGGTGTTGTTTTGTGCAAACGACAGTAATTCTCTAACGACGCCATCTGCTTTGCGGTTAGACTAATGGTTATCGCAAAACGTTTCTTTTTACGATCCCTTCTATATGAAAGCTTTGCCATAGCATGCATTTAGTTACACGAAGTTAAAAAGAAGAGACGTCAGAATATCCTTACTATATTGATTATTATTAACAAATTCGTGTGAATAAAACCCCAAAACACCGGTAACACGAAAAAGCCACTATGGAATAAACTCATAATGGCTTTTTCAGGAAAATCGACAAAATCTAGAGCAGATCTATGTATCAGATAAAAATCTCAATAAGATTCTATTTGCTTAAACCTTTTATCTGCTCTATAATATTCTGAGCTAAAACACTGGCCTTTTCTTGATTATCACTTTCCGTGTAGATTCTAATAATGGGTTCGGTATTTGATTTTCTCAAGTGTACCCACTCTTTACCTAAGTCGATCCAAACCCCATCGATCGTTTTCACAGGATATTCACCATATAGTTTCTCCATGGAAGAAAGGATTGCATCGGCATCAACCCCGTCAACAAGTTGAATCTTATTCTTTGACATGAAATAACTCGGATAGGATTGACGAAGTTTTGTCATAGAAACCCCGGCAAGAGCCAGATGAGAAAGGAAAAGAGCAATGCCAACGAGAGCATCTCGGCCATAATGTAGTTCTGGATAAATAACCCCTCCATTCCCTTCGCCACCAATTATTGCCTTATTGGCCTTCATAAGTTCAACCACATTTACCTCACCAACAGCCGAGGCCTGATGACGATATCCAGCTTTTTCGGTAATGTCTCGTAATGCCCTAGTTGAACTCAGATTACTTACCGTATTGCCACCAGTATGCTTAAGCACATAATCGGCTACTGCCACCAGAGTATACTCTTCACCAAACATCTCTCCATCTTCACAAACAAGAGCCAAGCGGTCTACATCCGGATCCACCACAATGCCTAAATCAGCTTTATGGGCTACAACCGCAGAGCTAATCTCAACAAGATTTTCTGGAAGAGGTTCTGGATTATGAGCAAAGAGACCCGTTGGCTCACAGTGTAATTGATAAACCGTTTCAACTCCTAATGCCTTAAGCAATTTAGGAATGGCTATTCCACCAGTGGAATTGACAGCATCAATAGCCACAGAGAATTTAGCTTTCTTGATGGCTTCAATATTAACCAAAGGCAGGCTAAGAACCATCTCAATATGCTTATCGATCATTGAATCATCAAAATCAATATGCCCAATCTTATCATAAGTGGCATATTGATAATCGGCATTCTGAGCGATCATTAACAGCTCTTCTCCATCATCAGCTGAGATAAACTCGCCCTTCTCATTTAACAGTTTTAAAGCATTCCATTGAGCCGGGTTGTGGCTAGCCGTTAAGATAATTCCCCCGTCAGCCTTAAGATGGGTCACCGCCACCTCAGCAGTAGGAGTTGTTGTTAAACCAATATCCGTAACATTTACGCCCATCGCCTCGAGAGTACCCGAAACAATACGCGAGACCATTGGCCCTGAAACACGAGCATCACGTCCCAAGACAATATTCAGGGTTCCTGAAGGCTTTCTCTTTTTCAAAAAGGTTGCAAAAGCTGCTGTAAAGCGTACTAAGTCATCGGGGGTAAGAGCATCGCCACTGGGGCCTCCTATGGTACCACGTATACCAGAGATCGATTTAATTAAAGTCATTTGCTGTTGTATTATATTCTGAGAATTACTCAACGCGAAGATAATAAAACCCGTTGTGAGCCTCATCCTGAAAAGCTCAAATAGAGCAGTAACACTGAAAAATGACTACCTTTGCAGCAAAGAAATACTTGAATATGAACGATGATTTTGATGAACTTGATTCTTCGGAAGAGGCAGAGATCATAGGTCGCTTTGAAAAGGCCATGGCTTATGGTGGTAGTTCCTTTTTTGATGTTGAAGAATTTGAGGTCATCATCAACTATTATCTTGATGAAGGCGACTTAGATAATGTCAAAGCTGCCTTATCAATGGCTTTAGGACAACACCCCGGCAGTGTGACTTTTTTATTGAAAGAAGCCCAACTTTATGCCTCTGATAACAACTCTGAAAAAGCATTGGCTTTACTCGACAAACTTGAGACTCTTGAACCCGCCAATGCAGAGATTCATATGACTAGAGGTGCAATTTACTCCAAGTTAAACAAACACCTCCGTGCAATTGATGAGTTTAGAAAGTCTCTCCCCCTATCTGATAATCCTGATGATATCTTAACAAATATCGCCATTGAATACGAGCGCCTCGAAGATTACGACTCAGCCATCAAGAATCTCCTTAAGGCAATAGATAAAAACCCGGAGAATGAAGACGCCATCAATGAACTGGCCGTCTGCTTCGAACAAACCGGGAAAAACCAGATGGCACTGGATTTCTTTACCGATTATGTCGATAAATATCCTTACTCCTTTGATGGATGGTTCAACCTAGGTATTGCTCATAGCAACCTCGGCGATTTTGAAAACGCTATCGATTCTTATGACTTCGCCATTGCAATTCAACCTGACTACCCGGCTACCTACTTTAACAAAGGAAATGCCTTGGCCAACATGAATAAACTGGAAGAGGCTATTGAATCCTATAACGAAACGTTCCTCTATGAACCGGCTGACCCTCAAACTTACTACTATATTGGCGAGTGCTATGAAAAAATGAACAAGTTTGACCTTGCTCTTCAGTACTACCAATACGCCCTTAACTTATACCCCAACATGACAGAAGCCCTCGTTGGTATGAGCCTTATTCATGACAACAAAGGCAACTCACTAAAATCAATGGAGTATATGGCTAAGGTGATCGAAATAGAACCTGAAAACGCAGAGTATAATTTCTTTTATGCTGATCTACTAAGGAAGAACGAGAAACTAGAAGAATCTATTGAGTACTACGTTAGAGCAAAGGATCTTGACAATGAGAACTGGCTGGTTTATATTGACATTGCTGAGACACTGGAGTTATTAAATCGTCATCAAGAAGCCATCGGCATCCTGCACGAAGGGATGGAGGCATTCCCTGCAAATGCTAGTATCGCTTTCAATCTCTCGCTTGCCTACAATCGCGAAGGAAAATCGAATGAGGCTTTAAGTTGGTTTCACCTTGCCGTGCACTTCGACCCCACTCTTATCAAGTCTTTTGTCGAAACCATGAGTGATTCAGAGGCCGACAGTGAGTTTATAAACCTGATGGTAAATCAATATATGGGCAAAATATCTGAAATCCCAGGCGAAAATTTTAGTAGCGGTTTGAATTAATAAATCATAGGACTATCTACATGGCTCCGACTGAGATCTATAAAAGGTATGGATTAATCGGATATCCCCTCTCCCATTCCTTCTCTCCAAACTGGTTTAACACCTATTTCAAAGAAAACCACCTCCCCGGGCATCTCTATGAGCTATTCCCTCTCTCTTCCCCGGCACTTATCCATGACCTCATAAACAGTCACGATCAACTTCATGGGCTTAATGTTACTATCCCATATAAACAATCGATCATTCCATACTTGGATTGCCTGACGCCCCGCGCCACCGCAATAGGGGCCGTTAATACAATCAAAATCATCAGAACGAACCATATCCCTAAACTAATTGGCCATAACACTGATGTCGATGGCTTCGGTTATCTGCTTGATTGCTATTTAAAACCAAAACTAATTGAGACTCAATATCCCTCCAAAAAAGCATACGCTATGGTCTTAGGCTCAGGAGGTGCTTCAAAAGCAGTTCAATACACACTACAGCAATACGGTATTGAATACTCAGTAATCAGTAGAAATCCAATTCATCAAACAGAATTAAGTTATAGTGACTTTAGAAATATTGCCCCTCACAACTACAATCTGGTTATTAACACAACTCCCATGGGTACAGTTGGAGAGTTAGAAAAGCTAAAGCCTGAAATAGCCTATGAGAAGCTCTCCTCACATCACCATCTGATTGATCTTGTTTACAACCCGGCAATCACTCCTTTTCTAAAGGCAGGTCTCGCAGCCGGAGCAACCGCTTCAAACGGAAAAGGAATGTTAATAAAGCAGGCAGAGAAAGCATGGGATTTCTGGAATAGCTAAAAGATCCGACGATACTGCCGGATCTTTTCACCAATTCAACATTTATTACTATCTGATAAAAAACCACACTCAATTCAACACATCTCTAAAAAACTAAGCCTGGGTTAAGAATAACTATAACCAATACCCTTATAAGTACGAATGCTGTCTGTGCCTACCTTCTCTCTTAGCTTCCTAATATGAACATCAATGGTTCGGTCACCAACCACTACATCATTGCCCCATACATTCGAAAAGATCTCATCACGTGTGAATACCTTTCCTGGTCTTGAGGTCAAAAAGACAAGTAGTTCAAACTCTTTTTTCGACAGAGCGATGTTTTGATCATCCTTTATCACTATATAACGCTCTTTATCTATAATAAAATCCTTTGTTTTTATTAAATCTTGTGGTTGCTCTGAAGGATTAAGCCTACGAAGCAATGCACGAACCCGGCTTACCAAAACCTGTGGCTTAACCGGCTTTCTGATATAGTCATCAGCACCTGCATCAAAACCGGCAATTTGAGAATAATCCTCTCCCCTAGCCGTTAAAAAGACGATTAGCGTATGCTCAATACCAGGGGTCTGGCGAATAATAGAGCAAGTTTCTATCCCATCCATCTCAGGCATCATGATATCAAGAATTACAAGTTGAGGCTTCTCCTCCTTTATAATCTCTAACCCTTCAACCCCATTCCTCGCAACCAAAACCTCAAAACCTGACCTACGCAGATTATAGGAGAGAAACTCCAAGATATCCTCCTCATCATCCACCAAAACAATCTTATACGCTTTTTCCATCCTGTATTTTATTTACAGCCACGAAGTTATCGGCTTTAAATAAAGATTACATTAAGACCGGGTTAAGAAAAGTTTAACCTTTGCACCCAAACCGTTCATTGCCTAAAAGTCCCCCTCCATCATCCAACCACAAAATTATGATTTGTACCTTTGATAAATATCTTAAATGTTAACGATATGTCAGTAATAATGCAATTTGCCATATTTCCAACTGATAAACATGAAGGTCTTGGAAAGTATGTTGCCCGTGTAATTAATATGTTGGATGAAGAAAAAGCAGACTATCGGCTAACCCCAATGGCCACCATCGTTGAAACGGAAACCATAGAACAAGCAACTTCCTTATTAAATAAAGCTCATCAACTCTTTAATGATTGCCAAAGAGTTTACCTTTCTGTTAATATCGACTCGAAAAAAGGATCTGAAAAACGGGCAGAACAGAAAGTTAAATCGGTAAAAGACAACCTCTAAAACCAAATACCTAGGGTTGTTCCGTTTTATAGATGGCCATCATACAGTCACGGCAATGAAAATCTAACCGGTATCGGTTTATCTGATCGGTCATGTGCCATGATGAAGGAGGATTAGGCACTGTTTTATTCTCTTTTGGACATTTCCCGAAAGCATATCGTAAGCAGTGACGGGTTGTCATGAGCGGTAGATCAGCTGTTACACCACCTATTTCCACCCCCTTTTCTATGACCTCTACCCCTCTTTTTAGGTAAAACTGCCTGGCTAATTCATTTGTCACATTTCCTCGAGCATCAAGTATTTTGGAGGGATAATCGGCCAATGGTCGATCTTCCTTGGTTCGTGCTTCTACCGGCAAACTACTCAAAACGGCTCCTAATCTTAACTCTTCAAGCTCACTCAAAGCATCCCGTCGCATCTGGTTCAAATCAGCACTCCTGATGACTATCGGTCTAATTAACACCTCCAGATGAGAAAACATAAATGGAGTATCTCCACTCTTAGATAATTGGCCCAAAACAAACCGTTCAAAATCATCTTGCGATTGGTCAGAATTAGAAAAATCAGAATAACGGGTAACCGAACATCTATTTCCTGAATGGTCATGAACAGTAAAAATCAGCTCATCCTCCATCCGAGAAAGAGATCCTGCTATAGCAATTCTTCGTTTAGGTTTTGCAGACTCAACTTGCTTCTGGAATAGTCGATCAGCATTCCTGTAGACTTTTGCACCTGGTTCAATCCCATCCATAGATAACGGATAGATTCTTCTCCCCTCAACCCGATTCACCCGGGTACCACTTTGACGATTACTTGCTGCAAGAAAACTGATACCATCGCCATTTACTGGCATTGCCCCCTCATTCTCAATTGTAAAATGATTATGGCTTACAGTGCGTACCAAACCAAGAAACTCACCTAATGACCGTGAAGAATCCGGAGTAAAAATCCCCGATTGTCGGCCATCTAAAAAATAGGTAGTGAACCCTCTGTTAAAACTTCGCTTTAAATCGGGATTAAATCCCGGATCAACAACTCCTTCAGAAGCCCTGCAAAACTGATCATTTTCTGCAATAAACTCATTTAACTCTTTATGATAGGCGGTAACTGTGTTTCTAACATAGTTAATATCCTTCATTCTCCCCTCTATTTTAAAAGAGGTGATACCAGCCAAAGCCAAGTCACCTAGACGATGGCTTAGGTTAAGATCATGCAGCGACAAAACATGTTTACTCTTCGCTACCATACTACCTCCTTCATCAAAAAGAGAGTAATAAGACCGACAAGATTGAGCGCACTCCCCTCTATTGGCACTTCGACCCGTTAAAGCGTAACTCATATAACACTGTCCGCTCAGACTCACACAAAGAGCTCCATGGATAAAATATTCTAGCTCAATAGAAGTAGCCTCATGAATTTTCTTTATCTGATCAAGAGATAACTCTCGAGCTAAAACCACACGTGCTAGTCCGTTGTTCTCCAAAAAACGAACCTTCTCAACAGAATAATTATGAAACTGAGTCGAGGCATGTATTGACATCGGAGGCAGATCCATCTCAAGAATACCGGCATCTTGCACTATTATAGCATCAACGCCAACCTCATAGAGTCGATAGATCAACGACCTCACCTCGTCCAACTCATGATCAAAAAGCAAGGTATTAACCGTAGCGTAAATCTTTGCTTTATAGAGATGGGCATACTGACATAACCGCCCAATATCTTCTACCGAATTCCCTGCCGACGCTCTGGCCCCAAAACGTTCCGGACCGATATAAACGGCATCGGCACCACAATCTATCGCACTCATCCCCGTTTGAAGATCTTTGGCTGGCGCTAATAACTCTAATCGTCTCTTTGCTAATCCCATATCACAAAGGTCGAAAAAAAAACCACAATTAGCCAGACTTAAAGGCCATCCAACCATATAGAAAAAGAACCCACTTTCAAACCACTGAAATTAAGAGTCCTACAAGTCGCCCTTCGCTTCCCCTTCGCTTCCTCTCCATATGCTCTCCCAAAAAACATCCAAAGATTGTTGCCATATCAACAAAAAGCTCAAACAAATAAATGCTACTAAAAAGGAAAGGGAACCCCTTCTTAAAGTCCCTTTTAGCCCATTCAAGAAAGAATTCATGATTTGCTGAACCCTATACAATCCCGTTAAACAGTAAATCTTCTTCTTATTTATCCATATAAAAAGTGAAAATATTCGAAGAAAAAGCGAAGAAGAAGCGAAGGGGAAGCGAAGAGGTACAAATAAACATCTAACATTCAACCATTTTCAGCAAGAAGACTCTACAAAGCATCCCATAGCCAGAACAAACGATCAATAAAACCATAATTAAGGCTTGAATAAATATGAAATTAAAAGTAATGCTCTGTTTTTGTACCTTTGTTGCCACAGGTGAAAGATTGTAAATGACACCAGATATTACAAGTAGTCAGAACCCTAGGATAAAGCAATTACTAAGGTTACAAACCAAGCAATCTGAGCGCAGATCGCTTAACATGATTGTTGTTGAAGGCTTCAGAGAGATCAACTTAGCGGTTATCTCAGGGTTTGAACCGGTAGAGTTGTTTTTTGCTCCCGAAGTGGGGTTACAAAGGGATTTTGAGAGCATAGCTCATGCTTTTACAAAGAGATATCTTATAGCCATAGAGCCCTTTTCAAAGGTAGCATACCGAGAAGGTAGCGATGGATTAATCGCCACTTTTAGACCACGTTACATGCGTATTGATGAGGTAGAGGTCAAGCCACAATCAGTTTATTTAGTTCTTGAGGGAGTAGAAAAACCTGGTAATCTTGGAGCTGCTTTACGCACTGCCGATGCATCGAAGGTAGATGCCGTTTGGCTCTGTGACTCCCCCATTGATCCTTACAATCCGAATGCCATTAGATCGAGTGTAGGATGTATTTTCACCGTTCCTGTCATTCAAACGACCTCGCAACAGGCACTTGATTGGTTTAAAAAGCATCAAATAGATACTTATGCTGCAGCCTTAACCGCCACAGAATCGTATCACCTTCAGGATTTCAAGAGATCATGTGCTATTGCCTTCGGAACGGAAGCCGATGGCCTAACTGAGTTATGGTTAAACGAAGCCGACAAACAGATACTGATACCTATGCGAGGAAAAATTGACTCATTAAACGTAAGTGTCTCGGCAGCTGTCATGATATTTGAGGTTATGCGCCAAAGAAATTTTTGCTAATGATAAAAATTGCCAAGAGTATATTTCTGATCCTGCTAACGTTAGGCCTTTCATGCAACGGTTTTTCTCAAGAACCAGTTGTCTTTCCTAAAGACAGTGCATCAATTGCAATGTTTAAAGGGCCTGAAAGAATCCCTTTGTCTCTTGATTTCAAGATCAAAGACACAATAACCTATCACAACCATCAATATGTACCTGGCAGAAGAGTTAATGAGTATTACGCCGGACTAGGTAATTTAGGATTGGCTCAGAAGAATCTAATCCCTGACTTTCGAGCCAATGAAGGGATGGTTTATGGGAAAAACTCACTAGATATTTATGGGACCGAGCCTGATCAGGTCATCTACTACCAATCAAAAAGACCCTATTCCAATATCTTCTATGTCATGGGGCCTTCAAAAGAGAACTATTTACAGGTTACCCATTCACAAAACTTCTACAAAGGACTTACCATTGGCTTGAAATACCGTCTTATCTCTAGTCTTGGCCCTTATACTCAACAAAGAACCGATAATAATAATATCGTTCTTAGCGCCAGATACTTCTCCCCTTCCAGAAATTATGGCATTCTGGCCGGTTATCTTGTAAACAATTACAAGAGTGAAGACAATGGAGGTATTCAAAACGACAGCATTTTCGAGAATAACATCGAAACGAACAGAGCGGTTGTGGGTGTAAATCTTCAAGATGCTCTCTCCAGAACCATCAAAAACAGATTCTATATCACGCAATTTCTGGAACCAAGTCTTGGCAGCCATGAGGAAAAAGATGAGTTAGATACTGTTCCCCAAGACTCCATTCAGAAAAACAACTTACTAAAGAAGATATCTCTTGGACGGCTAGAGCACAGAATGGTACTCAGTCGTGATCAGTATATCTATACCGACACCTATCCTAAAGCAGGCTTCTACCCAACCCCTCTCTTAGACACTATACAAACGTACGATAGTACGCTCTACTTTCAATTAGAAAACGAAATAGCTTGGTCTACCTCCGGATTTCTACACCAAAGCAACTTCCCCCTCAAATTTCGATTAGCACTAAAACATCAATATACCCGCATCGCCAATGATTCTACATCAAGCACATGGAATCAGTTTATCCCTAATGCGAGTATTGCTTTAGTTATCAGAAACAAGATGGAATTGAGTGGTCATGCTTTCTTCGTCTCAGGAGGCTATAATGATGGGGATTATGGAATAAACGGTAAGTTCACTTTAACTCCTTTTCAACGATTTAACAGTTCTCTTCTGGTTGAAGGAGGTTTTTTTTCTGAGATGCCGGGCTACTTTTATAAATCATATCTAAGTAACCACTTCATCTGGGACAATACATTGACCAAACAGAACATCCTCTTTATCTCGCCGAAACTAAAAGTCAACTATCTAACAATTGGCGTTGATTACTACCTATTAAGCAATTTAGCCTATTTCAGTTATGACGGAAAGGCGAAACAAAACAGCAAAGAGGTCTCACTAATTCGTGGGGCGGCAGCAATTGATTACTCCTGGAGGCGAATCCATATTCAGGCAAATGCCTGGTATCAATACTTAAATGACACATCCGCATTAAGACTACCCAGCTGGATAGTTAAAGCCACACTCTCTTATAGTGGAAAGATCTTCAAATCTGCGCTTTGGATTGAGCCAGGGGTTGACTTTACCTGGAACTCCTCTTACTATGCCGATAACTATATGCCGGCCATTCAATCGTTCTATCTGAGTAATCTAAAAGAGATCGGAGGATTCCCCTGGATAGACTTCTTTGTTAATTTCAAAGTAAAAAGAGCACAGATCTTCCTAAGATTCAGACATATTAATTCCGGATGGAGTGGTTCAAACTATTATGATACGCCGCATTATCCGCTCTATGATGGAGGCCTTAACTTTGGGATATCATGGAACTTCTATGACTAAAAATCAAGTATTTTAAATAGGCTAGTTAAATCAAGTAAACACTCCATACTTTCGAGTAAACTAATAGGTTGTCACCTTAAACGGCACTAGTTGAATCAAGAAGATATTCCATACTTTCTCATCTTATTAAACAAAGTCTTTCGACTAATTCCCAACTCAGTAGCAGTTGTTGATCTGTTGTTGTTATTTTTTCTTAGAACCTCAAGAATTAGGTCTTTTTCAGCTTGATCGGCCACTCCTCGTATATCTTGACTTATCAAAGGCTCTTCCACCTCAACCCTGACACCTTGATGGATGCGGGAAGGAAGTAAATGGGGTTCAATAATACCCGAGCGAGTCAGGATCATGGCCGATTGGATCGCATTTTCTAAGTCTCTTACATTTCCAGGCCAGCTATAATTACAAAGCAGATCCATTGTTGCAGAGCGAAGGCCTTCCACTTTTAGGCCCAGTATCGGATTATACTTTTCGATGAAATAGGATGCCAATTCAGGGATATCCTCTTTTCTTGAACGCAAGGGAGGGAGTTTAATAACAAAAACATTCAACCTATAAAACAGGTCTAATCTAAAAGAGCCGGTTTTTACCAACTCCTCTAGGTCACGATGAGTCGCAGCAATAATTCGAACATCAACATCTATAGCTTGCTTTCCACCCACCCTATTTATCTTTTTCTCTTCCAAAACACGCAATAACCTAATTTGGGCATCAGCCGATAATTCACCTATCTCATCCAAAAAAAGTGTTCCAGTATGAGCCCTCTCAAATGTACCTTGCCTGCTCTCTTTTGCATCAGTAAAAGCACCCTTCTCATGGCCAAAAAGCTCACTTTCTATCAATGAAACAGGTATTGCACCACAATTAATCGCAATAAATGGTTTCCCATTCCTTTGACTGTTTTCATGCACAGCTCTGGCTACAAGCTCCTTCCCAGAACCACTCTCCCCAATGAGTAAAACGGAAGCTGAGGTAGCCGAAACCATCTGAACCTGTTCCATCACAACTTTTAGACCGCCCTCTCTGCCAATAATCATATTCTTCCCAACCATCTTATTAATTCGCTGCTTCAGCTCCTTCACCTCATCTTTCAGACCGGTGTGATCTACTGCTCGTTGAATGGTAAGTAAAAGCTTATCATTATCAAATGGCTTCTCTATAAAATCATAAGCTCCCTTCTTGATGGCTTCAACAACAAGAGATACAGAACCAAAGGCAGTAATCATGATTACTGTTTGAGATGAATTCAATAGTTTAATCCTCTCCAATGCCTCTATTCCACTTAGAACCGGCATTTGATAATCCAATAAAACTATATGAGGATCAAAACTAACCAAAGCATCTACAGCCTCAGCACCATTCTCTACCGCTCTAACCTGATAACCGGCCTCTTCGAGTAATAACGACATTACCCTTCGAATCTTAGCCTCATCATCAGCGATTAGTATTCTATACTTCATATCTTAAGGTTTATTTTTATAAACAATGCAAATCACCATGTTTGGTAGCCTTCCAATAAAAGAGCTGATACCTTAATCAATATCATCCTTGTTTTAGTTTCTGGATACACTTTGGGGCAAGTGAATTATAATGGATGTTCCTTTATTTTTATGGCTAACCACCTCAATCTCCCCCTCATGCCTCCGTATTATCCCATAGCAAATGGCTAAGCCTAATCCTGTTCCCTCTCTTTTAGTCGTAAAAAAGGGATTAAAAATCTTTTCAATATTCTCGTCTGATATTCCGCAACCGGTATCTGTTACAATTATCTCTAAGTAAGGCATTGCCGGAGAACCAGAGAAAACATTCTTTATGGAGACTTTAAGCGACTTCTCTTGGTCAACAGAATTGCCAGCCATTGCATCTAATGAATTCATCAAGATATTGATTAGCACCTGCCTTAATTGATCCTTGTCGCCCGAGAAGAACGGATTCTGAGCATCAACAACTGACTCTAATATAACATTACTCTTCTTTATTGTAGGATTAATTAGTGTGATAACTTGACTCAACAACTCCTCAAAATTGAAAGTAGTAACATTCAAATCTCCGGGACGAGCAAAGGAGAGCAATCCTTGTAATATTTTATTGATTCGATCAACCTCCGATATCACCTCATTAAGCATCTCAGACCTGACCGAGTCACTTGAATCACGTGCAAGATACTGAATAGTTGAACGTATTGCAGTTAAAGGATTGCGAATCTCATGGGCAGCACCTGCAGCCAACTCACCTAAAACGGCCAATCGATCAGCTCTATACATCCTGGTTACCCTCTCCCGCTGCTGTTCATACAAGATGGAGTGCTCTATTGCAAAAGCTGCTTGATCAAATAATAATGACAATAGCCCAAAATCATCTTTACTATAACTCCGGCCATCAGTCCGCTTACTTAAAAAGACAGCTCCATTAATCTCATTCATTACCGATAAAGGGTATATTAACTCCACTTTAAGATGATCTAACCGGGCATGCTCCAGCGGCTCAAGATAATCCAATACATCCGGACGATCTGTAACATTTAACTCTGATTCATTAACCGATAACCAATTAAACAGTCGACCACCCGGCGTGAAATAGATTGAACGACCATCTAAAAGTGGAGGAAAAAAGCTCCCCTCGGGTACATACCTCCCGGTACTCTCATTAAATAAAAAGATATAAACATGTTCAACCGGAACGATCTGCTTAATCCTCGATATTATATTATCAATCAATAAGGCTTTATCGGCTATCAGGGTTAAACTTCGATTAAACTCAGATAGTAAAGATCTGAGCTCTAAATTCTTAATTGGGTTCCCTGCACCTCCTGAGAACTTAAATAGAGCCATCGGTTTTTTCCCCAAATGTACATCAATCTACGGTAGATCGACACCCACCTGGGTAAAAACATACACACACTTTACCCAAATATTACCCAACGAGCTAATCCTACCAACAAGCAAAACATCATGAATCTCTATATACCATGTAGTTACAAACTTTGGCACAGTTTTAAACCTCCTACTGTGCAAATGAACATAAAATCTCCGGTATGGGTAAATTATTTCACATAAAAATTAAACTGTTCCTATTACACCTGCTTCTAGCATCAACTATACTCTCGTCAAAAGTCACTTTTGGACAGAGTGCCGCCAAGCGAATAACCTTTGACGAGGCTGTAGCCATTGCCTTAGAAGGAAGCTATCCAACCCGGTACTATAGAGAGGAGAAAGAGGCTATGCAGTATTCCTTTCTCTATAATAAAGCTCAGTTTAAGCCCAGACTCGATCTGAATCTCTTCACCCCATCATGGGACGAAGGAGTCAATGCGATCTACACCCCCGATACCTTACCTGTCTATTCATCAACCAGCTCACTCAAAGCAGGTGGCTCATTAAACTTTACAGTGATGCTCCCAACCGGAGGAAACTTCGCCCTCTCCTCTCGGATGTATTGGGAAAAATATATGATGGCATCTGGCAGCTCCTTCTCAGAAGGATTAAAAAACATACAAGCTTTTAGCCGGTTCTCTCTCTCTTTCTCTCAACCTATATTCACAACGAATACATTAAGAGAGAACTTAAGAATTGCCAGGTTAAACTATGACAAGAGTGTCTGTTATTACAATAGAGCTCAGATGGATATCATCTATAACGTAACCAATGCATTTTATCAGGTTTATAAGGCCTCCTATCAACTTATGATTGCAACAGAACGATTGAGCAACTCAAAAGAGGCTCTAAGAATAACCAAACTAAAGCAAGAGGCGGGCGATCTGCCGGAAGGAGAGATCCTTATTGCTGAGATATCGGTTGCACAAGATGAAGCTCGTTTACTGGAGAGCAAAGGAAGTCTTGAACAGATGAAAGACGAATTCAAACTGCTGATCGGACTTAACTTGAATGAGGAGATTGAATTGGAGGCAGAGATGGATTTCGAATCATTTATTATAGACCAACAAAAAGCCATCGAAGAGGCTAAAAAAAATAGAAATGAGCTTCAAGAAAGAGACATCGACATTAAGCTTCAAGAGATCTCACTAGACCAAGCAAAGCGAGAAAGAGAATTTAAAGGACAAATTGATGCTTATTATGACTTCACAGGGCTTTCGACACGAGATGGAGGAACCCCCATTGAACTCTTTAATTCATCTTTTGAGAACATGGCTGACCGACCGGCTAACCGTGGTGTCACCTTAACCCTCGCCTATCCTATTTTAGATTGGGGAAGAGGAAGAAATCTTGAGAATAGAGCACGCCACATATTAAAAGAGAGGGAGTTGGACAAAGAAAACATTGAACGATCCATAGAAAAGGAGGTTCGGGAAATTGTACGAAAGGTTAATGAAGCCGAAATGAGATATAGAATTAACCGTCAAAATAAAACGGTAGCTGAAAAAAGCTTTCGGATAAGTCAGCTAAGATTCGAAAACGGTGATATGACCAGTCAGGAGCTAAGTATTGAGCAAAACAGATTATCAGATGTACAGCTGGATTACATTAACTCATACATCACCTATAGATTAGCTGTTGCCGACCTCAATAGAAAAACGCTGTTCGACTTTAAAGAAAACAAACCATTAGTAATTGAATAACAAAAATCTCTAAATACATGACTTTAATAAAAAAAATATTACTGATTGCTATTGCCCTAGTAATTGCACTATTTAGTCAAGCGCAAAATTCAAATTCCAACAGCGAGGCCTCTTTAGTACTTGATCTAAAGAAATCTAAGGCAGCATACGAAGTAGCTAAACAGAAATACGAAAACGATTTAAAGCTATTCAATGAGAAAGCTGTTTCACTAAACGACCTCAATAAATCGAAAAATGAACTTCTAAGTTGCGAAGTCGATTATCAGAAACTTATTCTCCAACTAATATCTCAACAGTCCTATATAACCATTGAGAAAGCAGTCAAATATCAAAGCACCACCGGCGAAAAGCGAGTCATGGTAACCCTACGGTCAACCATGGAAGGGAATGAAGAATACCTCAATCAGTTTAAAGAGCACTTCGACATATTTACGCCCGAGATGAGAAGTGGAAAAATTTATAACATTTACATTTCTCTAGTTGACATCGACAACCACACCATTCTCGGGTCTCCTTATGAATTCCGGATTCCATCTATAACCTTAGGAAGTACAGGAGTTGCCGACTTTGAACTTTTAAAGGATGTAGAAAATCTACAAGTAAGTCTGAATTATAACAACAGAAAGGATGAGAAAAACATCTATTTAAAAAAAGATGCCTCGGTTAACTCCATTGACATCGTTTCAATGCAATTCTCACAAGAGGCAAACCTAAGCACAGAAGCTAATTATGGGCTATCTCTTGAACGATTCTCCTCCTTTGATGATGCATATAGACTTTTAGTCATTGGGCTTCCCAGGCAGATCTCTTCTGAGTTTTATGATGAATCGAGCAAAGTATCTCAGATTAAATTTGCCCAAGGTATAAACACAAAGAAAATATCGCTAAAGGTCTATCTTCCTGATAGAGATGATAAAGAGGTGGTTATCGATCAACCTTTACAGTTTTTTGTAGTTACTGTAAACCAATCGCAATATGAACATCTGGAGTCGATTGGATTAGATAACATCAGCAAAGATCGCCTTAGTGAACTCACAAGCGGTTATGAACAGCTTGAGCTTATCCCAAGAGGAACGGGGAAAATTGAAGTCAGAGCAAACAGTCTCTATTACGAAATTAACACAGAAGAGGTGGTAAAAATGACTGTAACCGTTAAAAATGCGGGTAGTCGTCGTTTAGACAACATCAAACTTACCACAGAGAACCCCATAGGATGGAAGACGACCATTGCACCCGATCTCATTAAGAGTCTCGACCCAGAGCAAGAGGTTACAGTACAGATTACTATTGTTCCTCCCAAAGAGGGTGGAGTGGGTGCTCAGGAGATCAAAATTAAAACCGAAGCTATTGCCGATAACAAAAGAGTACAGAGCGAAGACAAAACCATTAGAATCCAGCTAAACGCCAAGACGTCCCTATTTGGCACCATTGCGCTGGTTCTTGCCCTTGCTGCTCTTATTGGCGGAATCATTTGGTTTGGGATAAAGTTAAGCAGAAGATAACAAGAGACATGAACAACTTCATCAACATCCTAAAGAAGGAGATCATGATGAGTCTTGTCCAATCAAGATTTACCATCATCCTGATCTTTGTCACTGTTGTGATTGCAACCGGACTATTCTCAATGTATCGTGATTACACTCAGCGATTAGAGAACTTTGAGGTTTTAGCTCCGGAGAAGGGCGATGCTATTGCAATAGTCAAACCAGCAGCAACTGCGGTTTTAGTCAAGGGTGTTGATGAATCTATTTGTAGACCTTTTTCTATCACCTTTTTGGGAATAGATGCAGGGAGTGGCCAGCAGAGCATCAATAAGCTCTTTAATCTCTTCCAGACACCCGATCTTCTTTTCATCATAAGTACCATACTCTCATTATGTGCTCTCTTCTTCTCATATGATCTCATCACTAGAGAGAGAGAAGAAGGAACTTTTAAATATATCATGGCCAATTCGGTAAATAGAACCACTGTCATCACAGCCAAACTACTCGGAGCCTTTATAAGCTTCATCCTTCCTGTGACAGGGACTCTGGCTATTGGAATAGCTATATTATCCTTTACACCCCAAATCATGTTTACCGCTTCTGACTATTGGGGCATTTTTTTACTTTTCTTATCAACCATTATCTATTTATTCATCTTCTTCTCCATTGGCCTCTTAATGTCCGTTTTAATGAAACGGTCGGTGAGTTCCTTAATCTTATCCCTATTTATCTGGAGTCTGCTTGTTTTTGTGATTCCGCAACTAGCACAAAGTATAAGCAGAAATCTCACGGGTTCTCCTTCAGTCTCTCAATCTGAGCTGAAGCAAAGCCTGTCTTGGGCATCCATCGTTTTTGAGCGTATTAATGGCTCAAAAGAGTCTCGTCGAGATATTCATGAAGAGTGGGAACAATTGAGCATGGAATTCACCAGAGGTCAGGAGGAGAGATGTAATAAAATGAACCATCTTATGATGGCGTCTCCATCCGGTCTGTTCACCATGTTGGCACCAAACCTGATGCGCGTAGGTTTAACTCAAGAGAAGAGTATAAAGAACACGGTCTGGCAATATTATAAATCCATAAAGTCAGCACCAACCAACTCTGATGGAATTCCTATTGGAGATCTCCCGACCTTCTCATTCAACCGTGATCAACAACTTAGAATAGATGATAAAGCTGCTCTAACCTCCTTTGCGGGATTGCTTTGCTATCTAATAATACCTCTTGCTCTTTCTTTCTACTTTTTTTCAAAGTATGACTTTCGATAAATAAAATCAAAAGGTAAAAATGGCTTATCGCGAATTAGTAAAAGAAATAGTAATCAAGGAGATAAACAACAATCTCCATAACCTTCGATTTACAATTGGCTCTCTTTTAATTCTCATAGCTTCCGTCCTGGCAGTAGTGATAATGTCACTTAATTACCAAGAGGAACTGACTGACTATCATCAAAGTTTAAAATACCAAGATGAAGCTATTGAGAAATATGCTCATCTTAACAGAATTTGGAGTTTCGTTCAACCCATCATCCCTCCTTCAGACTTTCATCCCATAATTCAAAATAAAGAGAACGACAAAGCCGATACTATGTTTGAAGATAATGGTATTTCTAACCTGATCTCCCCATTTGACCTAATAACCATCACCGGAATTTTATTAAGTCTCCTGGCTATATTATTCTCTTACGATTCGATATCAGGTGAAAGAGAAGATGGAACACTAAAGCTTCTACTATCTAACCATCTACCTCGACCGTTACTACTTACAGGAAAATGGATTGGGGGTACAATTACCATTTGGGCACCCTATCTTATAATGTTAGTCATTGTTGCAATTATCTTATTAATTAATCCAAGCCTTCAATGGGATCAGAGTCATTGGATTTCATTCTTACTCATTGGTGTAGCAGGCCTTATATACCTATCTCTCTTCTTTCTGGTCGGTATGCTCTGTTCAATCCTGTCGCATAACTCTGGAACCTCCATTCTCATCTCACTTTTCTTATGGATTGTGATTGTCTTAGTCATACCAAACACCAGTCCTTTTCTAGCAGCTCAATGGGTCGAGGTCCCAAGTGTCTTTAAGATCGAAAAGGAGACCAGAAGAATTACCGGTATAGAAAGAGATAACTTGATACAGCATAATAGCAAAGAAGTTATTAGCAGATACAAAGGGAGATATGGTCAAAGCATTGAACCATTACTTCAGGCATCTTCAGAGGAGCAGAAGAGAATAATTAGCAGATCTCCAGAATTAGAAAAGATATATCGGGAACTAAAAAGCGAACTGGATAATGTCGTTCTAGTGGCAAATTCCCAACAAGACAAAGTGGCCGCAGCAATGAAAGGGCATCTTGAGCAACAATCCTCGAAGCAAACTGAGTTATCAGCTCAAATCGCCTCATTAAGTCCCTATGCCAGTTTTCTGTTTATTACCAGCAATCTCGCAGGGAATGGGGTAAAATACATGGACAATATAGACCATCAAACTGATGCATACACCAACCTTTTATCAGATTATTTACAAAAGAAAAAAGAGGAGGTTCAGAAACTGGATGCCACTTTCAACGAAAACACATTTATAGATTTAAGAGATAGGCCCCGCTTTTCATATCAGATTGAACCCTTAAGAAGTCGAATTGAAAACACATTAGGGTATTGGATCATATTGATTGTTTTCAACGGAATGCTCTTAATAGCATCCTTTATGGCCTTCAATAAATATGACATCAGATAACCTAAATGGATTAGGTATAAACATAAAAAACAGAAACATTACAATTTAAACCTACCGTATATGTTAAAAGCAATTGAATTATCAAAGAGATACGAAGATGGACATCTGGCATTGGATGCTCTTAATCTTGAAATAAAATCGGGAGAAATCTTCTTTCTTCTTGGAGCAAATGGAGCAGGGAAGACAACCACTATCAATCTCTTTTTAAACTTTATTGAGCCAAGTTCAGGACAAGTCCTAATCAACGACATTGATGTAGTAAAAAAACCTTTGGAAACAAAAAAATATGTCTCTTTTGTTTCCGAAAATGTAATGTTGTATGGTAACTTCAGTGCCAGGCAGAATTTAGATTTCTTTGCCAAACTTGGAGGGAAGAAAGACTTAACCAAACAAGACTACTACAATGTAATGCGTAGTGTTGGTCTGCAGGAGGCTGCATTCGAGAAGAAGCTAAAGACCTTTTCAAAAGGGATGAGACAAAAAGTAGGGTTAGCGATTGCGATCATTAAAGATGCCGACAACATAATTCTAGATGAGCCTACTTCTGGGCTTGATCCGAAATCGGCCTCCGAGCTAATGCAAATTCTGATAAATCTTAAGAATAAAGGGAAAAGCATTTTGATGTGTACACACGACATCTTTAGGGCGAAGACGGTAGCCGATAGAGTGGGTATAATGAAAGAGGGGCGGTTAGTGATGCTCCGTGATAAAGAGCAGTTCTTGACTGACGATCTAGAAAAGATCTATCTGAATTACATGCAAGAGGCCGTAATGTTTAACGACACCACCACAAAATTATAAACTATGATTTGGCTAATTGCAAAAAAAGACTTTCTGCTTAACCTCACCTCTCCAAGATTTATCATAGGTTTTATTCTCTGCTTAGTAATCATCCCCTTTACGATGTTAGTAAGCATAGATGGATATAGAAACCAGATGAGAATACATGAGGTAGATGTTAAAGAGCAGGCAGAGATATGGAATACCATTAGGGTATATTCGGCTGTAAGACCGACCATAATAAAGAAGCCTGAAGCGCTATCAATCTTCACTCAAGGGATTCAGGGTAACATGGGATCATCAGTGCTTATAGAGTTTGGAGAATATCCAACACTGTTAACGGGCCATGCCGGAACCAGAGATAATCCATTATTAAACGCATTTTTCTCGATTGATTTTACGACAGTTATAGCAATACTTATGTCGTTACTCGCTTTAGTTTTCTCATATGACCTTTTCACGAGAGAGAAAGAAGATGGAACGTTAAAACTTGTTTTTACGAATTCATTAAGTCGAACATCCTTTTTGAGTGGTAAATTTTTGGGGATATTAATTACTTTACTTCCGATCCTGCTTTTCTGTTTTATTCTGAGTATTATTCTGATTCTGGCCGCTCCGGATATTTCGTTTAGCAGTACAGATTGGATTGGTATTATTTTGATCTTTTTCACCTCGACAATTTACCTGATGCTCTTTATTTTGATGGGGATGTTAATTTCGGCTCTATCAAAAAGCTCTTCCGTAAGTATAGTAGTAAGCTTATTAATATGGATATGGATGTTATTTCTTGTTCCAGACATTGCATACTACAGTTCACAAAGCATTTATAAGGTACCCACTTACGACAATGTCAGGTACTCATTAGATGAACTAGACAGAGAATTTGAGAAAGCCACCGATGAGAAATGGACCAGTATTACCAGAGAGATGAAACTTGATGGGGTAGGTCATTGGAACTGGAACGGAGGAGGTGATGGTTATGATGAGATGTATGGATGCACCTATGAAACCTATGAATTCCACAAACGTTTAAATGAGTGGAGAGAGCCCATGCGAATTAGTTATGCAGATAAAAAGTGGAGCTATCAAAAATCATGGCTCGATGCTTTAGCAAAACAAGAGCGAATAAGGCAAGTTTTAAGTTGGTTGTCGCCTTCAGAAATTTTCTCACAGATTTCCTCCAATTTAAGTCGAACCTCTTCGGGCACCTATCTGACGTATATGGAAAAGGTCAGGGAATACAGAGAAACCCTAATACAGTACTTTAAGCAGAAATCACTCTTTAACTCATACATCTACTTTACGCAACAGGATCCAAAAACATTTGTAAAGCAAGCTGATCTTGAGGCCTTAGCAGCTTCAGGGCAGATAGATTGGGAACACTTCAAGGTGCCTGCAAACTGGGAACCCCGGTATTACAAACCTCTAGATTTAAGCGATGTACCTCAATTCACTTACACAACAGCTACATCTGGAGAGACCCTAAAACAGTCAATTGGCTTATTGATTGGACTTCTTCTGCCAGGAATAATTTTCCTGTCGGCCATTGTATATATTTTCATGAAATATGACGTCAGATAATAAAACTTACAAAGATGTTCAAAACACTATTAATAAAAGAGATCCAGAATTATCTGTATAGTCTAAGATTCCAGTTTTCATTTGTAATCGTAATTATAGTATTTCTATCTGGAACCATTTCTTTCATTCCATCCTATAAACAAGCTTCTGAGAATCTAATGAAGTATCAAAATGAAGTCCAGGCTCAACGGGAAAGGATGGCAAAAAATGCAACATTAGTAGCAATAAATAGAAACACTTATTATATTTCTTTGCTGAACAATGCATTCATCAGTAATTGTTCAGAACAGTTTCTACCCAATAAGATCCAATACTCAGCCTACAATGTTTTTGATTTCAAGGTAAGTCATAACAATGTTAATCCGCTTATGAAAAGTGGAAGAGATCTAAATTGGGCATTTATTGTATCTGTTGTTTTAAGTTTTATTGCGTTACTGCTCTCCTATGATTCGATCAGTGGAGAAAAAGAGGAACGAACGATTTCTTTGATCTTCACAAATTCTGTATCTAGGGGAATTATTATTCTCTCCAAACTGGCTGGTGTAGTAATTGTTGTTAGTTCAATGGCATTAATAGGAATGATTATAAGCCTATTAATATTAACAATGGTATCAATTGTTCCACTTTCGGGTGCCTTTTTTGCAGAGATAGGTGCTTTTCTATTAATCTCGATCTTATTAATTACGTTAATGACTTCCTGCGGTTTACTCGCCTCCGTTTTAAGTAGAAGTTCGAATGTTAGTCTTTTGATTTCCCTTTGCATATGGCTATTTTTTGTTGTAGTCATACCAAATACGGCTGTATTTTGGGCTAATAAAGTTTTCCCAATTGCTCATGCTGATGAAATACAAAAGCGGATAAGTACAGATCGTGAAATGCTGAATAAAAACGCCCCTGAGGGGAGCTGGTCTTCCAATGATGGTGAGCCTTTTTACCCAAGGCATGAATTAAGAGCAAATTTGCAGACAAAGCTTTTGATGGCATCAAAAAAGCACAAGGATGAATACTACAGTGATATGTTTAGACAGTTCGAAAGTACACGTGAACTTTTAATGATTAGCCCTTTAGCTCAATTTGACATCATGAATGAAGCCATACTTGCTAGTGGATACATGCGTTTTAACAAAAACTGGAAAGATATCCATGTTTTTCAGGAGCAATTTTTATCATGGTTTAAAAGCTTAGATATAAAAGATCCGAAAAGTCCTCATTGGTATAATCCATACGAGAACCTTTCGACAACTCGTCAAGCAGTGGCCATTGATCAGATACCCATTTATCAAGAAAAGTATGAACCTTGGAAAAACAGAATACATGCCATTGTACCCTATCTCATGATCATGCTTTTATACAATCTGATTGTTATTTCAGCGGTTCTTGTAATGTTCCAAAAATACGATGTTCGTTAATCTACTAAAGTAGCAACTAAAATATGCGGGTTTTGCTTATCAAAAGATAAACTGGTAAGGCTCGTTTCGTGTCGTTAAAAAAAGAGCCGGAGTTAATCCGGCTCTTTAATTTTCATCTTTTTGAAACCCTGTTAAAAGGGCTTAAATAGTTTAAAAACGATCAATATAGATTTCGATAAACTCTATCTTTTCAAGCGTAAAAGTGTTCCATAAGGAAGCTTTCTTCCGGCTCTATCCTCCATGTACAGTTCACCAAGTTGTTTGTCAGGTGTATTTCCAAAGGCACCATTGAAAAGGTTTTCAGTTATCAGTGGATTAATCCCCTTGGCATAAAGGTTAACAATGATAAAACTATTCTCAGGAGCAAGTATTTTAGAGACATCCTCAAGTAGGTCACGAATTCCTTCCTCAAGAATCCATTTCTCGCCTGTAGGACCTCTTCCATAGGCAGGAGGATCTAAGATAATACCTTGATAAAAATTCCCTCTTCTAACCTCTCGTTTTACAAATTTAGCCGCATCCTCAAGGAGCCACCTAATGTCAGCCAGTCCACTAGCCTCCATATTCGATTTTGACCAACCAATCAATTGTTTTAGAGCCTCCACATGCACCACCTCAGCACCTGCGGCTTTCGCTACAATAGAAGCAGCACCAGTATAAGCAAAGAGGTTAAGAAAACGTGGTTGTTGTTTATAGGCAGAGAGGTTATCATAGATATAAGTCCAGTTTACTGCCTGTTCAGGAAAGATACCCACGTGCTTAAAGGGAGTTAAGCCTAAACGCATTTTAAAATTCAAGGAATGGTATTTAAAACTAACATACCATTGTTCTTTCATTTCCGGTTTAAGAAACCACTCACCCCTCTCCTCCTTATCTCCTGGATCAAAATCTTTAGTTTTTCTAAAAGTGGCATGGCTTAGTTTCTGCCACTCCTTCTCCGGGAGTGCTCGATCCCAAATGGCTTTCGGCTCAGGTCTGGTCACAATAAAATCTCCGAAACGTTCAAGTTTTTGGAAATCGCCAGTATCAATTAATTCGTAGTTTGGCCAAGGGGCAGGAGTAATAAGTTCCATGATTTAATATTTATTGCAAAGATACAGCAGGATGAGGAATCCTCCAATCCATTGAATCTTGAATCCTTGAATCTTGAATCCTTGAATCTTGAATCCTTGAATCTTGAATCCATTGAATCTTGAATCTCCTCCCCTCCCACGC
>CAYUII010000029.1:0-48586 GCA_964444785.1 uncultured Bacteroidales bacterium | reverse complement strand
CAACTAGCGGCTAATGTTTACAATAGTCTCGGAGGCCTCTTCCTTGAACAAAACAATCCCGATATTGCCAGAGCTAATTTCTTGAACGCCCTTGAAATCCATCAAAAGATGGAAAATCAAGCTGGTTTAGCGAAAGTGTACAACAATTTAGCTGAAGTATTTAGATTTGAAAAACAGTATGATTCAGCTTTAGTATACTATGACAAGAGCATCTCGCTCAATCGAATATTGGTTAATAAACTTTGGCTCGGTGTAAACTACCAAAATAAAGCAGAAACCTATCTTGCCAACAAGGACCAATCTAAATCCTATGAGTTCTTAACTAAAGCCAGAGAACTTTTTGTTGAAATTAATGATTTCGAACACCTGGCTGCCATTGATATTACATTGGCAAACTACCACCTTAGCCATAATCAGTATAAAATAGCTGAATTAAGCTTCCTTAATGCTTATCAAAAAGCTGAAGAGATCCATGCATTACGACTCACACGACAAGCTGCACAAGGTCTCGCAAAATTGTATGAAAACTCCGGTGATATTAACAAAGCCTTCTTTTACCTCAAACATTATACGCTTATTCAAGATTCGCTTTACAGTACAGAAATGGCGATCAAACTAGCAAATTATCAAAGCAAATCTCAACTTGAGGAAATTGAAAACGCTAAAAACACAAATGAAGAACAAATAAGAACCTATGAAAAAAACCGGAGAATAAACTTATTTGTCACTAATGCCTCTCTTCTGGTTATCCTCCTTCTCCTTATTATAGGCTACCTCTTAATGAAAAGACATAAAGGAGCCCTCAACATTGAACGTGCCATCGCAGCTAAAAACGACGAAATACATCGAACTCAACAGGCTCTTATGGAAGCTGAATTGAAAAACAAAGAACTGGATACCTTAACGCTTAACTCAAAACTCGCTGAAAAAGATTATAACCTTATAAATATGGCTCTCCAAATTGCCAAGAATAATGAATTCACTAATGACCTTAAAAAAACGATCAAAGAGATTAAGAGCGCTAAGGATTCAGATCGCGATAAAAAACTAACCGATTTGATGCTTTCACTAAACCACTACAACCGCTCATCAAAAGACTTGGAACGGTTCCTTGCTGAAGTGGAAAAAAGCAATGCAACTTTCTTTAAAAAGCTTAGCGACCAATTCCCCGATCTAACAGAAAATGAAAAACAACTAGCAGCCATGCTTAGAATCGACCTCTCAAGTAAAGAGATTGCTGCCTTAAACAATATCAGTACTAAAGCAGTTGAGATGAGTCGATACAGACTAAGAAAAAAACTGGGAATGGAGACTAATGATAATCTTAACGAATTCTTCCAAAAGCTTTAATTCTTAAGCCTTTTAAAGTTTAGTGAGGCGTCTCTTAGTATTATCTGATCCAAACCTTTTAATTCTGCTAAGCTTTTGCTTATTCTATCTCCTTATGATGGATAAAGTAAAGACTGACCTTCTCTCGTAATAGGGTCTACAGAGATAGGAAGCGAAGAGAATAGGGAGAGGAAACGCAGTGATTCTACTTATTTGATTAACGAAACACAAAAATTTAAAAAAAAAACAGAAAGTTACTTAACCATTGATATGTAGAGGAAAAATAAGTATCTTAAATATTGATTTACAACATATTTATAGATATGTTTGTAGAATTGAAAGAATAACATTTACGGGCTAAAAAGCCCATTTGTAGAGGTAAAAACACGAAAGAATTGTTGCATCGGTAACAGAGAAAACTAAATTTGTCATTGCAAACAATACACGAAAGTCTCTCCTGTTTGCTTTAACCAATTACAATTTACAAACCAGTGTTTTTTTCAAATTGATTAGCTAAATGACCGAGGGTGCAGAAAAACTGCCTCTCGGTCATTTTAGGAAAGAAAAATGGTTTTGGCGAAACGAAATGGAATAAACACAATTCTGGCATTTGACATAAAAAAGATTCTAAGTTCAAATATCAACACTTTAAAGATTCAAATCTAACGACACCAAAAGACAAACCATCATGAAACAAATTCTGGTAACCTTAGCACTACTGATTTCATTCTCTAATCTTGTTTTGGCTCAGGAAACTAAACAAGAAGAAAAGTCTCTTCAAAAACTGCCATCAGTTACTCTAAAGACAGCTGATGGAAAAACAATAAATACTGCCGATCTAACCAACGATGGCAAACCCATAATTATTAGTTTTTGGGCTTTATGGTGTAAACCTTGTATCAAAGAGTTAACAACGATCTCTGAGGTATATGATGAATGGGTTGCTGAAACAGGTGTAAAATTATATGCTGTCTCAATTGATGATAGCCGCTCGTCGGCACGAGTAAAACCTACTGCTGATGGAAAGAATTGGGAATACGAAATTCTTCTCGATGTAAACAGCGATTTCAAACGGGCCATGAATGTTAATCTTATCCCTCACACCTTCCTCCTTAATGGCAAAGGTGAAATAGTTTGGCAGCATACTTCTTTCTCTGAAGGTTCTGAACTTGAGCTAATTGAATTAGTAAAGAAAGTAGCAAGAGGAGAATCCTTAGAATCGCATAACTAACTTTATTGATCTTCACGCAAAAGAATTGTTCCAAGTATCTATCCGTACAATCTGAACACGCCCTCAAAACAATTTTGGTATTCTTCAGATACTACTATGCTTAGGCTTGTTCGTCAGTCAGTTTAAATAAATTCAACAAGATGAAATCGTTAAAATATATACCAATAATCATTATCCTCACCCTCTTCTCTTCCTCCCTTTCGGCCCAAACTGTTCTAGGAGGCGAGATGCATGGCAGCTTTGAAATCGATGGTCAACTCTACAAATCTGATAAAAGTCTCGGCATAACCTCTGAGTCGCTTAATGGCAAAAAAGCTGGGTTCAATGGCTTTGGCAATCTAACTTATACACTTGGCAATTTTACAGCTGGAATGAGGTATGAGGCATTCTTACCACCCCTCAATGGATTCTCAAACAATTATGAGGGTTCAGGCATTGCTAACTGGTATGCTGATTATAAAAATGATCTGCTTCAAGTAACAGTTGGAAATTTCTATGAACAATTTGGTTCAGGATTAACTCTTCGCAGCTACGAAGAATGGGCATTGGGCTACGACAACTCTCTAAGAGGCCTAAGGTTAAAGCTAACCCCCTTCACTGGCGTTACTATTAAAGCAATAGTAGGGTATCATCGTGAGTATTGGAAAGAGTATACTTCAAACTCAAGAGGTCTCGTTAGAGGAGCCGATGTTGAGTTCTCTCTGAACGATATTATACCCTCTTTTTCCGAATCCAAGACAAGGATAACAATTGGTGGAAGTATCGTAAGTAAATATGAAAAACCCATTAGCAAGACTCTGGTTGTGCCTGGCGACACCATCATATATAAATATGATTTTCCCTCAAACGTAGCAATAGGTGCTGGTAGAATCAATATTAATCGCGGCGGATGGAACTTCATGAGTGAATATGCATACAAGGCAAATGATCCTAACGCAACAAACAATTATATCTACAAAACAGGTCAGGCTCTCTACTCGACCCTTTCATGGAGCACCAAAGGTTTTGGCATCATGGGTGGTTTTAAAAGAATTGATAACATGGGGTTCAAATCTAGAATGACTGAGACGGATCAGATTCTTGATATTAACTTCCTTCCCCCTTTAACTAAGATGCATCAGTATAGCTTTGCAATGATGTATCCGTTTGCATCGCAACCCAATGGAGAAATGGCCTTACAAGGACAAGTTGACTTTACTCTTCCCAAAAATTCATTTTTAGGTGGAAAATATGGGACACAAATCACTGTTAACTACAGTTTAGTAAAAAATATAGATAAAAATCCTGTGGATGATTTGACTGCAGTTAATCAAACAGGTACATTAGGTTACAAGTCTGACTTTTTCGCTTTTGGAGGTGAACTCTATTACTCTGACTTTAGCTTATTGTTAGGGAAAAAGCTTAACAGCCATCTCAAAGGAACTCTCGGGTTTATGTTGCAAGAATACAATAAAAATGTCATGGAGGGTCACAACAATGAGTATGACAATATTAAATCAACCATTATAATTGGCGATGTAACCTGGAGATTAAATAATCGTCATGCACTAAGATTCGAAAATCAATGGCTCTTTACCAAACAAGATAAAGGGAACTGGGTAGCTGGAACCATTGAATATACGATCTCTCCAAACTGGTTTTTTGCGGTGCAAGATGAGTATAACTACGGGATAAACAATGTCAATTCATCAAATTCAGAATCGACTGAAGAATTGGAAAAGATTCATTATTATAATCTTTCAGCTGGATTTATTAAAGGAAACAGCCGTTTAGCAGTCTCTTATGGCAGACAACGTGAAGGCCTGCTTTGTGTTGGTGGTGTTTGTAGACAAGTTCCTGCCGCAACCGGATTTACACTTACTTTAACCACTAGTTTCTAATCATTAGTCTATTAAAACATGAAAAAAATATTAAAATCACTCTTATTTGTTTTTGCATCTGTTGCCATATTAATGGCTTGTGATAAAATTGACGAACCATATCTTAAACCATCGGGACAGACTGGAGGGGATGATACAACAACGGCTGTAAGAAAGATCCTTCTTGAGGATTTTACCGGCCATAAATGTACAAACTGCCCAGCAGCTGCTATTCTTGCTAAAAGTTTAACTACCCAATATCCAGGAAGAATAATTACCATTGGGGTTCATGCAGGGTATTTTGCTAAAGCCGACCAAATTGGAGATTTTAAAGCTAATTATACCAATGCTACTTCAGAAGAACTTTATACTTTTTATGGAGTTGAGGCTAACCCTGCTGGTTTAATAAATCGTATGCCAACTGACGGACAAGTTGTTTTCAAAAAAGACCAATGGGAGACATTAGTAAATGCCGAACTCGCAAAAGAGGCTGAAGCTTCAATTGCACTCACTGCAGAGTATAATGAGAGCACAAGACTCCTAAATGTTAAAGCCAATGTTAAAGCTTTGAAAGATTTATCAGGTCTTTATAATATCGTTTTTGCTCTTATAGAAGATAGCCTTATTTCTCCTCAGAAAAATATTGATGCCTTTGCTGGAGCTACTCCAATTATTGAAAAATATGTTCATATGCATGTGCTTCGTTGCCATCTTAATGGTACCTTTGGCGCTGAATTAAACAGTAGCGATGGAATCACAACCGGTACTGTAATCTCCAAAACAGCATCAATCACTATTGGAGCAGAATGGAAGGCTAAAAACATAAAACTGGTAGCTTACGTTATAAACCGTGGCTCTGATAAACTCGATACAAGAGTAATTCAGGCTGAAGAGATAGAGATTGTTGAATAACGTTAACACTAGTTCAATAGGTAGAAAGTATAAACAATCATGATAAATAAAACTGTTTCCCGTTATTTCTTACTGTTATTACTGCTAATTCCTATACTTAGTAGTAAAGCTCAGATCTTAGAACCGGTCAAATGGACCTTCACAATTGAAAATGAAACGGCTACTGAAGCGACCCTAGTCTTTACAGCAAAAGTTGACAAGGGATGGCATGTGTATTCTCAGTATGTTCCTGAAGGTGGCCCGGTTCCAACTTCCTTTACGATTAAACCTTCCAATGATTTCAAAACTATTGGTAAGGTCACAGAACCTAAACCCATCGAGGAGTATGATAAAAACTTTGAGATGAAGGTTCCCTACTTTAACACTAAAGCCGTTTTCAAACAGAAAATCAAAAAGAATACTGACAAGAAATTTGTCATTAAAGGCTCTCTAGAGTTTATGTGCTGCGATGATGAGAAATGCCTTCCTCCTGCTGAAGTGGAATTCCTTTTTACACTTAATGCTACGGCATCAAATGTTGCTAAGTCAGAGCAAGAACCGTCAACCGCAGAGACCTCTTCTACAGCCATAAACACTGTCGCCAATGCCGACTCAAATAAAGACAGCATTCAAGTTGCCAAGCCTGCAGTAGCAGATACCATTGTAGCTAACAACCCTGCCGAAGATGCAAATGACGCAAATGAAAGCATGTGGTGGTTCTTTTGGCTTGCTTTTGGCGCCGGTTTAATCGCTATTCTCACTCCTTGTATCTTCCCAATGATCCCAATGACCATCAGTTTTTTCATGGGAGATAACAAAAGCAAAGGACAAGCAAGGCTTCAGGCTATAGTTTATGGTCTGTCAATTATTGTTATTTACACAGTTATTGGTACCTTTGTCGCAATAGTCTTCGGTGCTAACTTTGCCAACTGGCTTAGCACACACTGGATTCCGAATGTTTTGTTCTTTGTCATCTTTTTGGTTTTTGCTGCCTCTTTCTTTGGTGCATTTGAAATTACTCTTCCTTCTTGGATCGTTAATAAAAGTGATGCTCAAGCCGATAAAGGTGGAATCACCGGTGCTTTCTTCATGGCTCTAACTTTAGTCGTTGTCTCCTTTAGCTGTACTGGTCCTTTGGTTGGATCAATCTTAGTCGCTTCAGCTGGAGGTGCTATTCTAAAGCCAATCATTGGAATGTTTGGGTTTGCGCTCGCTTTTGCTCTACCCTTTACCTTTTTTGCCCTTTTCCCGGCATGGCTTAATTCTCTTCCAAAATCCGGCGGATGGCTTAACGCTGTTAAGGTAGTCCTAGGATTTATTGAATTAGCTCTAGGTTTAAAGTTCCTATCGGTTGCCGATCAAACCTATCACTGGGGTATTCTTGATAGAGAAATCTATTTAGCCTTCTGGATTGTGATCTTCGCCCTAATGGGATTCTACCTTTTAGGAAAGCTGAAATTCCCTCATGATTCTGACGTGAAAAGTATTGGAATAGTTCGTCTTTTTCTAGCCATAATCACCTTCACCTTTGTAATCTATCTAATTCCAGGGATGTTCGGTGCACCATTAAAAGCCTTAAGCGGATACCTTCCCCCTCAGGCTACACATGATTTCGATATTAACACTATTGTCAGAGATAACGTTAATGCGGCATCATTTCAAACCGGAAAAGGAGAAACCGCCCAATGTGAAGCCCCAAAATACGCCGATAAACTCCACTTACCTCATGGTTTGAAGGGTTACTTCGACTATGAACAGGGTATGAAATGCGCTAAACAGCTCAATAAACCTGTCTTCATTGACTTCACTGGTCACGGTTGTGTCAATTGTCGTGAAATGGAGGCTAATGTATGGGCTGATCCTGCTGTATTGAAAAAACTTCGCGAAGAATTTGTCGTAATCGCTCTTTATGTAGATGACAAAACAGAACTTCCCGAAAGTGAATGGATCACATCAACCTACGATGGTAAAGTGAAAACCACTATAGGAAAAAAATATGCCGATTTTCAAATAAGTAAGTTTAAGGTTAATGCTCAACCCTACTATGTCATCTTAGGACAAGATGGGGAATTGATGACAACCCCTTCTGCTTATAATCTAGATATTAACAAATTTCTAAACTTCCTCGACTCAGGAATCAAAACCTATAACGAGAAGTATAAAAAATAAAAGATATTTACGAAACCCGGCCTTCGGGCCGGTCTATTGATAACCTGTTGTCTATGAGACCATGACTATTGCCTCCGAGAGGAACTTGTCGTGGATTGCCAAACCGCTTCCGGGTCTGCTTCCGTCAACTTGTCGAGAGACAATGGATGAAGCCCCGGAAGTATTTTTTTGATCCTATCTTTGCACTTCTTTTACCTAAAATCACGTTTCAAATATGACGAAACAGACTACAGCCACCGCTCGTGCTAATGTTCTTATGCTTATCACTGCCATGATTTGGGGATTTGCATTTGTTGCTCAGCGCGCTGGAATGGAACACATTGGCCCCTTCGCTTATAATGCTGTCAGATTCTTTATCGGTAGTTTATCGCTAATACCCATCATAGTATACCTGGATAAAGGAAAAGAAAAAAGACCTTTTCTTACTAAAACCGAATTGTACAGTGGATTACTAGCCGGAGCCATCCTGTTTTTTGGTGCATCGCTGCAACAGATAGGATTAGTCTCAACCAGCGCCGGAAATGCGGGCTTTATTACCGGTGTGTATGTTGTTCTCGTGCCTATCTTTGGAATTTTCTGGAAACATAAAACAGGTTGGAGCATCTGGATGGGAGTGATTTTAACCGTTGCTGGCTTGTACTTCCTAAGTATCAAAGACCAATTAGCCATTGAAAAAGGAGACCTTTTAATCCTTCTTTCAACCTTCTTCTGGGCCAACCACGTGCTATTCATCGCTTGGATTTCACCTAAAATTGACCCAATTAGATTATCATCTCTTCAATTTCTAGTTGTTGCTCTCTTAAGTACTATAACCACCTATTTCTTTGAAACGTTCGAATGGCAATTCATTCTTAATGCCAAATGGCCCATTTTATATGGCGGACTAATGTCGGTTGGAATCGCCTATACCCTACAAGTAGTTGCTCAACGCAATGCCCACCCAGCATATGCAGCCATCATTTTGAGCTCAGAAGCTATTTTTGCGGTCATTGGGGGCATCTTTATCCTTAACGAGTCCCTAAGCCTTCGTGCTTCATTCGGATGCTTACTAATGCTTCTAGGCATGTTTTCAGCACAGCTACCAGATATAATCAGATATCTAAAGAATCAAAACTAGGAGCTAATTCGAAATACTTAATATATCAAAAGAGATAGCCTCTTCATATAATGAAGAGGCTATCTCTTTTTTTTGATCAGCTATACTGACTCACCTCATGGGTTCTATATAAACAGGCTAAGTACAAAATAGACGCCTGCAGCAAGTAACATTGATACTGGAATTGTAAGAATCCAAGCCCAAAGCAAATTGATGGTTACGCCCCATCTAACGGCAGTAATTCTTTTTGTTAAACCAACCCCCATGATAGCACCTGTTATGGTATGTGTTGTACTAACGGGAATACCAAAAGCTTCAGTACCAAAAAGTAAAACCGCACCGGCACCTTCAGCTGCTACCCCTTCAAATGGAGTAATCTTGGTGATCTTACCACCCATTGTTCTAACAATCTTCCACCCTCCTAACAGAGTACCTGTACTAATAGCGGTATAACAACCTAAAACTATCCATTCAGGAATATGGTGTATACGACCATCAACCGTGCCTATTCTAGCCCATTCAGGAATCTGAGACGCATCAACACCGTTATAAAAAACTAATAGCGATGCTGCGATAATCCCCATAACCTTTTGTGCATCATTTCCTCCATGCCCTAAACTAAAAAGAGCTGAAGAAAGCAACTGAAGTCCTTTAAACCACTTATTTAGTCGATGCGGATTCCCATGTTTAGTAATATGTAATAAAATCAAAGAAAGAATATATGACATGATCATACCCAATAACGGAGCTAAGAAGATAAAAGCTACAATCTTTATGATTTTATCAGCATGCACTACATCTATGCCTCCGGCATGTGCAATAGCTGCACCAGCAAAACCACCCACTAACGTATGTGACGAGCTGCTAGGGATACCTAACCACCAGGTTAATAAATTCCAAATAATGGCAGCTACTAACCCAGAAAGAATTACAGTCAAAGAGATAGCACTGGTATCAACCGTCTTGGCAATCGTATCGGCTACTCTAAGTTCAAAAATTGCATAGGCTACAAAATTGAAAAATGCAGCCCAAATCACAGCCTGTAACGGAGTTAATACCTTAGTAGATACAATTGTCGCAATAGAGTTAGCTGCGTCATGAAACCCGTTTATTAGGTCAAAACCAAAGGCTAAAACAATAATAACTAGCAATAGTATAAAACTATTTTCCATGATCTATCAGTTTATGCGTACTTTACAAGGATAGTATTGATAATATCGGCAACGTCATCACAACGATCGATAGCCTTCTCTAACGAGTTTAGAATATCTTTACGCTTGATCAACTCTACACCATTGCTCTCTTCCTTGAAAAGTTTTGCTAAATACTGATGGTTGATATCATCCGATTTCCCTTCAATATCACTTATTACATGAAGTGACTTACTATATTTCGCAAGAGTATGAGCATCCTTTAATCCCTCAAAAATGTAATGAATCTCATTAGATGCTAATACAATCAATCGTGCTATCTCTTTGAATTCCATTGGCACTTCACGCAAATCGTACAAAGCCATACGCTTAGCTGAAGTATAAATCAAATCAACTATACTATCTGTTTTCGAAACCAAATCATAAATATCTTCTCGATCAAAAGGAGTTATATAGGTACTATTCAATGCTTGATAGAGCCGCTTGGTTATCTGATCTCCTGCTCTCTCGGCATCCTTGATCGTTTTAACAAACTTATTTCTCTTTTCTGAATCTGGCTCATTTACCATCTGATTCAATAGCTCAGCGGTCTTTACCAGATTTTCTGAAGCCTCTCTAAAGAGATGCTGAAATTTGGTCTCCTTAGGAACAAAGAACTGAAAGATTTTATCGAGTTTCATTTTATAAATATTAATAAGTTGCCTAATCAGTTGTTCTTGATGAATTCAAATCTCCTTTTTCCATGACTCCTCCTCTCCTCGGTCTCGTCATCTCATTAAAGTATCTAAATGTCATTATTCAAAAACGCCACAAAATTACAATATCTTAAGAGGCGACATTTTAATCAATATTAATTTTATGTTAACTCAGCAAGAAGCCGACATTAACAACAAAAGGACTACTGTTTGTCTCAGTAGCCCTTTTGTAAACAGAATGTTAAGTTAGAGGTAAGTCTTAGAAAAAAAACTAACTGCATGAATCATGGCACAATATTTTATTCAACGACCTGCTCAGTTGCAGGAACTTGATGTTCTGTCCTATGTGGTTCATGAGGTTGCCAGCCAACAATACCAAGCATTACAAAGAAACCTATGATATAGGCAACGATAACATGCCAACCATGTCTCACATAATTCACTACCGACCTGGCCTCAGGAAACTTATTAGTAAGAGCAACCCCTGCTGATGAACCAAACCAGATCATAGAACCTCCAAACCCGACAGAATAAGCTAAGACGCCCCAATCATAGCCTCCCTGATCTAAACAAAGCTTGGTCAAGGGAATATTATCAAAAACAGCTGAAACGAAACCTAAAGAGAATGCGGTCTGCCATGACGCTGCAGGTAACTCTGATACGGGCATCAACGAAGCACATGTAACCAACGCCGTCAAAAAGATGGTTCCTTGCCATGAACTCTTCAACTCAGCCCAATGTGCCTTCCTTATAAAGTTACCTAACAATATTGCTACCCAAACCCCAACAGCGGGAAAATCCAACAGCCAATTAGTTAAGATCGCACTAATTAATATGAGAACAACAATCAGTAACTTCACTGAATCAACTTTTGCCCCTATTGTAGCATCAGCCTGTATCGGCTGATATTTGTGTTGCTGCAATGCGCCCACAACTCCAAAGATTAAAAAGGCTGCTATGGAAGCAACAAACGCATGGGTAACATCCAATGGATTTACACCATCTATCCACATTAATGTTGTGGTAGTATCTCCAACCACACTACCTGCTCCTCCAGCATTACTAGCAGCTACTATTGCGGCCAGAAACCCAATATGTACTTTACCTTTAAATACAACATAGGCTATCGTTCCTCCAATCATAGCTGCTGCAATGTTATCTAAAAAACTAGAAATTACCATCACTAGAAACAATAACACTAAGCCACCCTTCCAATCATTTGGCAAATACTTCGGTAAAACATCAGGAACACCTGACTCCTCAAAATATTTAGCTAATATTCCAAATCCAAATAACAATCCAACTAAATTCAATAAAATCCGCCACTCTCCTTCATGTTCGCCCCCTCCAACAATGTGGTGCAATAATGAAAAATCAGCATCAAAAATCAATTTGAAAACCAATACCGCCGCCAAGCCTGTTAAGGCTACATGCATCGTTTTGTGATGAAAAAGAGCTACACCTATTAGTGTCAAAGCAAAGAGAATAAACTCAACGCGAATACCAAATAGTGACGGTATCGCTACAGTTGAAGAGCCTACATTACCGAAACTTGCCAAGGGCAGTAAGACCATGGCAAACAATGATGTTAAAGCAATTTTAAAAAATCGTGCATTCATTTTACTTGTCTATGGTTTTTAATTAATACTTATCATTTGAATCGAAACCTCATCAAAGATAGAGAGATGTACGATTCCTACAATTCCATTGTGAAAAAAATAACAAAGAAAAACTATTATTGTCTGATTTATTTGCTTTACTGCTAGAAGAGAATTAGTTTTGCATAACAGATCAGATACTTATGCCCTACCAATTCACATCCCCTCCCCCCACTCTTTTTCATAATAATGGAAAAGGGCTCTATTGCTGCTGGATGTGCTAGATCTCTTTCTTAATTTCCTAGATAACAACCCTGCCACGATCACTAGGTGGTCTGATTTTCCATCCTAATAGCAGGTCAAAACCCCGTTGAAAGCAGTTGGTTACTGCATATCGCGCCCCAAAATGGTAATTACATATCTTATCTTTCATAGATATAGTACCACCAATAAATTAAAAAGTTCAAAGGAGACCCATTTTATCAAGATTTTTAGAACCTGAAACACTCTTTTGAATATCAAGATCTGATAATATTCAACGCCATTTATAAGGATAAACTCATTTTATGAGTAAAGCAAATTCCGGTTTAATTTTCGACCTCCGACGTTACTCTGTTAATGATGGTCCGGGAATCCGCACAACTATTTTTCTTAAAGGTTGTCCCTTACAATGTGCCTGGTGCCATAATCCTGAAAGTCAAAAACACTCCATCGAATCCATCATACGATCCCGTCACATGGATGGTAAACAATTCTTACAAAAATTTCCTTGTGGGTATTACGCTACCCCTGATCAAATGATCAATGAAATATCCAAAGACATCCTATGCTTTGAAGAGAGTAACGGAGGGGTTACTCTCTCAGGTGGAGAACCTCTATCACAGCCAACCTTCCTATTCGAATTAATGAAGCTAACTAAAGAGTATGGAATACACACGACTCTCGACACCTGTGGCGAGGTTCCTAAAACAGTATTCAATACAGCTCTTAACCTTGCTGATCTCATCCTCTTTGATGTTAAATGTATCTCCGAAGATCTCCATTTAACCTACACAAAGAGATCTAATAAGACGATTCTATCAAATCTTATAGAACTCTCATCCTCTCTGAAACCCTATTACATCCGTATCCCAATTATACCCCAATTCAATGACAATGAAAGGGAGCTTTCCTTGATTCATCAGTTCATCCAAACACTTCCGAATAAACCGATACAAATAGATCTCTTACCTTTTCATTCGATTGGAATACACAAATACCATGAACTCAGACGCACTCTTCCTTCATTACACCCATTTGTAGATTCAATCCCTAATATGACATTAGCAAACTCAATCATCAAGCAATAAATGAACTATTCACCTCGCATCAATAAGCTCAGAAACTTAAGTCTAAATGCTACTAATAGAATAAGCTCAGAAAGAGCCAAATTAGTAACCCTATTCTATAAAAACAACTCTCATCTTCAACTTTCTACTCCGGTTATGAGAGCTCTTTGTTTGAAACATATCTTCACTAACAAAACACTTTATTTTGAGCCGGGTGAATTAATTGTTGGTGAAAGAGGAGAAGCGCCAAAGGCGGTCTCTACTTATCCTGAAGTTTGCTTGCATTCCCTCGATGATTTGAAAATACTTCACAACCGGGAAAAGGTAAATTTCATGATTACTTCTGAAGTAGTAGAAGATTATAAATCGTTAATCATTCCGTATTGGACCGGACATACTCATCGTGATCGAATGCTCTCAGCCATGAGTGACGACTGGATGGAAGCCTACAGAGCCGGAATCTTCACGGAATTTCAGGAGCAAAGAGCCCCTGGTCATACGGTTCTTGGCAAAAAGATGTGGGGATTAGGTATGAAAGACCTAATTGCCCAGATTGACTATGAACTATCTCAACTTGATGACTACAATGATAAAAACAGCCTCTTAAAAAGAGAAGAGCTTAAGGCTATGCAGATTGCCGCCGAAGCTTTGATCCTCTACGCAAAACGCTACCAAACGCTACTCGATGAGATCGCCTCTAACACCGAGGATCAAGAACTAAAGAACGAAATTTTAAATTGTGCTGAGGTTTGTGGTAAGGTACCCGCTAATGCGCCAACTACTTTCCATGAAGCATTACAGCATTACTGGTTTATTCATTTGGCTGTGATAACTGAATTAAATCCATGGGATTCGTTTAACCCGGGTCATCTGGATCAGCATCTGCTTCCATTCTATCTTAGAGAGAAAGAAGGTGCAACCTCAGAAATATTTACTGAACTTTTAAGCTGTTTCTGGATAAAGTTCAACAACCATCCTGCCCCACCGAAGGTGGGCATTACAGCCTTGGAAAGCAACACCTATACCGATTTCTCTCTCATTAACGTCGGTGGGGTCAAAGAGGATGGATCAGATGCCGTTAATGAGATGACCTACATGATTCTTGACGTTATAAAAAAAATGCGCCTCCTTCAACCTAGTAGCATGGTGCAGATAAGCAAAAAAAATCCTGATCAACTAATCCACAAAGCATTAAACATCATTGAAACCGGCTTTGGTCAACCAAGTCTATTTAATACAGATGCGATTGTCCAAGAACTAATGCGTCAAGGTAAAACGCCTCAAGACGCAAGAAATGGAGGAGCCTCAGGATGCGTGGAAGCCGGAGCGTTTGGTACTGAAGCCTATATCCTTACAGGATATTTCAACCTACCGAAAATACTTGAAATCACACTCCATAATGGCATTGATCCCCGTACCCAAAAACGAATAGGCATAGAAACAGGGGCTCCTGATACTTTTAGAACTTTCAATGACTTCTATCATGCCTTTGAGAAACAATTAAAACACTTCATCGATATAAAAATCAAAGGGAGTAACATCATAGAACAACTTTTCTCAACCTACCTGCCTGTCCCTTTCCTCTCTCTTCTTATCGATGATTGTATCTCAAATGGTCTTGACTACAACTCAGGTGGTGCCAGATACAACAGTAATTATATCCAAGGAGTCGGATTAGGTACAATCACTGATAGTTTAACAGCTATCAACCAACTGATCTATCAAAAGAAAAAGATCTCTTTCAGTCAGTTTATATCTGCCCTTCAAACTGACTTTAACCACTCTGATGATCTAAGACTTGAACTTATCTACGAGACGCCCAAATGGGGCAACGATCAAGATGAAGCCGATTGTTTTGCCATCAAGGTCTTTGAATCTTTCTTCCGTAGTATCGACGGTCGACCTAGTCCTAGAGGCGCTCATTATCGAATCAACCTCCTTCCCACCACTTGTCATATCTATTTCGGTCAAGTAACAGGGGCTACCCCTGATGGAAGAAAAGCAGGCACTCCTCTTTCAGAAGGGATTAGTCCGGTACAAGGTACTGACACCCACGGCCCAAGCGCAGTCATCAGATCGATGGGCAAGATCGATCATATTCGAACCGGAGGAACTCTTCTTAATCAAAAATTTGCTCCATCATTTTTCAAATCACCCGATAGTTACAGGCACCTCACCGCCCTAATCAGAAGCTATTTTAGAATGGATGGACACCATATTCAATTCAATGTTGTTGACGCCGAAACATTAATTGAGGCAAGAATTCATCCTGAAAAACATCGCGATCTGATCGTAAGAGTTGCCGGTTATTCAGACTACTTTAACGATTTAGGAGCCGATCTGCAAGAGGAAATAATTAGAAGAACGGCCCACGAAACCGCTTAAATACGTATTTCTTTTAGTCCATTCAGAGACAATTCAATGATTCGAATAAATTCATTCCATCCATCAATTTGGTCTGTTACCTCTGTTTGCTAGAAAAATCAACGTAACTTTAGATATTCTGATATTAACCGCCTATGTCGATGAAAGAAAATCTTGGACAGTTTCTGTTGCACCTATCTCAGGGAGTCTTAATCTATCTCCCTACCAATAATAGCATCACATCCGATGACCTAGAGATACTTGAATCAGAAAATGGTTCTGTTAGTATTAGCCAGGCAACCCTAAAATCTCTTTTCTGTGCGCCAACAGGACATCCAGAGGCTATTCTTACCATTCATCTAGAGGCTACCCCAAACACCCAGCTAAATTCTTTATTTTTCATTGGCAACAATGGCTTTCTCCCATTCTCCTTTGCCGCTGTTCATGCATGGTTTTTTAATGAACGATATAGTAACAAATCGTTTAATTCCGACCTTAGCATTAGCCTGAATACAACCTGCGGTATCGTTAACGTCTCTCCTATAGATGAACACTTGACTCGTTCTGTCATTAAAATCCCAATCCTAAAACCATCCAACCCACCTGATAAGAATTACCAGATAGGAGTTCCTGGACTTGGCTTACTAAACTTCCAAATAGGCATTGGAGTTGACCCCTGGATTATTATTCCATCTGAATCTATTGCAGCATCAACGGATCCTCTACACCAAGCCAAATTAAAGAATGCCGGAAAATGGATTATCGAATCGGTCAAAAACGGAATTACTCTCAATTTCTTTAAGAGTGAAAAATTAAACAGAATAAGAGGTATCGCCTTCTATAAGATAACCAAACATGGGCTATCCTTAACTTGCGTAACCACTGAGGGAAACCTTCTTTCTACACCGCCGGTTGAAGCAGTAGCCGCTTGTTTAACCTTACCTTTTGGGCCATTCAAACATTTGGCAAAAGAAAATAACGAAGGATTGGAATTGTCGGCAACTGGTATAAATGATCTCATTAGTTCTATTACTATTGACAAATACGACAACTTAGTCTCTATTGCTGATTCAAACGAGATCGGCACCCTATTACTTGTCTAAGGATTTACTCCATGACTAAATCATCACCTCAAATAGAATAAAATTTAAAACTATAACATATGAAGAAAATCACCTTTTTCGTACTCTTCTTCCTAGTGTACACCCAACTGGCAACAAGCCAAACAATCAAACAACAACTGGAATCAATACCTGGGGTTAAAGTTGTCCAGAAAAAAGCAGCGAATCAATTTTCCGAATCATACACACTCTTAATAACCCAACCATTAGATCATAACCAACCCAAGAAAGGTTCTTTTATTCAAAGAGTCTTTCTTAGTTTTAAAGATCCCGCTGCTCCTATGGTAATGACGACCGAAGGTTATCAGGCAGAATACGCCAACAATGGACTTTTTGTTGAAGAGTTAGCTCAAATCCTAAAATGTAATCAGGTGGTAGTTGAACATCGCTACTTTGCTGGATCTAAGCCTCAAAATGCGCCCTGGGATTACCTCACAGTCGAAAACGCTGCCAATGATCATCATAGGATCATAGAAATGCTGAAACCTATCTTCACTGGCAAGTGGATTACGACCGGTATAAGCAAAGGCGGACAAACATCCATCTATCACAGAGCCTTCTTCCCAAATGACGTCGATGCAACAGTTGCTTATGTTGCACCCATTAACATAGCTCAAGAAGACCCAAGGCAAATCTATTTCTTAAAGGCTGTTGGACCCGACTCCACTCGAAATAAAATCATTGAATATCAAAGAGCTGTACTTAAGAACAGATCAGGTATTACTCAGTTGATGAGCAAACTTGCTACAAAAAACAACTACACTTTTGTGATGTCGGTTGATAGCACTCTTGATTATCTTATTCTTGAATATCCCTTCTCTTTTTGGCAATGGGGTGTTAATTCAACCACAATTCCAAAAGCGAATAGCTCAGCTGAAACCCTCTGGAACCATTTGAATGAAATTGTCGGATTAACCGCTTATACGCAACCGGGTATGCTTCCAACCGAGGCCTTCTTCTATCAGGCTTATAGCGAAATCGGTTATTATGGATATGATACAACCCACTTAAGCAAATACCTCTCTGTCAAAGGGGGTTATATCTCTAACAAGATTCTGATCCCAAAAGATGCTAAGCCAGTCTTTAACCCTTTAACTCTTCAAAAAGTAAGAGACTTCATTGCTCTTAAAGGAGAAAACATCCTCTATCTATATGGTGAAATCGACCCATGGTCAGCCTCCGCAGCTATGCCTACCACTGCCACCAACTCCAAACGTATTGTCTCTCCGGGTAACAGTCACATTACCAGAATAAGTAACCTCTCTGAAAACCAGAAATCAGAAGCACTCGATTGGTTAAGGAAAACATTAAACATCTCCTTCTAATTTCTAGAGTTTTATAGAGAACTTCTTCAACCGCTCATCCAACATATGAGCTGGCATGATCTGCTTAATGGTGTCTGCAACCGCATTCAGCATTCTTTCTCTTACAAAATCTCGCCTTATAACCACTGAAATCTCTCGAACTGCAGGCGGACAGGTTATTTCTCTGATATTCCTCTTCTGCTCATCTGTCATATAAGGTAATTGTAATTCAGGAATAACTGAATATCCTCCGTTTTTATCAACAATACGGATTAATGTATCAATACTACCTGCCTCAAACACATGATTATATTGTGCATCATTCTCGCAAAAATTAAAAATCTGATCTCTTACACAATGTCCCTCCTGAAGTACCCACAGATTCTCATTTGGCATCGTCTTAGCCGAGAGATGCGTTATTGAAGGAAGATTTTGTGTAGCAAAATAGGCAACAAACTTCTCATAATAAAGTGGAATCTCATAAAAATCATCCTGTTCCAAAGGAGTTGCAGCTATAAACATATCTATAACCCCTCGCTTTAATGCATCTATCAACGTGGCTGTTTGAAGCTCTGTTATCGTGAGATTGACTGTTGCATAACTCTGACGAAAACGAAATATAAATTCTGGAATAAGATAGGGAGCAAGGGTTGGAATTACCCCAATCTTTAAGGCTCCCTCTAAGCCTTTTACCTCTGATTCTACCAATTCAGAGATCTTACGTGTCTCAAACAAGACCATCTCAGCCTGCTTTATTATTCGCTCACCCATAGCTGTTGGCTCTACCGGATGCTTTGTCCTGTCAAAAATTAATACCCCTAACTCCTGTTCCAACTTCTGTATCATCTGACTCAAGGTTGGTTGGGTCACTCTGCACTGTTCCGATGCTGCCACAAAATGACGATGCTTGTTTACCGCAACGATATACTCCATCTGTTGTAATGTCATAAGATTACACTTCTAAGTTTATCATAGATTTTATCTATACAAAGATAGAGATTATCTGTTTGATTTATATTCACAATCAAGATACCTTTGTCATACAAAAACAGAACATAACATTTATAAACATCAAAAAATAGTTTTACCATGTCACAAATTGGAAAAGAGATCGTAGATTTTAGTGTTCAGGCTTTCGTAAACAACGGCTTTCAAACAATCAGTAAAAAAGACGTTTTAGGAAAATGGTCGGTATTTTTCTTTTATCCTGCCGATTTCACCTTTGTTTGTCCTACTGAATTGGAAGACCTAGCCAGTAAGTATGCTGAATTCAAGGCAGCCGGCGTAGAGATTTACTCAGTCAGCACTGACACACACTTTGTTCACAAAGCTTGGCACGACACTTCCGATACTATTAAGAAGATCAAGTATCCTATGTTAGCAGATCCGACAGGGGTATTATCAAGAGGATTTGAAGTGATGATAGAAGCTGCCGGATTAGCAGAACGCGGAACATTCATCGTCAATCCCGAAGGAAAAATCGTAGCTTATGAAGTAGTTGCAGGTAATATTGGCCGTAACGCCGATGAACTACTTCGTCGTCTGCAAGCCCTTCAATTTGTTGCTGATCATCCCGCAGAAGTTTGTCCTGCAAAATGGCAGAAAGGGTCAGAAACACTGAAGCCCAGCATCGATCTTGTAGGAAAGATCTAATAACATAACTCTATAACCCCTATTAAGGGAGAAAGGCTTTGGTCTTTCTCCCTTTTGTTAAACGGAATATCCATGCTTGACAAATCACTTAAAGATCAGATCACAACCCTATTTTCTTCTCTAAAGAGAGAGTACAAATTTAGGATTCGAGTTAGGGAAGACCATCCAGATAGAGACCAACTTATTGAATTGCTTGAAGAGGTAGCCTCATGCTCTTCTCAGGTTAGTTGTGAAATCTCTGATGGAGACTCTCTGGCGTTTGATATTACTTATGATGATATGGCGCTACCAGTACTTTTCAAAGCCATACCCACGGGTCATGAATTTACAACGCTGTTATTGGCTATTTTGAATTTGGAGGGAATTGGTAAAAACCTACCTGATGAAGCGGTTAAGGCCAAAATCAAAGCACTAAAGCCAGCTACATTAAAAAGTTACATCTCTTTAACCTGTACCAATTGTCCTGATGTTGTTCAGGCATTGAATCTTCTATCTATATTCAACCCTAAGATAAAACATGAGATCATTGATGGAGCCTTATATCAGGAAGAGGCAGCCAATTTAAATATTCAAGCGGTTCCCTCGGTTTATTATAATGATCAATTGCTTCATGTTGGTCGCTCTGATCTAGGCGAGCTGCTTGAAAAAATAGAGGAAAAGGGAGGATTAGATGATCTGGAGGTTTCGCAGGAGGTAAAGAGGTACGATGTCGTTATTGCAGGGGGAGGTCCGGCGGGCGTATCAGCTGCTATCTATTCCGCAAGAAAAGGATTCAAGGTTGCTTTGGTTACTGGTAAATTAGGGGGACAAGTAAATGAGACGATGGCAATTGAGAACATGATTTCTCAGACAAGGACAACTGGGCCAGAACTATCAGCAGGATTGCGGTCACACCTTTCCGACTATCCAGTCGAATTATTTGAAAACCGCACAATAACCGATGTCTTTTCAACGGATAAATCGAGAAGTATTAAGACTAATTTAGGTGAAACATTTGAGTCAAAAGCACTCATTATTGCGACTGGAGCAAGTTGGAGAAAGCTTAACGTTCCGGGTGAAAAAGAGTATATAGGTTCAGGAGTAGCTTTCTGTACCCACTGTGATGGTCCCTTTTACAAAGGCAAAAGGGTAGTTGTAGTAGGGGGAGGCAATTCTGGATTAGAGGCTGCAATTGATTTATCATCTATAGCCTCAAGCGTGGTTGTTTTAGAGTTTCTTGACACCTTAAAAGGGGATCAGGTATTACAAGACAAAATTAAATCGCTGGCCAACGTTACAGTAATAACCAATGCAGCAACCCAAAGCATTGAAGGCGATGGCTCAAAAGTAACTGGATTAACATGGCAAGACAGAACATCTGGAAATAGTACTCACATTGACACTGATGGTGTTTTTGTTCAGATTGGGCTTAAAGCCAACAGTACTCCATTTGAAAAATTAGTCTCAATAAATCGCTTTGGAGAGATTGAGATAGATGCCCATTGCCGAACATCGCTTCAAGGAATTTATGCAGCAGGTGATGTAACCACGGTTCCATTCAAACAAATCGTTATTGCCATGGGAGAAGGCTCTAAGGCAGCTCTCTCTGCTTTTGAAGACAATATAAAAGGAGTAATCTGATCTGTTTGCGATAAAGCAAGATGTTTCACCACCTCTCCCTTTCTTCTTCGCTCCTTCTCCATATGTTGTTCCTTAAATCCTTATAACAAAAATAAAAATAAGGATTTCGGATTTCACATCTGATTCCATTTTTTTCGCTCAAATTTGGATCATCAACGCAGAAGGAGCGAAGAGGGATGGGAGAGGTAATCTGTAAATACTATCAACCATTAATTTAAAAAGTAATCAATCCCTTAACATATCGTTTATTTGGGACAAACATAACCTTGCCCATAAAAAACATACTAATTTCGAATAAGGTTAGGTTTCATAGTACAAGCTTATAAGATTAAGTATCAAACAACTTTTAACCTCTTAATACTACTATCTTTACATCAAAATTGCACATTTCTTCAATAGCCAGTATTTCTTTAAACAATTAATCATGAGACGGTTTCTTGCTTTTCTAGCTGTGCTTTCTTTGGCTCTTTCTGCATCAGCTCAGTATAATGAAATAAAGAACCTTTCCTTCTCGCAGTGGTACGATTACCCCTACAATTTTTTCACCCTTAATTGGGATGCTCCTTCACCCGGAAATGACACTCTAATGGGATATGGCATATATAGAAACAATGAACTCTATAGAATCCAGGCTGATAACTTCCTTTATCATCTCCCAACAAGTTCAAATTCCAGCGATACTTTTCTCTCCTTTAATAACAGTTCTTTTTACATTCATGTAACAGCCATTTACAACCATGATAGCATGGAGTCGGTTTATGTTGACTCTACTTTGTGCTATGGTTTAGCACTTAGCATAGCCTTTGAACCAGGCATTGAGAATCCTTCGATTCGATCTACCATATGTCAGTCTACCATATCAATACTGAACAATCAAGTTTGCGATTATGAAATTATTGATCTAAATGGTAGAACAATAATGAAAGGAGCAACACCACAAGGCAAACTAACAGAATTAAACATTTCTAAACTTTCTCCAGGATATTACATCCTAGTTTTAAAACTTACAAAAAAGCCTCTATCATTTAAGATAATTAAAATCTAAACCTTTAATTATCTTAGAAAACAGAGACTTTTTTAACTAGATATTATACGAAGTCTCTATCGAAAAGCTGAACTTAATTCGATAGAGAGGGAAGAGTAATGCTAGTCTTTTAAAGATATAGAAAGATTTTGCAATCGAGTTTCGATGGTATGAAGAGCGGATACGAATCGCTCTTTATCGAAAGGACTCTTTTTGTTATTGAGGTTTGCAGCAAGGTTCTTATAATACTCAATACCTGCTTTTAAATTATCTTTAAACTTGCTAAAGTTCTCAGTCTGATTTTTACCAGCAGTAGAAGCACTATCTTTTATCTTTTCTTCGAGGTTCTTAACATACATCTTCAACTCAGAAATGAACATATTCGGCCGTTCAGGTCTGGTCATTAAATTTATTCGACCATAAATATGATCAGCCATCTCCTTAAGGGATGCTCGTTGCGAGAACCAAGCGATATTCGGGCCAGGGCAGATCGATACTCCAGTACCCTCTACTTTGGTTGACAGATTATTTACGATAAGAGCCGAGGTTCCTAATCCGACGCAAATACATGATTTTTCAATAATCTGTTCGAACTGCTTTGAGAACTCCTCTTGTGTCAAGTCTTCGTTCTTTATCTGCTCAATTTTTTTTCTTTGATACTGACGTGAAGCGGTGCATAAAGCATCACCTTCAAACTCATTATTAAGGCAGGCGTATCTTTTCGGACAAGCACTTCCGGGTTTGCCTTGGGCGATGTGCTTGAACTTCTCGATATCCTTTGTATTGCCTTTAATGGTATTAAAAGGGACACCTAATGGGGAGATATTACTAAGGTATAGGTCTTTCTCATCGGCCTTTTCAAGCAATTCTAAAGTAGGTTCATCGATATTTGAAACCTCAGGAACCAGTAAAAATGGGGAACCCCAACCTATTGAATCTAAGTTATAATTTTCAAGAAGGAAATTATGTTCCTCGGCTGTTCCAACACCGCCTTGAGCAGTGATCTTTAATTCCGGAGCTTCATTAGGGTACGTTCTACCTTTTGCTATGAGAGCCGGTTTAAAGAGTGTAAACATATCGTCTATAAGCGATTGCCTATTTTGCTTAAACTCCTCCAGTATCGGCCCCATTAAGTGTCCTTGAGTCGCAAAAGCATGTCCACCACAGTTTAACCCTGATTCGATACGATATTCAGAGACCCAAAGCCCTTTTTTTGCCAAAAACCTTCCTTGAATCAATGCAGATCTATAATCACTGACCTTCAGAACTATCTTTTTGTGTAACTGATGATTGTCATTAGGATAGAAGCAGTCAAACTCCTCAAGGTAAGAGTAGAGACGAGGGTTCATTCCGGCAGATAAAATAATAGAAGATTCAACTGTACTATTGGCGAAACCTCTTAAAGCGGAGTGAGCATCGTTATACATGACCGGCTGCTGTTGACCAGATTTATAGGTATCACGATCTAACTTGGTCATGATATTCACGTCAATCGATCCCGGTTGAAGATGTTGTTTAAGCCACTCCCGAACCCCATCCGCACTATACTCCTCACAGATCTGGTCAAAGCGCTTCTTTAATTCACTACAGTTGGGAAGCATATCAAAATACTTCTCTAACTCACTACCTTTTTTATTCCAGCCTTCACGAATCTCTTCCAACTTCTCCTTAATGGCTTTATCCATTAAATCAAGAAAAGCCGTGATTCGCTTTGCTCTAAAATCTTCCATTTTTGAAGAAATCGCTTGATAGGGAATATTGAGTTGTTCACTATGAAATTTCCTCATCTTCTCAATCAAGATATCATCCACTAATGAAATTACTGAACTTATCCCATAAGGTGCCACTCGCAAAGGAGTATCAATCGTAAATCCTATTCCCATTACAGGAATATGAAATGTATGTCCTGTCATTCAGATATAAAAATTGGTTAAGATTTTTTTATACTCACTATCAACAAAATCCTTAAAATCTACATAGCTAGCAAGTATGGTGTCCGCAAAGGTACAATTATATCACTCGGGTTTTTAGAAAAAAAGAAGAAAATTAACCATCTGGTGAAAACCCATAAAGTTTATCATCAAATTAGCTACCTTCGATTCGAAATTAAGTTCAGATCACAAAACGTATAGCACAAACAAATTGAACGACCATGAGAACAAACCTTATCATTTTAAGGTCATTAGGAATACTACTATTCACCATCTTGGCCAGTAATCTCTTTGGACAGTATAAGGCCTTAGGTAAGAATGAATCGAAAGAGGACTGGTCTGACAACAAGCTGAACCAATACCCAGAATTAAACAAACTTATAACGCAAAACAACCTAACGGCCTGTGTACTGATTTTAGATTCAAAAAATAGAGATAGCTTATCCTACAATCCACTTAGAATCGACTCCGCTTACCTTCCTGCTTCCACTTTTAAAATTCCCAACACGCTAATTGCCCTTGACGAGGGTGCCATTCGTGGATTAAATGATACCATAAAATGGGATGGGCTAAAAAGATCTATTGATGATTGGAACAAAGATCAGTCCCTAAAGAGTGCTTTTAAATACAGTTGCGTCTGGTTTTATCAGGAATTAGCCAGAAGAATTGGCTTGCAAAAATATACGTTTTGGCTTAACAAACTTGAATATGGAAATCGAATAGCCGGACCGGGTATTGATGATTTCTGGTTGCAAGGGGATATAAAAATCAGCGCAAGGCAACAAATTACCTTTCTAAAAAAGACCTATTTTAAAGGGTATCCCTTTAAGGCAAAAAACTATGACATTCTAAAGAAGATCATGTTAGTCGATTCAACTGACCATTATAAATTATATGCTAAGACTGGTTGGGGGGCTAGACTTCAAACACAAGTGGGTTGGTATGTAGGATATATCGAATCAAAAGGAAGAGTGTGGTTCTTTGCTGCAAATTTGGTTATTAGAAGAGAGGAGGATTCACGTTTCAGAAAAGAACTCGTTTTAGCAGCTTTAAAAGACCTTAAAATCATCCAATAAATTAAAACAAGACTACTTAATACTAAAAATTTGTAAAATTGATAGTTAAAAGTATCTTTGTTGATTAAACTAAGCTAGTTAATAAGCTTTCCTTCTTCTTGACTATGGACGCTCATTGACGCTTGGCTTAACAACAAATATTCAGGCATATAATGAGTTTTTCGGAAAAGATAGTCATTGTGGTTTTGTTGGCTCTATCGCTGATGGGAATCGGCTTTCCAACGCTGTATAGCCTAGACGAGTCTTTTCAGAACAAACTATCTAATCAAAGCCAGACGACTCATGAGGAGGAGTTACTTGCTCCTACCAGAACAATCGATTTTTTGCTTGATGGACCAGGTAGCAGCAATACCAACACCTTAACAAGCACTTTCATTGTTCTTTTCTTTTCCAGCAATCAAACCAAAGAAGCCCTTAGAGGCATCAATACTTCAATAAGATTACTTGGGCAGTATGCATCTTGTAGACCCGACCGTCTGCCTACCGTCTCGCTTTTAATATTTCCTTATCACGAGTTTGTTTGAGATAAACAAATAGAGAGAAGCCTCTTCTTACCTCGGCAAGCCATCTTGCCAGGCTATATGCTTTGATTAATAGCTTAAATCTTTCCATATTCACTTATTAAAATTCATACTCATGAGTTTAAATGCATTATTTATTGCTCTTGGACTTATTGTCCTTTTTGTTGCTCCATTCATTATCGCAATGAGAAGCAGTCGTGGAAAATCAAAAAAAGTTGTTGAAGAATTTGAACAATTTGCAAGTTCAAAAGGCCTCAATGTAACAGAAAAAGACTCTTGGAGACTGCGAGTCATTGGTATCGATAGCAACGCAAAAAAGGTTATCTACCTAGATAGAGATCACAAAAACACCAATCCTTTACTTGTAGATACAACAAATATCACCAGCAGTTCTATCTATAAATCAACAGAGAATCAACTCGCTGCCGATGGATCGAACACTCAAGTGGTAAATATGCTAGGAATCCAAATAACATTGTCGGATGGTTCAAATTTAAAACTCAATTTCTATGATGCTGCCTATGACAATTATCATGAAATGGGAGAGTTAACCATTAAGGCTGAACGTTGGTTGAAAAAGATCACTGCTACCAAGTAATTAATTATCAAAAAAAGGTGTCTATATGGCACCTTTTTTTCTTGTATTATCCGCAAACAGATCCTTCTTAGAGTGTTTTAGTCAGAAGATTCATTAAGTCATCTTACAATCGTTAAACATAAAACAAGCCATTTTCCAATTCAGTAATCTCATCTAAGAATTATCTTGTTATCATTTTTTCTGGCGTTAAAAGACTCTAAGTTTTTAAAGGTCATTAGAAACATTTTAAAAGCATAGAGTACCTTTGCAGCGAATAAACTTAAAAGATGCTTAAAGGACTGTTTATCATCATGCTATTGCTGGTCATTGGAAATGGCATATCACTACTTATCAATCATTTCATTCCCGGATCAGTAATTGGAATGATTCTTCTCTTCTTGGCGCTACTCATAGGAGTTATAAAGAAAGATGACGTAAAGAGTTCTGCTGATGCTCTAACTGGTAATATGTCGCTCTTCTTTATCCCAGCTGGAGTTGGCTTAATGGAAGCTTTTGGATTGCTGAAGGAGAATCTTCCGGCAATCGCTATTTCAGCAATAGTGAGTACCGTTTTAGTTGTCATTGTAACTGGTTGGTTGATTCAAAAAATGGAGAAGAAGTAAGCAAGAACTATCAAAAAAGCTTGAGTTATTAAAAGCGGTATCTATCACTCTCTTTACCTACATAACACCTATTTGTTACGAATGAATAACCTTTTCAATAACGAACTCTTTGTCTTGGTTTTTGTCTTAGGAATATATCTATGCTCATTATACCTCTACAAAAGAACCAGAATAGCATTACTTCATCCCGTTTTAATCTCAATCGGGATCATTATACTCATCCTAGAATTACTAAACATTAATTATTCCACATTCAAAAAAGGGAGCCATTTGATAGACTTCATGCTAGGCCCCTCTGTTGTGGCTTTAGGATTATTGCTTTTTGAGCAGTATGAACACATACGAAAAAACGTCGTAGCCATTACCACAGCTGTGTTTGTAGGAAGCTTTATCGGTATTATCTCAGTCATGGCCATAGCAAAAGCACTCGGTGCCGATCATGCAATCGTTGCTTCACTTCAACCGAAATCGGTAACAACCCCAATTGCGATAGAAATAGCATCAAAAAATGGTGGAAACGTATCTATTGCAGCAATTGTAGTTGTTGTCGTGGGAATCTTTGGCGGGATTACCGGTCCTTTTGTGCTAAACAAATTAGGGATAACCAGCAAATTAGCTCGAGGCTTGGCATTAGGATCAGCTGCACATGGATTAGGAACTGCGAGGGCAATGGAGTTAGGCGCCATTGAAGGAGCGATCAGCGGTTTAGCGATTGGATTGATGGGATTCGCAACGGCTATCCTAATTCCTTTAATCAATATTCTTTTCTCATTATTTTAATTCCTATAATGAATCTTCATATCTCCCATTTAATACCAAAAGTACTTGTCAATAGAATCTTTGCACGACTCTATTTAGCCCAGAGTATAAGCCTTCTGGGGGATTCCCTAACATGGGTAGCTTTAGCTCTAACTTCCTATGAAATATCACATAAAAACTCGGGGGCAATATTAAGTACGGTTCTGACTATTCGAGTAGTAGCCTTCATCCTCTTTGCCCCTATCGCCGGTACCTTTGCTGATCGATTCAACAGAAAACAGATTCTCTATATTTCCCATTTCTTAAGAATGATTCTTGTGGGTTCTCTACCCTTTGCCCATAGCGAATGGCACATCTTCTTTGTGGTTTTTCTTTTAAATATGTTTAATGCCTTCTTTACGCCTGCCTATCGCGCAGTTATCCCTGCCGTAACAACAAAAAAAGATTACCGACAAGCGGTAGGATTATCTGCAGCAACCTACCAGATCCTTGGAATTCTTGGACCAGGGATAGCAGGTTTTTTTGCATTATGGTTTGGTCCGAGAGATATCTTTTTTATTGATGCTATTAGTTTTATTGCAGCTGCGCTTCTAATCTTAAGCGTGCCTTCCAGGGCCTTATACCAAAATAACAGTTATGATTCATCAACAATCCATCACCCTCACCAAACCACCAACCCTTGGCAAGATGTCTTTAAAGGGATGAAACTACTATTCTCGAAAAAAGCCATCAATTATGCCATCTTTATTGAGTTCATCTCAGCTGTAGCAGGCTCGCAAATATTAGTTAATTCTATTGGATTAATTAAAAACACCATGCAATTAAAAGATGATAGTTATGGGCTAATTATGGGAGTCTTCGCAGCTGGTGCAGCAATTGCTGCTCTCATCTCAGGAGTAATCGATAAATCAAAAACCCGAAAATATTCTCTTTTGTTAGGCGGCTTACTAATCTCTATCGCTGTCATTCCTGCAAACTATGCTGATTTCACCCTTCTTTTGCCTCTTTGGTTAATAGCTGGTTTGGGACAAAGCCTAGCGAACATTCCATCTGAGACGCTTATAGGAGAATTAATCCCCTCTGGTGACCAAGGAAAAGTCTATGGAGCCCACTATGCCATCTCCCATTTATGGTGGGCTATAGGTTATCCTATCGCAGGTTATTTAGGCAGCAAACATAGTGATTATAACTTCCTACTTGCCGGAATTACGGCTTTGATCTTAACCATCACAGGATCGCTACTCTTTTATAAAAAGCAAACCACTAAGAGGCCAATTTCCCATCATTAACCTCTTAGTATATTTACTAATTCAACTATTACCTACCTAGCACTCCATGGTTATGAAATGCATCTAAAAGCATATCGATCACCCTGTTTTTCACCAGATTGTTCAAAAAGCTTCTTCTAATAATCCAATATGAAAACTTTGCTAAACCGGCATCAGAGATTAGTTGAGGAAATAGAACAGAAAACATCTTATCAATTCTATTTTTCAAAGGGGCTGAATAGCCCTCAACCTCTTTTTTACTAATGGAAGGCCAATGAGTTTTATTTCTAAACCGAGGCATAGAAAAACCATATGTAGACTCAGGAAAAATTGGAATAACAGGTAAATACCTCTTCCCCGTCTGCTCATCAAGTATTGCAAACTCATCTACCAATCCCTCATACCCCTCGGTAAATATCTCATTGGTGGTCTCAATAGGAACGGTCAAATAATCACGTAAAAACTTCTCGCAATTTAACCTTCCTAAAAAGAAATCATGCTCACGAAAATCTTTACTAAAAAACCCAGAGAAACCTCCTAAAGCACCACATGCAATTGCTCTAGAATCAGAGATCTTCGTTTCAGAAGTATCGGTTCTTACATATCGAACCGGAGAAATTAAAAATCTAGAAGCATTGGAGACATCCATAGCATCATAAATCAACGATGGTTTATTCCTAGATTCATCCAACATTACACCAATTGTCCTCATTATTATAGAAATCAGGTCTGACTTATTAGACGCCTCTGCCCCCCCCATTGGAAAAGGATCGACCATGATTGTTGTGCTTGAAAAATGATCAAAACTCATCTCGCTACCTTCAGGACAATGAATACACGACTTTGCCAACTCTTTTCTAATCAATTCAAATGGTTCATTATCAATAACACCACCATCAATATTAAGACTAGTATAGCTCGTAGCAAATGCGTCTGTTTTCTTCCCAAAGACATCCTCATACCAATCCAACCGGTTCAGATATTCGCCCTGCCTTGTGAGCTTTCTTGCTTTCAATCCAACAGGAAAAGCACCTGTACTCATCGCTGCATCCATGGCAGTCTTAGCATTTAGACCCGAAGCAAAATCAACCGGTATCCATCCATTATTATCAGATACTTCATTCGATCTAGCCATTCTAAAACAGGCAAAATCACGATGAGTCTTAAGCCTATATTGACTCTGCTCCTTTGTCCCAGGATTAAACCAAGCTGAATACTCAAATCCGCTCGTGTTTGTTAATGTGGTAAAAAACTTTAGATCAGGAGAAAGATACTGCGGAAAGTCCCGCTTATCCACTACAGGAGCCAACGCTTTCTCAGCAATTCTATCTATAAATAAAGAATTCATTAAAGAATAAACCGTTGAATCTGTTATATCATCCGTCTTCAACATTTCAAGAAAAACATCCCCCCCGGTCATATTCACCCAAGAATCATAAAGGGGATTTTTGCACCTCTCTTCCTCCGGAGTATCAATAGTAACCGGATTAAACTTCCTTAGCGCTGAAGCCGCAGCAATTACGGCAGTCATTCCTCCAGCTGAGGCTCCACCAATGACATCAATCATAACATTATGACTTGGCGTACCTGGAATCTGATTTTCTTTTCTCTCCTCCCATCTGTTCAACACTTCGAAGAGATAATCTACAACACCGGCAGTATAGGCTCCGGCTGATACGGCTCCTGCCATGCATAATCCAATTTTGAAGGTAGGTTTGGTTCTCATTTGATAATTCTTTAGGTAAGTGTAACAACAAACAACTTAAATTCAACAACAAAGCTAATAAAGCAAAAATACTCTATTTAAATATTTATGACTATTAAAACTTGAATTCTTTCCATCAGGGAGATTAGTCAAATACTTATAATTTACTACCTTTGCAATGGATGAAAAAAAAATTATTCACATATATCAACAAGAAGAGTTTGGATATTGTGTAACAGCCGATGGCTCTTTATGAATGAACTGCTTGTACCTGATTGTTCTATCAGTTAGAAGGCAATTAGATTTCTTTTGCATTCATATAGCCATTGATTTATGTTAGTTACCACAATTTAATACGAAACAAGTGAATAATTTATATAAACTTGGCTGGAATAGCCATCTAAACGAAGTTTTTCAACAATCCCATTTTAATACTCTAACACCTGGTCGGGTAATTATTGCACATAAAACCTGTTATGAGGTAAGTACTGGCAGTAATTCCTTTCTTTGTGAATTAACAGGTCGATTGTTGTTTTCTCTACAGGAAGAGGAACTTCCCTGTACCGGAGATTGGGTCTTTTTCCAAATCACAGATGAACAGCGAGGTATTATTATTGATCTCTTCCCTAGAGAAAAAAGCCTCAGTAGAAAAAGAGCAGGAAAGACGTCGGCAAAACAGATAATTGCATCCTATGTAGACAAAGCCTGCATTATTGAGACCCTCGATCTTAATTTGAACATCCGCAAAATCGAGCGTTTTATAGCCCAAATATCCGGAGAGGGAATTGATCCGGTAATAATTCTTACTAAAGCCGATCTGGTTTCAGATCATGTGACGCTTTTATCGGGCTTAAAGCACCTTGATGCAGCAATACCAATTTTTATCACAAGCAGTTTTTCTTCCGAAGGATTACAACCATTAAAGGAATACATAAAGGAAGGTGAAACATTTGTCTTTATTGGTTCTTCTGGTGTTGGTAAAAGTTCATTAATAAATGCGCTATTATCAAATGATCGCCTTGCTACCTCTACCATTAGTGATTCAACTGGCAAAGGGAAACACACCTCCGTTCGTCGAGAGCTTGTTATACTCGATAATGGAGGGATAATAATTGATACCCCAGGTGTTCGAGAATTTGGAGTAACCTTCGACTCCTCTGAGATGAATAACTCAATGTTATTTATAGAAGACCTCGATGAAAAATGCCGGTTTACCAATTGTAGTCACACCACTGAACCAGGATGTGCCGTTCTTAAGGCTATTGAGGAAGGAAAACTTGATTACGATGTTTACCAAAGTTATCTTAAGCTCAAACTGGAAGCAGCACATTTCCTGGAGTCTGAACATGAGCGACGAGAAAAAGGAAAGAAGCTATCACGACTAATTAGCAACTACAAAGACTTCAGGCGAAAAAACGAATAAATAGTTATTCGGTCTTGCCTCAATCGAGGCCTCGTTATCTCACCTCTCCCTATGCTCTCCATATCCTCTCCGTATTTATCCGTTCATTATTGGACAAGATACGGAGAGGATAGGGAGAGGTATGAGAAATAACCTATTTGCTAATTGTTTACGAACCACTTTCAAGAGAAGCCAAGAAGGAGTAAAAATGTTACTATTCTTCCTTCCTAGCATAAAACGTGCAAATTAAAAATATTACCCAAACTAAAGTTGAGGAAAAGATTGCTAGATAATAGAATAAAAATTTATCACCATTGTGCTGTTGATAAAATGAGAATCTTCTAAAAGAGGTCGGATAAAAAGCAAGTAAATTTGCAACGATGTGGTTCTCCTTTACAAGAGATTAAAAGGGAATCCTGTGAGAATCAGGAACTATCCCCGTAGCTGTAAGCGGAAAAAAGTTTGCATACTAAAGCCACTGGTTAAACGGGAAGGCATGCAAACTGATGCAAGTCAGAAGACCTACCATGTCAAAAGTTATCCGGTGCTTTCGGGTGAAAAGCCACAGGACAGGCTCACTATAGTATTAAGCCTACCCTGAATTCATTCTTAAAGACCCCGGTAATTAAACTCTTTAACAAAAGGTTAATTACAATGGAAACAACAATTATCAAAAGAGACGGCAAGAAAGAGCCCTTCTCACTGGAAAAAATCAAACAGGCTATTTCAAAAGCTTTCCTCTCAACCGGGAACTTTGCTAACCAAGAAACGCTTACTAACATCCTCAGCCATTTAAGGATCTCAAATGAAATAACGGTCGAAGAGATCCAAAATCAAGTTGAAATAGCATTGATGTCTGAGAGATATTACGTGGTGGCAAAGGCTTATATGCTTTACCGACAAAAACACCTCGAAGACAGAGAAGTAAGAGATAAACTCAACTTCCTGATAAACTATTGTGAGGCCAATAACGCAGCTACTGGAAGTCAATACGATGCAAATGCAAATGTTGAAAGCAAAAACATCACCACTCTTATAGGAGAATTGCCAAAAGAAAACTTCATTAGGCTTAATCGTAAGCTATTAACCGACCGAATCAAAGAGATGTTTGGAAAGGAACTAGCTGATAAATACATTGATTTACTCAACCAACACTATATTTACAAAAATGATGAGACTAGCCTGGCTAACTACTGTGCAAGTATCACCATGTACCCTTGGCTGATTGGAGGCACTCTCTCTATTGGAGGTAACTCTTTACCTCCATCAAACTTAAAGTCTTACTGCGGGGGATTCATCAATATGGTTTTTATGGTCTCTAGTATGCTCAGCGGTGCTTGTGCAACCCCTGAATTCCTAATGTACATGGACTATTTCATAAGAAAAGAATATGGAGATGATTACTACACTGAAAGTGACAAAATTGTCGATTTATCAACCAAAAAAAGAACGATTGACAAAATAATAACTGACTGCTTCGAACAGATCGTTTACAGTATTAACCAGCCTACCGGGGCAAGAAACTTTCAAGCAGTTTTCTGGAATATCTCCTATTATGATAAATACTATTTCCTGAGCCTATTTGAGAACTTCTATTTTCCCGATGGAACGGTTCCAAAATGGGAATCACTTAGTTGGCTCCAACAAAGATTCCTTAGTTGGTTTAATACAGAAAGAACGAGAGCTATTTTAACATTCCCAGTTGAAACAATGGCCCTGCTGACAGAAAATGGAGATGTTAAAGATGAAGAATATGGAGCAATCACAGCAAAAATGTATGCTGAAGGACACTCCTTTTTCACCTACATGAGCGACCGGGCTGACTCATTGAGTAGTTGTTGTAGACTTAGAAACGAAATCCAGGATAATGAATTCAGCTATACCCTAGGGGCAGGCGGAGTATCAACAGGTTCTAAAAGTGTCTTAACAATCAATTTAAATAGGTGTATACAAGACGCTTGTAAGAAAGGTATCCACTACCTCTTTTTCCTTGAAGAGATTACCGATCTGGTTCATAAAGTTCAGATCGCCTACAATGAAAATTTAAAGACATTTCTAACTAAAGGAATGCTGCCTCTCTTTGATGCCGGATATATTAATATTAAAAGACAATATCTTACCATTGGCGTTAACGGGTTGGTTGAGGCTGCTGAATTCCTCGGAATTGAAATAAATGATAACCAAGACTACAAACAATTTGTAGCTGATGTTCTTGGCCTCATCGAATCCTATAACCACAAGTATCGTAATGAGGAGCTAATGTTCAACTGTGAGATGATCCCTGCTGAGAATGTAGGAGTCAAACATGCGAAATGGGACAAGCGAGATGGGTTTAAAAGCAAAAGAGATTGCTATAATAGTTACTTCTTTATCGTAGAGGATGAGAAGATCAACATCCTTGACAAGATTCGATTGCATGGAAGAGATTACATAAAGCATTTAACAGGTGGTTCAGCTTTACACCTAAATCTTGAAGAACATTTATGCGAGAAGCAATACCGTCAGTTGTTAAGAATTGCTGCTATCGAAGGCTGTAACTATTTCACCTTTAACATCCCAAACACGGTTTGCAATCAGTGTAACCATATAGACAAGAAACATCTCAAGGTTTGTCCTGTATGTAATAGCTCAAATCTTGATTACCTAACCCGGGTAATTGGTTATATGAAACGGGTAAGCAATTTTTCTCAGGGAAGACAGAATGAAGCAGTAAATCGTTACTATGCTAAGGTATCACAACTTTGATATTGTATTCCAAGAGATCCCTGATGAAATTACCCTTGCTATCAACCTCACCGGTTGTAAAAACAAGTGCATTAATTGTCATAGCAAGCATCTTCAGAATGATGAAGGGGAAATACTTACTCATCAAATAATCGAGCAACTCTTTCAAAAGTATTCTCAATTGATTACCTGTATCTGTTTTATGGGAGGTGACCATGACATAAAATCGGTAGAGGAGTCCGCTAATTTTATAAAGATGATATCAAACAATAATCTTAAGACTGCATGGTACTCAGGAAAAGATTATTTCCCAAATGACCTAAGGCTTGACCAGTTTGATTATATCAAAATTGGATCCTATATCGAAAGCCTTGGAGGGCTAAGGTCGCCTGAAACTAATCAAAGGTTGTTTATCAACGTAAATGGTAAGTTGAAAGATATCACAGTTCAGTTTTGGACGAGGTAATAATTCTTTATATGGGAATCATATTAATGAACCGTTAAACAATCTTTTTTGTTAATATAGAGTATTTATATGAACTTTACACCTCTTATAGGAGATCCTGTTAAACGATTTTAAACCAAAGAAAATCATGGAATTCAACTTTAGTTTTCAAGAAATATTCACCGCCTTTATGGTTCTTTTTGCTGTAATTGACATTACAGGAGCTATTCCTGTCATTGTTGAGTTAAACCAGGGAACCAAAAAACTACAAGCTGGAAAAGCAGCCCTTTATTCTCTGATCATTCTTGTTGGCTTCCTTTTTGCCGGTGAAGCCCTACTAAAACTCTTTAGTACCGACATAGCCTCTTTTGCTATTGCAGGTTCCCTAATCCTATTTGCATTAGCCGTTGAAATGACCTTTAATGTTGAGCTTTTCAAGTATAACCAAACCAATGGCAACGTTACCCTTATACCTTTAGTCTTTCCTCTAGTAGCAGGACCAGGAACTTTAACTACGGCACTTTCCTTAAGAGCAGAATTTCAAGCAGTAAACATCATTTTAGCTATCATGGCGAACCTAGTGCTTGTTTATATTGTCATAAAAAATATCGGTATCGTTGAAAAGTTAATCGGGCAAAATGGAATCTACATATCCAGAAAATTCTTTGGAGTAATTCTTCTTGCCATGTCTGTGAAGCTTTTTGTTTCAAATCTCAGAATCCTAATAGGTTGATAAAATCTCAAGATCAATCATCCATGTAACCGCTTTTGATTTACTAAACATAGTTTTTTCTATTCAATAATCGTTCTTCCTTTCATTATCTTTACGGCACAAAGAAATATCTCAAAAAACTTAACTTCTAGACTCAAATGGTTCATAGTTTCAAAAATCCGAAAAGGGAATTACTACAACTAGTTCATAAATTTGAGTTTATTTCAATAAATGCCCCAACCCTTACCATTTTAGACAAGCATGTCCCCCAAGGTTATGCCTTTTTAATCTTTAACACTCAAGGTAAGATGGCAGTTAAAGGCACTCTCGACTTCATCTTACCAAATCACTTTCTTGGAATCCCTAACAACAGAGCAGTTAATTTCCAATTATCTGAAGGAATTCAATGTATCATTGCGATATGCTTTGCTTCAAAACTATCAAAATTATTGAAACTGGACTTTTCTGTTGTAGAAAATAAAATTATTGATCTTAACACATTAACTGCATTCACTGAATTAGAATCAGAACTAAAGGATAATCACGACCAAAACCAAATGATCAAACTAATAGAGGATCATTTATATAAACTGTATTACCGAAATTACAAAGAAGATGAAATTGATGTTCTTTACAATCAAATCATTAACAGTGACGGGAGTCAACATTTGCCAGAATTAACACTATCGTTCGATAAGTCTACACGGTTTTTCAGACATCATTTTCGCCAAAGAACAGGTCTCAAAGCTAAAACCCTTCTTCGCCTCGCTAGAATAAATCATCTTTGGCATTATTTCAATATCAAGAAATCTATCAGCTTTCATGATATGGTTTACACTGGTGGTTATCACGATCAATCACACATGATTAAAGACTTTAAAGAAATTATTGGAGAAACTCCAACCAAATTCTTCACTAGGGATCTTAAGAATGTTAAAGTCCTCTCCAATAAATCATAGACACAAAAAAAGAGCCGATAGTAACTTATCGGCTCTTTTTTGTTAAGATCAACGTTTATAATTTGTAGTTGATACCACCAGAAATGATAGGTCTATTATAATCTTCTACAATCTGGTATTTAACTTCGCCGTTTATGCTAATCTTTGAATTTAGAATGTACTCAATACCACAACCAACATTGATACCTAAATTTGTAGCCGTTATATCTACTTCACTTCCAGGAATTACTATTCCTTCATAAACAGTTGGAGCAGTTGTATATGAGAACTTTGTACCCACCAATGCTAAACCGCCAATAGGATAAACGGTTAATTTTTTATTAGCTTTAATAGGAATTAAATAGTGACCGTTAAGACTAAGATCCCACATCGAAATATTATCAGCCTTGAAATAATAGTTGAAACTAGGTTCAACTCTGATCTTATCCATGATACCATATTGGAACTTTACACCAAGGCCAAAGTTGGTAAAGTCTGAATCATTTCCAATATTTAGACTCGCACCTATTGCCATTTTGCCTTTGTTTTTAGCAACGCTACCTGTTTTTTGTGCGAAAACATCTGTACAAGCCATCATAACGATGAGGGCTACAATGATCGATTTGCCGAAAAAGTTTTTCATAATTAAAACTATTGATTTAAGTGGATTAATAGGATATAAAACATTATAAGCAAGACAAAACAATAAAATTACACCATTATATGGAATACTAATTCTGATAAATAGAGCGAATTCTGATAGATATTTTTGTGATCCCAAAAAAGAGAGCCTATCTATTGCTAATGATGATTTGTTTAGTTGGATTATTTATCGTGTTCAAGTGTAATTTTAAGTTCACAATCTGCTTTAAACAAAGATAAATAAATATTCTTAGCTCACAAAATGAACATGAAAACTACATGAGTTTTCTCGAACAATCTCTACACTATAATCAATAGAACCCTGAAAAAAATATTCTACTATAATCAAAATCAATCATTAATGCAGAAAGAAGATCAATGAAACAGTTCCAATCAATACCCAAAGGGATATGCCTAGCAAAAACCCTTTTATTCCCACCTTCATTGCCTCTTGAAGTGAAATAGATGACCCTATGAGAAAAAGAGCCATGATCATCAATTTCTTTCCTCCCAGAAAAACAGCATTATATATCAATCTATAGTCCGGAAAAAGGGACGAAATAAGAATCGCTACCATAAATAACCCGATAAACCAGGGAATTTTAACTTTTCCATTTGAGTCACCTCTTGCCATAAAGGCTAAAACTAAAGAGATAGGAATTATCCATAACGTACGAACCAACTTTACTGTTGTAGCTATATGAAGAGCCTCGTCGCCATAAACCGCCCCAGCTCCTACTACTGAGCTAGTATCATGAATAGCTATTGCTGCCCAGTATCCAAATTCTGTCTGTGTTAATCCTAAATAATGCCCCAAAAATGGAAACAAAAAAAGAGCAATAGCATTCAACACAAATATGACAACCAAAGAAAAGGATACCTCAGAATTCTTTGCGCCTAAAACAGGTGCAACTGCTGCTATCGCACTTCCCCCACAAATGGCAGTCCCCGCTGATATCAACAAAGCAGGGCGTTTGTCAACCTTTAAAACCCACCCTAAAATAACACCTAAAACCATAACACTTATTACAGAAACAGCTGTATCAAGAAAACCACTCTTCGATACCTGAATTACCTGCAATAGATTCATTCCGAACCCCATCATAACAATGGCCGTTTTCAAAACAAGTGATGATTTTGAAACCAACCATTCGTTTGTCAAACCCAGTAAAGAAAGTCCTATTCCAAGTGCTAAGGCAATGGACGGTGACATAAAAGGTAATAAAGCTAAACCCAATATTCCAATGCTAATGAAACCATTGTACCTCTTTAAATTTTTCATTTTACGCTTAGTTAGGGGTACAAAATTACCTAGCACCCATAACCAAAACAAATACCAATATTCAATAGGCTATAACTAAAACTTATACTCATTAAGGAACTTAATAAAAAGTCCAGTACTATAACCCTCTTGTCCCTGACGAAGACAAATCCTAAAACTTCTTGTAAAGGAGATTCCCGAAAGACTCAATTGAACAAGATTTTGAGCCTGATAACTTTTCTGAACAGCCTTTTCAGAAATTAAAGCCAAACCCTGAAAATCATTAAGATAGTTCTTGATAGCTTCGGTGCTACCTAGATGAATAAAGACATTTAACATATCAAAATCAAATCCATTACGTTCCAAACTCTTACGTATCACCTCGAGTGTTCCCGAACCTCTCTCTCTTACTATTATAGGTATCGAAAAAAGATCTTCTATGGTTAATCGCCACTTCTTTGCATAAACACTCTTAATCGAAGTAACTGGAACAATCTCATCGCTCATAAACTCTATATACCTTAAGCCAGAACTGGAAGATTCGTTCTCAACTAAAGCGATATCAATATCTCCGTTCTGAAGATTCTGCTCCATTTGAGATGAGTTACCATTTAAAACAAAAAGCTCAACATCAGGATACTGAACATTAAATGCAGCCAAAACTCTAGGTAACACATACTGCATAATTGTTGACGATGCCCCTATTTGCAACTTCCCAACATATTGCCCCTTCAAACGACCGATCTCATATTCCAATTTCCGATATTGCTCACGGATATCCACCAATTTAGAGTACACTAATCTTCCAGCATCAGTTAGAAAGATTTTACTCCCTTTACGATCAAATAGAGAGATTCCTAATCTCCCTTCCAATTCCTTAATATGTCTTGTAACAGCAGGCTGACTAATAAACAGTTCATCTGCAGCCTTTGATAGGCTTAGATTATCGGCAACTGAAAGAAATACTAAATCTCTATAATCCATACCTCAAAGATAATTAACCTTTTCTCAGACAGTTCTAAAATTATAGTCAATTTTCCAACTAATGATCGGCCTAATAACAACCTTTCAGACCTAAAACAAAAGCTATCTTTACTCAATAATATTAATGACCATGAAGTTTATCTATTACATCACAATACTGACAACAATTAACTTCACGCTATCTTCAGCAAATTGCTTAGGTCAATCACAAAACCCCAAACCTAAGTTTGATTGGCTTGTTGGAAAATGGCAATTTTCTCATGATTTAAAAAGTTATGAAGAATGGATAAAGGTAGATAGTGATAAACTACTTGGAAAAAGCTATACAGTTTCTGACAGAGATACTATTATTCATGAAACCATTAAAATCTCTCAAATTGGAACTGATTATTGGTATATCCCGTCTGTAGCAGATCAGAACAACGGTCAACCAGTATACTTTAAACTTATTGTTCATACTGATACCACGTTACTGTTCCACAATCCAAACCATGACTTTCCTCAATTTATTAAGTATAATTACCATGATCCTGACACCTTAAAAGCATCAATCTCGGGTGATAAAAAAGGAACAAGTAAGACAATTGACTTCATGTTTATAAGGAAAGAAGAGTAGGATGTTGGCGAATAAAATTGAAAGAGATTCTGTTCTCTGGAACCTATGGCATGGTTGCAAAAAGACCAGTGAAGGCTGTTTAAACTGCTATGTCTATCGGCGGGATGAAAAACATGGAAAAGATGGTAGTATTATCTCTAAAACTAAAAACTTCTATCTTCCAATAAAAAGGAATAGAAAAGGTGACTATAAGGTTGCTCCAGGTACTTTAGTCTATACCTGTTTTACATCCGATTTCTTTCTCGATGAGGCTGATGAATGGAGAGAAGAGGCCTGGAAAATAATAAAGGAGAGAGCTGACCTTAACTTCCTGATGATCACAAAACGTATAGATAGATTCACTAAGTGCATCCCGGCAGATTGGGGCCATGGATATGATAATGTAATCATTTGCTGCACAATTGAGAATCAGAAACAGACTGATTACAGATTACCAATCTATAAGAATGCTCCGATAAAACATAAAATTTTAATCTGCGAACCAATTCTTGAACAAATCAATCTCTCGGACTATAGTATTGGCGATTGGATCGAACAGGTTGTAATAGGAGGCGAATCTGGACCTAATGCCCGATTATGTGATTACCAATGGATTCTAGACATAAGAAAGACATGTGAAAAAGAACAGGTTGGCTTTTGGTTTAAACAAACTGGAGCAAAATTTCTTAAAAACGGGAAAACCTTTTCAATTCCAAGACAGTTACAACACTCACAAGCTAGGAAAGCTAATATCAATCTTAACTTCAACAATCAAAATACACCTATTCATCCCATTCCATAAAGCACCAAATTGTTACTTATAATTGGTAAATATCCATCTCTTTATTCTTTGCAAACCAAGAACTCGTATATGAGAAGAAATGGATCATATGTTCAGATTGAAGATGAGCATCTAAAGCCTCCTTTGAACTCCATCGTTCAAAAATAAACAACTCTGGCGTATCAGCTTCTTTTTGATAAATCTCGTATTCCAAACATCCATTCTCTTTCCTGACAACCTCAGCTATCTTCCTAAACTGGTTAATATATTCTTGTTTAAAACTTAAGATAGGCGTTGCCTTAACTGTTACAATGATCATTTCGAACTCTTATTTAATAGTGTATTTGCTTTATTTATTGCTGCTGTTAACTCAATAACGTATTCCTCACCAAGAATAGCACAATAATTATGATAGAGCTCTTCTAAGGCTTTCTTTATATCTGATTTAAGTGCTTCTCCGGCCGCCGTAGGAAAGATCTCAGCATACTTACCGTTCTGCCGACGCTCAACATAACCCATTACAATGAGCTTGTCAATAAATCGTGTCATCGTCGAGGCCTTTAAGTTCATCCGCTTACTAAGCTCATTTTGCCTTAAACCCGGTTCTTCAATCAATTGCAACATCAAATGAGCATATGCAGTTGGCAATCCAATTCTACTAAATGACTCATCAGCTAAATAACTAATCAGACGTGATAATGAATTAGCGGTAAAATAGAGACAACATTCTTGATATGTAGGACAAGATTGGCTCATTTCAACACATTATTTGTATATGCAAATGTATACAAAAACAGTTGTACATACAAACAAGAAAGAATTTTTCATTTACCTTGAAAGAGCTAATCATCTAGGTTATTTGTTTTCTCTATTTTCGTTGGAAAATCTATTGAAGTGGAAAAAATTCTAAGCAAGTACAGATCGATAATAGAGAATAGCCAAAAAGAGATTGAGAGATTAAAGTATAAGATTCGGTTTTGTATGGTATTAAGGGTAACATTGATATTACTTCTATTTACACTCATATATCTCTTAAGAAATGAATCCTTATTCATTATCAGCCTGGTAACCTTACTTATACTCATTACATTTATCTCAATCGTAGTCTATAACAATAAGTTACTTAAGAAAAGACAATGGCATACTTCAATTTGTCAACTATGTAAAGATGAGTTAAACGCTTTAAACTATAATTTCTCCGCTTTTGATGGAAGGCCAGATTTAGTTACCCCTGATCATCCCTATAGCCTAGACCTAGATATATTTGGAAACAATTCTTTATTTCAGTCTATCAATCGGACCGTTTTGCCTTCAGGGAGCAATTGTCTTGCCGAAGCCTTTCTGAAACCGCTAGAAAAAGAGCAAACGATTAAACAGCGTCAGGTAGCCATTCAAGAGATGTCAGAGAATTTAGAAATAAGGCAATCTTTCTTTGTTACCGGATTTCTGGCGTTGAAGAAGAGTCATGATATTAACGATCTCATGAAATCAGCAGATCGTTCAATGACTAGTTTAGATTCTCCTTTATGGCGCTTCGCCATCTGGTTAGTTCCTACTGCTTGGGGTATCTTGATTGGATTAACTATTACCGATATTATTCCAATGTATATCGCAACCATTTTCTTCCCAATAAGTTTCCTCATCGCAAACATCAAAGTGAAGCAAATCAACAAGCTTCACAACAAAGTCAATAAAATGAATGAGGTATTTGCTGCCTATGCAGAACTATTTAAAATTGCGGAAGAGTCTGATCTAAAAGCAGAGATATTCCAATCAATTAAACATAGACTAACATCTCATAATCTTTTGGCTTCTAAAGTAATATCCAAATTATCAAAACTTCTTGGGGCTCTCGATCAACGCAGTAATATGGTTATGGTACTTCTAAATATATTCATCTTACGGGATCTTAGAGTAGCCTTGGGGGTCGTTAAATGGCAAAAGAAGCATAGGGTTAATATCAAAGCGTGGTTTGATGCCCTAGCCGAATTTGATATGCTCTCCTCAATGGCAGGTTTTGCCTATAACCATCCTGAATACATATATCCAACCATTGATAATCATTACTTCCGCTTAAGTGGTTCAAAGGTAGGTCATACTTTAATGGATAGAAGAAAGTGCGTGACAAATGCAATAGAGTTTCATAAAAGTCCTTTCTTTATGATAATCACTGGAGCAAATATGGCTGGTAAAAGCACCTACTTAAGAACCGTGGGTGTTAACTATCTTTTGGCAAACATGGGTTTACCTGTCTTTGCGAAAACATTCTCCTTTTATCCTGGAAAACTTTATACTAGCCTTCGAACCTCCGACTCTCTCGTAAATAACGAATCATACTTCTTTGCCGAATTAAAGAGAATTAAAAACATAATTGACCAACTTCGCTCAGACGAGAAACTATTTATCATCCTTGACGAGATCCTCAAAGGCACCAATTCTACCGATAAACAAAAAGGATCAAAAGCATTAATCAAACAATTCGTTCTTAATGGAGCCTGTGGAATTATTGCAACCCATGATCTCCAACTTGGTGAGCTGCAACCTGAATTCCCAGACAGTATACAAAACTTCTGCTTTGAAGCTGACATCAAAGAGGATCAACTATCTTTCAGCTATAAACTAAAAGAAGGAATCGCCGAAAACATGAATGCTTGTTTCCTAATGGAGAAAATGGGAATTATCCTATAAATCGGAATTACAATCGACTGAAAGAAAAATTGGCAACTCAAAAGATTTATCTCCCAGTCTCCCAGTCTCCCGGTCTCCCGGTCACTTCTTCCCCTTTTTCCCCTTTTCTAACTTTTTCTTTTCGTTGGCAGTAAACCCAGAACCATCGCATCGGTTGCTCTTTTGAGAAGGTTCGTCAACATTAAAATCGGCTTTACGACAACGCTTATTCTCATAATTATCGCAAGTTCCATTTCGATCATTATCTCTGTAGCAATTTCGCTGTTTAATAGTTGTATCATTCGTAACGGGGGGACGTTGCGCAGAAACTTCAGCAATAAAATAAAAACTGAGTAGAATAAAAAACAAACTCTTTAAGTGTGATTTTACTATCATGATTTAATAATTCTGAAACCCTTTCGGTTTTAATTTTAATCTTCAACCAGGGTTAAGATATTTGACAGATTCACTGCAAAGTTAACAACCTTACACTATAAGTAAGACTTCTAAAGGGGATAAAAGTTTAATACACCTCAACCTATTCCATGAGAAAGAGAATGATCTCATTAATAGGCTGTGAATAATCCTCTCCTCCAGAACTAGGAAAACCAAGACATCATCATTAAACAGATCCATAAAACTATAACAATGGATCCATTTTAAATCTGACTAAATTCTGTATTTTGTTTTAGATGTTCTGCATAAGTATTGATTCGAATCATCTCCTTAGGAATATCAATACCTTGCGGGCAAAGTGGCACACACTTTCCACAAGAAATACAATGATCAGCCTGACGTAGTTTAGGTACCGATCGGTCATAACCTACAAGAAAAGCCCTACGATACTCCTTATAATTCTCGTCGTGATTTGATTTCGCGAAAGTCCCTTCATTAATACATTTATTATAGTGAGAGAAAATAGCGGGAATATCAATACCATAAGGACAAGGCAGGCAGTAATTACACTCCGTACAAGAAACCAAAGGATAAGTCAGATACTCAACAGCAATGCTCTCTAATAATTCAAGATCATTATTAGTTAACTTCTTTAAAGGAGAGTATGTCTTTAGATTGTCGACCAAGTGCTCTTTATAAGTCATTCCACTTAAAACAGTCAACACATTCGAAGGCTGTCCTGCATACCGGAATGCCCACGAGGCCAAGCTTGCCTCAGGTTCACGTTCTTTTAATTTTCTGGCCAAAAACTTCGGTAGTTTCACTAATCGGCCACCCAGCAAGGGTTCCATGATTACTGCCGGTATCTTTCTCTTCTCAAGTTCACCATAGAGATAATCTGCATTTACATTATATTCGCCTGCATGTTTCCAATCAATATAATTCAACTGAATCTGGATGAAATCCCATTTGTAATCCAGTGACAAAACATAATCGAAAACCTTAACATCACCATGAAATGACCATCCCAAGTTCCTAATTCTGCCCGCTTCACGTTCCTTTAAAAGAAAATCAAGTAATCCGTTGTCAATGAAACGACTATTAAACTCCTCAACTCCATTCATACCGATAGCATGGAGCAAGTAATAGTCGATATAATCAACTCTAAGCTCCTTTAATGAGTTCTTATATATCGCAAGTGAACCCTCAAAAGTTCTCTGGGCTCCCTCTTCAAAGTTGGACATCTTGGTAGCCACCATATATTTCTCCCGCGGATGTCGACTCAATGCAATACCGGTTGCCCCCTCTGAGAGCCCACGAGTGTAAATAGGTGCAGTATCGAAATAATTAACTCCATATTGAATAGCTAAGTCTACTAAACTATTCCAAGCCTCCTGATCTACCTCCTTCTTATCTCCATCAGTCTTCTTCATAGGAAGACGCATGCATCCATAACCCAGCAAGGATACTTTATCTCCAGTAATTGGGTTAACTCGATATTCCATTTGCTTAGGATCAATCATTTCCAATGAGACCTCAGCATCCTTTAACTCCTCAGTCTTCTTTGGAGAACATCCTACTGCTACAGCGGCCGAGACCCCTAGGGCTCCACCTAATAACTTCACAAAGTCTTTTCTATCTATTTGGCTCATGATTTCAATAATTAGATGGTTCGATGACGTTCATTGCCTTCAACATAAATGGCACTTAAAGGCCTTGCAGGGCAGAGATATTCACATGCACCGCAACCTATACATCGCTCCGTATTGATGGAGGGTATCTTTCTAGATTGTTCATTCTTTGGATCTGATGGAACCATCTCTATTGCATCCGAAGGACAATGCCTTGCACAGTTTCCACAATCAACATCATCTGTCAAGACTATACATCTCTTACGGACCCACTTCGCATGCCCAATCTGTATTGAACTCTTCTCCTCCTTCGTTATTTTACCAATCGCTCCTGTAGGACAGAGCTCAGAACAGACTACACACTCCGGACGGCAATAGCCATCTCGATAACTCATTACAGGCTGCATCAGCGTTGCAAACGAAGTGGATGGACTTAACAGATTATTAGGACAGCCACTGATGCATAGGCCGCAAGCAGTGCAGTGCCTTGATAAATGACCAAATGCGTGTGAACCCGGTGGTGTAATTGGAGTACTTCTCTTAGGATCCTCTTTCTCCTTAAGAACAGTGATCTCCTTCTTGATCTTATCTTGAGCTTTTAATGCACCTCCGATTGCTAAAAGCGCTGTTAACGACAGAAATCTACGGCGATCACCCTCCTCATCATTACCAGAGACCTGAGGATGAACCTCTGTCTTTGCACTTTTTCTTGAGACATATTGATACTTGATTGCACCCTGCTTGCACTTAACGGTACAATCCATACATACTACACATCTGGAATAGTCAATAAGATGATTAACAGGATCAATACATGACGACTTACAATTCTTTGCACATATTTTACACCCATTGCAATGATCCGTATCAAGAACAGGTTTAAAAAATGAATATTTCGAAATAAATCCAAGCAACGTTCCAGCAGGGCATACCGTAGTACAATAGATTCGACCATTTAATATCGCAAGAACCATCACAACCAACAGAGATACTCCCGAGACAATCAGCGTTACAGCGGTCTTTTGATTATAGGCCATTGTATAGAAAAGGGTACTATCCTGCCTCTCTGCCCATGTAGCAAATAGATTATTTAAAGCAACATAGGCTTGTGAACCAAAATTAGAAGCAATCCTTCCATAGGCAGCATAGGGGTCAAGTAAGGAAACTAGGAAGGTCAACTCGATGATAAATGAAATCACAAACAGCCCTAAAAAACTATATTGAAGCCATTTCAAGGGCTTACGATACTTATATCGATTCTTTGAACCAAACCTACCTAATCTAACAATTATATCCTGTAAAATACCTAGCGGACAAATCACAGAACAGTACACTCTGCCAAAAAACAGAGTCAGAAGTATTATTGATAACAAAGCAATTAAACTCCCACCCAAAAGGGCAGGTATAAGCTGCAACTTTGCTAACCATGAGAAATATCTGATTGTTTCTGTTGCATCCAAAAAAAGTAATGTGATAAGACTAAACGAAAGCAAAGCCAGACCTATCCTAATCTTTTTAAGCATCGTAGATTTTATTACTTGGTGAATGATCGATATTACAAAGTTAAACTTTAATATCTCATTTTTTATATGGTAGAGCATCCAAAAGAATAATATTCATCACTAAACGATATATGGCCTCAACACTAAGAGCGTGAACAAAGTTTTCACCCAACCAAGTATTCAAGTTGCATTACCTGTAATACGAACTTATCCCCAATATTTCGTTAATTTTAAAATTCAATCATTTTTAACCTCACCATGGTCATCCATTCAGATTTCATAAACATTTCAAGTAAAAACATAGCTAAAGAGCATATCTGCTGCGCCTTTTCAGATAAAAAATGCAAAGAGGGATATGAATTAAAAAAGGATTGGTTAAAAAGACAGTTTGCTACTGGATACACCTTTTACCGCTTAAATGAACGTGCCAAGGTCTTTGTTGAGTATGGGCCAGCAGAAGAGGGATGGGCTCCTATTATCGCACCAGGATACCTGCTTATTAACTGCTTTTGGGTTTCAGGTAAATACGCTAAACTTGGTTATGGCAAAAAGCTGTTAGAGCATGTAATAGAGAATGCCCAAGAAAAATGCCTAAACGGAATAGTTGTTATTACCGGTTTTAAAAAAATACCTTTTTTCATAGATCCCAAATGGCTGGTAAGGCAAGGTTTTAAAGAGGTTGATCGCCTTGACACAGGCTACATCCTTATGGAATACTCACTAGGAAATTGTGTGGATAAACCTCATTTTGCACCTGTTTTAAAAGAGAAATCCACAGATCTACCTTCTGGGTTAGTTGTATTTTACTCCAATCGATGCCCTTTTACAGAGTATTATGTGAATATCGAATTAACCCGTATTGCTCAAAAGCATTGTTTACCAATACAGATAAACAAAATCACAACCAAAGAGATGGCACAAAGCTCCCCAACTGCCGCAACAATATTCAGTCTCTTTAAAGATGGTAGATTTTTAACATCCGATATGAGTGTTTGTTTAGAAGGGAAATTTGA
>CAYUII010000028.1:0-49924 GCA_964444785.1 uncultured Bacteroidales bacterium | reverse complement strand
AATGTTTAGAGTCAATGTTGATATACCCTTATATAGTTAACAATGGTATTTCGTAGATTCTACACGGTTATCTTCTTTTGTTGAGTATCATTAAGCATGTTTGATGTTAAGTTGTTTTAAGTCCTTGCATTTTGGTATTATTTCAAATCTCAAAAAAATCGATGCAAGGAGTCTTGAAGTTCTCGGTTTATTAATATACAAAGCAATTAACAAATGAAAACTCTTATGAGTGTAATAGTAGTTTTAATTGGTCTACTCTCCTTTTCAAAACCAATGGAAGCGCAATCTTATCAACCAACCAATGTGACTTGTTTTATACACTATTCAGGAAGCCCTTCGGTTGAGTATCAGTATTACCAAGTGTATCTTAGGGTGACCACAACAGATGGACATCATGTTGATGAATATCTGGCTATAGATCTTATTTCCCCTAGTCAACTTAATAATCTCCAGTATTTTAGTGGAGATTTACAAGTTTGGGTTCCTGCACTGATACATAAAGGTTATTATAGAATTGGTGTTGCTGTGGTTGGTGTTCCGGTTACACCTCCTGTAGGTGTTCCAACTCCAGAAGTATTGGCAACTCGTGCTTCTGAATGGTGTGATTTCTCTGATTTGTCTTCAGGAATGACCATTGAATTGTAGATATTACTGAGTCTTGGGGTCTGACAGCTTTGTTAGACCCCTGATTTTGTGTTTTTATAGAATAGGATAATAACCCTTGATTGGGAAATGGTGGAATTGGCTTATTATGTGACTCGTTACCATTTATGTTTATTTATAATATGAATATAAAGCTTTTAAGGTGGTGTCTGGTTTTAATAATTATGAGATGTTCTATTCCTTTATACGGTCAGGGAGAATGGAATAACTGGTATTTTGGAGACAAAGCTGGGGTTACCTTCCAAAATGGATTACCTCCAACTGTTTTAATGAATAGTAGTGTGATTGCACCTCATGTTTCCAATGTAATTTCAGATTCTTCAGGGCAGTTACTTTTCTATACACAAGGCTCTATGTTATATAATCGGCTTCATCAGATCATGCAAAATGGGTATGGATTGCATGGTGGAGAAGTGCTTGAGAATGTTGTTTCAGTTCCACTACCTGGAAGCCGTACTTTGTTTTATATCTTTACTAATGGCTTGATAAAACCACCTCCATATACTGGATATACATTTGAGTATAATATTGTGGAAATGACTTTGGATAATGGAAATGGAGGAGTATTACCAGGATATAAAAATGTGATAGTACCTGGGACAGAGTTTTCTGACGGTGGGATCACTGCAGTGGTACACCAGAATAAACGAGATTATTGGATAATCGTTCCTGTTTCTGAAACACCTAAGAGATTCTATTCTTATTTATTAACTAAAGGTGGTCTACATCCACCTGTCATAAGCCTAATGCCAATGTTAAATACGTGGCTGGGTGGTAACGCAATTTACCGGATTCGAGCTTCACAGGATGGTAAGAAGATCGTGGCTTTGACGTTTGATAACGATGAAGAGTTAGCCTATTTTTCTTTTAATCCAACAACAGGGGTAGTCTCTTCATTGTTTACTTTTAAGATTCCTGGAAATTATAATCCACATTCGGCTGAATTTTCAGTTAGCAATAGATATCTTTATGTTTTTGCTATGAAGGGAGGAACAAATGATCATTGTATTTGGCGATTTGATACTAGAAAAACGGATTCAATAGAGTTTGTAAAATCAGGAGAAAAGGTTGCGAGTACGAATTATTACGGGAAAATGCAGTTGGGGCCTGATAATAAGATTTATTTATCAAAGCGAACTTCTAGTGGAGGCATTGATTCCATTTGTGTTATCAAATATCCTGACCTTCCTGTTGATCAATGTGGTTATCAAGATAACTATGTTGGCCTTCAAGGCAGGTCTTCTTTGGATTGTCTTCCTTTTTTTGTCCAACGCTACTTCGCTTATATCCATCACTCTGGTTTTTGTCAGGGAGCCTCAATTTGTTTTGAGTCCAACACCTGGCCTCCCCCTGATTCTTTGTGGTGGGACTTTGGCGATCCATCCAGTGGGGTGGCAAACTTCTCGAATGATAGCACTCCCGAACACATCTTCAATACCCCTGGAATCTATACCGTTAAGATGATCGTTAGGCACGTAGATATGCGCTACGATACAGCTGCCCTTAACCTCACCATAGAACCTCAACCAATGCCCAACCTTGGTCCCGATAGAATGGTCTGTCAGGATCAGCCGGTGATTCTTAATGCAGGCTTTAATTCTCAGTGGACTTACCTCTGGAGTACAGGAGAGACCACTCCAACAATTACCGTAACAAGCACAGGCACCTACTCGGTAACCGTTACCTCGCCCAATGGGTGTACCGGCACTGATGAAGTGGTTCTAAGTATTATCCCCGGGAGTACTCCTGAGCCGAAGCCGATAAAGCATAATTGAGGAAGGGTGGGGGAGACTCTGTGACTAGGAGACTAGGAGACTAAGAGACTTTGAGTAAATCGAGATGCTGATATTTGTGATGTGAATAGAGATGGGCTATTTAAGTTTCTGAGAAGGGGTTGGGTTAATTATTATTAAATGAAGTGTTTTTATGAATAAACAAAGAAGAAAAGACGACTATCAACTTTGATTCTTGTGATAGTCGCCTCTTCTTGTAATTTCAATGTAAAATACTCTTACCTTATAACTTGTAAGCGTGTTGACTGGACTCCTGCGCTAGATATAAATCGTAAGATATATATTCCAACGGGTAGTTCAGAGATTGTAATCCGATTTTCTTGAGGTTTAAAAGATTTGATAGTTTTTCCAGTAATGTCAATCACCTCAATCAGATTAACGTTCAAATTGTTTGAGAAGCTAACAAATTCATTAGCTGGATTGGGTGCCAGCTTTATTCTTTGATCTGGTTCTTTTATTCCTATTGGTGATGGATCTGTTATGAATATCTTTAAATGCCAATCAGCTGAAAGGTTCTCCGATATTCCTTTAATTGTAATTGTGGTTTCGCCAATGCGGTCGGGAATTGCAGTTAATTCTAAGTGCTTCTCTTCTAATTCTACAGATATTGGCTCGGAAGGAGATAATGGGGTTAAATGGTATTGTATGAGGTAATCGGGATCATCTGGATCGGTGAATAGCCCACTTAAATCATAAGTAAATAGGGCAAAGTTTTTTTCCAAAAAGAGGGTGTCATCTTCCTTTGTTGAAACAGGCGGTAAGTCAATCATCTTTCCCCCAAAGTCGTCTATAGCAAAATAGGTCGGTGTTAGTAGTCCCCCGCCATTTTTCCGTGAACCGTCCATTGTAAATCGAACCTTGCTAACTGTTCCTAGTGAACTTAGATCGAACCATTCCCAGTTTGTTACAATAAAGTGCTTGGCTGGATCAAGATCACGGAAGTCGGCTAAGTAGAATGTAGTTTCTGAAGTCTGAACTCCCTCTTTGTTGAATCCTTTGGCTATGACAGCAAGCCAATCACCGAATCCAAAGGGTGTCACTAGGCCATTCTCTCCTGTAAGTAGATTGTCTTTAACCCAAGCTGTATTGGTGATCCATGTTCCAGTAATAATATCACCATCTTCTTTATGCATCGGTTTGACTTCAACAGGAAAGCCGAGTGCATAGACTATACCATAGTTATCACTCTGGTTATATCCACTACCTATACAGTTTTTGAATTGCGATGATTCGAAATTCATAGGATCCCAATTGCCATCGGTCAGGTTGGCAGATGCGACACCTCCCCATGTTAGCCATTCAGGATACCAGAAACTTGAGAACTGATAGGAGCCACTGTATACAACACGGTTATTTAAGTCGGTAGTGGAGTCTCCAAATGCATAGTATTCGGGATTCATTAAAATGTCATCGAAATGCGCAATTACCTTTTCCGGTTGGCTAATGATAAGTAGTCTTGCTGTGGCAGTCGCTCCTTGTTGGTCTCTTACTGTCGCTGTTAAATATCCGGTGTTATGTACCTGGAGGGTGATAGGAAGAGCGGTGCCTTGTAAGATTCCTTTGTGCCACTGAATCGTATAGGGCTCAAGTCCTCCCTGAATTATTGGGCCTATCGAGGCCGATGATCCAAGTTGACTATAAAGTGTGTCTGCCGGAAATTGAATGGATAGAGTCAGTGGTTCTCCATTAAAGTTATCAATATCTACAGTTTCTTCCGAAGCTCTTAGTCTGAAGTATTTGACATTGGGTACCACTCGGGTAGAGAGATAAGACCAAGTCTCTTTTTCTGGAAGATCCCATGAAGCTAAAACTTGGTTTGATGTGTTATAAGCGGTTAGTTTGGCGGTTGATGCGGTTCTGTAGAACAAGCCGGGTACCGTTAACCCCGTACTGGTATTTACAAGGGTGATGATTCCTTCCTGATGCGGGCTGACTCTTGCAAATTGTACCGATTGATTAACTCCTTCACCAATAACGCAAGTCATTCCTTCAAACGCAGATGTTTCATCAATAAAAGAGGATGCATTTGGTGTTACCGGTTCGAAGGTTGATACAGCTGATTCTCTAAATGGGGTAGTAAAACTTAGTTGGGCAATTGGCTCTGACAATAAACCGTTTGAGTTTTTAAGTACTCCAAACCAATGATATTGAGTGTTTTCAATCAGGTTTAAGTGAGTTGTAATTTGTTCTATGTTATTCTGGGTCAAAATACTGTTTCCAGACTCTATTATTTCTAGTGCAGAGGGTTGTAGTGATAAATCTGATGTGATAAACCAAAAAAGAGTATCAATCTCACTGGTTTTAATCTTGATTTCCACGCTAAGGGGGTAAATATTATTGACGTATGGATAACCGTTAGCGAATGAGGGTGCAATCAGGACTGGGATAAAGTACTCATCAGCTCCGATATAGGGAGTGGTTGCGCTTCTCTCCTCAAGATCAAAATCATTTGTAATAAATGGATATGGTATAGCAACTCTTGCCCATGTGTTGTTAGATGTAAGATGAAGATCATCACTGCCTATAAATTCGGGAGTGTTGATGATAGAATTGTTTTCAACTCCCATTGCATTTACTTCTGATAAAGTGGTAAGCAGGGTACTTTGGATGAAATAGATTGGATTGCCAGCTGAGAACAGAATGTTGTGATCAGATGTAATATTGGTTAGATAGGCGCTGCGATTAACCCTTATTGAGTATCCACCTGATTTGTTAATCAGAATATTATTGAGGATGTTCAAACTAACAGGTGTCTGCGATGCTGATCCTAAGATTGCAACTGCCGCTGATGTTGTTGATGTTAAGCTTGAATTACCAATGTTTACAGTGTTATAAACGACATCAGTATAAGTACAAGCTTTGTCAAGAATTATTCCATAGCTGAGATTATATCCATTGCTAAAGTTAACAATGTTGTTAGTGACTCTTATCGGTAAAGCCTGAGTCCCGGTTGATGGACGTAATTCAATCCCCGTGGAGTACTGGTTCAGAGTGAGGTCTAATTTGTTTCTCGTAATTTGACTCTCTCCGATTAATCGAAAGGCATCAATACCCTGAAATCCTGTCTTTGTGGTTTGTGTGTTGAGAATAGTATTACCCGAGATCATGCAATTAGCCTCATCCTGAATATAGATTGCTTTTGACCCTTGGTTCTGGAAGAGGCAATTTATAATCTTTCCGCCCGATTCTTTTGATAAGGCTACATAACTGGTGCCTCCCAGTTTAGCTCCGATGTAACCGCCGGTGAATATACAATCCTGAATCAGGATCGAATCATTGTTTCTTCCCTCTGTATCCTCAGCTTGCATCTTGAGTAGGTTAATATCGCGACCGTAGTCTGTGGAAATTGGGGAAGTTAGATTACAGTTCAATATTTTAATATGCTTTGACTTACCATAAACAGCCACCACTGCATCGAGTGAGGTGTTTCCTGTCTTGATGGTGAGGCCTTTGATTGTAAGGTGATCAGTGCCCTTTATGTTTATAACTCCCATTAATGGCATCCCGGAAACAGGACTGTTTACCTCGAAATTAACTTGCACATCGCCTGACATATCAGGGGCTTTTTGAATAATGACGTTTTTGTCGGTTGAGGCGCCCTGTAATTCGGGGATAATGATTTTTTCGTTATAACTACCAGGTTCAATGTTGATAATCACAGCGTTTTGTAGCGGTTGTGAACTGATAAAGTCGACTGCTTGCTGGATCTTTAAAAAGTTACAGCCAGCCGAGGTTCCAACCCGAATAATATCTGCAGATGCTAATCCGTATCGAATCTCGCTTTGTTGGCCAAGAAGTTGAATTGGAAATGAGGTGCTAATAAATAGCAGGAAAAGCATAAGGCTTCGTTTAAAAGTATACCGTCTCATTGTATGAAAATTAAGTTAGACAATAGGTTACAATGGAACGGTTAGCCTGTAAGGGGAATAGTATAGACATGACTGTCTATAGCTGTTATTTGCTTTAACTCCCGAAAGCAGGCATAACCGGGGTATTTTGGCAGGTTTTCTGACTTATTCCCTGAACTGCGCCTTCCCAGATGTTAATCAAGTGGCATAAAAGCAGTTCGCTTAACGGAACTTACAGCAGCGGGTACTGTTGCCGATTCTAACGGCATTCCCTTTGTCCTTCTCTTTTTAGGTAGAAGGAACCAAAACATGGCGCAAAGGTATTACTTATACTTGATTTTAGTAGCTTTACTTCACAAAATCTAAATGATTCTGATCATTCTTGTTTCAGGTCATTTGTTGAATATTAGACCATTATGAAGAGAAATTATTTAGTTCTTGCCTTTCTGATAGGCTTAATTCCATGCCTTTTGGGTCAAGCAAATCAAGTAGAGATTAAAGTCCGTGACTTTGAAGGTCACTTGGCGTTCCTCTCGTCAGGATGGTTTGAGGGGCGAGAGACAGGAGAGAATGGTGGCTATATGGCTGCGGATTATATAGCATCGCAGATGAGTAGAATGGGGTTGCTGCCAATTGGTGATAGGGTGGCTTACCAAAGCAAACAAACCGGTTTGCTAAAGGTGCCTTTAGTAGGATCCGATCAAGTGTATAATCAGTTCTTTCCTCTTGAAAGATATGGGGCTGGAGTTGCATCTCTTGGTCTTGAGATAGCTAAAGGAGGGCAATCAATTCGTTATCTGCTAAAAGATAGTACCGATTTTCGTTTTGTTTTAAGATCAGGATCATTTGAGCTTGATGCTTCTCCGGTCTTTGTTGGTTATGGAGTCGCTTCGGAAGAGCTTGGTTACAATGATTATAATAGTGTTGATGTAAAAGGTAAGGTTGTAGTTTTAATTAGTGGGTTTCCGGGGCAGGATGATGTTAATTCGTTGGCTTGGAAAAAGGTAGGAAGTTTTTTAGAGCGAAAGGGTTTCTCAAACGATGAAAAGGCTCAGATCGCTCTTAAACATGGTGCTTCAATGGTTATTGAAGTCAGGAATCCATTAATTAAAAGTAGCAGCCAAATGCCGTTAACGGGCACAGCTATAAAACCTTTATCGATATATGCCGATGGAGTAAGTGATGAGCAGTACTCTGAGCTTGAATATTGTTTCCCTAACTCTGGAGATAGTGAAATTCCATGGGCTAAGCTAAACAGGTATTGGGCATCAAGATTATTCGGGCAAGGAGAAACTAGACTTGAAGATTGGATTCTTCAGAATGATAAATCGGCAAGATCATCTTCATTTGTTTTTAATGATACCAGAGTTTTCTCGAAATATGAGGTCAGAAAAAGCAATATCATAGTTAGTAACCTACTTGGAATGATCAAGGGCGAGGATACGACTAAGACAATCGTTATTGGGGCTCATTATGACCACTTAGGCATAAGGGGTGAGGGTATTTACTATGGTTCTGATGATAATGTGTCAGGAACAGCGGGAATGCTTTCTTTGGCGGAATATTGGAGTAAGAGAGATACCAAACCGAAATACAATTTGCTCTTTGCTGCCTGGACGGGTGAGGAAAAAGGAAAGCTTGGCAGTAAATGGTTTGTCAAAGAGTTAAAATCATGGCGATCGGAGATTATTCTCTATATGAACTTCGATATGATTTCACGATCTTCTCCATTTGATGTCAGTGGTGACTCGATTAGTGTTGGCATTCCTCAAAACTGCATCAATCTCAAGACCCAGGTTGGTAGACTCAATGCGCAAAGTCCAACACCCTTTAAGTTAGATCAATGGAATTCGGGGGTGCATGGTGGCAGTGATTATGCTCCCTTTATAGGAGCCGGTGTACCCGCTGTAGCTTTCTTTTCAGGTTTTCATGCAGATTATCACACTCCTGCTGATCGATTCTATAAGGCAGATCTCACAAAGATGAATAGGATTGTTAATCTGGCTAATCAGATTATCATCTGGGCATTAGAAAACTAGAAGGAGATTGGTAAACCTTAAGCTCTTTTAAGTGTTTGTTAAATTGAATATGAGATATGATCAACCTTTCTCATTAAAAAACTTGTCTAATAAACAATGAATTAAATTCTATGGCACTGATTGAATTTGTTAGCGAAGAAAACGCACAAGGAGAAGTAGCGAATGTCTATAACACTTTAAAGGAGAAGTGGGGTTTTGTACCCGATGCGTTAAAACTTTTTAGCTCCAGTGAGTTCTTGATTAATCATGTCTTCTCAAGTATTGGTTATTTTAGTACCAATATGGATCTGGGTGGTAAGCTGTTGGCTCTAATTCGCCTTATGGTATCTGAAGAGGAAAAATGCGTCTTCTGTATTAGTATGAACAGGGGAATATTAATGCAATATGGTTTTTTGCCTGAACAGCTTGATGCTATTCAGTCAGATATCGAAAACGTATCTCTTCCTGAAAATGAGAAGAGTTTATTGAAATTTGCATTGAAGGTGGTAAAGAACAGTTCAGGTGTAACCAGTGAAGATGTTCAAGGCTTAAAGAGCCTTGGCTGGACTGATAAACAAATCCTTGAAGCTGCATACCATGCTACAAACCAACTGTCTACTGATAAGCTATTCAATGCTTTTCAGATAAACAATGACATGTAATGGGGTATTGTTTCTAGGTACTAAATGGGTAGAGTGGCCTTTGCAGAATTTAGTTGATTTCTGTTGCCCTGGTTACTAAAAGCTTATCTACACGGCTTCCATCCATATCGATAACCTCGAATTGAAATCCGTTGTAGGTAAACTTGTCAGTCTCTGATGGGACTTTTCCTAAGAGATGCATAGCCATTCCCCCCATTGTGTTAAATCCACTCTCTTCAATATCATCAAACTTAACGATATTCATGGCCTCCATGAAGTCGTTGATGTGCATAGAGCCGTTAACCAGCATCGATCCATCTTCCCGTTTGGTAATAATGTCGTCAGCTTCTTCGGATTCTTCGGGTATCTCACCCAGGATGGTTTCTGTAAGATCATGAAGGGTTAAGATTCCCTCAACGCCACCATACTCTGATATGACGATTCCAAAGTTCTTTTTGTTCTCACGAAAAAGTTCAAGTGCTTTTTGGGCTGTGAGGCTTTCAGGTAGGTAAAGAGGGGATTTGGCGACATCGGTAAGGTCGGTACTTGTTATATGCCCTTTGTAAACTATTTTCAGCAGGTCTTTAACGGCAATAGTACCGAGCACATTTTCTATATCTTCTTTACAAAGGAGGTATTTTGAATGATTCTCAGTCTCTATTTTGTCAATAATCTGATGGATAGAGTCGTTAAGTTCGATATAGGATATTTTCTTTCTATGAGTCATTAATTCATGAACTCTAGTCTCGCCGAATCTAAAAACCTCTTTTATCATTTGTGTTTCATCCTCATCAATAACTCCTTGTTCGCTGCTTTGCTTGATGATTTGACGAATCTCTTCTTCCGTCATAAACCTGGTCTCGTTTGTCTTAATACCAAGAGTTCTATTGATAATCTTGGTTGAGGAGGTTAATACCCAGACAAAGGGATAAACAATTATAGTTACTCCTGACATTGCTGGGGATAGCGTAATGGCGATTCTTTCTGGTGAACTTAAAGCGATTGATTTAGGAACTAATTCACCTATTACCAACGATAAATAGGTAATTGATCCAACTACGGTGATAAAAGCGAGGTCTGGGGCATAAGAAGCTAAGACAGGGATTGAATTGAAAAAAGGTACTAAAGATGAGGATAAGGTGATACCACCATAGGCTCCAGAAATGATCCCAATCAGGGTGATTCCAACCTGAATGGTAGAGAGCATTTTCTCGGGTTCTTTTAAAATTTTCAGTACACGACCTGCTTTATGAGACCCGCTTTGACTCATTGTTTCGAGTTTAGCCGTAGAGGAAGAGACTAAGGCCATCTCATACATTGAAAAAAGGCCATTAATTAAGAGAAGAATAAGTATAAATGTGAGTTCCATTTCAGGTAATAATCTAGTTGGAAAGGGCTTTACGCAGTTTTAGAAGCTTATTCTTGACCTGTTGTAATCTGGATACGACCTGACTGTTTTTGTCGAAGATTGTATTCTTATTCTTCATTTTGTCGGCCGCCCCGGAAAGGGTGAAACCTTGAATACGAATAAGGTCTTGAAGAATTTTTAATTTACCGATATCTTCAGGGGTGTAGTATCTAACAGCCCGATTATTTCGTCGTGGGGTGATGACCTTTGTTTCTTTCTCCCAAAATCTCAATGTGCTGGGAGCTTCTCCTAACTGTTCAGCGACTTCATGGATAGACCAGTAAAGTTTCTCTCTTTCTCCTGACTTAAAGCTTGGCATAGTGGTTGTTATTTTTCTCTGTCAAAGTTTGGAGATTGCGAAATTAGCTCTTGGTAATCTGAGGGTTTCATGTCGTTAAAGAAGTAGAACACAGGGTTAACCTTTCGTCCGTTATAGTTAACCTCATAATGCAGATGAGGCCCGGTGCTAAGGCCGGTATTTCCAACTTGTCCAATGGTTTCTCCCCTTTTAACGAGTTGGCCTGGTTTAACATTGAAGTTATTGAGATGGGCATAGACGGTTCTATAGCCAAAACCATGGTCGATGATCACTTTCTTTCCATATCCATCACGGATGTCTCGTGCCGCTTCAATGACCTTTCCGTCGCCTGTTGCATAAACCGGGGTTCCTATAGCAGCTGTGAAATCTAATCCTTCATGGAATATCCTTGTCTTAAAAATGGGATGTATACGATAGCCAAAATAGGAAGAGACATATTTCAGGTATCTATTGCTGATGGGTTGAATAGCAGGGATATTCGTTAATAGTTTATCTTTTTGCTTAACAAGTTTGTAGATCTCGTCGAAAGAACGCGATTGAGCGTAAAGTCTACCTGCGATTTTATCAAGCTTTTTGGTTGTGTTTATGAGTAGGTCACTGTTTTTATACCCTTCAAGCTTGGCATATCGATCTATTCCTCCAATACCGGCATTTCTGATATTGCTGGGAACTGGCTCAGCTTCAAAGATCATGCGATACATGTTGTCATCTCTCTTTTCAATATCAGTGAGCACTCTATCTATTTGCTCCATGCGGTCATTTAAGATCTGATACTGTAATTTTACCTCCGCTATCTCTCGTTTTAACGCTTTTTCTCGAGGTGAGGGGAAAAAATAGAACATTACCGTTACTGCTACAGCAGAAAAGACTAATCCGGAAGTTAAAAAAGCTAATAGTTTACGGATACGATCTCTTAGCCTTACTTGTATTATTTCATAAGTTAAAGAGATAGGATCAAATTGGTATCGGTGTTTCTTAGCCATTATTATTACTTACGTGTCGACAATTTTTTTGAGTTAAGGTGCTAATAAGGTTTGCCTGATTCGCAAAATTAATGAAATCGATTAATTTTGCAAGTTTTTACGACTATTGCTTATCTGTACATAGCCTGATTTTGTAAAAATCTAAGATAAATAAATATTTGCTCAATGACTTCAGCACAAATTCGTCAAACCTTTTTGGACTTCTTCGCCTCCAAACAACATGCCATAGTGGCTTCTGCTCCTATGGTAATTAAAAACGATCCTACCTTGATGTTTACCAATGCAGGGATGAACCAGTTTAAAGATATCTTCCTTGGTAATGTTGAGAGGAAATACTCCAGAGTAGCGGATACGCAAAAATGTCTGCGTGTCTCAGGTAAACATAACGACCTGGAGGAGGTTGGCCATGATACCTATCATCATACGATGTTTGAGATGCTTGGTAACTGGTCTTTTGGCGATTACTTCAAACAAGAGGCTATTTCATGGGCTTGGGAACTCTTGACTGAAGTCTATAAACTGGATAAATCTCGTCTCTATGTGACCATCTTCGGGGGTGATCCTTCTGATAATATGGCTGTCGATGAAGAGGCTCGTGAGTTCTGGAGAAAACATATCTCAGATGACCGTATCCTACTAGGTAGCAAAAAGGATAACTTCTGGGAGATGGGAGATACTGGACCCTGTGGGCCATGTTCAGAGATCCATGTCGATCTTCGTTCTGATGAAGAGATTAGTCAGCTTCCGGGTAAGGATGTGGTTAATATGGGCCACCCTCAGGTAGTTGAAATTTGGAACCTGGTATTTATTCAATATAATAGAATGGCCGATGGCTCTCTCCAGAAGCTTCCTGCTAGCCATGTTGATACTGGTATGGGCTTTGAACGTCTATGCATGGCATTGCAAGGCAAGAGATCTAACTATGATACCGATGTCTTTCAACCCATGATTCAGGAGATAGCTAGAATCAGCGGTCTCACTTACGGAAATGAAGAAAAGGCGGATATTGCTATGAGAGTTATTGCCGACCATGTACGTGCTATCTCTTTTGCTATCGCTGACGGACAACTTCCCTCTAATGTTAAGGCTGGTTATGTAATCCGTCGTATCCTTCGTAGGGCTGTCAGATATGGCTTTACCTTCCTTGGTTTAAAAGATCCTTTCATTAACAGGCTGCTTCCGGTTTTAGTTGGTCAAATGGGACCTTTCTTTCCTGAGTTGGTTTCTCAGCGTGAGCTAATTACCCGTGTAATTACGGAAGAGGAGACCAATTTCCTTAAGACCTTAGCAACCGGAATTCAAAAATTCAACCATTTCGTGGCTGAAGGTGGTGAAACGAAAGTGGTTAATGGCCAGTTTGCTTTTGAACTCTTTGACACATTTGGTTTTCCGGTTGACCTAACACAGTTGATGGCTCGTGAGCAGGGCTGGGATGTTGATATGGAAAGCTTCTCACGTCTCCTCCTTGAACAAAAGGAGAGATCAAGACAGGCTGCCTCAAAGGATACTGACGACTGGGTAATGGTTGGTCAAGAGGCTAACTCAACTCTTTTCCTAGGTTATGATACTTTAGAGGCCGATTGTGAGGTGATAAAATATCGCCGTGTTAAAACTGCCAAGAAGACTTATTACCAGATCGTTTTAAATCAAACTCCTTTCTACGCAGAATCGGGTGGCCAACTTGGCGATAGTGGTTCGTTGGTGTCTGACTCAGGTGAAGTAATAGTAGTTGAAGATACCGTTAAGGAAAACAATCTCGTAGTTCATATTATTGCTTCACTGCCATCTGACCCCTCAGCCACTTTTACTGCCCGTGTAGATGCCGAGAAGCGTCGTCTGACAGCAAATAACCATAGTGCAACTCACCTACTACATGCTGCTCTAAGATTGGTTTTGGGTACACATGTCGAACAAAAGGGCTCACTGGTAGATTCAGAAAGATTGCGTTTCGACTTCGCCCACTTCTCAAAGATGACTGATGAGGAGATTACTGCTGTTGAAGATATCGTGAATCGTAAGATTCGTGAAAACATCGCCTTAGGCGAGTATCGTGACCTTCCAATCGAGAAGGCAAAAGAGATGGGTGCCATGGCTCTATTTGGTGAGAAGTACGGCGATTTTGTTCGTGTCATTACTTTCGATCCAAATTATTCAATCGAGCTTTGTGGTGGTACACACGTACACTCAACCGGTCAGATAGGCCTCTTTAAGCTAGTTTCAGAGAGTGCTATTGCTGCAGGTGTAAGGCGTATTGAGGCAATAACTGCTGATACGGCTTTGGCATTCTATAATAAACAACTTGAGCTAATTGATCAGATTAAGTTGTTGGTTAAGAATCCAGTTGATGTCATAAGAGGTGTGAATAATCTGATTGAGGAGAATGCTAAACTGTCAAAAGAGGTAGAAGAGCTTCGCAGATTAAGAGTTCTGGCAATGAAGGATGAGCTTAAATCAAAGATTATCGCTGGAAATGGAACGAACGTTCTAGTCGTCAGAATTGATGGTGATGCTTCTGCTGCTAAGGAGTTAGCCTTTGCGCTTAAAGCCGAGACAAGCAATTTTATTGGACTCTTTGGCTATGTAGCTGATGGCAAGCCGGGATTGACCCTCATTATAGATGAGGAAGTTGCTAAAGCTAAGCAGCTAAATGCCGGTCAGATGGTTAAAGATCTTGCCAAAGAGATCAGAGGGGGTGGTGGAGGCCAACCTTTCTTTGCTACCGCAGGTGGCTCACTTCCCGATGGACTAAGCTCTGCCCTGGATAAAGGACAACAGCTGCTTTCATCACTGTAAAGGCAGGTTTTTTCAATTATATTTTCTGCAGAGCTACTCATTAGGGTAGCTCTGTTTATTTATCCTCAATCGGTAGGAATGCTTATCAGTAATTTATTGTCACATTTATTATATTTATACCTAGATTGATTTTGACTCATTGATGAGCTGAATTCTCGGTTGATTACTTCAAAGCATTTGTGTATGAATGTAGATCCAATGAATCATTTTGTTGATTATATAAAGCAAAGGTCGGGTTTAACTTCAGCGGAGGTTGGTCTTATAAGTAGCTATTTTTCTATTGAGAAAGTAGAAAAAGAGGTTCTATTGGTTACAGCAGGTGAGAGGTATAAGAAGCTTGTTTTTGTTCTGGAGGGTATCTTACGAATCTATATTATTGATCAGAAGGGGGAGGAAGTAGTTAAGAATTTCGTTGAACCCAATTGTTTTTTTGCCGAGTTTGAGAGTTTTAATAAAAATGAGACTTCAAAAATTAATGTAGGTGCCGTTACTGATTGTGTCTTGTGTACTTTAACAAAGAGTGATTCAGATGAATTGGTTTCGAAGTTTCCAAAATGGGAGAATCTGATGAAGGCGGGTGCTATGGAAGCAATGTCAGAGATGTTTGGAAAGCGGGAATTTCTGTTATTGGGTGATTCAATAGATCAGTATAAGTACTTTGTTAAACATCATCCTTTACTTGCCAAGCATGTCCCTTTGAAGTATATCGCCTCCTATTTACGGATCACTCAGAGTTCGTTAAGTCGAATCCGTCGGCAAGTAAAGTAATTTTTTCACTTTGTAATTATTTGTCATTTGGCAAATCTCATTCAAATTCACTGCAGTTTCTTTGCTGAAAAGAACTTAACAGCATGGAAACGACCATTTTTTATTTCTCTGCAACAGGTAACTCACTAAACCTGTCCAGAGTGGTGTCTGATAGATTAGGCAGTTGTGAGATTATTCCAATGGCCAGATTTTTAGATAAAGATTCGATTTTAGTCACCTCTTCAAAAGTCGGATTTATCTTTCCCGTTTTTGCATGGGGTATGCCACGAATCGTTGAGGAGTTTGTAGGCAGGCTTACTTTTCAGGGGAAGCCTTATATTTTTGCGATTGCTACTTGCGTCGCAATTCAAGGTAATACACTTAAAGACTTAAGGCGTGTTCTTCGGGCTAAACAGGTTGATCTGAATGCTGGTTTTGCAGTTAAAGCTGGGAGGTCAAGTTTAATGCGACTAAATGCACTGGATAATATTATAATCAGACTTGATCGTCAACGGCTGCGCTTAAAGCCGGCAGATATGCGTATGACTGAGATAGTCGAGGTTGTTGAAAGTAGGGTAAATCATAATCCTGAGACCAGTTCATGGAGTGCAAACCTTTTTGGGTCACTGTTGCACAATTTAGCTATCAAGAAGTTTAAGAGCATGGATATGGAGTTTATGGTGAATGACTCGTGTACGGTTTGTGGTAATTGTGCTAATATCTGTCCTCGTTCAAATATCGAAATTAAGGATGGTCATCCCGTCTTTCACCATGATTGCGAGTTGTGTCATGCTTGTATTCAATGGTGTCCAAACTTTGCGATCCGGCATCCTAACTTTGATGATAAACCGACACAATATCGTAATAGTAATGTGAAGCTAATTGATATGCTAGCTGCAAGATAATGTGTAACCATTTCTTCTCCTAGGTGGATTAGCGATTTTATGGGTTTTAATGGTACCTCTCCCTATCCTCTCCGTATCTTCTCCATATAACCCTTGTTTTGTCGTTATCCAGTAAGGAAATTCAGAGCACGGTTTCATTCTCGGTAAAGAGTTATAAATTCGTATTCTTTCTTTTGGTAAAAGTGGTTTAAACCACAGCTTTTCAGCAGATGATCCAATAGTTGAGTCAATTATCTTCTGATCACTTTCCTTTTTTACCACACGAAAAGGGAGAAGATATGGAGAGGATACGGAGAGGTGACGTAAAGTGGGAAGATCGCAGATGTTTAACTTCTGTGAAATCTCGTTGCCCCTGCTTGAGCAGTTGGGGTAATCAGAATGTATTCTATATTGACATGTGGGGGGCGATTCAGTGCGAAAAGGATAGTTTCAGCGATATCCTCTGCAAAGAGAGGGGTAAACCCTAAGTATACATTGTCCGCCTTGGTTTTGTCTCCTTTAAACCTGACGGTACTAAATTCGGTATCGACTGCTCCGGGTGCAATATCGGTTACTCTTACTCCCGTACCGGCTAAGTCAAGTCTCATTGATTTACTGACCATTTTAACAAAGGCCTTCGTCCCACAATAAACCGAACCACCTTCATAGGCTTCTACACCGGCAATTGAGCTGATGTTGATGATATGACCTTGACTCTTTTTTAAGAAGGGAATGACTAGTTGGGCTACTCTGGTAAAAGCCTTAACGTTTACCTCTATCATGGTATTAAAATCGGTCCAGTCGTAATTTTCAATGGAGTCTTTACCAAGGGCTAAGCCTGCATTATTAATGGCGATATCTATGTTGAGGTCTTCTAGTTTTTTAAACAAGGTGTTTAATCTGGGGATATCTGTAACGTCGAGGGCAAAGCAGAGAACCTCAATCTCAAAGTTTCTCTCAAGTTCTTCTTTTAGTAGATGAAGTTTGTCTTTTCTGCGGGCGATAAGAATTAGATTATGATTATTTTGTGCCAGTTTTTTAGCGACTGCAGCACCGATACCGGAGGAAGCTCCAGTGATGAGAGCGTATGATTTATTAGTCATATTAATAAATGGTTAAAAAGGAACCGCCCTGTTGAAGGATACAGGGCGGTTTTTGTTTATGAATGGTTATTTAAGCCAGCGATCAAGCCAGTTAAAGAATACTCTTTGCCATAAGATAGAGTTTTGAGGATGGAGAACCCAGTGGTTTTCATCGGGGAAGTAGAGGTATTCAGATGGGATTCCTCTGAGTTGAGCTGCATTAAAGGCAGCCATTCCTTGAGAGGCCACGATACGGTAATCGAGTTCGCCGTGAACAACCAGAATGGGGGTATCCCATTTGTCAACAAAGCGATGCGGAGAGTTGGCAAATGAGCGTTGAGCTACTTGGTTACTCTTTTCCCAATATGGCCCGCCAAGATCCCAGTTTACAAACCACATCTCCTCTGTTTCAAGATATTGTTGTTCGAGGTTAAACATTCCATCGTGAGCAATAAAGGCCTTAAAACGTTTTTCATGATGGCCAGCAAGCCAATAAACGGAGAATCCCCCATAGCTGGCTCCAACAGCACCTAACTTGTCTTTGTTGACCCATTTTTCCTCTTTAACATTGTCGATAGCGGCAAGGTAATCTTTCATATTCTGACCACCATAATCGCCACTAATCTGTTCATTCCATGCCTTTCCAAAACCGGGTACGCCTCTTCTGTTTGGAGCTACAATAACGTAGCCGTTGGCAGCCATGATCTGGAAATTCCAACGATAAGACCAGAACTGACTAACCGTGCTTTGTGGTCCTCCTTGGCAATAGAGTAGGGCAGGATACTGTTTTGTGGAGTCAAAATCAACTGGAAGGATGACCCAGGTGAGCATTTGTTTACCATCGGTGGTTTTAATCCATCGTTTGGTGACGGTTCCCAGTTTAAGTTGCGCAAGCAGATCTTTATTGATGAATGAAAGCTCAGTGTCTTTGCCTGTGGCTGGATCAATAGAATAGATCTCGACCGGTTTTGACATACTCATCTTAGTTGCGATAAGTTTATCACCGGCGAATGCAATTCCGGTATAGTCGTGGATACCTTCAGTTAGTCTGGTGATCTTTTTATCGTTTACTGAGATGGTATAGATTTCATCGGTTCCTTGGTAGTTGCTGATGAAATAGATAGTCTTACTGTCATTAGTCCATGTCAGATTATGGGCATCCTGATCAAAATCTTTGGTAAGATAGATGTCTTGTCCGGTCGACATATCTTTAACAAATAGTCTAACCTGATCCGCTTCATACCCATCTCTCTCCATGCTTTCCCAAGCAAGGTATTTCCCATCGGGTGAGAAGACTGGATTTTGGTCGTAGCCCATCATTCCGGTTGTGAGGTTCGTGGTTTTCCCACTGGCGATATCATATAGATAGAGATCGCTGTTAGTTGATAAGGAGTATGCTTTCCCAATGAGTTTACGAGAGGTATAAACGATCTGTTTACTATCAGGGCTCCAAGTGATTTGTTCCATTCCACCCCAAGGTTTTACAGGACTGTCCCACTTCTCATTTTCGAGGAGGTCTTTACCCGTAGTGATCTGTTGGCCATCCTTGTAATCGGCGAGGAAGATGTGGGTGTAGGTATCAACCCAGGAGTCCCAGTGACGATACATCAGATCATTCATTAATCGGCCGGTTGTTTTATCAAGATCTTTGAATAGATCAGGATTGACTTTTTCAGCGGCAACATCGGCAAGGTAGATTATTTTTGATTGATCGGGAGCGTAGGCAAAACCAGAGATACCACCTTCTATGTTTGATATTTGTTTTCTGTCAGAGCCGTCGGCATTCATTTCCCAGAGTTGAGGAGAACCGCTTTCTGAACTGATAAAGCCTAATTTTTTACCATCGGGTCTCCATGTTGGTTGATTTTCTCCTTTAGGGGTAGAAGTGATCTGTTTGTTGTCACTTCCATCGATATTCATGCTAAAGAGTTCAGTGTTTCCTTTGTTCTGTTTGATATCATACCAGGTCACAGGATAGATCATCTTTGAGCCGTCAGGACTTATAGCAGGTGAGCCGACACGACCGAAAGCCCACATTAGCTCAGGGGTCAGAATACCATTGTTTACCACAGGTTTAGGAGCGCTAATTAAAGCGGCTTCACTCTCTTTTCCCTCTTTGGTAGCTTGAGAACAGCTAAAAAGGAAAAGGAAGGTTGAAAAAATTAACAGGCTATCTCTTTTCATAGCAGATTGATTATATTTAGATAGTAAATTTACAACTTTGGCTTTTAATCTTAATGATTCGACTGAAAGATATTAACTATTTGTAACTTAGATCAATGGATATAAGCTAAAGGCTGTAAAAAAAGATAAAGGTTTTAGGCAGAATTGTAATAAAGTAGGTGTATGAATAAACAGGCATCGTTTAAGCAATTAATAAAGAAAGAGTTTGTCCGCTCAGCATTGATTCCTATCATCATCATCGAGCTGATGCTTTTGGTGCTCTATTTTAGCATAAATGCCTATAAAACCTATAGAACAAGGATTACTCTTTTGCAAGAGGTGAAATTAAATATTGGAGAGATCGCTTCAAGAGAGGCCGGTAATATTGATATGGAGTTGAGTAAGATTACAGATTATGCTCACCTCATTCGTAGTGAGAACGAGCGTTTCTTTAAAGATCCTTCGAAGTTTGTCTTACCCGATGTTAAGCCAGTTCTGAAGGTGGCACCAAATGGTACCATGTATAAAGAAAATAATAATGGAGGTGGAAGTATTTACTATTCTGGTTTGACCAAGTTTGGTTCTGAGCAGTTTCAGAAAGCTGAGTTAACGGAGGTATTAGATCCCTTGTATAAGGCAGTGGTAGATATAGATTCAAATGCGGTAGCCGTTTATATCAATACCTGGGATAATATGAATCGTTATTATCCATTTATTGAAAAGACTTATGAGCAATATATGCCGAATATGGATATTTCCAAATATAACTTCTACTATTTAGCTGATGCAAAACATAATCCAACACGTTCTGTGGTCTGGACTGATGCCTATCTGGATCCGGCTGGGATGGGATGGATGGCCTCTTGTATTGTTCCGGTATATAACAAAGATTTTTTAGAAGGGGTAGTCGGTATTGATATTACAATAGAGAAATTTACTCAAAACATACTTTCATTGAAGATTCCATGGCAGGGCTCTGCATTTTTAGTGGATGAGGCAGGAACCATCTTGGCAATGCCTGAGTATGTTGAGAAATTACTGGGATTATCAGAATTAAAAAAGCATACGTATGATAATGCAGTTATTAAAAATACGTATAAACCTGAGGACTTTAATTTATTGAAAAATAGTGCCATACCTTCTGGGCTTAAAGCAATGGTTAAGGAGAATAAAGCCATAGAAGAGGTGGAACTTGGTGGGCGTCATTTTATAATAAGTCAGAATCGAATTAAAGAGACAGGATGGAGGTTCCTTACTCTTGTTGATAAAGAGGTTGTTTTAGGGCCTGTGAATCTTCTTACTTATCAGAGTAATTTGCTAGGTTATGGGGCTATCCTCTTTTTGATTTTGTTTTATTTACCCTTCTTCCTTTATTTAATTAGAAAAGCGGAGAGTATATCCGGTAAGATCACTTCTCCAATAGAGTATTTAATTGATACAACCCGAGACGTCAGCCGTAAATTTCAATCCACAAACTTGGAGCCTGTAGGCTTATTAGAGCTGGATGAGTTGGCTGAAAACTTCAATTTAATGACAGAAAAGTTGAATGAAGTTTATCAAGAACAAGAAAATAAGATTAGTGAAGGGGTAAAACAGTTAAGAGAAAAAGACCATATGATTATCAAGCAGAGCCGTCAGGCAGCCATGGGTGAGATGATCGGGAATATTGCCCATCAATGGAGGCAGCCTCTTAACTCTATTGGAGTTATCGTTCAGAATATTGAAGACGCTTATAATTATAATGAGCTGACCAAAGAGTATATGGTCGAGAAGATCAATAATGTGATGACTTTACTCTCTTACATGTCTCATACCATCGATGATTTTCGAAATTTCTTTAAGCCTGATAAAGAGAAACAATCATTCAGTATTGCTGAAACAGTGAGAAACTCTTTGAGCTTTATGAATGCTAACTTTGCCCATAATAACATTAGAGTGGAGGTTGAAGTAATTGACGATATAAAGATTTGGGGATATCCCAATGAATATGCTCAGGTTTTATTAAACATCTTTAATAATGCCAGAGATATCATCAAAGAGAGAGGCATTTCTAATGGGGAACTTAAGATCAGAGTCAATACGCAGTTTAATCGGTCGTTTGTTGAGATTGAAGACAATGGGGGAGGTATGAAATCTGAGGTAATGGACAAAGTATTTGAACCCTATTTTACTACCAAGGAGATGGGAACGGGTTTAGGTTTATATATGTCTAAGATGATTGTTGAGAAGAATATGGGTGGTGAGTTAAAAGTGGAGAACCGTGGTTCAGGTGCAGTATTTACAATATTAATATAATTAGATGAGTTTTAACAAAGAGCAATTGGTGATCTTATATGTGGAGGATGATCCTATCATTCGCAATAATACGTTAGAGGTGCTTAGAAGGCGCTATACCACGGTATTTGCTGCTGAAGATGGATTATCTGGATGGGTACTCTACCGAGAGATTAAACCTGATCTGGTGATAACGGATATAAAGATGCCAGGGATGAGTGGGCTTGAGCTAATAAAAAATATTAGAGAGTGTTCTTCTGAACAGCATATTTTAATCACTTCTGCCTATAATGATTCTGATTTACTCATTGATGCTCTAAACCTTGCCGTTGAGGGTTATCTGATTAAACCTTTTCTTACTGATGCGCTCATCTCTTATATCCAGCGAGTGCTGAAAAGCCTTAAGCTGAAAGCAGAAGTGGAGGCTTACCACACAAGATTGGAGCAAATGGTTGAAGAACGTACTCAGGAGTTGCTTCAAAGCGAAGGTAAATTCGGTGCTTTGATCGAAAAGTTGCTTGATGGATTGATTCTCATTGAAGAGCAGCGTATTGTTTTTTCAAATTCTTCAATTGGGCAACTCCTTGGATATACCAAGGCTGAGTTACATGGTCAGCATTATAGTATCATAATTGCAGATCAAGAGGTTGCTAGAGTTAAGCAGATTCATGAACAACGACTTAAACGCGAAGGGAATGTACCGGAACTTTATCAAACAAAAATAAAATCAAAAGATGGGAGAGAGATTCCTGTTGAGCTTAATGTTGGCTTTTTAACCTTAGAAGAGGTTCCACAGGTGTTGGTGCTGATTCGTGACTTGACGAAGAGATTACAGATGGAGCATGAACGTTTGAGGTTAGAGGGTGCGATTGATCAAGTTGAAGAATCGGTGATCATCACAGATACATCAGGTTTGATTGTTTATACAAATAGGGCTGCAGAAAAGTTAACTGGTTATACCAAGGAGGAGCTACTCCATTCTAAGATGAGCCTATTTAAAAGTGGAATGCACGACGATTCTTTCTATAGCTCATTCTGGAGGAATCTAATTGATAGCCATCGATTCAGTGGTGTATTTATTAATAAAAGGAAGGATGGGTCATTGTATCATGAGCAAACTTCAATTACTGCAGTATTGAATGATCAAGGCGATGTAACGCATTATGTTTCTGTTAAAAGAGATGTAACATTTGAGTTACAGATGGAGAAAACGCTAAGAAATATGCAAAAACTTCAAGCTATTGGGACGCTTGCTGGGGGTATCGCTCATGATTTTAATAATATGCTAATGGGGATGTCTGTATATACAGAGTTGTCTTTACGTGAGTTAGATAATAAAACAATGCTGGAAGGTTATCTTTCCAATATCATTAAGGAACAGAATAGAGCGAAGAAATTGATTGATCAAATTTTGACCTTTAGTCGGAAGGACGAAGGTTTAAACTTGGTTCATTCTGATTTAAAGTCTATAACAGAAGATATCCTTCGAATGATAACCATAAGTTTCTCCCCAGGCATTGCTATAAAAAAAGATTTACAGGATGTAGGATATCTTTGGATAGATCCAACTCAGTATCATCAGGTGGTGATGAACCTATGTGTAAACGCCTCGCAAGCTATGGCTGGACAGGGAGTTATTGAGATAAGTTTGCGAAAAACCCGAGCTGAAGAGGCTCAGTTGTATGGCGCAAAAACCGTCGGCTTAAATGATTGGATTGTATTATCGGTGAAAGATACTGGCCCTGGTATTTCCAAAGAGGTCTTAGATAGGATATTTGAACCATTCTATACCACTAAGCCTGTTGGTGAAGGTACCGGATTAGGCCTTTCGACGGTGCATGGTATCGTTTCCAGATATAGTGGCATTGTTGGTGTTGATACAAGAATGGGAGAAGGAACCCAATTTATGATTTTTCTCCCTGTAATAGAGGGAAAGTTGACTATTTGATGATATTATGATCATGATCCAACCTCAAATTTTATTTAGATGGCCATGAGTGGTCTTTAAAACAGAGTTATTACCAATTAATCTTGAGTATTTCCATTCAATAAAAGGAATAGAATATTAATAAATGACCTTATCTTTGATTTTAGTTCTACGTGGGTGTAAATAATAATAAAAAGTACATGATAAGCGTAAAGCACGATTTGACAGTTTTGTATGCAGAAGATGAAGAGATGATTCGTCTTCCATTTACCGAGATGCTGGAAAGACGAATTGAAAGGGTTATAGCCGTTTCAAGTGGAGAGGAGGCTTATGAGATTTACCGCCAAGGTGGAATAGATATGTTGATTACGGATATTAAAATGCCTGGAATAAGTGGTTTTGAGTTAGCTTCCAGAATCAGGCATGAAGATCAGTTTATTCCCATTATCGTAACAACGGCCTATGAGTTTAAGGACTACCTAATGAGAGCTATTGAGGTGGGCATTAATAAGTATTTAGTAAAGCCTATAAACAAAATTTCTCTGACCGAAGCTTTAGATGATCTGGCAAGAATGGTTACCTTTAAAAGAAATATGGATGAATGCAATGAGATTCTTAGTCTGATCTTAAAGGTTGAAAACAGAGTGGTTATTTGGACTGAAGTAAATGAAAAATTCCAGATTAACTCTGATTTCTTGAGATATTTTGGTTTTGACAGCTATGAATCATTCTTCGGAAAGTATAATAATGTCAATGAGTTTTTTAAATATAATGCAACTAAAAGTTACAGTTATAGTACCATTGATGATGTGCAATGGATTGACTCATTTATGAAGATTAATGGAGTTGAGAAAAATACTATCTTAAATTTGTCGGAAGCTGGTCAAGGTGCCGTAACGAACTTTAAGTTGAGATTTAAACTGTATAAGGATGACACCCGGTTGGCTTTTGTTTTAAGTGAGAAAATATAAATCCTTTAGCTATGGATAAAATTGCTGTTTCGGTTCTATATGTCGAAGATGAGGAGTTTATTCGGTTGCCTATGGCTGAGATGTTAGGTCGCAGAATTGAAAGGATTACTGCTGCAGGAAGCGCTAAAGAGGCGATTGAACTGCATGCAAAAGGTGATTTTGATATTCTCCTGACCGATATCCGAATGCCAGGCCTAAATGGTCTGGATCTTATAAAGATATTGAGACAACATCAACCCGATCTTAAAGCTATTATCTTGTCGGCATACAATGAAACAGACTTTTTTACTGAGGCAATAGATCTCGGAATAGATGGATTTCTTATAAAACCTATTGATAGGCAGAAACTGTTCGCTCTTCTTGCGAAAGTTGGAACCCAGAAAATCCAGGAGAATATTGCCAAAATTAATGAGGAGAAGTTTATGGCATTAGCCTCTTCTGCTAATGATGCAATCATCATGGTGGATGGACTCGGTCTGGTTAATTTCTGGAATAGAGCTGCTGAACTGATGTTTGGATACTCTTTTGATCAGATTGTTAATGCCTCCATAGAACGACTACTTGTCAATGCCAATGGGGTGAGTTTAACAATTGAGGAGGTAAAAAGCTACGAAATGTTATCCGATAGATCGGTAGTCATTTCAGAATATTCTGCTCTACCTAGACTGGGCTTGAAATTCCCCGTTGAGGTCTCCTTCACAACCTTTAAAGTTAGTGGTCATGATCAGTTCCTGCTGATTATTCGTGATGTCTCTGAAAGAAAAAAAAGAGAGGTGGAATTACTGGCTGCGCTCGATAGAGCTAATGAGGCTACTCGTGCCAAACAACAGTTTCTGTCGGTCATGAGCCATGAAATAAGAACTCCTCTCAATGGAATCCTCGGCGCTGTCAATCTTTTGTTGCAGGAAAACCCCCGGGAAGATCAACTTGACTATTTTAAAACTCTGGAGTTTAGTGGAAATCATCTCCTGTCTCTTGTTAATGATATTCTGGATTTTAGTAAAATCGAGGCCAATAGAATTCAGTTTGAACGAATAGACTTTAACCTAAGAGAACTGGCTAAAGGTCTTATGAAAATCTTTTCTTTTAAAGCAAATGATAAGGGAATTGAATTAAAACTAGCGGTCACTGACAGTATTCCTGATGTTGTTAAAGGCGACCCTATGCGCCTTAACCAAATCCTCACTAATCTAATCGGAAATGCTGTAAAGTTTACGGAGAAAGGGGAGATCATCCTAAATATTAAGATTATCGAACAACATGAAAAATCTCTTCGTTGTAGATTTGAGGTTATTGATACCGGTATCGGAATTCAACCTGAGAAGATCGGTACTATATTTGAGTTCTTTAGCCAAGCTGATACCAATACAACGAGAAAATATGGGGGTACCGGACTCGGTTTAGCCATTACCCGTAAACTGGTAGAACTGCAAAATGGAACCATTGAGGTTACCAGTGAGGTTAATAAGGGCAGCTCTTTCGCCTTTGAACTCTCTTTTGAAGTGGCAATCCAAGATCTTAATCGTGAGGTCAAGGCTAGTGGTAATCAACAACATTCGCTTAAAGGCGTCCGAATCTTATTAGTAGAGGATAATAAGATCAATCAAATGATTGCCGGTAAGTTCCTTAAACGTTGGGATTCTCTTGTTGATATAGCCGAAAATGGAAGAGAAGCTCTTGAGAAAAGCCTTGAGAATAAATATGATATCATCCTGATGGATCTTCAAATGCCTGAACTGGATGGTTATGAAACCAGCCGTCTGATTAGAGCCAGAGCCGATGAATATAGCCTTCAAATTCCTATCATTGCATTGACGGCCTCCGCCTATAATGAGGTTAAAGATGGAGTGATGCAATCAGGAATGAATGATATTATTAATAAACCTTTTATTCCTGATGAACTTAATAGAATCGTATACGAGTATGTAAGTAATCTAGGCTCTTCGTGGATCTCTCAAAAAACTTCATTAGATTAAAACGCTATTGCCGATTTCAATAAGGTTCGGTTTGAAGCCAACCTCTCGCTGTCACTGCTTGGTTTTATTACCTCCTGGTTACTCTTTCTTCTCTGAAAAAGTAAAGAAACCGTAACTTTGTTAGGCAAATTAGCTGTTATGCCTGAATTACTAACGCAATTATGGTCTGGCTTACTTAACACCACTTGGATTGAAGCCGTCGCTGTATCAACCGGGTTAGCTAGCGTCTGGTACTCATCAAAAGAGGATATCAAGGTCTATCCAACCGGAATTGTCTCTGTCTTGATCTACGTATGGCTCTGCCTCCAAGCCGGCCTATATGCTAATATGGGAATTAATGCCATATACTTTATTATGAGTGTCTATGGTTGGTGGCGGTGGACTCATCCAGTCAATAGTTCATTAGATTATTTACCGGTATCCCGACTCTCAAAGCGTGAGGTTTTTTTTAGCGTACTATTTGTAATACTTGCTTTTTGCCTATTGGTTTGGGTCTTGTCAAAATGGACAGATAGTCAGTTGCCGATTCCTGATGCATTGACAACTTCAATCTTTATTGCCGCTATGTGGATGCAGGCAGAAAAAAAAGTGGAGAGCTGGTTGTTGTGGATTATTGGAGATTTGATCTCAATTCCACTCTACTTTAGTGTTAATATGGCCTTTACCTCTTTTCAATATACAATATTCCTCATCCTTGCAATAAATGGATATAGAAATTGGAACAGATCTTTGGTGCCTGAAAATAACAAATAATGGAAATGATTAATCTTAATTCTGTAATTCATGTGGCAATTACAGGCCCTGAAAGTACTGGAAAGTCTAGTCTTTGTAAGGCACTCGCAAATCATTATAATACCTTGTGGGTGCCTGAGTATGCCAGAGAGTATTGTGAATCAATTGGTCGTGACTATGTTGAAGCTGACATTGTGGCGATAGCAAAAAGACAGCTGGAACTGGAGGATGAATATGCGAAACAGGCTAATCGATTTCTTTTTATAGATACTGATTTAACAGTTCCTGTGATTTGGGGTTTGCATAAATACTCAAGAAATGATCCTTGGCTTACTAAAAAATATCAAAACCATATTTATCCACTGGTTTTACTCACCAATATTGACCTGCCTTGGGAATATGACCCCTTAAGGGAGTACCCTGATCAAAGATCGTTTTTCTTTTCCTGGTTCGATGAGCTTTTGAATAAACAGAAGGCAAATTTCCATTTAGTTTCTGGACTTGGCGATCAAAGAGTTTTAAACGCTATTGCTATTATTGAGAATTATTTAAAGATGCAAAATGGTTTATAGCTACGATTTATTGCCTTTTCGCACTATATCTCTTTTGTTTAAATAATAATATAAAAAGTATACCTATTATGAACGTCAAAGCTAACTTATACTCTGTGCTGGAAGATATTCCTGATGGAGTCGCATTGATTGCGGTTTCAAAGACCCATCCAGTGGAGATGATTGCTCAAGCATATGAGGCAGGGCAAAGGCGATTTGGTGAGAATAAAGCTCAAGAGTTGATTCGAAAAGCCCCTCTTCTACCTGATGATATTGAATGGCATTTTATAGGGCACCTGCAAACAAATAAGGTGAAGCAAATCATCCCTTGGGTGCAAATGATTCATTCTATTGATAGTTTTAAACTTTTAAGTGAGGTCAGTAAGGAGGCTGTTAAAGCTAATCGAATAGTGGATTGTCTGTTGCAACTCTATATTGCTACAGAAGAGTCGAAATTTGGATTAGACTTAGAGGAGGCTCGTGAAGTTGTCAGGCTTACTCAGCTGGAATCTCTAGGAAATATTAGAATTAGGGGAGTTATGGGCATGGCTACCAATACTGATGATAACAATTTAATTGCAAGTGAATTTAGAACTTTAAAGAGCTATTTTGAAGATCTAAAAGGAGTGTTCTTTAGGGATACGGTTTATTTTAATACAATTAGCATGGGAATGTCGTCAGATTACAGATTAGCTATAGAGTGTGGTTCGACTATGGTAAGAGTGGGTTCTCTGATCTTTGGTCAGCGTACTTACAGTTTGTAATGAATCATAAACTGTTTATCTTTGACAGTCAATCAAGATTACCAAATTAACTATATTATGAAAAACAATTTTATAAACATTATCTTCTTTTTTATTTTTTTAATTGGGACTCTGTTTTCCAATGAACTGTTCTCTCAAACTCAGGTACAAGGCTCTATTGAGGGAACGTGGAGTGGTAATATCGAGGTTATAGGTGATATTTATGTTGAAGAGGGTAAAAATCTGACGATTCAAGAGGGAACCCGTGTTGTGTTTAGTGGCCCTTATATTATGAATGTCTGGGGGTCTGTTATAGCTTCCGGAACAGCTACTAGTCCGATATACTTTACTGTTTCTGATACATCCGGTTTTTCAGATTCAGCTACTTTGGCTGGTTCATGGCAAGGTATTGTCTATTCACATATCCTTAGTACTACTGATAGCTCCATCTATAAACATGTCTATTTTGAGTATACCAAAGACTTAAGAGACAACGGGGAGACCTCTTCCGGGGGGGCATTTACTATTACTGGTTTTCCTAAGGTAAGATTATCGAATTGCCATTTTCTCTACACAAAGTCATGGAGCGCCGGAGGTGCTATTGCTATGAAGACGGGTGCAGATATTAAGATAGAATTTTGTAGTTTCGATAATGCGCAATTATATGACTCCTTAATGGGATTTGGAGGGGCTCTTTATGCCTTTGAGTCTTCGCCTATTGTAAGACATTGCATCTTCACAGGTAATAAAGCTGTCTGGTTAGGTGGCGCCTTGTGCTTTTATTATAGTCAAGCAATAATTCAATATAATGAGTACACTCAGAATCATGCCGATATTGGAGGTGCTATAAGTCTTGTGCATTCAACGCCCAAAATACCTCTGGTTAATAATTTGATTTATGGTAATTCAGCTACTTTCTTTGGAGGAGGAATGGCTTGTAATAATGATAGTAAACCTGTTATTGTCAATAACACTATTGTGAATAATATGGCTGCTATGGGAGGTGGTTTTTATTGTAACGATTCAGCTATGCCTAAGATCTACAACTCTGTAATTACTAATAATCTCTCCTTTGGAGCCGGTAATCAGGTGTATATTTGGGATATCTACTCTGCTCCTAGCTTCTACTATTGTAATGTTGAAGGAGGTCTTTCGCAATTTGCAGGAAGTGGAGCTTTAGGCGGTTATCATGGAGAGTATCTCAATAATCTTGATACGCTAAACTATTTTCAAATAGAGCCTGGCTTTACATTTGTTCCGTCGGCAACTTCGCCATTACACAATGCAGGTACTCCAGATACGACCGGATTGGGGCTCTCAGGAATGGATTTGGCTGGTAATAATAGGATGGTTCATAATCGCATTGATATTGGTGCGTTTGAAAGACAGACGGGGATTGGCATAGAATCTATAGTTAATGCTTTTGAGATCTTTCCTAATCCGGTAAATGATGAGTTAACAGTAAAACTTCGTTCATCCATTAATGGGCCTGTTGTTGTAAATATTTATTCGTTGTCGGGTTCTCTCGTTTCTAGCGGTGTTGTTAAGGCTACTGGTTCAACTTTTTGTATCACATTAGCTGAACTTACAGGGGGTAAGATCTCTTCGGGGACTTACGTGATAAGCTTAAATGGTGCGGTGAATTACTCAGGTAAAATCATCGTAAATTAAGTTACTGTTACAAAAGTTGTATCAAAAAAAATCTCAGATCAACGTGAGGAAAATAATAAGGGCTTTTAGCTGGTTACTAGCTGAAAGCCCTTATCGTTTAGAAAGATCCTAATAAAATATAGTCGTTGCTTATATTATATTTCAGATGATAAAATAAGGATTGTCAACGTTGTTTAATGGGCAATTTTAAGTCCGATAACGCCTGTGATTATCAGGAAGGCTGATGCTAACCGTAAAAGACTAATAGGGTCTTTAAAGAATAGGATTCCTATGAAAAGCGTTCCAACAGCACCCAAGCCTGTCCAGATGGCATATGCGGTACCAATGGGGATACTCTTTTGAGCCATCCATAGAAAGTATCCACTTAATCCCATTGAGATGATGGCAAGTACGATATAAGACCATTTGTATTGAGTTGTTTGGCTTAGTTTAAAGCTGAGAGGCCATCCTATTTCGAAGACGCTGGCCAGAATTAGGTAAATCCAAGGCATATCATCAGTGATTTGATTTATTACAAAGGTAGGGCTTAAATAAGACATGCGTTTAATGGTGTTTGTCTTAAAGGTTATACACCTCAACCTCATTTCTTATCTTTGCAAGAAAATAGACTAAAATGATTGTAGTTACCGGTGCCGCTGGATTTATTGGGAGTGCGATGATATCAAAGCTAAACAGAGCTGGTTATCAAAATGTCATTGCTGTAGACCATTTCGATCGAGATGATAAAAATGCCAACCTTACGAATCTGACAATCTCCCAGTTTGTTAATCGTGATAGTTTCTTTCAATGGCTCGATAATAACCATAAAACGGTAGAGGCGATCATTCATTTAGGGGCAAGAACAGATACCACAGAGTTTAATATCGCCATCTTTGATAAGCTTAATCTGAATTATTCGAAGTTGATGTGGCTGAATTGTTCAAAGTATAATATCCCGTTACTCTATGCCTCTTCAGCTGCGACTTATGGTGGGGGAGAATTGGGCTATTCAGACAGCCATGAGATTGTTTCTAAGTTAAAACCACTAAATCCATATGGTGAATCGAAGAATAACTTCGATATTTGGGCATTAGAGCAGACCGTGACACCCCCATTCTGGGCGGGATTTAAGTTTTTTAATGTTTATGGCCCAAATGAATATCATAAGGGCCGGATGGCATCGGTCGTTTTTCACTCATTTAATCAGATAAAGAGTTCAGGCGAGGTTAGATTGTTTAGGTCGCATCGCTCCGATTTCCAAGATGGCATGCAGCTACGTGATTTTATCTATGTTAAAGATGTCACCGAGGTCTTATATAGGATGCTTCAGAGTAGACCACATTCTGGTATCTATAACTTAGGGACTGGTCAGGCAAGAGCCTTTTTACACTTATCCGAGGCTACCTTTTCTGCTTTGGGCTTAAAACCAAATATCTCATTTATTGATACCCCAATTGATATTCGAGATAAATATCAATATTTCACCGAAGCTGATATGTCAAAACTTCATAGTTTAAATCTTGGCATAAAGTTTACCTCCTTGGAAGAAGGAGTAATGGACTATGTCAGGAACTATTTAGTAAATCATCTATATATCTAGCGGAAGGAATTTAAACATTAGATGCTTTTAAAATAAGGCACCTCCTGTAAAACAAGGAACCTCCTAGGTGGAGGTTCCTCGATTACTTTTTCCGGCGGTATTGTTAAGATTGATAACTTCGAATTAATTATTTATCCTCTTAGTAGATTACTGGATGATGGGTTACTCTGTGATCTCGATAATGTTGCCAGATGGATCAATGACAACACTTTCGTAAAGGCCATCTCCGGTTATTCTTGGCATGCCTCTAATTATTATGCCCTCTGATTTCAGTCGTAAGGTAAGTTCATCGACTTTTTCTCGACTTCCTACGCTAATAGCAAAATGCCCCTGCTTGAGTGATAGTGTGAGTTCGGTCATATCTTCTCTAAACATTAATTCAAGTTGAGTGTCATTTTCAAAGCCTAGCCAGTAGGAACAGAATCCGGTTCCTGAGTTGCGATAATGAGAGAGGAGGACAGCTTCAAAATACTTTTCAAAGAAGTGTCTACTCTCTTCAAGGTTGTTACACCATAGGGCAATATGTGATATTTTACTCATGCTTGTTGCTGCTTTGGTAAACTCTTTTCCAAAACCAGGCCAAAGCGATTAATTTATTATTTGTCAGGAAAAAAAGAGTATAGGGTTTTTTAGAAGTGATCGAAAACGAACAAGAGTCTGCTCCGAACTGAACAGACTCTTGTGGGTATCAAACTATTGTTTAAAATTAGTATTCGGCGAAAGAGAGGAGTTGAAGATTTGATGTTAGAAGAGGCCATTAACGCTGGCATTGATTTTCTCGATGACTGTTCCAAGGTCTTCCGGTTTATTAGCGAAGTCAAGATTGTCAATGTCGATGACCAGGAGTCGATGTTGGTAAGAAGAGATCCAGGAGTCATATCGTTCATTAAGACGCTTTAGGTAGTCGAGTCTTATGGCTTCCTCATAGGGTCTTCCTCTTTTCTGGATGTTTCTTACGAGGGAGGGGACTGAGCCTTTTAGATAGATCAGGAGGTCGGGAGGTTGAATAAAAGAGATCATGAGGTCAAAAAGAGATTGATAGTTATCGAAGTCACGAGTGCTCATGAGTCCCATGTCATGGAGGTTAGGTGCAAAGATATTCGCATCTTCATAGATGGTTCGGTCTTGAATCACTGGATTATCCCCGCGTCTGATATCAACAACTTGCCTGAATCGGTGGTTCAGGAAGTAAATTTGAAGGTTGAAGGACCATCGTTGCATATCTTCATAAAAGCTATTAAGATAGGGGTTAGTATCAACATCTTCATAGTGAGGATTCCAGTTGAAATGTTTAGCAAGAAGGCTTGTTAAGGTTGTTTTTCCGGCACCGATATTGCCAGCAATGGCCATGTGTTTGAACTCCGGTTTAGTGAATGTCTCGATTTTTGACTTTGATGGCGTTTTATTCATGATATCCTAATTGGCGAGCAATAGTTAATACTTCATTTATTAGATCACGGTTATTGGAAAGGCGAGGGACTTTATTTTGACCACCAAGCTTATTCTTGCTTTTTAGCCATTCGTAGAATGTTTGATTAGGAACTTTCCTTAGTAACGGTTCTGCGAGAATCATGCTATGGTATCGTTTTGCTTCATAGTCAGAATTAAGGCTTTTGAGGGCATTGTCAAGGCTTTCGATAAAGAAATCTAAGTCATCAGGTTCTTTTTCGAACTCAATAAGCCATTCGTGCGCTCCTCTTTGATTTCCGGAAAAGTAAACCGGGGCGGCAGTGTATTCTCTAATGACAGCATTGGTTCTTGCACATGCTACTGATAGGGCTTTGTCGGCATTATCAACAATTAATTCTTCCCCAAATGCATTGATGAAGCTTTTTGTTCGTCCGGTTATTCTGAAACGATAGGGAGAGAGATCGGTAAACATGATCATATCTCCAATTTTATATCGCCAGAGCCCGCCATTGGTAGAGATCACAACTGCATAGTTTTTTCCCTTCTCGACCTGATCGAGTCCGATGACTTTTGGGTTTTCTTTTTCCAGTTCATCAAAAGGAATAAACTCATAATAGATGCCGTAATCAAGCATCAATAACATCGATTCTGATCCAATCTCATCCTGGATTCCAAAGAAACCTTCAGAGGCATTATAAGTCTCCATATAGTTCATTTTAGGAGATCTGATGAGATCATGAAACTGCTCTCTATATGGTTGGAAGCTAACGCCTCCATGGAAAAAGACCTCCAGGTTTGGCCAGATCTCACTTAAGTCATCTTTACCGGTGATCTCAAGAATTTTATGGATGAGCAGGAGCGTCCAACTAGGTACACCTGCTATGCTTGTCACATCTTCTTTGGATGTCACTAAAGCCAACTTCTCAATTTTGCTTTCCCATTCATCCATGAGGGCGACTGAGAGGTTAGGCGTTCGAAGAAATTCGGCCCAAAAAGGCAGATTTTGCATGAGAATGGCAGAGAGATCTCCATCATAGTAGCTCTCGTTATTGACTTCCCGAATCGTATGGCTGCCTCCCATTGCCAGATTCTTTCCTTCAAAAAGATTAGTATCTGGATAGTTTAAGCAGTATAGTGCCAACATGTCTTTGCCCGCTTTGAAATGACACTCTTCTAAGGCTTCATAACTAACCGGAATGAATTTGCTTTTGCCTGCAGTTGTTCCTGATGATTTAGCAAACCATTTAATTTCTGAAGGCCAAAGAATATTTTGTTCTCCTGATCGCAGTCTGTCAATAAAGGGTTTTAGAGCATCATAGTCACTAACAGGCAGTCGTTCTGCGAAAACTCTACCCGAAGAGATGGAGTCAAAATCATATTTTCTACCCCATTCAGTCTCTTTTGAAGCCGAGAGTAATTTTTTTAATACCTCTGATTGTACTTCATGTGGGTACTTTTTGAAGAGTTCAATTTGATGAACTCGTTTTTTCATTAACCAAGAAACGACGGAACTAATTAGTGCCATAATAGATGCTGTCTAATACTTTTATCAAAGTTACAGAAATTATTCAGCCTAATGATTAACATTTCAGGGTATTGGGTGAAACCTTATCTTTGAAGAAAAAAGTAGAGAAGATGTTATTATATCCAAATTGTAAGATTAATCTGGGATTGAATGTATTGAGAAAGCGATCTGATGGTTATCATGATCTGGAGACGTTGTTTTATCCTGTGAATGCTACCGAGGCTCTTTTAATTGAGAAATCTGACTCTTTTTCTTTCAAGGTAGAAGGGATAGCTATTAGTGGGACTATTGAAGAGAATCTTTGTGTAAGGGCTTGGCGATTGATGGCAGAGCTTTATGATCTGCCGGCTGTTTCAATGACTCTTTTCAAGTATCTTCCGATGGGAGCCGGTTTAGGTGGCGGGTCTGCTGATGGTGCTTTTGTTTTTCGAGGTGTTAACCAGCTTTTCAATTTAGGTTTAACGGAAGAGCAATTAGCTCTATTGGCCTCTCAAATAGGTTCTGATTGTCCTTTTTTTATCTATAACAAACCTATGTTAGCTACAGGACGGGGTGATTTATTGGAACCAGTAGATCTGTCGTTATCTCAATATTATATTCGATTAATTAAGCCTTCTTTTGGGATAAGCACAAAAGAGGCTTATGATGGAATCATCCCAAATGATAAGAACAGTTTATCAATTAGGGAGATTATAGATTATCCTATAGAGCAGTGGCAGGAGCTATTGAAGAATGATTTTGAAAGTCACCTGTTCAGGAAATACCCTGAACTTGAAGTGATAAAGACACAACTTAAAAGCCAAGGAGCTGTCTTTACGGCAATGAGTGGCAGTGGGTCGACCCTCTTTGGCTTATTTAAAGAGGTTCCTCCGCATTATTTTGTTAAACCGGGCTATTGGTGCTATACTGGACCTCTAATGTAGACCTAATCGATATAGAGTGGCTATTTTGGAGCCTTTCGGTAGAGGTAGATGGCTAAAATAGCATATAGAATATTAGGGATCCATACAGCTGCGAGAGGAGGGAGATTTCCAAAGCGGCTAAAGACGGTGGTGATCTGCATGAAAAGGATATAGCTAAAAGTAATGGCTATTCCTAAGCCTAAATGCATTCCGATACCTCCCCGAACTTTACGACTAGAGAGTGAAACACCTATGATGGTGAGAATAATAGCAGATAAAGGGAACGCTGTTCTTCTGTACTTTTCGACTAGAAACTCTGAGAGGTTGGATGAGCCTTTCAGTCTCTCTTTCTCAATAAAAGCATTTAACTCTGGTGCTGTCATGATCTTCATATCCTCAGCATCGACAAGAAAATCACTGGGGGTCATACGAACGGCCGTATCAAGGGTATTTCCGGAACTAAGCGTTTGGATCGTATCAGCCTTAAGGTTTCTTATGACCCAATTTTCGAGCTTCCAGGTAGCTTTAGTAGAGTCATACACTGCTCTATCTGCCATTAACTTCGAGACAAGCCTTTGGTTCTCAAATTTCTCAAGAGTAAACCTAAGTCCTGATTTGTCATTGCGGTCAAATGATTCTAAGTAAACAAACACACCTGGCTCTATTTGCATATGAATGTTGGTGTTTGTAACATTCTTTTTGGCTTTTATGTACTTAAGCTCAAAATTTCTCAATCCTTCGTTAGTAATCGGAATTACATAATTAGATAGTAGAATTGAGGAGATGGCTAAAAAGCCGGAAGCTAAGAGATAGGGTCTCATTAATCTTCTGAAACTCATGCCACTGTTAAGCATGGCGATAATCTCGGTTCTGGCTGCTAATTTGCTGGTAAAGAAGATGACAGAGATAAAGCAGAACAGCGAGATAAACATGTTGATAAAGAAGGGCAGAAAGTTGAGATAATAGTCGAAAATGATAGCATGTAGAGGTGCATCCTTCTTTATAAAGTCGTCAATTCTTTCGGAGACATCAAAAATGATGATAATGATTTGAAGCAGCGAGATAGAATAGATAAACGTACCGAGAAACTTCTTGATGATATACCAATCTAGTATTGTTAGTCCGGGTATTCTTATTTTCACAGCTTATTTTGTTTATCATTAGTAAAACCTAGAGTCGGTTTGCCAGTTTTGAGACCATATTGTTTTTCCAAGTGGCAAACGTCCCGTCTAGGATCTTTGTTCTGGCCTCTTTTACCAGCCATAAATAGAACCCTATGTTATGCAGGCTGGCGATCATAGGAGCAAGGTACTCATTGGCCACAAAAAGATGTCGCAGGTAGGCTTTGCTATACTCCTTATCTACAAACGATATTCCATTTGGATCAATGGCCGAAAAGTCATTCTTCCACTTTTCGTTTTTTATATTGATAATCCCTTCTGACGTGAAAAGTTGTCCGTTACGTCCATTTCTTGTCGGCATAACGCAGTCGAACATATCGATTCCAAGGGCAATACTCTCCAGAATATTTACGGGGGTTCCTACTCCCATCAGATATCGGGGTCTCGAGGTAGGAAGAATACGGCAAACCTCATCCGTGATTTGGTACATCATTTCATGAGGTTCTCCGACAGACAGACCTCCAATAGAGTTTCCGGCTACGTCAAGAGCAGCGATCTTTTCAGCCGAAATCTTACGTAGATCTGAGTAGACAGACCCTTGTACTATAGGGAATAGAGCTTGCTTATGTCCATAAATCGGATCACTGTTATTGAACTCTGTGAGGCAGCGGTCTAGCCAATTGTGAGTCAAGGCGAGGCTTTTCTTGGCGTAATTATAGTCACAAGGGTAAGGAGTGCATTCATCGAATGCCATCATGATATCAGCTCCTATAATTCGTTGAATCTGCATGACTCTTTCCGGGGTGAAGATGTGCCGGGATCCATCGATATGCGATTGAAAGGTGACACCTTCAGGGGTGATCTTTCGGGTTCCTGCTAAACTGAATACTTGAAAGCCGCCACTATCAGTCAGTATTGGTCTATCCCAACCATTAAACCGGTGAAGCCCACCAGCGTTTTTAAGAACATCGAGGCCTGGCCGAAGATATAGATGGTAAGTATTCCCAAGGATTATTTGAGCTTGAGTATCTTGTTTAACATCTCTAATATGGACTGCTTTAACCGATCCTACGGTGCCAACAGGCATAAATATCGGAGTCTCAATGTCGCCATGATCAGTATGTAATATACCGGCTCGTGCGGAAGAGTGAATGTCAGTTACCTTTAAGTCAAATTTCAACATATCCCGAATTATAAAAATGCTTAATGGAAAAGCAGTGCAAAGGTACTAAATCTGCTCATTTTCCTAAGGTTAAAATGGGACAGGTTCATAACCGATTTATAACTTCCATGATCATAATACTGATTCGATTCATCTTTAAATTATCTTTGCCAAGCATTTTCAAAAAGTATGATTGAATCTTTTTTTACCTATCTGTTTTACTCTTTTCTTGGCATAGCCTTGATTCAGTTGCTCTTCTACTGGTTGGTTTTTGGTCAAATAGCCTTTAGAAAGCGGAAGAGTTGTCCAAATTTGGAGCCTGTCTCTGTGGTCATTTGCGCAAGGAATGAGTATGAAAATCTTAAAGAGAATTTGCCTCTTTTCCTTGCACAAGATTATCCGGATTACGAGATAGTTGTTGTAAATGATGCATCAGATGATGAAACGTATTACTTTCTAAAGAAGTTGGCCTCTGAGCATCGCCACCTTAAAGTGGTAAACATGGGTGAGACCCCTAATTTTTTTAAAGGAAAAAAGTTTCCTTTATCTATTGGGATTAAATGCGCTAAGCACGATCTCCTTTTACTTACCGATGCCGATTGTGTGCCAGCAGAACCCACTTGGATAATGAATATGGCTTCGGGGTATTGTAAAAAAGTAGAGGTGGTATTGGGGTATGGCGGTTATGAAGTAAAACCTGGCTTTTTGAATAAGTTGATTCGATTTGATACTCTACATATAGCAATGCAGTATTTGGGGTTAGCTTTATTCGGGATGCCTTATATGGGCGTAGGAAGAAATTTATCGTATAGAAAATCTTTGTTTTATAGGAATAAGGGATTCATTAGTCATTATCGTATCCCTTCCGGCGATGATGATTTATTTATAAATCAAGTCTCTTCTCGGAAGAATACAGCAGTTGTTGCCACTCCGGAGGGTATTACCCTTTCTGAACCAAAAGAGACGTTTGGTGAGTGGTTTAGACAGAAAAGGCGACATCTTACAACCGGTTCATTGTATAAAACCCAGCATAAAGTGGTTTTAAGCTTATACCTAATAACCCAATGGCTCTACTTTGCGTTAGGAATCCTTCTTTTAAGTTGGCTGTTTCATTGGGAAATTGTTGCAGGTGTGATGTTTTTTCGGTTGATAACCCAGATTATTGTCATAAAGAAAAGCATGAAAAGGCTGGGGGAAAGAAATTTGTTACTATTTTCGCCTTTGTTAGAGATCATCATGATGATTATTAACCCATTGATTGCTTTTAGTAATCTAATTGTAAAGCAAAAGGCATGGAGGTAAATCCCAATCTCACCAATAAAGCAAATCGAGATTTTCAGTTGGTACAGGCTGCGCTGAATCAAGGAGATCAACGTGCTTATGCTGAATTGATGAATAATTACCGGGATTCTCTCTATTTTCTTCTTCTTAAAATGACTAATGACCCTGTTGATGCGGAAGATCTAACCATTGAAGCCTTCGGAAAAGCTTTTCGTAATCTGCATCAATATACTCCGAATTATGCTTTCTCTACCTGGCTCTTTAAGATAGCTTCAAATAACTGCATTGATTTTATGAGAAGGAAGAGTAAGCAACTTACTTCACCCGATTACTCGCTTTCTGATGATCAATATGGACAGGAGTTTGGTGATAGGATAGCCTCTGAAGCTCCCGATCCGGAAGAGAGCATCATCTCAAAGCAGAAGAGTAAATTGATGAGAGAGATTGTTGATCGTCTTAAACCTCATTATAAGTTATTGGTAGAGATGAGATATTTTAAGGAGATGTCATATGAAGAGATATCTGTAGAGTTAGATTTACCGCTTGGAACGGTTAAAGCGCAACTATTCAGAGCAAGAGACTTTCTTTATCAGATTCTTAAAGATCATTCATCTCATCTATAAGAAAATCCACCACCAAATAATATCTACAACTATGGAACTAAATCAATTCCAACAAGCTATATTGAACGGAATCCCAGATACCTTACCTGATCTAAAGGAATTTGATTCCGCTATAAACCATGCTCCTAAACGGAAACCTATTCTCTCGGAGCCCGAAAAGCGTCTAGCACTTCGAAATGCGCTAAGATATTTTCCTGAGCAGCTTCATGCTGTATTAGCACCAGAGTTTGCTAATGAGTTAGAGAAATATGGGCGTATATACATGTATCGTTATCGCCCTGATTATAAGATCTACGCTCGTTCAATAGACGATTTTCCTCATAGGAGTAAGCAGGCTGCAGCTATTATGTTGATGCTTAGTAATAACCTGGATGATGCTGTTGCTCAACATCCTCATGAACTGATTACTTATGGAGGGAATGGAGCTGTTTTTCAAAACTGGGCTCAGTATTTACTCACCATGCAGTATCTAGCTACAATGACTGATGAGCAAACCTTGGTTCTCTATTCTGGGCATCCAATGGGTCTGTTCCCTTCTCATAAGGAGGCTCCAAGAGTCATAGTGACTAATGGAATGGTTATACCTAACTATTCAAAACCTGATGACTGGGAGCGTTTTAATGCCCTAGGTGTTTCACAATACGGTCAGATGACGGCCGGATCATTTATGTACATTGGGCCGCAGGGAATTGTTCATGGGACTACCATTACCGTGCTCAATGCAGCTAGGATGCATTCTAAGCCAGGTGAGACATCAGCAGGGAAGTTGTTTGTTACATCAGGCTTAGGTGGGATGTCAGGTGCACAACCAAAAGCAGCTGTTATTGCCGGAGTTGTGGGTGTCGTTGCAGAGGTAAATCCTAAGGCTGCAATTAAGCGCCATGAACAAGGTTGGGTTGATGAACTTCATTCTGATCTGGATGAGTTAATGGATAGGATTAAGAAGGCTGTAAGAGATAAAGAGGCTGTTTCTCTTGCCTATCTTGGAAATGTTGTCGACTTATGGGAGAAGCTTGCCGATGAAGAGATAAGGGTTGATCTTGGATCAGATCAAACATCTCTCCATAATCCATGGGCAGGAGGGTATTATCCAGCAGGCCTTACCTATGAGGAATCAAATCGGATGATGGCTGAGGAGCCTGAAAAGTTTAAAGAGAAGGTTCAAGAGAGTTTAAAGCGCCATGTAGCTGCAATTAATAGGCTTACTTCAAATGGAATGTATTTCTTTGATTACGGCAATGCTTTTATGCTGGAGGCAGGAAGAGCTGGGGCTGAAATATTTAAAAACGATGGTACTTTCAGATATCCGTCTTATGTGCAGGATATCATGGGGCCAATGTGTTTTGATTATGGGTTTGGTCCATTTCGATGGGTCTGCGCATCTTCCGACCCTGCTGATCTTCGACTGACGGATCAACTTGCTGCAGAGGTTTTAGATCAGATGTACAAGGATGCTCCTGAAGAGATTAAGAATCAGATTTCAGATAATCTTACTTGGATTCGTCAGGCTGAAAATAACAAGCTGGTTGTTGGCTCGCAAGCTCGTATCTTATATGCTGATGCTGAAGGTAGGATACGGATTGCAGAAGCTTTTAATAAGGCCATTGCAGAAGGTAAGCTTCATGGTCCAGTGGTATTAGGTCGTGATCATCATGATGTGTCGGGAACAGATTCGCCATTCCGAGAAACATCGAACATTTATGACGGTTCCGCCTTTACTGCTGATATGGCAATTCAAAATGTTATTGGTGATTCATTCAGAGGTGCAACTTGGGTCTCTATACATAATGGAGGCGGTGTAGGCTGGGGTGAGGTAATAAATGGTGGCTTCGGTATGGTTCTCGATGGATCGGAAGAGGCCGACCGCCGACTGAAAAACATGCTTTTCTGGGATGTTAATAATGGGATCTCTCGCCGCGCTTGGGCTAGAAATAAAGAGGCTCTCTTTGCTATTAAGCGTGCCATGGCTGTTGAACCACGGCTTAAAGTCACTATTCCATCGATAGCCGACGAAGAATTGATTAATCGTGCTTTTACTAAGTAACTATTTAAACTAATAAGTAGTTATACCGTTATAGTTAAAGGAGGAGCTTATTATAGGCTCCTCCTTTGGCTTTATATTTTGGGTTTTAACTATTCCGATGTGGTTTAGAATCGATAAATTTGAAAAATATGATGATTATACTTTCACCTGCAAAGCGTTTGTCAATCAAACCTCGTGGTAATGCTCCTATCGCAACGGTGCCTAGATTTAGATTTGAAACGGAGGCTATTGTGAAAGAGCTAAAGAATCTAAACATCAATGAGCTGATCGATTTATTGAAGGTTAGTTCAAAACTTGGTCAGGAGAATCATCTTAGGTTTACTTCTTGGCAATGGAGTGAAGCGAAGACAGATTCTACACTACCGGCTCTTATGGCATATGATGGCGATGCCTTTAACGCACTAAAAGCATGGGAATTTAATCAAGGCGAACTCTTACGAGCACAAAAGTCTCTTCGTATAATCTCTGCTCTGTATGGAATGTTAAGACCTCTTGATTTGATTATGCCTTATCGTTTGGAAATGCAAGCCAGTTTGTCTGTCAATGGAAAGAAGGATCTTTATGCATTTTGGGGTGAAAGACTTGCTCAATCTCTGTTGGATGATATGTCACATTATAATGACTCGGTGATAATTAATTTAGCTTCTCAAGAGTATAGTAAAAGCGTTCTGCCTTATATCACTTCTGAAAAGATCGCCGTAGTAACACCTGTTTTTTATCAATTAGTTAATCAGAAATTTCAGTTCTCGGCTCTATATTCCAAGCAAGCCAGAGGGAAAATGACCCGATTTATAATTCAAAATGCCATTGATAATCCGGAACATCTTGTTGCTTTCCATGATGATAACTATCTGTTTCACGAAGGTCTGTCAAACCAGAAACAATTAGTTTTTTATCGGCACTTGAGATAAAGGAATCTTTATGCAGAAGTAAGTAATTGATAATTCGTTATTTTTTACCTTTTACATATTTCTCAAGCCATTGATCGGTTTCCCAAAGAACATGTAAGATGTTTTCTCTTGCGGAATATCCATGGCTTTCATATGGAAGTAATACTAATCTACAGGTACCTCCTAAACCTTTAATGGCTCCAAATAGTCTTTCGCTCTGTAAGGTGAAAGTACCGGGATTGTTATCAGCATCTCCATGGATGAGAAGAAGAGGAGCTTTTATTTTATCGGCATAGACAAACGGCGACATCTCAAGATAGACCTGTTGAGCTTCCCAGAAGGTACGTTCTTCAGATTGGAATCCAAAAGGAGTTAGGGTTCTGTTGTAGGCCCCACTACGTGCGATACCTGCTGCAAAGAGATCAGAATGAGCCAATAGGTTTGCTACCATAAATGCGCCATAAGAGTGACCACCTATGGCAACTCGCTTCTTGTCAATAATCCCTTTCCCAGATAAATAATCTATTGCAGCAGAAGCATTAGAGACCAATTGATCTATAAAGGTATCATTAGGCTCTGTCTCGCCTTCTCCTATGATCGGAAAGTCAGCATCGTCGAGTATGGCATAACCTCTTTGTGCCCACATTATAGGTGAACCATAATTCATCTGAGAGAATCTATAAGGCGAGTCTTTTATTTGTCCGGCTTGATCGGCCCCTTTGAACTCTTGTGGATAAGCCCACATAAGCAATGGTAATGGAGCCTCATGCAACAGATCAAATTCTTTGGGCAGATAAAGTGTCGCAGATAAAGAGACTCCATCTTTCCGTTTGTAATGAATCGTCTCTTTTGTTACACCCCCAAATGATTGATAAGGATTAGGAAAGTGGGTTAACTGAATCTTATCGCTCTTTCTGTGTAACCATAAGTTTGGGTTTTCAGAGGTTGATTCAATGGTCGTGATAAAGGTTAAAGTGTTTACATCTAAGATTCTTAAGATTGATTCATAGGTATTGATACCCTCGGCTTGCCAAAGACGTTTCGCTTTTTTTGTATCAATGGCAAATTGATCAATAAAAGGTTTGTTCCCATCGGGGCCGTATCCCTCTCCTCTTAGATATAGGGCTTTGCCACTTCTTGAGAAGGCCAAAACCCATCTTCCATATTGATTAGGAACGGTGACAAAATCGCCAGGATCTTTGTATAGATCCTCACTATTTCTATCAAACCATAAATCTGATTTAGTTTTCCCATCAAGATCAGTAAGCCAGTGGGTCTGCTCCTTTCTTGTCTTCCACCAGTCTGTATTTAGAATAGCTCCGTTACTGTTTCCCCAGATAATGCTCGCATATCTTAATGATGTTTCAGCAAAAAGTCTAGGTTCATCTATAAATGGAGCAGATACCATATATAATCGATCTCTGATTTCTGTTTTAACTGAAGGATCACCACCATCAGCAGCCTCTGCCCAGTATAGGGTAGCAGGTTTATCAGATCTCCAATCGATAGCTCTTTTGCCGGTTGCAACCGCATCGAACCCTGTTGGTAACTGTTCGATTAGAGGCTTATGATAGAACTCATTTATCAGGTTACCCTCTCTATTATAAATGTTGAAATCGGAGGCGAAACGCGAGACCGGTACGATATAGGAATAGGGTCTTGTGATTTTTTGGGCTAAAAGATACTCCCCGTCAGGAGAAAGGTCTATCGACCGCCATAAAGCGGTAGGAAGAATAACGGTTAGATGGCCATCAAGAGTTACCCTTGCAATTTCAGCAGATGAATAGTGCTCGAAACGTTGCTCATCGTATGGGTTTCTTAGAAGATCCTGATAGGTTCTTACGGGTGCTTTATTACCAGTGGCCTCTTGAACAGAGGGTCCCTCAGGCAAAGGTCTAACGGTCGGTAATTCTGTTCGGTTCCCGGGTATCCGCTTAATTAATAATGAGCGACTGTCTTTGTCCCAGATATAAGAACCTCCTAAGACACCGTTAATTTTGCTATCTGAGAGCTCTCTTGCTGTTCCACTTTTTAACTCTAGGATCCAAATGGTCATGCGATCTTGCTTTGCTACCAAGAAGGATAAGTACTGCCCATCAGGAGAAAAGGAGAGTTCGTTTAATCGTACATCTTGAGGTAGTCCTTTGACAACAATCTCTTTGCCAGTAGCTATTTCTTTAATTGAGATGCCATAAAAATATCCCTGTCTTCCCGGGCAGTTTAACTGCGGATTGATTCTTAATCCGGCAAGCTTTACCTCGTCTTCAGCTAGCTCTTCTAATGTTTTAAAGGGTAGACGGTCAAGCATTATCAGATATTGATTGTTTTGATCTATTCTAACTGCTGGTGTAGGTTTTATATCGATTAGTTCTAGGATCTCTTTTGGAGGAACCTCGAATTTCTGAGATTCTTGCGAGACCGCAGTCGTTGCTATTGTCATAAATAGTAAGAATGATAGTGGGTATTTCATCGAGCCGGGATTATTAATCACCTCCTTAAAGATGATGTATTACATCACAAAGATAGTTCATCCCCTTAAAATCCTGACCATTGTTCTTCAGCTCTTCGCTCGCCCTTCGCTCCCTCTCCATTAATCGTTCGAATTTGAGTGGATAAAACGGAAGAAATGAAAAAGTAATTTTCAAAAGTATATGGACAAAGAGCGAAGGGGAAGCGAAGGGGAAGCGAAGAGAAGGATTTTGATGTTCGAACAATTTATTAAATTTACTCACTCTTACTTGTAATCTACTCTGGCAAAACTTTATGAAGAATCTCAAGATATGTGCAGAAATTGCATGTGTTTTGTTTAGTGTTTTAGCTGTTGTTAGTTAGCGGTTTAGGATAAAACCGCTGTGACTGACGGGGCGAAGCTGTGAAGAGAGGTATTAGAATTGACGTCACCAGTAGAGACGCGGCATGCCACGTCTCTACACAAGAAACAAAGGCACCCTGATAATACAGATCTATACGGATGATTCAGATTGGATTATCCCATGACCTGGATGATCGAACGCAATCATTGAATCTTGAATCCTTGAATCCTTGAATCCTTGAATCGTTGAATCTTGAATCATGAATCATTGAATCCTTGAATCATTGAATCGTTGAATCGTTGAATCTTGAATCCTTGAATTCTCAGAAGTACATATCACCTGAAATAGATTAAACCCCTTCGTACGAGATTTATAAAACGAGGCGAGGCGACGTATAGGTGCGTAGCACCGGAAATAGGATCCCTAATCGAAGCACCACATTTTGGGCAGATCCCCTGCAAGGTGCGTAGCACCGAGAATATTTGTAGATGGAGGTGCGTAGCACTGGAATCAGGATGCACCCATAAAAAAACAACCTAGAGTATCCGTATTACACGCCCTATCAGTATGCGGGTAATAGGCCGGTGAGTTATATTGATTTGGATGGGTTGGAGGAGAATAGAATAGATAAACAAGCAACAAGGATGCAACTGGTGCTTTAGAAATAGATAACTTTCTCAATGTAGACAAAACAAAGAACTCTAATTCTGAAAACCAGAATAATGATGTTAAGGCACTAAAGGATATTTTTTCAAATACTAAAGAAGGGGGAAAATTTGTTTTCATGGCGTGTAATATAGCTGATGATAGAAAGTTAATGTTCCGTTTAGTAGACCTATCAGAAAATAGGATTAGTTTATATATGAATGCTGATAATACTCCGTCAATTGTTAGTCGAGGCAAAGTTCAACTATGGACTGGAAAGAGTCCGCTTTCAATAGTAAAGTTAAAGCTTAAGTTTGAGGAAGGATGGTATCGATTTATTAATGGTGAAAAGAAAGCTATAAATTCGACCGGTGGAAAAACAGGCTCAATTTATATTGATCCAAGAAAAGGAAAAGATGCTATAAATGAATTGTAAAATCATTTGTTTGAAATATAAAGTATTATTATTGTTACTGCTTTATGCTAACAATGTGCACAGCCAACTCGTTAAGGTTGATTGTTGTAATACGAAAGAGTCAGTTTTTGATTATAAAGTTTCTGGGAATGGTGAGCCGTTTAAAATGGGAATTGACTCTATAAACATTTTGTACTCTAGATTTAGTAATAAAACTGAAAAAAGTAGAGAGCCAAATCGAGGGCATCATTTTGCGTTTTTTAAATTGACAGTTGATTCCATAGGTAATGCAAAGACAGTTGATATAATTGCGTATACTTACGAACTTGATTCAATTAGTTTTGAAAAATTGCGATTATTCATTCTAACACTTTTCCCAACAAATATAGTTATCCGTCAGGACAAACGGGATGGAGGTGAATGTCAACTTCTTGAATTTGAAATTAGTGTAATGTATAATGAAGATAGTATAGATAGAATACGTTTATCATTACCCCCAAATCCTGAAAAAGAGGAAGATCCATAGGTGCACTCATGTACAATGTATAAAACTAATTTTCCGATTGACGATTATGCATTATTTACATTAAAATACGGTGTGCAAAACATCGGTTGATTTTGAGTTCATATAAGTTTTTTCTGAGAAAATAGATTATCGCAACTGAATCCTTAATCTATCTTTTCTGATGGAAGGAATCACCCCGATGTTCAAGTTGGTGTCAACTTCTGAGTTAATGAATCATTTCTCACATTCATGACGTGGAACAGCTTGGATATGCTTCGCAGTGCCACCAATGGAACCTTTACCTCGTATTACAGCTACAATGCAGCAGGAGATCGAGTAAGAAAGGTGGTAGAGAAAGGAAACATCCGCGAGGAGCGACTCTATCTGGGCAACTATGAGCGTTACCGCAAGTATGTTAACAACATCCTGAAGACCGAGCGCCAGACGGTTCATATCATTGATGATCGCCACCGCTTTGCCTTAATCGACCGTCTAACAATAGACAATGGCATAACCCTCTCTACAGCGACTAACTCCATCCGCTACCAGTACGACAACCATCTGGGCTCCGCCAGTCTGGAGTTAGATCAGACGGCGGCCATCATCTCTTACGAGGAGTATCATCCTTTTGGGACGACCTCCTATAGAAGTGGTCGCACGGAGACGGAGGTATCGCAGAAGTATTCGCAATACACGCCCTATCAGTATGCGGGTAATAAGCCGGTGAGTTATATTGATTTGGATGGGTTTGAGGAAGCGAAAAAAGAGGAAGCAGGCGGAGCTCAAAGTCTACAGAGTGTTATTAATATTGGGGATTACATTCAAAACAGTCCGGTTAATAGAGATGAAACAAATAGACAGTTACCAGATAGTCCAAAATCATTAAATCGAAAGGATCCTTCAAGTTCTAGGTCACATCTTATTAAAAAAAGTCCTTCTGCACGAGAAATGCAGTCGATTGGTCCGTATAACCCAACAGGATTAGGTGAAGATTTTTTAAATGAAAAACATAATGAGAATAATAATAGATCAATAATTCAAAAGGTTCATGATGAGATGCGCCAACGGGATCCAGTGGCGTATGATTTAGCCAGTAGTCCCGGTGTACAAGTAGGTATGGCTGCTACAGTTCCGGGATATGCTCTAGTAACAGGAGGAATTCAGGCTTATTCAGGAATTCTCTCAGGCAATACAACAGATATTGCAATAGGTGGAGCTCAGATGATAGCAGGCGCATTTGTAAGAATGCCAAAGATTACTTTTTGTTCAACTACAAGTGCTGCTATGACGGGGATGACTGATACACAGCTTTTAACGAGGGTAGCACAGAAGGCAGAAACCGCAATAGGTGGTACTGGAAGGTTTGCAGGAACAGAAAAACATGCGTATGCTAATAATTTGCTAAACCGTTATCAAAGCATATATGGTAATAGAGGATTACAATCCAATCAGTATTTGAATGGACCTGTAGGAAAAGGATTTATAGATGTAGTAAATCATTAGAGTATGACAGTTTTCGACTATAAATTTGGAAGTGCTGTAATGAGTAATAATCAATTTCTGAAATACTCAAATAGCTTTCCAGGCTATTCAATTCAAATAATCAGACCTTAATTTAAGCATGGCAATAGATGAAGAATTAAAAAGGAAAGTAATTGAGGCTTGGCAAAATGCCTTCCCTCAATTGTCTTTGTATGCACAGAATAAACTCTATAAGGTTGTTGGTTCAATAGTTATTGGCTTAGAGTTGATAAAACTACCAAGAACAGATGAATACAGACCGCATTTTGTTATATATCCTTTATGGAAAGAGGATGTGAAGTCAAGCCTTGACTCTCCAATTATCATTAAAGAGTATTACAATAAAAAAGGATTGCAATATTCAATTCTATATGAAAGACACATTTACTTATTTAACGATGTTTTAGAAAGTGTAAAGAAACAAACTCCTTTTTCTTTTAATGGAAATATTTCTTATAATGAATTAGTATTTGTGATTGATGAATGCTCTCAAACACCGCCATTGAGCGCTGCTCCGAACTCTTATCTTCAGGCTACTCTTCAAGATGCAAAATTTAAAATTTCTTTATTTGTGGGAATTGCAGAAGCAAAAAGTGTTTTAGAGCAAATCAATAAGAGACGTTGGGATGCTAATCACTTTAAATCGTGTGGTGTTGATGTAAATAGATGGCTTCAAGGGTTACAGGAAAGTATTTCTAAAAGAGATGGATTTTTGAAGCAGATTGAAACTAATAAGCGAGAAAAAAAAATAGCTCAATTAGTAAGTTTTGACACAATTATTCGTTAATAAATGTTAAACATAGATTATTCCGTGGTTTCTGTTTAGACTAAGTTAGTGACTCAAAATTTTCGCCTTAGCAAAATATTGTAACTATCAAGAAAGGGAACGGATCTACTATTTCAATAACTCAGTGGTTTCTCCCACCGGCTTGTATGAATACGATGCTCTCTACCGCCTGATCAAGGCCCAGGGCCGAGAGCTGACCAATCTGGGCATGGCAACCGAAAGTGACTTTGTCAATACCCTGTCGGTACCAAATGCAGGGAGTAATGCCATGCAGAACTACACCCAGATGTTCTCCTACGATGAGTTGGGTAACCTACAGACGATGCAGAGTCAGGGGAGGTGGTCAAGGAGCTATATCTACGATAACGTAACCAACCGACTGCTTCGCCATGAAGGGACAAACAACGTCTATACCTACGATGCTCATGGCAACATGACCTCGATGCCTCATTTGTCGTCCATGACGTGGAACAGCTCGGATATGCTTCGCAGTGCCACCAATGGAACCTTTAGC
>CAYUII010000027.1:0-52954 GCA_964444785.1 uncultured Bacteroidales bacterium | reverse complement strand
GTCTTTCTTCAAATACGACTCTGCCTGAGTCTCTAATTGATCGAGGGTTTACCTTCCATGAGCACTTATATCCCTTCACTCTGATAAATATGAATGGGAGAGTGTATGACCCTTTGGTTGGACGGTTTTTATCGCCAGATCCTCTTGTTCAAGATATAAGTAATTCGCAAAGTCACAATAGGTATAGTTACTGCTGGAATAACCCGTTGAGATATACTGACCCGACAGGTGAATATGCGCTAATTGATGATATTATTGCAGGAGCAGTTGGAGGTCTTATTAATTTAGGTGTAAATGCCTTTCAAGGGAATTTAAGTGGTCATGGTTTTTGGGGTGGTGTTGGACGTGGATTTGCCGCATTTGGTGCTGGTGCAGTTGGCGGCGTAGGAGCTTTATATCCTGAATTCGGAGGCTTGGCTTGGGGAGGTGCAACTGTGGGAGCGACCAATGCGTGGCTTGGAGGTGCAACTTCTGCTAAAGATATTGTAACAGGTGCTGGAGTTGGTGCGATAGCCGGTGTCGTTGGTGGTGCAACGGGTCAATGGGCTGTAAGTTCTGCCGATCCTTTACTTAGTTCTATTAGTAGTCCTGTTTTAAGGGGGGCCGCAACAGGCGTTATTGGCGGTGCTGCTGGTGGCTACGCTGGTGGATTTACTGGTGGTTTGATAATGACTGGAGATTTAGTCGCTGCAAATAGTGCTGGATTAAATGGTATGTGTCTTGGTGCTGGCGTTGGAGGTGTTGTCGGAGCTGGAACAGGTTATAAATATGCTGTTGATTATAAGATAAACCCTTGGAGCGGAAAACCAAATGCCGTTGAACCCCCTTATCAGACGCCACAAGCTAAAGGACAAGAAGGAGTAAACAGAGCCATTGAAGAAATTAAAGCACAAGGGGAAAGGTTTTAATGCGAGAAGTGACCTTAGAAGTAAATGGAGTTAGAGTACGAGTTGACGTTGCTGCAGATTTTAATGGTCAGATAACATTAATAGAGGTTAAGAACGGACCATACGCACGTTTTACTCCAAACCAAAGTATTGCATATCCACAAATGATGGATGGTATACCAATCATACCAAGAGGAGCAAATGCGGATTATGTTTGGCCTGGTCAAGTTGGACAACCAACAACTCAGTATCGTTTAATAATTATTAAATATTAATTTATGTCTCAGGTATTAAAAAAAGAGGTTGAAAGAGGATTAGCTGCAATCTGTAACAGGATTGGTTTTAAAAAGAAACAATACTATTTTATAAAATCAATTGACAAAAATGTGATAGCGACTCTTTATTTTGGTTTTATTCTACAGAAAGCTAAAGGACATGTTTTTGTAAACATTGGAGTAGGCATCTTTCATAAAGATATAGAAGAATTATATACTAAATTAACAGGAATTGATAAGTCTGTTTTTAAACCTACCATTAGTTTGCAAATCGGATACTTAATGCCGGAAAATTATTACAAAAAATGGGATTTTATCGAAAATATTGACAACTCTTCTGTTTATGAGAATTTGCTACTTTGTATTCAAACCTACGGTTTTGCATACCAAGAGAAGATGAAAGATTTTGATAGCCTGTTAGAAGCTTTTGAAAAAAGAGTCCCGGGCATATTAAACCAAACTCAGGACAGGTATCTGCCTATCCTTTATTATTTAAAAGGCGATAAACAAAAAGGGTTTAAGGCTATCGAGGACGCCATAGAAAGGCAAAAAATGCCCTTGGATGAATCGAATATACCAAAATTTAGTGGTGCAAAGGAACAAATAGTCATTATTGGTAGTGGTATTGGTAAGGTGGACCCTGAGTATTTAAAGTTTGTTGAAAACTATAAATTATTATAACACAAGTTCCGAAACAATCTGGCTTTTGTGTTATAATGTAGTTGCATTTTTTAGAAAAATCCTCTTAAAATTTTCATTTCCGGATGTAAACCAAGATGTAATGGAAATAGCACAGACTTCTTAATCATTTTTTCATTTAGCAAGCCAGAAAAGGCTTAGATAAAATATGCGGAAGGATAGCAATTGGAGACCTGCTTCAAATCTTTGAAATCGGTTGGTTTTAATCTAGAGGAAACACTCTTGACAGATATAAATAGAATAGATAAACTTATCCTGCTAGTGACAAAAGCATATATATTGTGTTACAAATTGGAATTTTTCTTCAGGAAAATATTCGTCCAATCCCTATTAGGAATGTTACTTTTGAGGCGAATATAATATCTTATTTTCCTGTCATTATGTTATTTAATCCATGTATCGCCAATGAATTCTCTATCCGCAGTTAGGCAATCACTGCACAGACTTAGATTTTCTTTTTCAGGTAATAAGAAGAAGATCATCTTGGCAATCAAGTCAGCATCTAGGGTAAAATCAGCAATAAACCGCTGAATACGCCTCTAATGGGAATAAAATAATGCTTCGTTATCGAAAGCCTTTGAAAGCTTCTCAAAGCCGACCGTTTGGACCTTACAGAGGGCAATTACAAACATAGACATCAACTTTAATCTGGAACGATTGATTTTTCCTTTGAAATGAGTATCTAATATTGGGAACAAATCAGTAATTTTACTCGTGACGTTGGTTTTCTCCATTAGAAAAATGAGTGACATTATTCTTCTAATTTACTGAAAATCAACGTCATTTCCAAATATTTCTTACCTTAATTTACTGATTTTCATTAGATTAATTTTTTGTCATGTACTAAGATAATTTTCATGAAAAGTCTCTTGCTGTTTTTGTCATTCTTATTAATCGGTATGCATCTTTTTTCGCAATGCATCTCAATTGAGCTTTCAGTTATTTGGAAAAGAGAATCCCCTCCACCTCCTTTTTCTTTTGCTGAAAGTGACCCCTGTGTTCCATATCTTAATATTACATATCGTAATAATACCACTGATTCATTGTATTTTCTTAAGGTTTTTCAATATATGAATAGTTTCCCTTCTTTTTGTTCTTATGGTAGCACTATTGAAGATTATGATCCAACTTTAATTGTTGATTATTCAAATCAGAATTTTTCAATATATTTGGATGTTTCATCAGATTATTTGAATCATTGGCTAGTATTTCCAGATACTATGAATCGATATAAGGAATATCTGATACCTTCTATAAATGATGATTTAGCATATATATATAATCGCCTCACCTATATTCGAACAACCTCAACAGGTGCGAAACAGATTCGTTATAGTCCTTCGGATATAATACCTGAGGTTATATTGGATAAACATAAAGACAGATTTGTGTTTTTAAATCCAGGAGAGACATATACCGATACATTTAATCTCTTTGGTTTTAAGTTAATAAAGGGTATTTTTACTTTCAATATGTGTTCATCTATACCCGAGGGTGTTGTTTTTAATTCGTTTTGGGATGATATAAATAATAGAATTGTTCATGAAAGAATGGAATTACCCAAAGTTGTGGGTAAGTATAAACTATTTTCTGGTAGTATTAATACTAATAATATATCGATAAAGTTTTAAAATAAGATAGGTTCTTTGCCAAAGTAAGTTGGTAGCTAAATATTGATGCTGCATGCAGGGGGGCAGTCATAGGTGGAGATGGTGACACAGCAAGGGTTGCCCTTGGGAAGAGGAGCAATTTGTTTAAGTGAAGAAGACTTGCAACTGCAATCAAATATTGGACGCCCAAATAATATTTTTATATTAAAAACCTAAGTACATGACAAAAATTCAAAGATATTGATACGAGATTGATTCTTAGGTTTAACAAGACACCAGCCTCATATAAGAGTCCATATTTAAATATACTCTGTTCTTTTCTACCATGTGTTTTAATAGAGATTGAACATATCTGCATAACCGATATGGCAAAAGCCAAACAGATGAAAGTAGGGCTGCTGATGTTATCAAAAATTGGAGTAGAACTCGTACTACACTTGAATTTTTAGGAACCTGGGAGAAAATTTACAACCCCGATTTTAAAGTGGTCGAATTTGACCACTTTAAAACTCAGGCTGGACTTCCATCATTTGTTTTAAGCCCAACACAATGGGTTGAAAAAACCAATGCAATTGGTATTTTTTCTAAAACAGGACGTTATGGTGGAACCTATGCCCATAAAGATATTGCTTTTGAAGATTTAATAATTGGGTTAAACAAAATATATCAAAGAGAATGGAAATCTATAGGATTTAGTCCTATAGAGAAGCAGTTTAGTATGCAGTTTGATTTACAAGAGAACGGACATGTAAATGTGCATGTAAAATTGAGTAACCCAATGTTTACAGGGAAGTTTGAATTTGAATATGTAACCGACCAAACGTTTATCCCAGAATTAATAAAGGAGATAGAAATAGCGATGAAAGAAAACGCATGATGAATGTAAAAAGCCCGGCAAGACCGGGCTTTTTACTTATAGTGCAGCTACATTTTTCTGAAAGAAATCTTTAAACTTCTTATTGGTCAGCATTTCTCAAGTAACTAGAAAATCGTTTGCTTGTCTTCCTCGTCAAGCTGTTTTCTAAACCTCACTTGTTTGATAGTAGTTCTATCTTAGATAACCACTTTCTTCGGAATTTTGTCATCGTAGTTTAAAATCTGGTCTGTGGTCATGTAAAGGAGCTGTGCCATTTTCTGGAGCTCTTCCACGGTCAAAGCCATTGAACCCTTTTCAAACTTGTAGTAAGCTGATTTATTAAGCTGTAAGTCATGGATTGCATAAACTACTTTAAAACAATGTTTCTTGTTTTGACCAGCTAGGCAACTATAAAAGCTAGCACTAGTTTTGTTTTTTAACTATCAAAACGTTAGAGTATTAATCTGACGAGAAAATAGTTGTAAGCTATTCTCCTACTGGCCTTTACTATTGGTTATAGAATTGATCTTTAAAGAACAATCAGCTTATTTGTTATCCATTTTTTGTCTGTCAATAGTATTTGGATAACGTAATTGCCTGCCGGAATATCTGAGAGATGGATGGCCGAATTAATCTGTTCTCTGTTTTCAGTTGAGAAAACTGTCCGTCCAAGCATGTCTTTGATTGTAATTGACTGTATGACTTGATGATTTGTGAATTGGAGAGTCCTTCCACGTAAAGGATTGGGGTATACTGTAACCCTATTTTGGTCAAGCTCTTGTATTGCTTGACCGGTCGGAACCTGAATATTGGCAGTGTCGCTGTTAATGGTTTTTCCGTCAGCGTATTTAGCGGTGATATAATAGCTGTACCAGTTGGGAGAAACCTCATCATCAGTGAAACTGTAAGAAGAGCTATCAACAGTAGCCATGTTGGTATAATTCAGTGGCATGCTCTGTTCCCAGCGGTTTACCTCGTAGCTAATGGGGGATAATGAAGTAAATTTCCCTTCAGAAGTTAATACTTTAACATCAACGAGAGCCTGAAAGTTATCATGAAGTATACTTAAAGATACATCATAGTATAATCTCATTAGTACTATATTATTAGTTATAGTTTGAGATAAGCCTTGAGATATAGCTGGCATACAAACATCTCCATTATAATCTAATGGCTCTAATAACACTGCAATTGTATCTACATTTTCATATTGAACCAAGTTTAAAGGAATATTTCGCTCCCAACCAGACTCTTTTGTGGTTGTAAATGGTCCAAATGTTTTAAGAATTTCTTTGTTACTAACATTAACTAAATGTAGTTTATATCTGGATCTTCCTTTAAAGTTGTAATAAACACTATGGTGGAAGTTAACTTCATAAAGAAAACCAGTTTTAAATATTCGATTATCAAAACTAGAACCATAGCCCCATTTTAAGTTTTGACAGAATAAATTAACTGGATTTGGATTGGAATAGAATTTAATAGTTGAGTCAGATAGAGCATCAGAGAGGTTCGATTGCCTTGGTGATTGCCAGTTTAATTTGACTTCATGGTTATTTGATGTTGTATCATGAGAAGCTATTAGAGGGAAATAGGTCTCATTTGAAGGTGCTTCAACCACGATATCATCAATTAGCCATGTTCCGTATGCAGTATCTGCCTCTCTGGCTGCCACCCACATGAGTCTAAATTGGTGTCCTTTGGCTATTTCAAGGCTAGTTTTAATCTCTTGCCAATTCATCGTGCTGTCAAATGTCATCTCATATAGCTTTTGCCATCCAGTTCCGTTATCACAGTAGATTTTAAGCAGAGGCCAACGGGTAGTATCCGGATTTAAGAGTCGATAGTTAAATTTAAACAGTAAAATTCCCTTAGTTATACTTGAGGCATCATACCATTTTGTGGTTAGAGTAACCGAGTCGATTCCTTGTTGAGTTGAGTTATGACCCATTGAGACTGCTTTTGAATAGGCCGTCCCTTCATCCGAGATGGTGATAATTCCATTGCCAGAGTTGGTAGTCCATTGGTTAGTTGAGAATTGACCAGAGCTCCAATCCTCATTAAGAAAGGTTTGAGCGTTCATGGTAATATAACTTAGTTGAAATAGTGCAACTAAGAATAGAAAGGAATAGGTTCTCTTTAGCATTTATATTAGGTTTTAGGCGTGTTGGTTGATTTTTTCGTAAAAGTAATAAAAAGAGCTATATTTTTTGTTCTTATTGTTTTGTCTGTAAGATTAAGCGAGGATACAAACCCTGTCATTCCTAGATTATAGCTAATTTAGCTATCCTTAAGGAGCCTATCTCATGGGGATAAATTGACTTCGGATGTGTTGTCTTTGAGGTTTATCTTATCTGATAGGTTCCGGATGATGATAATGAATTAGTAGATTAGAAGATGATAGATTTCTTTAAAAATATTGACCGTAAAGGATATCGCCCCGGCTATGGAGCACTTGAGATTTTCAAATATATAGGGCCAGGGTTGTTAGTCACCGTTGGGTTTATTGATCCTGGAAATTGGGCATCTAATCTTGCAGCGGGTGCCGGTTTTGGTTATACCCTGCTTTGGATGGTTACTCTTAGTACCATTATGCTTATCATTTTACAACATAATGTAGCTCATTTGGGCATAGCTACCGGGTTATGTCTTTCTGAGGCTGCTTCTATCTATCTTAAGCCGGTCTATTCTCGGGCGATACTCGGTTCAGCAATGCTAGCATCTATCAGCACCTCCCTCGCCGAGATTTTGGGAGGAGCCATTGCTCTGCAAATGCTCTTTGATATCCCGATTCGAATCGGATCACTATTGGTTACCCTGTTTGTGATAATCATGCTATTTACTAATACCTACTCAGTAATTGAGAAATGGATTATCGCTTTTGTATCGGTTATTGGGCTCTCTTTTCTGTATGAATTATCGTTGGCTTCTATTGATTGGCCTGAAGCAGTACGAGGGTGGGTAACTCCTTCTTTCCCTGATGGGTCAATGATTGTGGTGATGAGTGTTTTAGGTGCCGTAGTTATGCCGCATAATCTCTTTTTACATTCTGAGGTAATTCAGAGTCGGCAATGGAATAGGGAGGAGGATTCTGTGATTAAGAAGCAGTTGCGATTCGAGTTTTTGGATACCCTTTTTTCGATGTTAATAGGTTGGGCCATTAATAGTGCGATGATTCTCTTAGCAGCGGCAACCTTTTTTAAGTCGGGTGTAGAGGTTACAGAGCTGCAACAGGCTAACCATCTTTTAGCTCCTCTATTAGGAAAACACGCCGCAGTGGTTTTTGCTGTAGCATTACTATTTGCCGGTGTAGCCTCCACTATTACTTCGGGGATGGCTGCGGGCACCATTTTCGCAGGGGCATATAAAGAACCATACGATATAAAGGATAACCACTCAAGAGTAGGGGTGATAGTATCGTTGATAGTTGCCTTTGTCTTAATCCTGCTTATTTCAAACCCATTTCAGGGACTCATTATCTCACAGATGTTACTAAGTATCCAATTACCCTTTACTATTTTCCTTCAAGTCTATCTGACATCCTCCGAGAAGGTGATGGGTAAATATAAGAATAAGCCATCATCACGACTCCTTCTCTATGGAATAGGGGCTTTGGTAACGGTTCTTAATATTGCACTGTTCATCTCCTTCTTTGTATAAAGTATACACTACTCTCTCTTGAATCCTTGAATCTTGAATCCTTGAATCTTGAATCCTCGAATCCTTGAATCCCAAATAATCCCACCCTCCCCACAACTTTTGAAACAGATTCTCTAAAGTTCTATACATCAGTAAATAAAAAAGCCAACCAGATGGTATTTCCGATTGGCTTGGTGTCTCCCCGATAGGACTCGAACCTATGACCCGCTGATTAAGAGTCAGCTGCTCTACCAACTGAGCTACGGAGAGGTTTACCGTCGTTTGCGGGTGCAAAGATAGAAACTTTATTTTAAATTTTGAGTGGTCTCCATCCCTTTTTTTTGGGCTAACTTTGTAAAAAAAGCATCATGGATGGCGGAAAAGATATATTTGACTCAGCCTTAAAGGTTAATGAGGGCATAGAGCAACCTAGTATAGTTAATGAGCATTTTCTTAAGAATCTTCCAAAAAGAAAACCTCAGCTTACGGCTGAAGAGTATGCCGATGGTATTATCGGTGGAAATAGAACTCTTTTAAGTCAAGCAATTACTTTGATTGAGAGTACCCTTCCTAAGCATGAGGAGTTGGCTCAATCGGTCTTAGAGATGTGCTTGCCGCATACTGGCAAGTCAGTTCGAATCGGGATTACTGGTGTTCCTGGTGTTGGGAAGAGTACTTTTATTGAGGCTTTTGGGAAATACCTGACCAATGGTGGTCATAAAGTGGCGGTCTTGGCTATAGACCCCAGTAGTCAGCGGTCGAAAGGAAGCATTTTAGGTGATAAAACCAGAATGGAAGAGCTTTCGCAAGATTTGAATGCTTTTATACGACCTAGTCCTAGTGCCGGCTCATTGGGTGGGGTTGCCAGAAAAACACGTGAGACCGTTCTGTTGTGCGAGGCAGCCGGTTTTGATGTTATCATTATTGAGACGGTAGGAGTGGGGCAATCGGAGACAGCAGTTCATTCAATGGTTGATTTCTTCTTGCTCCTTATGCTGTCGGGTGCTGGTGATGAGCTTCAAGGCATAAAACGTGGAATTATGGAGATGGCAGATGCTATTCTTATCAATAAAGCCGATGGAGATAACAAACAGAGGGCTCTTTTAGCAAAGGCCGAGTATCAGAATGCGCTTCATCTGTTCCCACCTACTGAATCGGGTTGGTATCCGAAAGCAGAAACTTGTTCGGCATATACCCGCGAAGGAATTGATAAGGTGTGGGGTATGATAGATGAGTATTTGATGATGGTTAAAGACAATGGGTACTTTCAGAAGAGACGTAAATACCAGGCTCGTCGTATCATGATTGAGACCATTGAGAACGAACTGTTAGAACACTTCTATCAGACTAAAGGCGTTCAGAAAGCAATTGCCGACTATGGTAAGGCTATTGAGGCCGATCAAATAAGCTCCTATGTGGCGGCTCATCGTTTGCTTGAGCTATATCTGAAAAAATAAAGCCTGTTCATCTGTTAACTAAAAGTCAGTCCCTATTGATCACTAAATCAGTAGGGACTGACTTTTTTATCCCCTTTGGTATTTTGTTTATTATACTCACTGATTATCTTCCAATCAAATCCTTCAACGCCCTTGATTTTTTGAATCCTCGAATCTTGAATTCTTGAATCTTGAATTCTTGAATCTTGAATCCTCGAATCTTAAATCCTCGAATCCCCGAATAGTAAATCTCCCCGCGAGCCGCCAGTAGCCAGCCGCCCCCACCAGCCGCGGTATTCTTACTCTTTACGTGTTTCTTCCGTCAGATCCTTATTAGTCGCAGAGGGTTGATTCCCTTTATGTGAGAGATGAAGATGCGGGATGTGAATAGGGCTCTTTTTAAAGACTCTTCTTACCCAGATTGGTAGGAGGATTGCTCCAATGATTAGATAGCTGTAGTAGCTGATTAAGCGCCAGAGTAATGCCATTGCGGGTGCCATTCCAGTTGGAATAAATTCCCCAAGGAAGCCTCCGAATATATACTCAGCAATTCCACTGCCTCCAGGGGTCGGACTGATCAGCATAATGACCCACATAATAAGTTGTCGGGCATAGATAAGAAAATGGTCATCAACCTGAGTAATGGTCAGGATTAAAAGATTAACAACCCAGAAACGGGCAGTCCATGAGGCAACGGTTGCCCCAAAAGCCTTAAGCCAGAATGAAAATGGCTTGCCTTTCATCTCCTTTGAGGTTGTAATGATATCTTGTCCCGTATTAATGGCCCACTGTTTCCTCCTTCTAAGAATCTTTAAACTGAATATTCTTACCAAAATCCAATTGAAGATGTCTGGCCGAAAGAATATAGCCCCATAGATGATTAAAATCAATATAACAATAAAGAGATAACCTACTAAAAAGATACTTGTAATTCCAAGCGGCGTATCTAAAAAAAGATATTCTCCTTGTGAAGTAAACAGCTTTTCAAATCCAGCTAGTAAAAAGACAATAGGTACCATGACAACATAAAAGAGTTCATCCAGAAAGGCGGTTATGAGTACAATAGCCGTTGTTCGTCCCGGACTGATGCCCTCTTTTGTTAGGATATAAAGAGCAACAGCTGACCCTCCAACAACCGAGGGGGTTAGTGCAGACGAAAACTCCCATAACAAGATAATCTGGAACGATTGCTTCCAACTTAGCTTGTTATCGCTAAGTAGTCTTATCCTATAGATATAGGCCACATCTCTCATTAACATCAATAGGATGGCTCCCAATAAGAAAAACCATGAGGCTGTACTCCATTTTGTTGAAAGAAAAACCTCAGGATCCCAAGCATCCGCCATAAGCCAACCCCCGACTCCTAAACCAATTAAAACAGGCCAAATTATCCGACGGATCTTGAGTTTATTAAGGATAGAAGGATGCTGCTCGTTCATGTTGAAAGGTTATATTTCTTTTCACCTGACCTTTACTCAACTTTTGTCGCACAACTTTTCAAAGATGATACAAGACAAAAATAGTCAGGAAACATTTTTATATGGTTGAAAAAACAGGTTAAGTAAACAGAAGTCTGTTTTAATCAACTTCTGTCTAATACACTAAGAAACAAAAAAATCAGGAAAGTGTTGTGTTTTCTGCAATATTGTCATGCTAAAAAGTGGATTTATGTCAAAATGGCATCTTTTTCTTGGTGATTTGTCCTATTTTTTGATTTGGTACATCACTTGATTAGGGGGTATCAGAGTCTGAGAAAATAGAAAAGCTAGTTCACAGACTTAAAAATGAATTAATTAAAACAAAATTATAGGAGGAAAAGTTATGACTTTTTTAAGAATGAATCACATGCCGGTTTACTCACATCTGTTTGAGAACCTTTTTGACCAGAACATTTTAAGCAATGCCTCAAACGAGGTAGATTTCATCCCCGCAGTTAATATTTCGGAAGATCAGAGCGGTTTTACCATTGAATTGGCTGTACCAGGAATGAAGAAGGATCAGGTAAAGATCTCTTTGGAGAACAGGAAGCTTACGGTTATGAATGAGCAAAAGTCAGAAGTATCAGAAGATCGCAATTTCACTCGTCAAGAGTTTATCACCGGAAGATTTAAACGTGTATTCACCCTTCCTGAAACAATTGATGTTGAGGCCGTACAAGCTGATATGAAGGATGGAATTCTCACTGTTGTTTTGCCAAAAAAAGAGAATGTACGGGTGGTAAAACAGATAGATATTGCCTAAATGCAATTCTAGTATTAGCACAGGTTAGTGCATGCGTGGTTTGATAGTTATTTAACAAGGAGGAGCCCATAGGAGGGTTTTCCTCCTTGTTTCTTTAACGCTATCAATAGGTGTTGGTGTAGTTTTTCTAATTATAAAAATATTACATCGGTTTGTGTGAATCATTTTCTTTTTTTGGATGAGTATTAGTAGATGTTGAGAAGAATAAACTGCGCAGGTTGGGTATAGGCAGCAAAGCAACTGGAAAGATAACCTCTTTTTTGTCGTTGTTGATGAAACATTCGTTGCTTCAAAATCTGATGTAACTAGAAAATTTGTAGGTTTGCAGTGGAACGAAGGCCATCATGAAGAAAGGTAAAAAATCAATTTATATACTTTTTTTGACCATTTTGATGCTTATTGGTTGCACTTCGGTAAAGAAGGGGGATCAGTCAGGAAAGGGGAAAAAGGGTAAAGTGATTCGCATTGTTACGGCACCCGATGGCCCTGATGATTCATTTATCTCAGAGGGCGGGTTTGATCGCAAAATATTGTTGAAGGTGGTAGAGCAATGGATCGGAACTCCTTATAAATATGGAGGAAGTTCGAAGAGTGGGGTTGATTGTAGCGGATTAGTCTGGCAGGTGTTTAATGAAGCTTTTGGGATCAATCTAAAGCGTAGCTCTATAGAAATATTGACTATGGTGAAGATTATTAAGGAGGAGTCCTTATCGCCGGGTGATTTAGTGTTTTTTAAGACTTCAGATAAAGAGGTTAATCATGTAGGAATTTATTTGGGTGAGAGACGATTTGTTCACTCATCTACTTCCCGGGGTGTGATTATATCTGGTCTTGATGAACCCTATTACAAAAAGCATTATATGGGAGCTGGAAGAATAAAACAATGAGGATCTCATAGAAGTATAAATTCGAAGCGGTGATATAGAATGATCAGTTTAAATTTTCGCCTCTGTCAATTGGTAAATAAAATAAATTAAATGAATAATCGACGGGCCATACTAGCCTTAGTAGCTACAAGTTTGATATTTGGTTTAAACTATACGGTGGCGAAGAGTCTCATGCCTCATTTTGTTAGTCCTCCTCAGTTTATGTTATTCCGACTTGGGGGCTCTCTTTTGGTTTTGTGGCCTGTTTATTTATTAGGTGGCTTTAAACAGAAGATAGTTAAGACGGATTATCTTCGTCTGTTTCTGGTTTCACTAACAGGGATAACGCTTAATCAAATTTTGTTTTTTGAAGGGTTATCAAGAACTTCCCCTGTCGATACGAGCATTATACATGCTTGTAGCCCAATTTTGGTCATGGTCTTTGCGGCCATCCTTTTGAAGGAGAGGTTTACAATCAGGAAAGGAGTAGGTATTTTGTTAGGGGCCACAGGGGCAATTTGGTTAGTTATATTAGGAACACAAGAGACAGCGCAGGGGACAACTATAGGGAATATTTTGATTTTATTAAACATAGCGAGTTATTCGCTTTATTTGGTATTGGTGAAGCCATTAATGAGGAGTTATAGTGCATTGACTGTGATAGTTTATTCATTTACAATTGGGCTGTTGTTGGTTACGCCCTATATATTGATAGATGAGACACCATGGCGAGTAGCGTTATTTACTCCAAAGGCTTGGATTGCCTTGCTTTATGTGATTTATATTACCACCTTGCTGGCTTTCTTATTGACCAACTGGGCTCTACAACATGTGACAGCCACATTAGCTGGGTATTTTATTTATTTACAGCCGGTTATTGCTACAACGGTAGCACTATTAACGGGCCAGGATCATTTTGATTATCGGAAAGTGGTGGCAGCTTGTGTAATTTTCACTGGAATTATTGTGGTTAATGGTAATCTGAATCTAAGAAGAAGGGTAACCAGAGAGGTTAAAGCAGATGTCGAATAGGTAGGATAAGCCATTCTAGAAATTGGTCAAAGAGCTTTCTCTTTTTCCATGCTTCATAGTCAAACGGAATACATTGATTGATAGTCTCAGAGGTATGACGAATTACCTGTGACGTGATTGATGTATATTTACCGATAAGGGTCATTTCATGCTGGAATCTAAAACTTCTAAAGTCGAAATTTGCAGAACCAATGGCGAATGTTGAATTGTCAACGAAAAGTAGTTTCGCATGAAGGTTATGTCCTGTATGCATTAAAAACTCAATACCTTGTTCAGTTAAAGGCCCAATATATCTGTTTCTAAGTTTATCAACAATAGACATATCTGATTTCAGGGGAATGCATATCTGAACTTTAACTCCTCTGGCGACAGCGGCGATAAGGGCCTTTCTGACAAGAAAACTCGGTAGGAAGTAAGGGGTTTCAATGATGATGCTTTTTCTGGCTTTTTTTATGAGTTTTGTATATCTGCGACGGATCATCTGAGAACGAATAGAGGGGACATCTCTGACTATCTCAAAGTCGCGGAAGAAGATAGGTGTACGCATTTCATTAGGATAGGCTAGATAGTCGGTGTGTTTGGCATACATCTGATCAAAGGTTTCACGGAAAGCAGTTGCAACTGGCCCCTCTATTCTTAATATCAACTCTCTCCAGACTATATTGTAATCGCTGATATTACTGGAGCCGATATAGCTTATTTTACTGTCAATTATGACCAGCTTTCTATGATTTCTCCTGTGAGATCGGATAAAGAAACCAGGGCGAAGGATGATTTTATGGAAGAAACGTACCTCACCTCCTGCTTGAATTAATGGTGCGAATTGCTCATGTCTCCAGTCGGTTCCCCAAGAGTCAAATAGCAGTTTTACTTCAAGACCTTGTTTGGCTTTAAGAGCTAAGGCATCAATTATTCGAATTCCAATCGATCCAGTGAAACGGTAGAATTCAAGAATGATACTTGATTGAGCCTCTTGAATATCGTTAAGTAGAGTGTTATAGAGTTTTAAGGGGTCGTCAAACAGATGGCTTTTCATTGATCGTCTCTGAGTTGTTTTAGTTTGCGGGTCGATACAGGAACTTCTTTGCCGTTAGTGAGTTGTATAACACACTCAGCAGGTTTTAGTTTGGCTATATATATTTTATTGACAAGATAAGACCTATGAGTCCTTATAAAACTTCGGCCTGAAAGTAAACTCTCTAACTCCCCAATATTGAAATTGCATACCAGCTCTTCTTCACTTTGTAGGAAGATAGATGTTTTGGTTTTTTCAGCTAAACAGAGTATGATTTGATTAGGGTCAAGGAAATGGGTGTCGCCATTACATTTTATTTTTACTCTGTCATTGGCCGTCGGTGTAAGAGACTCTTTTGGATGATCGGGATCAAGCTCTTTTCCATGGGGATAACCTGAATCAATCCTTTCAATAGCTACCTTTAAATCTTTAACCGAAATGGGTTTTGTGAGATAATGTAAGGTCTCATATTTAAAAGCCTTGATGGCATGCTGTTCAAAAGCACTAATAAAGATCACTCTTACATTAAGGTTAAGCTTGGCTGCTCTTTCCAGAAGCTCTATTCCAGTTCCATCCTTTAATTGATAGTCTAAAAATATTACATCCGGATGATTCTCTTTTATACTTCTAAGTCCTTCTTCCACCGTGTCTACTTCATCCACGATCTTTATCTTGACTTTTGTCCTAATAAGCATCTGTTTAAGAGCTTCTCTTGCTGCCTTCTCGTCATCTATGATAATTGCACGTATCATTACTATTTGGTTAGGTAGAAATGGAAAGTTGAGATGTAAAGTTATAAAAGGAAACGAAAACGACGATGCTCTTTTTCTATTTTCGCGATTCTAAAGAGTACATTATATTGGCCGTTATGATTTAGCTTATCTGAAATGGATATGTGAAGATCTCTTTTATGAAGTTTTTTTAAGAGAGAGATTCGCTCATGCGTCAACCTTTCAGCTTTATGGAGCTCTTGCCTAGTCTCTTGATCAAGAGATGCTTCTGATTTGTCTTTTGTTTGAATTGTGTAATCAAGGAAAACATCCCGACCTTTTTCATATACATTAAGAGAAACGATGATTTCTCTGTTCTTATTTAGAAGACTTCCCAGAATCACTTCTGTTAGAACATGAGAGAAGAATGGTGGCACTGAGCTCTCAAAAATTGTTTGATCTTTAGGAAGGGTTAAGTTAAGATTTATAGGTATGAGTGTGTTTTGTTGAAGTAACCAGAAATACCGTTTGAGGCTTTCTATCTCCTGTTGAAGAGGGATGAAGTCATTTTGTGGAGCGTGTAAAATAGTACGTGTAAACTTAGCAAATATGGAGAGATAGTCGGCCGCTTCGTCTGGTTCCCTATCTTTTAACATGTCCTTCAATCCAGATATCCATCTATAGGAGAATTTGGGCCCAAGTTGAGATATTAATAGTTCCTGTTTTAGCTCTATATGCCGGGTGTTAGAGTTACGCTCTGTTCTATACTGGCTGAATATAAACCCTAAGACTATTAATGCAATCAAAACTACAATGGATAAAATGATAAAGTTGTTTGTCTTTCGGGATTCTCTGTCAATTTGCTGTTTCGCTTTAATAGCACTTGCATTTAAAAATCGGCTTCCTTCAAGGAGTATTTGCCCTGATATCTTTTCTGATAAAGAGTATTGGGATTCATTCTCTTTTTCTTGTAAAGAAATTAGCGCATCCAGATCATTGAGTTTTATCGCAAGAGTCTTTTTTAGTTTGAATAGTTCGGCATTAAATGTGTTTCTGGGTAGATTTTCAAGGGTCGATTCTATTTGTTGAATAATGGGATTGACTTTGTCGAGTTTGTTTTCATATATAAGACATTGGATCAAAGGAAAGAGGATTTGAATTTTAAGCAAGCTATTTTTTGCGTCTGAATACTCAGAATTTAATAGCTGTTGTTGGATGAGTGATTTAGCATTACTTATATGACCACTTTGTATGCTTTTATTTATTATGTGGTTGGCAATTAAGGTCTTTAAGTGGATGCTTTTGCTTTTTTGTTGAAGTACAAATAGGTCGTTTTCAAAAGTGGATGTGATAAGAGTGTCTAATCCAGTGTCAAGCGTTGAGTAAAGCAAGAGATATCTGAACAATGCATCTGATTGATTAGCGTAAGTAATCACGTTTTTAGCACGCGTTAGATTTATATTGCTTAATCGCTTTTTATGTGAAAGGAAATAGAACTGAGCTTTTAGTAAATAGATATCTGTTCTAACTTGCTGACAACGGTTGATGTAAGAAAGGTTAAGCGAAAGGTTAAGGATGTTATGAGCTGTTTCTTCTTCTCCTGTAAGGAAATAGAGGCGAGCTAACTGGATTAATGAATAGGACTTCCCACACGGGATGTTATGTAGATCGGCGTAATAGGCTAATTCATCTATCTTTTTTGAGGCTTTAGAAAGATCCCCTTTACTTAAGAGTAGGGCACACTCTATGTTTTTAAGTTGACAAATGATGTTTGGAGAGAAGTTTGTTTGTTTTAATGAAGATGGAGAGAGATAATTTAGGGCTTCTTCAGCGTTACCGGTTATAAAAGAAGTGATTATTTTCTCTGTTAATGCTGTCGTGACGAGGTCAAGTTTGGAGTCGGGGAATAGGCTATTTTCTAACTCTTGAACATTAATATACTCTTCTGAATAATTCAAAGGTGATATAGTGTCAATGGATGATAGCCATGAGGCTTTTAATAAAGGTGCACTCAAGAGTAGAATTGCCCAGAAAAAAATGAGATTCTTCCCCATTATCTTAATTTGTTTTGATGGCTGGTTTAATAACGGTATATGGAACCATGAATACAACCTTCGTTCCTGATTTATTCTTGTTTGATTCTTTTAGATCTTGAATGTAGAAACTTGCCTCTTTTCTAAAAGAGCCTTTATTTAATAACCTAATTCTCTCAGTTGTTAGATGCTTTGCCATTGACATATGATCTCCTCTCTGGCTGTTTGATGTGCTCTTTAAGCCAACACCATTATCGAAGATTTCAATAAGCATTCGTTTGTTATATAAGGTATAGAAAATTTCAATGATTCCCGGGTTAGCTGATCGAGCTAACCCATGTTCAATGGCGTTCTCTATAAAGGGTTGTGTTAACATCGGGGCTATTGAGATTAAGGTGGGATTTATTCTTGGGTCAATGTGAATCCGGTAGGTAAACTGTTCATGAAAACGTAGACTCTGTATGAAGAGATATTGCCTGATGGTATCAATTTCTAGCTCAAGCGTGATCGATTTTGTCTCATTTAGATGTAGAAATGTCATCATTAATCTACTAAAGGAGTTTATTAGACGATTCGTCTCGGCTATCGAGTCATTATAGATTGAATTTTGGATGGCAACTAAAACATTGAAAACAAAATGAGGATTCATTTGTAATCGGAAGAGCTGTTCCTTCGTGATATCTTGCTTCTTAATCGCCTCTTTAATTTTGTTTTTTGATATATAAATGAGAAGAATGGCGATAGATAAAACTAATATCAAACCGATACCAAGAGAAAATTTGGTTAGGTCATTGTTAAAATGATTTTGACTTAAATGGTTGTCAACAGAAGAAGTCAACCTGTATTTAAATAGGCTATTGAGAACTTCTTTTTTGTCAGCTATACTTTTATTTAGAGCAGTGCTCTCTATTTTTAAAATATCGAGATATTCTTTTTTGTTTTGTTTTTTTTCTAATGCTTTCTTAAGTAGTTCTAAGATGGCTAGTCCCTCGGATGTTTTCAATATTTGAGGAGCACTCTTGTTAATATGGGTAAAGGTTCTTATTGCTTCCTCCAAATTGTTATGAATAAGACAAAACTGGATATATTTCACTGTGGCTTCACGAACAGGAAACGAGTTGAAGTCGGCTTGATTTAAATATTTTCCAATTTCGTATATACTATTCATTGATCCTAAAAGCATAGGTTCTGAAAGAAGTGTTGAGAGCATGAAGATGGAGTCATTATAATATGCTGCGATATTGTAGGCTTCTTTAAAGTATGGGAAGGCCTCCTTTCTCTTTTTTGCTAAATCCTCAACTTTTCCAATAATTAGTTTTGCCAAGATGGCAATCCGATAGTTTTCATCATTAAAGGAGTCTTTAAGGATAATGTGCGCATATTTTTTTGCTGACTCAAGTTGATTATTGGCAAGTTCACAATGCGCTTTGGTACTTATCTGATGCAAGTATAGATCATGCGGTAAGTCATTGTCTTTTGTTGTATCGGGCGACTGAATAATATAGGTTGCCAGTTTAGGTTCTCCGTATATAAGCAGTGTTCGGGCAGTGAGCCATTCTACTTCCGTTTTAAGGATACTTCTATTTAAAGCTTGGGTATTGTTGTAAATGTGAAGAATGCTGGTGATATCATGGTGATTGAAGCCTAAATTCAAAGAAGCAATATGATATAATAGATCCGCTTTTACTTTTTGAGATGCATCATTTATTGTCGAGCTCAAGGATTTTAGTTCAAGAGCAAGCTTATAGGCCTTTTCAGGATGATCAAAACTTTGAGATAGAAACTGGTGATAGAGATAGTCTGCATAGGCTTCTTTATCCATCTTTAACTGTTCAGAGATATCTTTCTTGGATATTTTATTTGCTGGTTTTTCTTCAGTTGAAAGTGGGAAATTAGGTCTTGCGTTGGATTGAAAATTGTGAGATGCCGAATATGCACTCTTGGTTAACATCAAAGAAGAGTAGAGTATAATTAGGAATAAATATGTTAATCTCTGATACGTCACTATTGAAGTCAACTTAGTGGAGGTTGAATTTACTGTTTGAGGCTCTTTGGCTGTTGCAATATAGCAAATTTTGGTATTAGGCCTCTAACCTTGAAGCACTTTATTACCTTTGCAAAAAAAAGCATGATTAAAAGCATGACTGGCTTTGGGAAGGCCACCGTAGAAACAGCCCAAAGAATAGTTACCATTGAGATCAGAGTTCTTAATAGTAAACAACTTGATCTTAATGTTCGTCTTCCTGCATTTTATAGAGAGAGAGAACATGAGCTACGTTCCTCTATGGGCTCCTTAATCCAGAGAGGTAAAGCTGATTGTTTTATAAATTATGAATCTGTCGGTCAGGTTGGATCCTATAGCATCAACCAAGATGTTGCAGAGATCTATTATAAACAGCTTAAGGAGCTTTCATCTAAGCTAGGGGTTAACGAACCTTCTGACTACCTCGCAATTATCATGCGCCTACCAGAAGTGATGCATACCTCCTCTAATGAGGTTCCTGAAGAGGAGTGGAATAAAGTATTAGCCGGCGTTTCAGAGGCTGCTATGGCGGTTGATGCTTTCCGTATTCAGGAGGGAGCCGTCTTAGAACAAGACTTTAAAAACCGTGTGACAAAAATTCTTGAATTACTTAAAGAGGTTGAGGTCTTCGAAGGCTTAAGAGAACAGACTATCCGTGAGAAATTAAGAAGAGAGTTGTCTCAACTAACGGAAATGCGCATAGATGAGAATAGATTAGAACAGGAACTGATCTATTATCTGGAAAAAATTGATATTACTGAGGAAAAGGTCAGATTAAGAAAGCATTGTGACTATTTCTTTAATGTCTTAAAAGAACAAGATAATCAAGGTCGAAAACTTGGTTTTGTGGCTCAGGAGATGGGCCGCGAAATAAATACCTTAGGTTCAAAAGCTAATCAGGCTGATATGCAACAGCTGGTTGTTATGATGAAAGATGAACTGGAGAAAATTAAAGAACAACTTCTAAATATTCTTTAAATAGTCGGTGTATGGGCAAACTTATTGTTTTTTCTGCTCCATCAGGTGCAGGTAAAACCTCTGTAGTCAATGGACTATTGAAACAAAGAGATGATCTATTGTTTTCGGTTTCTGCCACTAGCCGAGCCATGCGCCCCGGTGAGTTAAATGGGAAGAACTATTACTTTATCTCTCCTGAGGAGTTTAGGTTGAAGATTGCTAATCAGGAATTTGTTGAGTGGGAGGAGGTCTATGCCGGGAGCTATTATGGCACATTAAAGAGTGAGCTTGAGAGAATTTGGAACCAGAATTGCCATGTGCTTTTTGATGTTGATGTCAAAGGAGGTGTTCGTCTTAAAGAGCTCTTTGCCGATGATACGCTCGCTATTTTCATCGCTCCACCTAACCTTGAAGTGCTCGAACAACGACTCCGCGGTCGTAATACGGAGTCTGATGAATCGTTGGCGAAAAGATTGGGTAAGGCTAAATGGGAGATGGATTTTAGTCCTAAGTTCGATCATGTCGTAGTCAATGATGACCTGAATCTTACTATTCAAAGAGTGAATGACCTTATCTCTTCGTTCCTAGCCAAATAGTTGCTTCCTGCTCTGATTAAACCAGCGTTTAAGACATAGGCTATCTCTATGAGAAAGAAGGAGGCAACCTCTGTTTTTGACTAACCTTTTCTCTATTTCTTTTCCATGAATAATATGGAACCAACATCTATGGGTGGATCATCTGAAAGGGCATGGATCTCGTATTTATCTTCCTTAAGTTCATGAATCATTTGCTCCCCACCGATGAGTTGCTTTAAGTTTCCTGTGAAAAAAATATGCTGCCCCATAGTCCCCGCTGTTCCTCCAATGAACCCATGTGTAAACCCATCTAGCCTGATTTTTGTCTGATCTTCAATAAAGAATACTTTAAAATTTTTCTCCTCTAATCGACGCTGAATGCCCCGATCACCTGTAATAAATCTCTCATTTGAAAGAGGAAGCAGATTGCATCGGGTATATCCTTGTTTAATGTCTATTAATTGTCTGTTTTTGTTTAACGAGATAACCGAAGAATCAATAATCCTAGAGTTGCAAATCAAGTAATTACCTGAGATTACTGCATTGTATTTTGCCGTTAAAGGATAGTGGGATCCAATTTTGGAATCCCCAATGACTACATCAGCCTTTACAGCCTCTCTTAAACGGCGTATATGGGGTTCGGGAAGATCAGGTGAAACGATCAGCTTTTCTTCTCCCTGACAGTGGTAAATATCTGGATGGGCTGAAATAGCTGAGTAACCGGATAACGGAGGTATCTGAAGTAACTCACCAAACTCTAACAGCCTCCTTTGAATAGGTATTGGTATTCGGGAGTCTATTATTATAAGGTAATTGCCCATTTGACGCCTTTTTGGTTAATTATACAATATTTTTCAAAAGAATCTCCTGTAATCTGATCTAGAGAGAGAAACTGATTTCAAATTCACGTGATTTTAAAAGGCTGTCTTTAACAAATCTGACATCCTTAAAGAATAATAACAGCTCTTTTTTGTTTTTTCCTTCGAACCCGACTACGTGATTTATGGAAGAAGGGTTGGCTTTAATGGTAAGAATTTTGGTTTTAAATGTATTATTGACAGGTGACTCCGGCTCGTTTAATTGGCTGTTAAGTCTTTCTTTAATGAGACCATTCCAAAGTTCTGTTTCGACAAGGGCTTTGAAAGAGGGGTGAAATGGACCCGCAATGAGGGCCTGATTCCCAGAGGAGGCATGAAGGCCTATTCTAAGGATGGGAATGTTATTTGATTCATAAAGAGTAGTAAGTTGCGCAGACCTCTTGATGGCCTCGTTAAGTGTAAGTGGCGTATAAAACTTATGTTTGTATAGGTGTTCAAGTTCAGAGCCAGTGAAGACAAGACAAGGGTATATTCTTACACCGTCAGGTTTGATATTTATAATTTGTTGTGCTGTTTCATAATCAATTTTGGTTGAGCTTTGAGGTAATCCAATCATGGTTTGCATAATTAGATGCATTCCGACATCTTTTATTGAGGCGCACGCATCCAATGTTGTTTGGCTACTATGCCCTCTTTTAGAAGCCTTTAATACGTCGTCATTAAGCGATTGTATACCTAACTCAACGATGTCAACTGAGTAATCTAGAAGCCTTTTAATGGTCTCGGGGTTAATGTAATCCGGACGGGTACTTAATCTTATTTTATCAATCAGTGCTTCTTCTTTAAGTTTAAGAGCCTCTTTTAAATAGGCTATTTGAGTAGAAGAAGGAATACCGGTAAAACTCCCTCCAAAAAATGCAAGGGAAATAATTTTGCCTTTTGTGTTACTGTTTTTAATCCATTCAAGAGCGAAACTCCTTACCTGTTCTGGTGGTAGAGGCGTATCTTGATTCGTAATCGCTCTTTGGTTACAGAAGATACATTGATTTGGGCAGCCCTGTTCAGGGATAAATATAGGGATGTTAATATGCCTCAATGGAATACCAAGGCTTTCTTGATTCATCTAATATAATTATTGAAAGGCTTTGTTATCATCCATCTGACGAACAAATGCCACTCCTTCCAAGATGGTTTTCTCACATACTAAAGGAAGGTACTTCCATTCGAGTTGGTGAATTTTACTGGCTAAAGAATCCGGTGAATCGTCAGGATCTACAATACAATGAGCCTGGAAAAGGATCTCCCCATGGTCATAATGATTATCAACGAGGTGAATGGTGATACCACTAAAAGGCTCTTTAGCATCGATAATGGCTTTATGGACGTTAGCCCCATACATTCCTTTCCCTCCATAAGAAGGAAGAAGAGCCGGATGGAGGTTGATGATTCGTCCCTCCATGAACTGAATAAGATACTCAGGGACTAACCAAAGAAATCCAGCCAAGATAATCCAATTACACTGATAGTCTGATAACTTCTTTGTGAAATCAGGGTCTTGAAACTCTTTTCTTGTGAAGTTTATTGCATCGATTCCAGCCTTTCTTGCCTTCTCTAAAACAGGGGCATCAGCTATATTGGAGAAGACCGCACGAACTGTAATAGATGGATGTTGGTTGAAGTGTTCGATGAGTTTGAGTGCATTGGATCCGTTTCCAGAAGCGAAGATGATGATATTTGTCATTATTTTAGTCCTTTAACACTTGGAGGAGCAGCAACAAACTCTTTCATGTAGTGTGGTTCAAAATAGCTTACATCTACAAAATTTTCTTGAGAGAACTCTTTAATGGCAAGAGCTCCAACATAGCTGGCTGATGCAGTAAAGTCGTCAATGATTTTAATATTGGGTAATGTTTGGGTTAATGGAAGACACTTTAGTGCCCCATTGCCTCCTAAAACAAGAACTTTTGTTGAATCTTGTTTATTAAACCACTCCTCATCCACTACTAAAGGTCCCTCTTTTAGGATTAATGATAAGGAATGATCGTAGATGGCAGTATATAACTCCATCCTTCTGGCATCAATGGCAGGCATGAAGAGATAGCTTGGCTGTTGATGATATTTTGAAGCCAGTCCAAAAGCCATGGCTTTTAATGTGCTGATGCCTATCAATGGAATATTGAGTGCATAACAGAGCCCTTTAGCAGCAGACACCCCAATTCTTAATCCGGTATAAGACCCCGGTCCGGCACTAACTGCAACAGCATTCAATTCCTTTGGTGTGATAGACTCTTTTCTAAGGATTTCTTGAATAAAAAGAGTTAATCTTTGAGAATGGGCATTGCTCTCTGAGGTCTCAATGAGTTGAACGAGTTCATTTCCTCTATGCAAGGCGACAGAGCACACTTGAGTTGCTGATTCGATACTAAGAATATAAGGCTTGTCCATAGATGGTTGTTAATTGGGCAAAATTAAGCATAAAAGAGAAACAGGTCTAATAGCAGACCTGTTTCTCTTACAATTATAAGGAGTGAAATATCTTTATAAATGGTTATGGAGTATAGTTAATTTAAGCGGTTAATCCTTTTTTTCGTAGAGTTTGTCTTTCTCTACCTTTTCAACTTTCTGACCATTTTTTAGATCTCTGCTGATGGCAAGATAAGGGGCGGAAACGATCTCTTCGCCTTCTTTAAGGCCAGAGATAATCTGGATCCAATCGTTATCTTGGATACCTGATTTTACTTGTCTGAGTTTGACCGATTCTTTATCATACACGAAGACGTACTCAATAAAGGTCTCTTGTTTCTGTTTCTCCTCACTCTGGTCTAAATTATTAGCGTTCTGCTGGTCTGATTTTTCCTTTTTAGCTAAGTTGCCAAACCTTGAATTTGTATCAGCGCGAGTGGTGACCGATTGAATAGGAACAGCAACGACGTTTGAAACGGTGTTTGTTCTGATATCAACATTGGCAGACATACCGGGTCTGAAGGGGCTATAATCGGGTCGATCAGCGGGGATGAGGTCGGCGTAAGATTCTTTAAGAAGGTGGATACGAACTTCGAAGTTGGTCACTTGATCAAGACTAGCTCCTGATGTTGCAGAACTGTTTGCACTAGTTGCGATTTGTGTTACCACACCTTTAAACTTACGGTTAAGATAAGCATCAACTTCAACCAGGGCCGTATCTCCGAGTTTTACTTTGACAATATCGTTCTCATTGACCTCAACACGGGCTTCCATGGCATTTAAGTTGGCTATTCTCATGAGTTCTGTTCCTGAGGAGAACTGAGAAGCACCTTGTACCCGTTCTCCTTTTTCAACGCTAAGCTTAGAGACTTTTCCATCGGCGGGAGCAAAAACAGCGGTTCGAGTCAAGTCATCTCTGGATTTCTTTAAGGCTGCCTCCATGCTGCTGACAGAGTATTCAGCCCCTTTGACACTTTGTCTTGCAGCTTCAAGGTCGGCTTTAGCTACATCATAATTGGTTTTAGCTGTTTCAAAATCCTGTTCAGAAATCACCTTTTGCTCATAGAGCGACTTGTTTCGATTGAATTGGATCTCGGCATTCTTAAATCTGGCTTCCACTTGAGCTTTCTGAGCACGTGCATTAGCAAGACTAGCCTTTTGTCCGTTTAGCTGCGCCTCATTCTGTTGTAAGGTTGAGATATAGATCTCAGGGTCAATCTTTGCAAGTAGATCTCCTTTTGAAACCATATCTCCTTCTTTAACCATGAGTTCGACCACTTCACCGGAAATGTAGGGACTGATTTTTATATCGGTCTCGGGTTGAATCTTGCCATTGGCCGTAACCGTTTGTGTTATGGTACGAAGAGAAGCTTTCTCAGTTGAAACGCGGGTCACCTCCTTGTTATTTTTCTTAACTATAACACCGACAATCAAAAGTATGGCAACTGCGATTCCGATGTAGATGTACAACTTTTTTTTCTTTTTCATTTCAGCTCAATTTCATTCTTGCGAATCAATACTTATAAATTCTATTCTTTTGTCTGTTTATAGAATGGTTAATTCTCGGCCCATGTAAAAGTCAAGGACTTTCATTTTAAAAATAAAATCAAATCTCGCTTGAAGTAGATCTGATTCAGCCTTGACCAGGTTTTTTTTGCTTTCATTGTATTCATAGCTGGTCATCATGCCAACAGCAATTTTTTGTTCTGCATAATGAAAGCTCTCTCTTGATGCATTTACTTTTTTATTAGCCGCCCCATATTTGCTTTGGGCAGCAAGTGCATCGGCATAGGCTTGTTGAACAACTTTTAAGAGATTGTTTTTGGTTATTTCTAAATCTATTCGGGCTGATTCAAGGCCAATCTTTGCTTTTTGAATGGCTGTTCTGGATTGGTAACCATTGAAGATAGGGACACGGAGGAACAATCCAGCTGATTTGTTTTCATTTTGAGTTAATTGGTCGCTAAAAGGGATGGTTTTAAAAGTCCCATAAGAGGATGAACCCGGTATGGTATCTATTCTCTTTGCAGCACCTGAGTAACCAGTACCCCAACTTGCGCTAAGGCTTATTGTAGGATAGGCTGAGCCACGGGTACTTTTTAGTGATTGGTCTGCACTGATTACACCAAGTTCAGTTGCCTTGATATCGGGCTGATTTCCGAGTGCAAGTTGATAAACCTGCATGGGGTCGGGAAGTGGTTGGTTGATATCGAAGGTTGAGAGATCAGGGATTGTTATAGAGAAATTGGGATCATCATTTACATCCAGTAGTTGGGCAAGGGTAAGGTATGAAATGTTGAGATTGTTGTTTGCTTCAGCTACTGCCTGTTCCTCTGTTGCAGCCTGGGCTTCAATATTGAATAGCTCACCCTGTGCAACTGATCCGGCATCAACCATCTTTCTGGTACGTTCAACTTGCTCTTTTGTGACAGCTAACTGAGCTTCGGCAGTTTTTTTTAACTCAATATAAAAAAGCACCTGCAGATAATAAGTTGCAACATTCAGAGAGATATCATTCACTGTTTTTTCTACCTGTAGTTGGCTAATCTTTAGATTTGTTTGCATCATTCTCAGCCGGTTTAGCTTCTGAAAACCACTGAAAAGATCCATGTCGGCTGAAAGATTGAAATTGTTCGAACGTACCCGTTCCGTAGCAAATTGATTGGTGTATTGATCAATGGTCTGCCCCCAATTGTATACATGAGTGGCACTGCCATTTATCGAAGGAAGAAAGGAGGCCTTCGATTGTTTTAAATCTTCTCTGCTTAATTGTACTTGTAAAAACTGCTTCTTTACGGTCAGATTATTTTCTCGGGCATAATCAATGCACTGCTTTAGTGACCATGGTGCCTGACTCGCTGACTGAGCCTTTAAGACAAGAACATTTGTACTGAGCCCAATAAATAGGATAAGGCTAAAAAATCTGAATAAAGGCATTTGTTTCATCTTTTAGGTTATTTGCCGGCCTTTGCTCCGGGATGGTTTATTGTAACCCTCCACCGCTATTAGACGAAGGAAAGTTACCTACGTTACAACAATTCTTTTCCACTTTTGGATGTTTCTATCTATTCTAAAAATGTGCCACGAGGTAATCTGTTTGTTATCTGATTGTTATATCTAATATTGATCTATTGTTACGGTTCTTTTGGTCTCTATTGAACATAGGTTTGTTCGATATCGAACAGATCATGTTTTTGAGGAGTATATTCTCTTTCTGATTACTTTTGTGCTAATCAATCACCCTATTACATGAACTCATTACGTCGCTTCCTAATTATCTTCCTTGGGCTGATTCTTTTATCTAATCTATTGCAAGCCCAGTTAATATCAACTTTAGATGTAAGTCACTATGACTTAACCCTTGAGTTAATTCATCCTGAGAGAAAAATACTCAAAGGGGTATCAGAATTACAGTTTACTACCAGCGAGGTGGTATCTGACTCAGTGGATATTCATCTTTTTGCTCTTAATATCGATTCTGCATACCTCGATAATGTTAAGGTTTCGGGGATGCGTCGTGTTGAAAGCTCGTTTAGATTGGCCTTACCAAAATCGCTTGAATTGCTAAAAGAGTACAAGCTCAAGATTTGGTACAGTGGCACTCCTGAATTGGAACCCATGAAATGGGGTGGTTTCCATTTTGATGATAATATATCCTATAATCTCGGTATTGGCTTTGAATCAAATCCGCATAATTTCGGTCGATCTTGGTTTCCTTGTATTGATAATTTTACTGATAGAGCAACCTACACGTATCATATCTATACTGCTCTCAATAGAAAGGCAACCTGTGGAGGTGTGCTTGTTTCGCAGGAGAATTGTGGAGATACCGCTATTTTATGGACTTGGCATATGGATAAGCCGATCGTTGCCTACTTAGCTTCAGTTGCTGTTGCTGATTATAAGGATTTTTGGCATACTTATCATGGGATCGAACGTGATATCCCGGTAGGTATTTACGCATTGAAAAGTGATTCGGCTTATGTTGCCAATTATTTTTCCAGATTGGATGAGTTTGTCAGGGCATTTGAGGATGCTTATGGCCCCTATCCGTTTAACAGAATCGGTTATTGTAGTACTACAACTGGAGCTATGGAACATGCTGGTAATATAGCATTGGGCAATTTTGGTAAGTCTTCAAAGGATGTTCATGAAACATTAATGTCGCATGAGTTAGCTCATATGTGGTTTGGTAATTTAATCACCTGCGCATCACAAGAGGATATGTGGCTTAACGAGGGCTGGGCAACCTTCTCGCAGATGTACGCTTCTGAGGCATTATATGGTAGGCCAACCTACCTTTCTGAGATTAAGAGTACTTATGCAACCGTTATTACTAAGGCAGCAAAAGAGGACGGTGGATATATTGCGCTTAATTCTTTGCCTTGGAATTTGACCTATGGTACATCAGCCTATAAGCGAGGGGGAATGGTTGCTCATACTTTACGTACCTATATGGGTGATGAGCTTTTTTTCAAAGCGCTGAAATATTATTTTAAAAACTATGGTTGGTCTTCACGCGATTCGCATGAGTTTTGCTTTGCTCTTTCCCAGGGGAGTGGAATGGATTTAAATGGCTTTTTTGAAGGATATGTTTATAACGGAGGGATGCCCTCTTATCGTGTGGATTCTCTTGTGGTGTCTCCTGCTTCCACTCTTTGGGCTACTAAATGTTATATTAGACAACAGGTATGGGGTGCTCCATCGTTTTTCCCATCCAATATGGTTCCACTTAGATTTGTAGGTGGCTCTGGAGAACAAAAAGACACTTCTGTTTATGTCTATGGCCAATTTGCAGTGCTCGATTTAAATCTTCCGTTTAAACCGATCATGGTTTATATTGATCCTGACTATTTGGTTTTGATGAACAGGTTTGGTGCAGATTACACAATAGATGGAACAACAGAGGTTTCTCCATCTAATTTAAGTTTAGCTTTATCAGGAGGGGGTTCAACCGTTCAAACAACCCTACATGCTGATCTGCAGTTGGTGGCTCCAGATGGTTTTAAATCACCTCATCCGGGCTATGAATTGTCAAAACAGAGATATTGGGTTGTTCAAGGAGTCGTTCCTGAGGGTAGTAGCATTACGGGAAGATTCTTCTACTCAAAGACGAATAAACAGGATGATAGCATAATTACAAGTCAGGAAGATACTTTAATCATTATGTATCGAAAGAATGCTTCGGAGGAGTGGAGCCGTATCTCTTCTTTACGTATGGGAAGTTGGCAAGCTGGATCGTTGAAGACCACTAACCTGATCCCGGGAGAGTATGCGTTGGCTTCAAAGAAGCCGGGAGCATCTATTTTGTCTCCCTCAAGCAGTGGTAAGCTTAATATCTATCCCAATCCGGCAAATGATAAGGTAAGAATCGAGTTACCCGGTGTAAAGGGGATCCTTCAGATTTTCTCTTCCTCAGGGCTGCTGCTCCTAAAAATGGAGATAACAAAAGGGGAGGAGTGGTTTGTATGGGATACAGATGATCGTTTTAGCGGACTCGCTTTAATAACCTTTCAGCCTTCCCATGATCAGTTTAAGAGGTATACCGGAAAAGTTTTAATTGATAGATGGTAGTCAACCGTTCAATTGATAGATAAAAGAGTAAGGGCTTGATCTTCTTTCGAGGGTCGGCCCTTTATTGAGTATAGTTGAACGTTGGTTATCATTCGTTTATTGAATGATTTAAAGAAGCCATTATTTTGGTGTAATTTTGATCCAAATAAAAGAGCTTTCAAGTAGAATAGATCCTAATGACAAAAACACTTACGCATATCGGGCAATATGTGTTACTCATGCAAAAAGCCCTGATAAGACCACCAAAAGGGCCTGTATTCCGTAAACAATTAGTAGCTGAAATAACCAATTTAGGTCTTGACTCTGCTGGCATTGTGGCCATTATCTCGGTCTTTATGGGAATGGTAGTTACCATACAAACGGCCTATAATATTGATAGCCCTCTAATCCCCGTTAGTATGGTAGGCTTTACAGCAAGACAATCGGTAATTCTAGAGTTTGCGCCAACCATTATCAGTTTGATATTGGCCGGAAAGGTTGGTTCTAGAATTGCCTCAGAGATTGGTACGATGCGGGTTACTGAGCAGATCGACGCATTGGAGGTTATGGGAGTTAACTCCGCCAATTTTTTAATTTTTCCTAAAATCATTGCAAGTATTCTTTTCAATCCGGTACTAATCATGTTGAGTATCCTAATGTCTTTGCTGGGAGGATATCTGGTAGCCCTGTTCACTTCGCTCTATACGCCTACTGATTATGTTACCGGTTTGCGTTTTTCTTTTGACGGTTTTACGCTTTACTACGCCATGATTAAGACGGTTGTATTTGCTTTTATCATTGCTAGCGTAAGTGGTTTCCAAGGATATTTTATTAAAGGAGGAGCCTTGGAGGTTGGCCATGCCAGCACTCGTGCTGTGGTTCAGAGTTCAATCATGATTATTCTGTTTAATCTTATCCTAACTCAATTACTCTTGACATGATAGAAGGTAAAAACATAGTTAAGCGTTTTGGGGATAGAGAGGTATTAAAAAATGTCTCTATCGCATTTAAACCTGGTGTAACAAACTTAATCATTGGTCAGAGTGGTTCAGGAAAGACCGTCTTAATGAAGTGTCTGGTCGGACTGCATGAGGTTGATCGTGGGCAGGTTTTGTATAATGGACGCGATTTTTCGGCCATGACAATTCGTCAAAGACAGAGCATAAGGCAGGAACTTGGGATGCTTTTTCAAGGGGGAGCTCTTTTTGATTCCCTCAATGTGATAGAGAATGTGATGTTTCCGTTGAATATGTATACCAATTTTAGTCGGGCTGAAAAGATGAAACGGGTAGAGTTTTGCCTCGATCGAGTCAATCTATCTCATGCTGGAAAGCTTAGACCTTCCGAACTAAGTGGGGGTATGATTAAGAGGGTTGCCATTGCTAGAGCCATATCAAATAGTCCTAAGTATCTTTTCTGCGATGAGCCGAATTCGGGTCTTGATCCTCAGACCTCAACGTTGATTGATAACCTTATTTCAGAAATTACCCTCGAATTCAATATTACTACTGTCATCAATACTCATGATATGAATTCAGTACTTGAGATTGGCCAACAAATCTGTTTTATTTACAAGGGGGAGTTATGGTGGGAAGGAAACAATGAGGAGGTTCTTAGAACTAACAATACTGAATTGAATGAATTTATCTTTTCGACAGAATTGACCAAACGTCTTAAAAAAAGCATTTGATCTACCCTATGATTGGCACTCTCTCCAAAAAAACATGGATGTTCATTGATCAGGCTTATCTTATGGGATAACAAAACATAAAATAATATCCTATGAATGTATATGATATTGTAGCTTTAGCCCTCTTGGCATGGGGCGCATATAAGGGTTTTACCAAAGGATTTCTCTCTTCTTTAGCCTCTTTAGTGGCACTTATTGCCGGTATTTATGCTGCGTGGTTTTTTAGCGGGTTCGCTCGCAACTTCCTGCTTGATAATTTTGAGATTAAAGGGGAATTGTTGGGCCCTTCCGCTTTCGCAATTACTTTTTTGGCAGTCGTGATTGCCATTAGTCTATTGGGTGGAATATTGAGTAAGATTGCTGAGATGGCCTCATTAGATATGGTTAATCGAATTACAGGGGCTGCTTTTGGTGTTTTAAAAGGAGCCGTATTGGTTAGCACACTACTTTATATCATGACTAGTCTTGCTCCTAAAGACTGGAATAGTTCAAAAGTGTATCATGAATCCGTTGTATGCCGCCCTGTAGCACCAATCGCACCCTGGCTATTCAATATGGTATCTAAAAGCAAAATCACAAAGGAGGTTACTCCAAAGGATGCCGCCGTTGAATAAGCTCGGCTAGTATTTGTGTGGCCTTTGAATCCTCCTTCCACCCTAATTCAGTCTTCATACGACTAAACATGCCGTTTGCTTCGTCAAACCCTTCGGCCAAGTTGAAGAACTGCAAGGCTTGATTATAGTGATGCTGATTTCCTTTAAATAACTCATTAATGAGTAAAAACTTATCGTTTATTCCAATAGCCTCCTTGATGTCCTTAAGCGGTTTCTTGCTTATTTTCTTTTCAACGGTTTTTAACTCAGTGTTATCTTGAAACTTCTCAGCCAGCGATGGCCGATTGGGCTTCATTGATTCTCCAATGGTCGGTGTATTGTCTGAAAACAGATCTCCTGTTGAAATTGGGGAATGGTTTTTTTCTGACTTCTTTGTCACAGATGGAGCCTCTTTTGAACTCATCTCCTCATCTGCTGTAAATAGCGGTTCAGATTTTGTCTCAGTTAAGACAATGGTCTCATTCTCTGAATGGGTAAAAGAAGTCGATGGGGTTATAGGTTCCTGTTCTGGATGGGTAAAAGAAGTTGATGGGATTATAGGTTCCTGTTCTGAATGGGTAAAAGAAGTCGATGGGGTTATAGGTTTTTGTTCTGGAAGGGTAGATGAGGTTAGCGGGATCACAGGCTCTTCAATGGGTTGAGGAATGGATTCAGCAGGCATTTCCGGCTGTTGGTGGGTTAGATTTAACGAGGCTATTGAGGTATCAAGGGTATCCTCGTTGATGACTTCTGGGGTAATGATTTTATTCGAGTCATGTTGCTCTTCATAATTTGCGGGCGGCGTTACAACAGGGGTATTGTCATTTTCGATAAAAGCAAAAAGGGGTTCAGTGTTACTGGAAAGGGTTGAAGGCTCTTTAGATTCATTTTGGATGGTATCGAGTGTGCTTTTTAAGTGAGAATGGATGACAGAGCTTTGATTAACGATATTTAGTTTGTGAAAGTATTCGTAGCATTTTCTGAGGTTAGACATGGTGATATCTATCTCAATCTGAGGTATTCTAGATTCATAAGAGGCCAGAGAGGTGGTTTGGTTCTGAATGAGTTCAGTCAATTCAATAAGTTGGTCAAGGATATCTCTTTTGTTCATTTTGAAGAATTCTTTATGCCTGTGTATTACTGTTATAAGAATGCAGGAATGATAATAATGTTGTGCTATTAAGCTAATTTAATTAGGTTTGCACCGAACACTAATTGTTCATAAAATTACAAACATCAAGATAAAGATCACATGTTTCTTGAAAATAGGCGCTCAATAAACGACCGGACTGGTTGGATTGAGGTTATTTGTGGATCTATGTTTTCTGGTAAGACAGAGGAACTTATCCGGCGATTGAATAGGGCGAGAATTGCTAAGCAAAGAGTTGAGATTTTTAAGCCGGCTATTGATACTCGCTATGATCAATCGCAAGTGGTTTCTCACAATGCGAATGCCATCAATTCGACACCTGTTGAGAGTGCCAATCAGATTTTGCTAATGGCATCTGATGTAGATGTGATAGGTGTTGATGAGGCTCAGTTCTTCGATGATGATCTGCCTAATGTGGTCAATAAGTTGGCAGACTCTGGGGTTAGGGTTATTATCGCTGGGTTGGATATGGATTATCTGGGAAAACCTTTTGGTCCGATGCCTAAACTATTAGGGATTGCTGAATATGTCACTAAAGTTCATGCCATTTGTATGGGGTGTGGAAATTTGGCTCAGTATAGTTTCCGTACGGCGGATAGTGATAAACTGGTTCTTTTAGGTGAAACGGATAGTTACGTGCCTCTTTGTCGGGCGTGTTACCAAAAGGCGAAGGCTGGGCAGCTAAGGTAAAAAAAAGACCCCATCAACAGGTGTTGTGGGGTCTCAGGAGAACCAAATAAAACAAGACTAACGCACTTTAATAAATTTGCGTTGAGTAACATTACCTTCTTCGGTTACAACGCGAAGATTATAATAGCCAGCTGGTAATTCAGAGGCATTAAGGGTGATATTTTTAGTTCCGTTTATAGCTGATTCCTGTTGGTATACAACTTGCCCGGTACTGTTGATTAAAGAGATGTTTAGTGTAATAGGATTGATTGTTGTCATCTGAAGTGATGCATCCTCTTTAACCGGATTAGGATAAACTTGCGATACATAGCTTAAGCTGTTGTTGTCGTCTATTCCGCTGATGGATGTGCCATCGAGCTTAAGTGTGACTTGAGCACTGGGACTATCCTCAGATAGAATCAATGTTGTTGGCTGGGTCGTTACGCCATGAACTTCTGGCCAAATAATGTAAGTCCCGAAGTCGAGATTGCTGAAGTCGAAACTTCCCTGACTATTACTTCTACGAACTTCAAGTGGCTGATTGTTCGTATTCATAAGCATTACAGGAACACCTACCATGCTACTCTTTAGCCCATTGGCTATGATATTCCCATTGATAAGACCTAAGCCCGGAATGGCGCCATTACCCGAAACAAGGTTGATATCATAAGCAGGAAGAGCAGTACCAAGACTAACCACAGCAGCTTGTTGCCAGAAGAAGACATCTCCATAATAGGTAGGCATCCACATGGTGGTGTCTCCATTAATGCTAAAGGGAATGGCTAAGATATGGTAATCACCTTGAGGAACATTGGTGAAGATATAGCTTCCCATTGAATCAATCATGGTCACCTGCGCGTTATAATTCCAGATGCAGTTTAGAGGAAGAAGCATAACAATTCCCAAGTCAGGATGTGAAGCTCCGGCATAGATTGTTCCTTGAATAGTCTGGTTCAAGAGGGTGTCATTGGTGATAGTTAAGACCAAGCTTGAGGTATCAGTACAACCTTGATTGGTTACAGTAGTTAAGACAACAGTGTAGGTGCCAACTCCTGGATACTCATGGGTAATATGCTTACCAGTGCCAATGGTTCCATCTCCAAAACTCCAGAGGTATTCGGCTTGGCCATGAGGATGTAATTGCCCTTCGAAGTGAACCTTACCAATAACATTTGGTTCAAAATGATACTCAATCTCGTTTTCACATCCTGAAGGGAAGGTATTAACCCAAACCTCATAACAGATAGTGTCTACACAATTGGTTGATGGGTTTTCGATGGTTAAGCATACATTGTAGATACCACCCTCTTGATAAGTATGAATCGGATTTTGTTCATTACTGGTAGCACCATCGCCAAATGACCAGGCCCAACCTTGGGGATCGCCATTTGATACATCCACGAATTGAATATTCAATCCGCCTGTAAGACTATCTGCTGGATAATAGTGGAACATGGCATGACACTCGTTGTGGGGGAACCCAATATGAACTTCATGGCATTCAGTATCGCTACAGGTGCTGTCAAGGCTTGAAATGGTCAGGCAGACTTGATATTCTCCCTGTTCCGTATATTGATGGATAGGATTCTCTTCGTTACTGGTAGTTCCATCTCCAAATGACCAGGTAAACATAGAGGCGGTACCTGTCGATTGATTGATGAACTGGTAGGTAGAGGTTAATCCGATGCTATCAATAGGGTGGTAGACGAAGTTGGCATGGCAACCAAAGATAGAATCACCTGCACTAACTTCGGTGGTGTAGATGTCCCAGCAGGAACTATCGGGTGTTGAAATGGTGAGGCTGACCTGATAGAGTCCAGGAGCCGCGAATGTGTGATGAGGATGAGAATCGGTTGAGGTGTTCCCATCGCCAAAGTTCCAGAGCAGTGATGAAGGCATTCCCATCGATTGGTTCTCAAAATGGAATGTTAAAGGCTCCGGAGTCTTATGATAAGTAAAGAAAGCTTGACATCCGGCGTTATAGCCAACGGTTACGGGGATTATTGCTGTTGATGTACATCCTCCGGTTGTGGTCACCGTTAATTGAACATTATAAGTTCCCGCTAGAGCATAAAGATGGCTTGGGTGAGGTCCATTAGCCGTAGTACTGTCACCAAAATTCCAACTCCAACTGATGGGTTCAGGGAAAGATGCATCATGGAAATGAATCTCAAGTTGGTTACCCATAGAGGGCTCAAAGAAGAAGTTAGCTTGACAGCCTATAGGCATAGTATCAGCACAGAGCTCGAAATTGGCTTCAATCAACATGTTACCCGGTCCAAATGGATGGCTCTGCATAATCATCGCTCCATTACAATCTTCAGTTGAAATGTTAACAAGGCCTTCATTTACACCGGCTGGCAGTTGTATATGATCCTCATAGTGACCATTTGGATTAGTCTGAACACTATTTGAGTAGAAGAAGCTACCGGACAACGAATCGGTCGAGATGTAAACCTGATGATTCGCCACAGGTATGTTGCTTTGGCTGTTGACCAAATGACCTACCACGGTTACCGTCTGTTGTGACATGGCTCCAAGGGTGGTAAGAAGCAGAAAAACGAATAGTGTAATCTTACTTCGCATGACGTTTTAGTTTTGTATTAGACAATGTGTTAATGAACAATTTTTCGAGATTCTCAAATTATATAAACTAAAACACGCTATTAAATCAAGGTTGCGTCATGCATCGCTATCGATGAGTAATTTTTTTTGAATTAAGCCATTTTGCTGCTTGCGGTTCGTTCGCTCTTCGCTCGCCCTTCGCTTCTTCTTCGGTTTGGTGTTTAATTTGACTGGGAAAAACGGAAGTGATTAGGATGAGGTTTTGGATTTTTAGTGAATAAGTTCGTTTGAATGATCTCTTTTGAAACGGATCAATTACCTTTTTTTAGTTAATCTATCGGACTAAAAAGATGCGATGAACCTGTCTGGTTTTTCTTGGGTTGTTGAGTCAAAATTATAATCTATATAGAGAATGAGCGAACAGGTAATGGAGAGGGAGCGAAGAGGTCATGATAAAACATGAAAAATTAATGACCTGCTATCTTATGAAGAAGCAGGTCATTTACTGAGTATAAGATTGCAAATCTAAAGCTTAATGAACCTTTTTACTAGGTGGGTTCCTTGCTGGTCGCTAAGGAGTAATGAATAGCATCCGGGTTCTAATTTTGATGCATCGAACTCTATGAACTGTTCCCCTGCTGTTAAGTCAATTCTTCTTTCTTCAATGCATCTGCCGGTAAGATCGCCGATTCTTAATGTGAAATGATTATATCGTAGGAGAGTGATTCTAATCTTAAGAGTTTTTTCAACCGGGTTTGGGAAGATATCGCTTAAAGAAGTGATGTAGTCTGGCAACTCTGAGACAGCATAAACCACTCCATCAAGAGTTATTGTGAAGTCGAGAGCTTGAGCTGTTTGAATCTCTTCGGATAATGTAATATTGGCTCGTTGAGAGATGAGACCGGTAATATCAGGGAAGAGATAATAATCATTAAAAAGTAGGTTGTTTAACTCATAATTACCATCAGCATCGGTAAATGCTGAAGCTACAAGGATGTTTTCTTTAGTAAAGAGATAAACGGGTATATTGGCTAGAGCAAAGGTTTTATCTTGGCTATTGATTCCTTTTATGCTACCAGTGATCTTACCCGTACCTCCCATGTTTTCTGGTTTTTTTACCAAATCGATGGATTGCTGAAAGAGATTGGTGTCAACCAAAAAAGATGTGGATTCATTCCAAAGGATGGTATTACCGGAGTAGGTAGGAAGATACTCTTCGAAAAACTGAGATTCTGATGATGGTTCACCCTTTAAAAAGTACGTGCCGTTAGAGACCGGCCAAAAGGCAAAGGAGCCTTGTTGGCCAAAGGGAATGGTGTCAGGAGAAAGACTGGTGAGACTCCCATTCTGATTATAAAGGGTCGAAATGGCGTTATCGATAGGGAATTGATTTACGAGAATCTGTCCGGCCACGGTATAAATTTGACTACTTCCTACGTTGATAAGTTGGGAGGTTTCGTGTGTACAGTTGGAGTCTATAGAGTAAACTCTGAGCGAGACGTTGTAAATTCCGCTAGATGTATAGAGGTGGTCTGGGTTTCTTAAGGGAGAAGAGGATCCATCTCCAAAAGTCCAAGAATAGGTTTCAATATCTCCGGTTGAGGTGTTATTGAAGTGTAGTAATAGATGGTTTGAGGGGTCTGGGATAGGGATAAAATCAGCGAAACAAGTGTCGGTTGATTCTATAATAATCTCTTTTTGAAAAGTAGAGATGCAACCTTCGCCATTTTGAGATTGCAAGGTAACCAGATAGGTTCCGGGTAGGTTATAAAGATGTTCTGTATGCTTTCCTTCTCCTGTAGAACCATCTCCAAAATTCCATTGATGAATAAAAGGAGGAGGGCCTTGAATCTCGGCGTGAAAAAGCACCATTTGACCCTCGATCTGTTCTTTAAACCAGTTTGGGCAAGATTCAATGGTGTCAGATGTTATTAATTCACACTCGGTATCCATGCAGAAGTTACTCCCATCAAAGATGGTTAAACAGGCGGTATAGATCCCGTTTTGGTAGGTATGAGTCGGGCTGATAAGATTGGAGTAGTTCCCATCACCAAAACTCCAGCTAACGGAATCATAATTTCCTATAGAGGTATTTTCAAAGTATATAGTAAATTGTTCGCTGGTGACTTCTTGATTATGAATTTTGAATGAGGCGTGACAGTCTAAAGAGGGTTCTGAGCAAATCGAAAAATTGATGTTATCAAAGAAGGTGTTTCCCTGACGGATGATAATTGTATCAAGGGTGTTAGATTCGCAATCAATGGTACTTACTTTAAATTTGAGGAAGGAGGTGTCAGGGCAAACGAGTTCAAAGTGGTATCTTCCCAAGAAATCCGTATCGTTATAAATTGAGATACCTGTGGTGTTACCAATAATCTCGTTAAGTTGCACCAACTGATGATCAAGAGGTATGCCTTGTAAGTTTTTGACCTCTCCAGAGATGTGAAGCGTAATGGCACTTAGCTTTGATGAAAGAATAATAAAACTAAGTATTATGATGAGATAGCGGTTCATTCTTCTTCAGTTTTACAAAGTTAGTGCGATAATTTATAAGTAATAGCAGTTCTTAGGGAGAGTGACCAAGGTTTGTCTATTCCATCGCTTTTTTCATATACCGAGTTAAAGTAATACCTGATTTGCGGTTCGAGTTCCAGCTTAAAGCGATCGCTTAGTCGAATACCAAGGTTGATACCACCAAGAGCTTCCCAATGAAGTTTAAGGCGGTCAGGTGTGACCTGAGACATGTTTATAATCAAGTCATTTTCTACAGAGTAGTCTGTGCTAATCTGTTCCGATTTGAGAAGTATTTGGCAAAGTGCACCTGTTCTGAAACCAAGCGAGTACTCTTTTTTACTGATGAAATCATACCCCAGAACGATGGGGATTTGCAAATAGGTGTATCTCATTTTAGTCTTGAGAACAGCTGTGCTTATTTGATCCTCAAAGATGCGTTGGTCAGTGTAATAAAAAACAGGTGTGAGTTTTCGATGGTCGGCGTCCCACTCAAACTGTACTGAGTCTAAGATCTTCGTTGTTCCAAGATAGCTTTTGTAGTCAATAGATTCTTGCGTAATATCACCTGTTACAGAAAGGCTAAGTCCGGTTCTGATACTATAGCCTTTACGTTTATACTCGAAGGTCAATCCCCCGCTATGAATCAATTGGTCAGCCTCTTGGTTACCATTAAAGATATATTCAGGGCTATATTCTACCGCAATACTTAAGCCTTTGAAAGGTTTGTTGTGAAAGAACCCTTTTGGGGCGACTTTGTTGACAGTATCCTCTTTTCTAGCTCCAGTTAATAAGTTTAAATGAGTCTTTCTTTTTTCAAGGTTCAATGGAGGGAAAGTTATAGAGGCCAGATTTTTATTATGACTATCAGTACCAGTGAGCGATAGGATGTCATTAGGGCGAAGCTTTCCTTGTGCAAAATCCAACATCTCATCGTCAAGATTGATCTCATCGTCTGAGAGATTCCCTTTGTTAACGGGGGTGTCGTGATGAAGGAGCGGATGGTTGGTCATCAGATTATTGAGGTTCTTTGTCTTAGAACTATTGGAACGATCTTCTATAGAAAGGTTTAGATTGGTGCTTTTTAATGGTTCTGTTTTTGGTAGATCCGACGACTTCTTCTCAATGGTAATCTCTTTGTTCACCGATGAGGAGGAGGTCTCTTTTTTTAGGAACTCACCTTCGTTAGTTAAGAATAGAAGGAGAGCGGTAATAGCCGCTGCGATTGAGAAGAGCGTTAATCCGAGCCTTTTATAGTAGTGCTTTTTATTAGCGATCATGATTGCATTACGCATCGCATCAAGATGTTCATTCTTTGATGTAGCGCTTGGAGTTATTGAGTGCCCTTGCATTGCACCATCCAAGAGTTGGTCGAGAGGGTCTTTAGCTTCCATAAACCGGTAGTGCTTCTTTTTGGGTTCTTAATTCTTTTATCTGTTTTTTAAGCAAAGCTCTGGCTCTTAGGAGCTGGCTTTTAGAGTTTCCTTCTGAGCAGCCAAGCATAGTTGCAATCTCTAGGTGTGAATACTTCTCGAAGACATAAAGATTGAGGACTGTCCTATAGCCTATTGGGAGTTCGCCAATCAAGCGATGAATCTCATCAAGGGAGAGATCGGTAGCTTCAAAGTCGGTCTCTTTGGTGTCATTTAGATCGAGAAGAGCTTCGTTTTCAACATAGATGAAGATGTTTTTACTCGCTTTGTTTCTAAGAAAATTAAGGGAGAGGTTGACAATTATTCGCTTCATCCAGGCTTCAATTGACCCTTTCCCTCTAAAATCAAAGTTTCTTAGATTAGACATGATCTTTATTAATGCTTCTTGCAACAGGTCTTCTGCATCGACACGAACAGGAACATAACGCATACACGTACTTAATAGTACGGGTGCGTAGCGGTCATAAAAGGATTCTAGCGCTTTGCTATCTCCTTTCAGACAAGCTTTTATCAGGTCTTGTTCTTCTGTCATTTGTGTTCTCAACATCCTAAACACTAAAAATTGGCGAAGTTGCAGCGAAGCTAGTGTTTTTATCAAAAAAAACGTAATCACTTACAGCGCAAATATCAGTACTTTAACCGTTCATGAGGATCTTTAGGCTTCGGATGCTTGAAGCGTGACAAGGCTTGATCAATGGTTCATTTTGCTATTAATAAGAAAGGCTACCTTTGCACAAAAAACCATTGAAAGAAATCCCTCGTTATAAGGATGTGTGGAAGGTGGGTTATCCAATTATTCTGAGTTTGATTGCTCAGAATGTTGTGAATGTAACGGATACCGCTTTTCTTGGTAGATTGGGTGAGGTGGCTCTTGGAGCTGCGGCTATTGGAGGATTGCTCTATATTTCGATCTATATGCTCGGATATGGGTTTAGTACTGGAGCACAAATTCTAATAGCCCGAAGAAATGGAGAAAAAAAGTTCAATCAAACCGGCGAGATTACTGATCAAGCTCTGTATGCTAGTTTGATATTAGGAGTTTTCATTACTGTGCTCTTATTCTTTTTTACGCCTACAATAATTCGAGCTTCTATTCAGTCAAAGGATATTGCCGATGCAAGTATAACTTTTTTGGAGTATCGAATTTGGGGTTTGAGTTTCGTCTATTTAAATGCTGTTTTTCGTGCTTTTTATGTGGGAATAACAAATACCCGAATTCTTAGCATCAGTGCTGCTATCATGGCCGGTACGAATATCTTCTTAGATTATACGATGATCTTTGGACATTTTGGATTTCCGGCTATGGGGATCGCGGGGGCTGCCATAGCTTCTGTGATTTCTGAGATGCTAGCAACTCTTTATTTTGTAGTAAAAACAACTACATTTCAATCTAGAAAGCTCTACGCAGTGTTTGGCTTTTCTAAACCAAACTTCAGAGTTTTGAAACAGATGCTCGATCTTTCTATTTGGATGATGCTCCAGAACTTTCTTTCATTAGCAAGCTGGTTAGGGTTTTTTATGATTGTTGAAAAGACTGGTGAGCATAACCTTGCTATCTCGAATATCATTAGAAGTATTTACCTGGTTCTTATTATTCCGATCATGTCATTGGGTACCGTGGTTAACACCATGGTTAGCAATTCAATCGGATCATATGGGCCAAAGCATGTGTTTTCGGTAATAAAAGTGGTTATGATATTCAGTACTTGGCTTTTGATTATTCCAAGTGCTTTTACTCTATTGTTTCCCGAACTTTTGATTCGGATTTATACCTCAGATCTGCAGCTGATAGCTGATTCTGTATCTACGCTACGTTTAATTGGCGGTTTGCTCTTCCTTTTTAATATTTCCTATTTATTATTCCAGGCAGTATCGGCAACCGGAAATACAAGAACCTCATTGGCTATTGAGGCATTCACCATTGCCGTTTATTTGGGCTTTTCCTATCTCTTTGCCATACCATTTAAACTTGAGGTTTTCTATATTTGGTCTTCCGAATATATCTACTTCTCGATTATGTTGATTCTCTCCATGGGTTATATGTTAAAAGGTGATTGGAGAAGTCGAAAAATTTAGTGATGATGGCGATGGAAAAGCTAAGTGTAACGATAATAACCTTTAATGAGCAACGAAATATAGAACGTTGTATCAGGTCTGTTTCTCAGATTGCTTCTGAGATAATTGTGTTAGATTCCGGATCTTCAGATGAAACGGTTCCTATTGCCGAGAGGCTTGGCGCAAAGGTCACTTATCACCCTTTTGATGGGCACATTGAACAGAAAAATAGAGCTTTGGAAATGGCATCGATGCCTTGGATTCTCTCGTTGGATGCTGATGAGGAGGTCTCTGATGAACTTAAAGATTCGATCGTCAGATTTCTTGATAATCCTGAGGGCAGTGTGGCCTCAATGAATCGTTTAACCAATTATTGTGGTCGATGGATTCGCCATGGTGGTTGGTATCCGGATACCAAGATTAGGCTCGTGAAAAGAGGCAGTGCTTCATGGGGAGGGCAAAATCCGCACGACAAGTTGATTCCTTGCTCTCAACGGATCCCTTACAAGTTAAAAGGAGATCTGTTACACTACTCTATCCCTGATTTACAATCACATCTAAGGCAGATTGAAAAGTTTAGTTCGATTGCTGCTAATCAGCTCGCAATGAAAAAGAGCTCGGTCGGACTGCTTAAGATTATCTTTTCACCTATTTCACGATTTATCAAGATCTATTTTATCAGGTTAGGTTTTCTTGAAGGGTTTTATGGTTTTACTATTGCTGCTCTTTCAGCTTGGGCTGTTTTTCTAAAGTATCTCAAGGCGAATTGGATCAGGAGAAATAACACAACAAACTAATCTTCTACAATGGATAATCTATTAGGTATAATACATGTCTCCAGCAAACTAGATTGGAGAGGAGGAGAACAGCAGGTTTTCTACCTCTGGGAGAATCTTAGAAATGCCAAGGTCAGACAGTGGATTCTTACTCCTGAGAACTCTGTTATGCAGCGGAAGGTGAACGAAATAGGCAATGAGTCGACCGTGGAATTTAAGTTTTTTAAATTTAAACCGTTACTGATATTCTCATTAGTCATTAGACTAGTAAGACTTGCAAAACAATACCCCTCTGCAATAATACATACGCATGACTCAGATGCGCATACTGCTGCTATTTTAGCTTTTATTCTTGGAAATCTTAAGAACCCGCTTGTTGTGAGCCGAAGAGTTGATTTTGCGGTAGGGTTAAATGCATTTTCTAAGTTTAAGTATAATCATAAGGCGGTTAAGGCAATTCTTTGTGTCTCTGATGAGGTAAAACGTATTACGGGAAGGGCGATAAAAAATAAGGACAAGTTGTTTACGGTTTATAGTGGAATTGATGCTGGGAAGTTTGAAAATTGCCGAAGAGATTTTCTCAGGTCAAAGTATACTGTACCGGCTAACTTTAAAGTTGTCGGCAATGTCGCTGCCCTTGCTCCTCATAAAGATTATATAACCTTTCTCAAAGCTGTTCAGCTTATGCATGAACAAGACCCTGAGATCCTCTTTTTTGTTATTGGATCTGGCCCATTAGAGGAGGAGATTAGATCGTATATTGAGTCTGCGAATATGTCCGATTATGTTGTCATGACGGGCTTTATTTCTCCTGTAGAACCGGCTTTGTGTAGCCTTGATTTATTACTGTTCTCCTCAAAAACAGAGGGTTTAGGTACTACTATTCTTGATGCATTTGCAGCAGAGGTGCCTGTCTGCTCAACCAATGCTGGTGGCATCGCTGAGATTGCATTGAATAATAAGACGGCTCTTACTTGTAACCCCGGAGATTATAAGGCTTTGGCTAATAATGCTATTACGCTGCTTAAGGATGTTGATTTACGAGATAGACTCAAGAGGAATGCCAAAGCATTGGTGCTTGATAAAAGCCATTTAAATACGGCTAATAATACCCTTCAGATTTATAGAAGGCTTATAAGGTAGTCATCTCTTAATTCATTTTTATTCTTAGCAAAAGGGTGTTGGGGGGCGTTAATGTATAGGACTGGTTGTTATCATAAAATCTTTTTCTAATCGTTATCTTTGTCATAAGCTATTAATTGGTAAATTCGAAGGGATGAAACGGGTCAATTGCCTAAAAAATGGTTGTATTAAGCCACTTCTGTTCGTAATGATGATTGTATTGTTAATCTTTTCGGGTTGTCAGTCACAAAGACAGACGAAAAGATATAAGATGAAGAAGGCTCCTTGTAGAGAATGTCCCTCTTTCGGTTTTTCACAGGATGTTTCTAACAGTTTACCCTTGTCTTTTCTTTTAATCGAAAGGATTTCATAGGGCTTTGGGTTGCCTTTCCATCTATTAGGTAAGAGTCAAATTAGATCATCATCTTCCAAACATAATATTAATGATTAAGATTGATAAGCAAGCAGAGTCATTTCTCCTTAGATATTTAACGGAACCTAGTTTATCGGCTTGGAAGCGTTGTATAGACAGGGATGTGGTCGTTTTTATAAGGCCGTTAAAACTATCTAAGACTAGGCTGGGCTATTATCAGTTTATTTATAATTGTCATCTAATTGCCATGGAAACGACCTTAGTACCATTGCGTTTCTTTTTAACATTACTGCATGAGACGGCTCATCTGGCCGTTTTCTTAGATGGGAAGAAAAAAGTGGCACCTCATGGTATTGAATGGCAAGAGCATTTTCTTCGGATTACCAACCTGATAAGAGAGGCAAACGTGGTTCCTCCAGAGGTAGCAGATGCTTATGTGAAGCATTCAACGACAGGAAAGGCTTCGTCAGAGTCAGATATTCTACTTGAAGCGATCCTTGAGAAGTATAATTTAGATCCAAACGATAAGGTTTACTTGAAAGATCTAAAAGTTGGTACGAAATTTTATTACCGTGATATACAACTAACTATCGTTAAAAATGAAGGGAAGGTTGCTCATCTTCGTAAAGAAGATGGTTCATTATCAGGCTTAAGCCGAGCCTACTCATTAACCAGGAAAGATATTATCTCCATTCCAGAAAAAATCACCGTAGAAGAGATCTCAACTGGTACCCGATTTGAGTTATGCGGAGATGTTTTTATTAAGGGAAAAAAGTTAAGAACTTTTTATGAGTGTATTCGGGAGTCCGATAATGCCCGGTGTAGGGTAAGAGGGATAGCAGTATGTAAACCTTTAGAAGACCTTTAAGAGCTCTGAAGTTGTTCATGTTTTTTTGAGAGCTCTGTTTTATTTGATTGAGTGGACGAGTTAGATAATCATATAAAGAGTTATATCTGTCAGATAAGCTCTTAAATTTAAAAAGTTAAGAAGTATCTTTGTAAACACCCCAAAGTGAAAAAAATGGATAAAAATAACTATTGCGTGATAATGGCCGGGGGAATAGGAGCCCGCTTTTGGCCAATGAGTAGGACTGAAAAGCCTAAGCAGTTTATTGATATTCTGGGAACAGGTGAGACCTTAATACAACAGACATTCAGACGTTTTCTGGATATTTGTCCGGCAGAAAATATTTATGTGGTTACATCTGATCGTTATCGCGATCTGGTAAAAAGCCAATTGCCATTGCTTTCAGATCATCAAATCTTATGCGAGCCTTCTCGCCGAAATACAGCTCCCTGTATTGCCTATGCAAATCATAAAATTGCAAGTCAAAATCCAGATGCAACCATCGTCGTTGCTCCCTCTGATCATATCATTCTCAGAGAAGATATCTTTAAGAGTGTTATCGTAGGGGCTCTTGAGGCTGCAAGAAAAAACCCTTGGCTGATAACCTTAGGGATTACTCCAAGTCGACCAGATACCGGTTATGGTTATATTCAATTCAACGAAGAACTTATTTGTCCGTCAAACCCTAAAGTCAGAAAGGTAAAGACTTTTACAGAAAAACCTAATCATGAGTTGGCTACTACTTTCTTAGCTAGTGGTGACTTCTTATGGAATGCAGGGATTTTTATTTGGAGTTTGAGGGCTATTAATGAGGCTTTCCAAGCACATCTTCCTGAGGTAAATGATATCTTTGAGAAGGGGGCCAAAGTATATAATACTTCGGGTGAAGCCCATTTCATAGAACAAGCCTACTCTGTATGTCGAAATATCTCTATTGACTATGGTATAATGGAGAAGGCTCCTAATGTTTATGTCTTGATGAGTGATTTTGGTTGGAGCGATCTTGGAACATGGGGCTCTCTCTACACAATCAGACCTAAAGATGGGAATGGAAATGCAATTATGGGTAACAATGTGATGACCTACGATACTTCTTCGTGCATCATTAATATGCCAAAAGATAAAGTGGCGGTAGTTCAAGGTCTGGATGACTTTATTGTTGCTGAAGATGATAATATTCTACTGATTTGTAGAAAGAAGGATGAACAACAACTTCGGGATATCGTTAATGACGTGAAGATTAAAAAGGGTGATCAATTTGTTTAAATATAAATATATGAAGGTAACATTGCGTTTATTTGTTTTACTGACTCTGGGTAGTTTATTATATGCATCGTCAGTAAAGGCAGATGAGGGGATGTGGCTCCCTTATCTGATTAATAAAGCTGCATATGCTGATATGCAGAAGAATGGGTTGAAACTGACTCCTGAAGAGATTTACTCTGCTAATCATAGCTCCCTAAAAGATGCGATTGTTCTTTTCGGACGTGGTTGTACAGGTGAGGTGATCTCAGATCAGGGGCTTATATTAACAAACCATCATTGTGGTTTTGGTTCTATTCAGAGTGTCAGTACCGTTGGTAAGGACTATCTTTTCGATGGTTTCTGGGCTCAAAGTTTAAAGGAAGAGATTCCTATTACAGGCTTAACGGTCAGGTTTCTTGTGCGCTTTGAGGATGTCACCATGAAGATTCTTGGCAACGTGGGGGCTAATGCAAGCGAAAAGGTTCGCAAAGAGATCATAGAGGATAACAAACGTCGGGTCACCAGTCAAGCAACAGATGGCACCTCCTATGATGCCGTTGTTAAGGAGTTTTACGATGGCAACGAATATTATCTTTTCGTTTATCAAACTTATAAAGATATTCGTCTTGTAGGAACACCTCCTCAGTCAATCGGAAAGTTCGGGGCTGATACAGATAATTGGATGTGGCCTAGACATACGGGCGACTTTAGCATGTTTAGAGTCTATGTTGGTAAGGATAATAAACCTGCTCCTTATAGCAAGGATAATGTTCCACTGAAGCCGGCTCACTACCTACCTATCAATGCCAGTGGGGTTAAAGAGGGTGATTTTACTATGATCATGGGCTTCCCCGGTACCACCAATCGCTATATGACTAGCTGGGGGGTAAATCAAGCCATTGAGGAGACGAATCCATCCATTGTCTCTATTCGCCGAAAAAAGCTGGATATCATGGGTGAGGATATGGCTAATGACCCTGCCGTTCGTATTAAATACGCCTCTAAGTATGCTTCAACTGCTAATTATTGGAAGTATTTCATCGGACAAACCAGGGGGCTTCAACGCTTAAATGTGGCTGAAAAGAAGCACCAATTAGAAACCAGATTTGCTGATTGGGCTAATCAAAATGAAACAAGAAAAGAGCGCTATGGAAATACCCTGCCGTTGTTCGATAGTGCTTTTACTGCCAAAAAAGCTACTGCTAAAACGATGGTTTATTATGCTGAGGCCTTCTTCAGAGGGGCTGAAACACCAGGATTCGCATTTAGCTTCTCCGATCTTATTTCTAAAATTCAAAAGTCGGAGAAGACCAAAGATCCTTTCCTTGCTAAACAGGCCATGAAGGAGATGCAAGCATCTGCCGATGCCTTCTTTAAGGATTTTAATGTTAATACGGATAAGAAGCTCTTAGCCGCTATGTTTGAGATGTTTTATAAAGAGGTTCCCCAGGATCAGCAGCCCGAGTGGCTCATCTCAATGGCCAAGAAATATAATAACAATTTCTATGAGTTAGCTGAGTATATCATCTCGGAGTCGATCTTCGCTAATCCGGAAAAGGTTAAAAAACTTCTGGATAAACCTAAAGTAAAGAAGATCGAAGAAGATCCAGCTTTTGTCTGTTATAAGGCTTTTAGTGATAAATACGCTCAGCTTAAGGAGGCCTCGGCTAAAGCCGATGGGCAGCTTGTAAAGGCAAAGAGACTCTTTGCTGATGGGCTTAGACAGTTCCAGTCTGAACGTCAATTCTACCCCGATGCAAACCAAACAATGCGTCTTACCTGGGGTACTGTTGGTGGCTACAATCCTGCTGATGCAAAGAGGTATAATTACTTCACCACTTACCAGGGTATCCTTGACAAGGAAGATCCAACAAACCCTGAATTTGTAGTTCCAGCTAAACTAAAAGAGCTCCTCCTTAATAAAGATTTTGGCCGCTGGGCTGATAATGGTACCCTCAAAGTCTGTTATATCCACAATACCGATATTACAGGCGGTAACTCAGGTAGTCCGGTGATGAATGGTAAAGGGGAACTAATAGGCCTTGCTTTTGATGGAAACTGGGAGGCGATGAGCGGCGATATCGCTTTTGAACCTTCTTATCAAAGAACTATCAGTGTTGATATTCGTTATGTCCTCTTTATTATAGATAAGTTTGCCGGTGCAGAGCGACTAATCAAGGAGATGAAGATAGTGGAATAGTATTGTTATAAAATAACTGAAGAGAGACTCTATATGGGTCTCTCTTTTTTTTGGGGGGGGAGGTTCAGGAAGTATAGAGATTTAAGGGTTCAAGGGAAAGGCTACTGGCGGCTGGCGGCTGGCAGGGAGATTTACTATTCAAGGATTCGAGGATTCAAGATTCGAGGATTCAAGATTCAAGATTCGAGGATTCAAAAAATCAAAGGCGTTGAAGGATTAGATGGTTTTGCTTTTATGGGAATTAGGATATTAAGAGATCTCTTTTGGGTTGAGTTGTCAGCTCATTACATCTTTTTCTAAAGAAGCTAGGGGTTGAATACTATTTATACATAGAAGACTTTCCGATATGATAATAAACTACCTTTGTTTTATTGCATATGTGTGATGAATGTATTATGATATTATATTTGTAATTATAATCTTAGATCCAAAATTCTTTAATCTGATTGAAAGTTATGGTGTTTATTCGTGTTTTTGATCACTAAGAAAAGGCTAGGAGTGCTAGAGTAGATGGGCTTATATTATTTATGTAATTCATTTTTATTGATTTGATTCACTTGTGTCCATTAAATGCTTCAATATACAGATTTAACGTTCACATAATTAGCAAAAACATGCAATTTTTTGACGTGTTGAAAAACTTTTGAGAGGCTTCTCATAAATTCTTTAAGTGGATATAGCAACATCTGCATATAATATCTTTCTGGACTATAGCAGAAAATACAGTTTGAAACCAGATTTTTTTAGCAATAATATCTTCTTGTTTAGTTGCAATTATTGAGCAAGATTTACAGCTTAATCGAAATACTTTTATGTCTACCAGGTAACGATCCAATAGTGGATATACTTATTATAAGAAGAAATTGTTACACCAAAAGTATATCCATGCCGTTTCTCCTTTGGTAATAGATACCATTCCTTTCCAACCGCCTTTTTCATCAAGGAAACATTTCCAGATTTCAAAACATAATTAGTATCAAAGGGGGAACCACAGCCACAGTAGCTTTCAAAAGGAAAAGAGTTTAAATTAAGCATTAGACCAAAACCCCTAAAACTTGGACACCAATCCATAGACTTATGTTGATATAAATAGTTCTGAATTTTCTCAACATCAGAAAAAAACAATTGCATTAAAATAAATTTATCAGCAATAGCAAATGATGTATCAGCAACAGAATAAACAGCTTTTGATTTTTTAGCAATTATTTCTCTATAGCGTTCAATTATCGATGAATCTGATATCCTAAACAAGTGACTATATACAACAGGAACAAAGTCAACATCATACAGATTTGAATTATACAAAAAAGCATTAGAAGATCGATTTGTTTCAAAAGCTCCCTTTATATGGATTGGAAACCATTCCAATGCTGTATCAGCGATATTTACTGAATAATTAACATTGTAATTCTTTTCCCATAACTGAAAGGAATCAGAACAACCAGTTATTAAAGAAAACAGTAGAGTTACAAATACAGAAACTATAATTATGTTATATGTAATAAATCTACTTACTTTGGCCATAATGAAAATCCATTTTCTCAAATTTTATTACCTCAAAATCATTTTGTAAATTACGAATTATAAAATTCGTTTCAAATAGACAGTTAGTGCATTTTAAAAAATTATCATAAACAATAGAATTCCTAGAAAATAGGTTTCGAGAAACAGACTGATCAAAATAGGAAATAGGAATAATAGAATAAACTTCAACAATGATTCCATTATAAGTAGTCCAAAACCAAGAATTCCAATAGTACTTTCTCATTTCATTTGGTTCAATATCTGAACCATAACTTCTAATAGTACAGTAAAACTTAGAAGTATTATCCTGCTTAAAAAGATAAGCAGATAAGATCTTTCCATCAATTGTATGCTCTAGAAACTTTCCTCCATTGTCAAGATGAAGACGAAATGAATACTCAGGCGTTAAGTTATAACAAGAATCCAATAGATCTTTCCCAACTTCTTCATCCTTAATCAGAAAGGGACTAAGCAATATATATATTAATTCAGGTTTTTGGTAAAAATCTTTATTCTGATAAGTCACAAGATGATAACTTAAAATTGATCGGATGTTTTTACCAATTGAATCTATACAAAAATAGTTCCTCTCTGTTCTTAAATTCTGTGCATTACAACTAACAGAAACTAGAATAGTTAAAAACAATGATAATGGATATAATAAACTGTTCCATTTTCTAATCATAATATCTAAATTCTTTTACAAACAAATCCATTAATTTACAAATAACCCCTTAGGCTATTCATCATAATTATAAATGCTATTATAAATGCTATTATAAATAAAGGGAGAAATAATTTTAGAATCCCAAAACACTCTGTCTGGGTTTATACTTCTATCCTTTTTAGCTAATTCGAAAAGGATTAACTGAGTTTTGAAGTTGTAGTCAAAATCTGATCGAAATGATTGGTAGTTCATTCTATAAAGATTATTTGAATGAAATTCAAATACTGAGGCAACCTTAGTACATTCAGTATAAAGAGAACTTTTTATATCTTTCATAATTCTTCTATATACATAATGGGTAAAATTAAAACTGTAACTACTAACATTATCTAAACAATTTCCACAGACAACATTAACCTTATCAAATAGACTATCACTAATCATCAATAACACGACTCTACCCTCTCGAGGGTATCTGAGTGCTTTATAAGCCTTTAATTCTTGCATGTGGTATTGTACTCGACTATACCCATATTTAATAAATTGGCTCATAATTTCTGATTCAATTGCAATTTCGCAATTAGGCCATATAAATTTGCCCTTCTTGTTAAATCGCCTTGAAGTAATTCTTTCCACATCATTCTGAAATAATTCCGAGATTAATACTATTGTTCCAAAATCTCGTTTATCCCAAAAGCCTAGATTCTCAATCTCACGCTCATTAATCACTATGAGCGAGTCAATGAAAGCTATAGGTTCTTTCATGATGGATACTCGTATTGGATTTTTATTTGATACGAGTTGAGCCAAAGAAACGAATCCATGCAAGTTAAACAATAAAAAGAATAACCAGTATTTATTCATAACTATTCCAATCTAAATAAAATTTCCAATTTATTACTACGTAATTTACGACTAACACGGCTTTGAGTTTCATCTGCATTCATATTATAGGTATCTTTAGTATAAACATACCTAGCCCCTATTTGAACAAAAGGTGTAACTTCTAAAACCTCATATTCCGCATTACTCTTTTGAACGCTGGCGGCATAAAGATCCCCACCATCTATGATGTTTCTTCCATAGCTTCGAATCCTTATAGTCGGTCCATTAGTATCATTTGCATGACTATGGCTAAATTTACTAAATATATCGCCGAGTCTACTAAAAACACCTATTAATGATGTACTTCCTTCTTTTCTATTTGTACCTACGAAACTTGAAAAGGAACCTCCCGTTTTAATTTCCTTTCCTTTTGCAAAAGCCCATTCACTAGTCGAACTAAAAGCAGCGAATTGATAAAACTTCTCAGCCTCACCTCCATCAGTAAAAACAAACACTGACATTTTACCATATGGATCATCCTTTCCCCTTTTACAATAGTGAAAATTTGAGTATTCAATTTCTTCAGTTGAACCATCAATATCAATTTTTAACTGATTAACTCCTCTTTTAGTTTCCATTCCATTTGGAGAACCATTAGATGAAGTGTTGTCGATGTTCTCAGGTTTCTCTTCCTCCAACCCATCCAAATCAATATAACTCACCGGCATATTACCCGCATACTGATAGGGCGTATAATGCGGGTACTTCTGCGATACCTCCGTCTCCGTGCGACCACTTCTATAGGAGGTCGTCCCAAATGGATGATACTCCTCGTAAGAGATGATGGCCGCAGTCTGGTCTAACTCAAGACTGGCGGAGCCCAGATGATTGTCGTACTGGTAGCGGATGGAGTTAGTCGCTGTAGAGAGGGTTATCCCGTTGTCTATCGTTAGACGATCGATTAAAGCAAAGCGGTGACGATCATCAATGATATGAAGAGTCTGACGCTCGGTCTTCAGGA
>CAYUII010000026.1:45705-55483 GCA_964444785.1 uncultured Bacteroidales bacterium | reverse complement strand
CCTCAATTCTATAATTAGCGATGCCATCAAAGGGAGGGGGAATGGAATCACGAAGACCTGTTGTTTCGTCCTCTACAATTAACCACCCGGTGGTAGGAGCATATTGTGAAGCAGTGACCCCCTGTATAGAGAAGGTTCCCTTTGTAGGATCGCAGGTAGTAGTATCGGCCACTACATAATTAAACCGGCAAGGCTCATTGATCACTAACGAACAATCAAGGGTTGCATGACCAGGGGTGGTTAGGTTATTTTGTTCAAGAAAGATAGTATAGTATGCATTCCAGGAGCCTAACATGGGTGTAACAACGTATAAGTAATAGTATTGTCCAGCAGTGACGCTAATAACTTGATCATGAGGAACAACAGCATACATTGTACAATATAGAATTTTATCCGCAGTTAACCCGCAGGTACATACATTATTTTGGCTATTAAAACCACCCCAAATAATGTAAAGTATGCCCGTGAACTGATTCCAATCCTTGGTAAAATGCAAAGAGACAGAACCAGAGGTTAATGCTTTGAAATATATCCAAGTTAATTGGTTCGTTACAGCAGGAAGACAGCCATAATTTGCACAGGGTTCACAAATTGTTCCACTTCCTGGGACACGTGGAATCGCTATCTTTTCTCCACAAAAAGGCATTGCCTTATAACAGGAGTCGCTACTTGTCTGTGCAACCAATTGAGTAGTATATAGAGTATAAAAAACAAAAAGTAATACAGTTTTATACATCTTAAGAATTAACAGGTTTTAGATGGGAAGTATTTGATCACTTCCCATCTAATATATATCACTAAGGAATATAGATATGAACGTATGCAATATCGGTAGCACCCCAACTTGCATTTAGATCCGGATTTTCGTAAATTAAACCAGAACAAGGTCCACCAGAATAAGTAGATAGTCCTCCTCTAAGCCATCCGGTGAGCGGAGCATTAAAAGTAAATGTATATACCCAAGTTCCATATTGATAATTGGTATAATGAATCTCACCATTGCTGGCCATTACACCTACCCGATGGATACCATAATTTAAACAATAACTGTCTGATGCTGGATGAAGAGTCAAAACTACAGTAAAAGTACCCTTCCCATCCTGGTTTTCAAACTGCTGATTAATCTTAGCTACTTCAGCATCGGTAAGGTCAGGGAATTGAAAAGCATTGTTGGTTGTTGGTACCAATGCCATGTTGTCATCTGATGAGGCTATGAGCTGGCTCTGCTCAACCATCTGGCCAAAGGAGGTAAAACACACCCCACATAAAATTAAAACAAAAAATAGCTTTTTCATAAAAGATTAGATTCAAATAAATTACCACCAAATAAGTGGTCAAATAAACATTACTTAATACCCCGTTTTTAAACTCAAGATCCAGACATGATTGACAATACCTTTCGACAGAATAGACATAAGTCAACTTGTCATTGTCTAAGTCCCATTATAATAAGGAACGCAAGAACACTCCTAAGGTTAAGAAACGGTCACAATAATTCAGGTGTCAACTTGGGCCCTAAGTAAATCACCTGGTTCGGTCAGGTTATCTGATTGCTGATACTTTTTCTAGCAAATCAGAACGGTTACAAATAAACAAAACCTTTTTTAAAATGCCAAACAAAATCTGTAATTTTTTTATAAAAACAGACCCATTCAAAAGTTCTCCTTTTAGAAACAACAAATTTTAACGCATTATTAATTAGTTATCAACCCTCTGCCGTAATAAAATCCGTAATTGGATTTCGCCTATCTGAATACTTTTGAAATTACTCACCCGCCATTTTATATCATTTCATTTTAATGGTATCTCAATTTCATTATCACTTATAGAAATTATTATCACACCTGAATCTATCTGCTTTCTACAGCTCTTTTGCGCTAAACCGAAATCAGCTATCTTTACAGCTCTCCATACTTTCTTAACTCATCATGCCTATCTCACCTCAAACAACACCTTCGCGATGTATTGCAATCGGAGGCTGCAGCCGCTCCGGCAAAACCACTCTAGCCAATCTCCTTATTTCTTATAACATCAGCCAACAAATCAGACTCTTCCCGCTCGATGAATATGTCTTTCCTGAAAAACAGATCCCCCTTATCCGTGATTATATAGATTGGGAACACCCTCTGTCAACAAATTTCCCGAAACTTCATCACGATCTATCCCAATTTCTTGTAAATCCCGGTGCATTGGCCATCATAGAGGGGCTATTCCCCTTTTGGCAACCCGAGATCAGAGACCTGATCACTGATGCAATCTATCTACATATCTCTCGTGACGAATTTCTAAAAAGGAAAGAGAACGATCTGCGATGGGGTATCGTACCCCAATGGTATAAAGAACATATCTTCGAAAGCCATCTCAAATTCGGACTCCCTCCTGCAAATCTCAAACACACCTTTATTGATGCCAACGATTTTCAGATCATTTCATCGATACCAACTCTGCTCTTCCCCAACCTTTTTGCGTAACTTTGCCGCCCAATCTTTACTCCTTTTCATGATATGTCAGTAAAAGTCAGTAATATCACTAAAAACTACGGTAAACAACTCGCACTTGATCAAGTCTCAGTCGAGATACCTACCGGTGAAATAGTTGGTCTTCTAGGCCCAAACGGCGCTGGAAAATCAACCCTGATGAAAATTATAACCTGCTTCCTCCCTCCTACCTCCGGCACTGTCCTCGTCAACGACTTCGACATCAATGAAAACCCGGTGGAAGTAAGAAGACTCGTGGGCTACCTCCCCGAAAACAACCCTCTCTATACCGAGATGTATGTCAAAGAGTATCTAAAATTCACCGCAGGACTTCATAAACTGGATAATATTCCTGCAAAAGTCTCAAGAATGATAGAGCTCACAGGGCTTGGACCCGAGCAGCACAAGTTGATCGGACAACTCTCTAAGGGATATCGGCAAAGAGTAGGTATCGCACAGGCTCTGATTCATGACCCCAGTGTGCTAATCCTCGATGAACCTACCAGCGGATTAGACCCTAACCAGCTTCTTGAAATCAGAAGCCTTATAAAAGAGGTTGGGGCAAAAAAAACAGTCCTTTTCTCGACCCATATTATGCAGGAGGTAGAAGCACTCTGTTCACGTGTGATCATCATCAATAAAGGGAAAGTAATAGCCAATGAGGCCACCGCAAACCTCAACAATCTGGTTAGAGATAAATCAATCTATCACGTAGAATTCAGCGCACCCGTAACAAAACAGGAGCTTCAAAAGTTAGGCGGACTGCAAACTGCGAAACTCACCTCAGGGAACCTTTGGGAGATCACTTCAGCTACCGAAATAGACCTCAGACCCATCCTTTTCGATTTCGCCGTAAAGAACAAAGTTACCATTCTCTCCATGCAACGCGACCAACAAAGCGTGGAACAGATCTTCCAATGGCTAACTAAATAATCTTACTTTGAGCCCTTTGAGGCATGCTATTTTAAAGAGAATAATTACCTTTGCACCGCAAGTGGAAAGATTTGACTGATTGCAACCACACAAAAAAATGCTAAATACAGAGTGTTTTTCTGAGGCTTCTTTCAATTCGGTTCCCTTCGCGCAGATTTTGAAAAAACTCTAAACATTATAATCATGGGATACCTGTTTACCTCAGAATCAGTTTCTGAAGGCCATCCTGATAAAGTGGCCGATCAAATTTCCGATGCACTTCTTGATGAATTCCTAAGGCTTGATCCTAACTCACGCGTGGCATGTGAAACTCTGGTTACAACCGGGTTAGTAGTATGTGCTGGTGAGGTAAGGACTAATGGTTATGTTGAAGTACAAGAGGTTGTTCGTGACACCATCGCAAAGATAGGATACACCAAAGCTGAATATCGTTTCGATTCTCTTTCATGCGGAATTCTTAACTCAATACATGATCAATCTGGAGATATTAACCAAGGAGTTGACCGTGCCAATCCTGAAGATATGGGAGCAGGCGACCAAGGGCTGATGTTTGGTTATGCATGTACTGAGATGGAAAACCTGATGCCACTTCCTATTGAATTAGCTCACCGTTTAGTTCAGGTTTTAGCCGAGATCAGAAAGGAGGGGAAAGAGATGACCTATCTGCGACCAGACTCTAAATCGCAGGTTACTGTTGAATATAACGATGAAGGAAAGGCTCAACGCATTAACACTATTGTTGTTTCAACCCAACATGATGGTTTCTGGAACGGGAAAGAGGTAACCCCTGAACTGATTGCTCTGGATATTCAAAAGATCTTATTACCAAGAGTAATCAAGGACTTAAAAGAGGAGACAAGAAATCTCTTCAAGAACGATATCAAATTATTGGTTAATCCTACCGGCAAATTCGAAATAGGCGGTCCTCATGGAGATACTGGTCTTACAGGAAGAAAGATCATTGTAGACACATACGGAGGCAGAGCTGCTCACGGTGGAGGAGCTTTCAGCGGAAAAGATAGCTCTAAGGTAGACCGTTCAGCTGCATACGCTGCGCGTTATCTGGCTAAAAATCTCGTTGCTGCCGGAGTCTGCACAGAAGCACAAGTACAAGTGGCCTACGCAATTGGTGTTGCCCAGCCGGTTAACATCTATGTAAACACTTATGGCACAGCAAAAGCAAAAGACAACAATGGCAAAACCCTGAGCGATGCAGAGATTGGAGAGAAGGTACTAAGTCTGGTTGATCTTCGTCCCTATAGTATTATAAATCGTCTTGGCTTAAGATTCCCTGTCTTCGCTCCTACTGCCAGCTATGGCCATTTCGGAAGAACCCCTTATGAACAAGAGGTTGAGCTTTACTACGAACCTAAAGACCTTCCCAGCAGATTTATTGAAGAGCGCAAGAATCGTAGAGTCTACGCTGCAAAAGTGACCTTCTTCGCCTGGGAGAAAACGGATTTAGTTGAAGATCTCAAAAAGCTATTTGCGATATAGTCTTTAGCAAGGACTATTCAAAGGGAAGACCAAAAGTCTTCCCTTTTTCGTATATATTTCTCAATATTAAAAATTCATTTCACCACTTGAGCTCTCCGCTTCCCCTTCGCTTCCCCTTCGCTTCCCCTTCGCTTCCCCTTCGCTCTTTCAATTTTTTTTTGATAATAAGATACCAAATCTAACTTCTTTGTTCAGATCAATAAATCAAATAAAAATCTAACATCCAAACCTTTTTTTCCACTCTTCTTGGGACAGGATATGGAGAGGAAGCGAAGAGGTAAAAGAAAAAAGAAGAGCAACACAAACCTAAATATCTGCTTTTTTCAATAAATGACGATAACAAATCCATTTCTTCTCCGTTTTAACAATGATTTATTACATTTGTATAACCCCTGTTTTACAAGGGAGTAAATATCAACCTCTGTCTGTATGAAAAGAAAAAAGATGATTATTGGGGCGACTATAGTAGTCGTACTAGCCTTAATTTACTGGTTGTCATCTGGTGGGACATCAGATTCTCAAAGCATACTAGTAGCGGCAAAGAAAGGAGATTTTAAAATTACAGTGACCACATCAGGAGAACTTGAAGCAAAAAGCTCTCTTAAGATCTATGGGCCTCAAGGGTTACAACAGGTAGGTATCTGGAGAGTGAACATAGAGGATATTATCCCGGATGGAACCTTAGTTGATTCAGGGCAATATGTGGCACGGCTAGACATGAGCGAAATCTCGAACAAAATTAAAGACAAAGAGACCGAGCTTGAAAAGCTGGAGACTCAGGTAACAAAGACCCGCATTGATACTTCTATTGAGATGAGGGCTGCCCGAGATGAGCTTCTTAACATGAGATATTCTGTTGAAGAGAAAAAAATCATTCTCGAACAGTCAAAATATGAGCCACCTGCCACAATAAGACAGAATGAAATTGCTTTTGAAAAAGCCGAAAGAGCGCTCGAACAGGCGATAAAGAACTATCAACTAAAGTTACAAAAGAACAGAGCCTCTATGCAGGATGTTACAGCCTCTTATGATCAGGCTAAACGTCAGTTGGAGTCGTTTGTAGAAGTCAGAAACCAATTTACCATAACAGCACCTGAAAGAGGGATGCTAATCTATAGACGAAATTGGGATGGTAAAAAGATGGGAGTAGGAGCCCAGATCTCTGGTTGGGATAATGTAGTGGCAACCCTTCCAGACCTTTCAAAGATGATAACCAAGACTTATGTCAATGAAATAGACATCTCAAAGGTTAAAGTAAATCAAAAGGTTGACATCTCTATTGATGCTTTCCCTGATAAGAAACTCTCAGGCGTTGTAACGGAGGTAGCTAACATAGGGGAACAGCTTTCAGGTGCATCAGCAAAAGTCTTTGAAGTTACCATTGCGGTGAACGAATTTGATTCAATTCTCAGACCTGCAATGACTACTAAAAATGTCATTATCACTGCCGTTATACCCAATCAACTATACATCCCTATTGAGGCAATTCATAACTCAGACTCCATTACATGGGTCGCAACCGGCAAAAAAAGACGTCAAGTTCTCATAGGTGAAACAAACGAGAATGAGATCGTCATTAAGAAGGGGTTAAAAGAGGGAGAACAAGTCTATTTGACTCTTCCTACAGGTGCTGAAAAATGGCCTATTGAGAAAATTGAGGAATAACAAAACACGGGAATAGTGGAAAGATATGCTCAAATATTCAATATGGCACTCGATGCTGTATTCGCTAATAAGTTTCGGTCGATGTTAACTGCCTTAGGGATCATCTTTGGGGTGGCTGCTGTTATATCAATGATGGCCATTGGAAGAGGAGCCCAAAAAGAGATACTTGACCAGATGAAGCTCGTTGGAGTTAACAACATTGTTATCATGCCCGTTAACAAAGGCGACAAAAAGAAACAAGAAAGCCAGAGTTCTGATAATAGTAATAGCAGTAGCAGTAATGGAAAAAAGGCAGCTGAGAAATTCTCTCCAGGGCTCTCTCTTCGTGACGCAGAAGCCATTAGACAGATTCTTCCAACGGTTGCAAGGGTCAGCCCGGAAGTGGGATATGATGCCCCGGCTGCGTGTGGCGATAAATCGATTGATAGCCGTTTAATTGGGGTTACCAACGACTTCTTTGGAATCTTCAATTTAGAGATGGAGAAGGGATCTGCCTTTAGTGCGCTTGACCAAGAAAAAGGACAAGCGGTCTGTATTCTAGGAGCTGGGGTAGCTGCCAGACTATTCACTGATAGTGATCCAATCGGACAAACAGTTAAAGTTGGAGGAGTTTGGTTAACTGTTGTTGGAGTCATAAAAGGGATGTCGGTTAACTCTAATGCTACAGAAAACTTAGGCATCAATGATTACAATGCTCAAGTCTTCACGCCTTTGAGTACCGTCTTCTTACGGATCAAAGACCGATCGTTGATCACAAAGGCGAATATCAGTGGAGGTGGATTTGATGGAGGTGACTTCTTTGTAATGACCAGCGATGATAACTCAAAGGCTCAATATAATCAACTCGATAAGATTGTAGTTCAAGTAAAAGAAAGTGAAGCGCTAGCGGCAACCGCCGACGTGATCAAAAGGATGTTACTCAGAAAACATGCTTCGGTAGAAGATTTTGATGTGAAGGTTCCAGAACTGTTACTAAAACAAGAGCAAAGAACTAAAGATATTTTCAATATAGTACTTGGAGCTATTGCTTCTATCTCTCTATTGGTAGGAGGAATTGGCATTATGAACATCATGCTGGCCTCAGTAATGGAGAGAATTAGAGAGATTGGAGTCAGACTAGCTATTGGTGCCCGAAGAAAAGATATAATACTTCAATTTCTTACAGAAGCCACTCTTATTAGTCTATCTGGAGGGTTTGCCGGTATTGTATTAGGCATTGTCTTGGCCAAGCTAATTACACAGTTTGCCGATATTCTGACCATCATTTCTCCCTTATCTATCTTGATCTCTTTCGGTGTCTCGGCAGCTGTGGGAATAAGTTTTGGATATATGCCGGCAAGAAAAGCAGCAGAACAAGATCCCGTTACCTCTCTCCGCCATGAATAATAGGAATAACCTCTTTGAAAATGACTGTGACTTCTAAAAAAACAGACGAATAAAAGATGAAAAAAATACTATATATCCTAATTCTAGCTCTTTTGATCCCCTTTATTGGAGAATCTCAAGAAGGTGTCTTAAGGTTATCTCTCTCAGAAGCGATTGATATGGCTTCACAACAATCACCTGACGCCCTCATTGCTCGTCACAAATTCCGACAGAGTTACTGGGAATATCGAACCTTTAGAGCACAATATATGCCCCGTCTTACCTTTACAGGAACCTTACCAGCCTACAGCAACTCTTTAACAAAATACACTAATCAACTAGGACAAACTCAATACATAAAAGAAAATAACCTCCAGATGGTTGGTGGTATGGCACTTTCAAAAACCATAGGCCTAACCGGAGGAGAAATCTATGTCTCATCTCGTTTAGAACGATTGGATGATTTTACTGATTCTACAACTACTTCCTACCTATCTCATCCCGTGACTATCGGTATCAATCAGAAAATTTTCGGTTATAATGAACATAAATGGGCAAGAAAAATTGATCCCATTAAATACGAAGAAGCAAAACGTACCTTCCTAGAGGATATGGAAACCGTTGCCCTCAATGCCTCTAACTACTTCTTCAATCTGCTAATATCAGAAAGTAAACAACGAATCGCAAAGATGAATGTAGCCAGTTATGATACCCTCTATCGTATTGCAAAGGGAAGATATAATATGGGTACCATCAGTGAAAATGAGCTACTCCAACTTGAACTTAATCTACTAAGATCAAAAACTGAACTACAATCAGCAAAAATAGATGTAGAAAACAACCTTTTCAGACTTAAATCTTTCTTACGAATTAAAGGTTCTGATTCTATTAACCTAGTCCCTCCCGGAGATGTTCCAACCTTTAAGGTTGAGTCAAAAAAGGCCATAGAGCTAGCTAGAACAAACAGAGCTTCCTCTTTAGGCTTTGAAAGGAGACTCATGGAAGCACAGCGCGATGTCTATCAAGCAAGAACGGATAATAGATTCTCTGCTACCCTGAATGCAGAATATGGACTCTCTCGCAAAGCCTTTGATTTAGACGAAGCCTATAAATCACCTGACCAATCTACAACAGCCAGCCTCGGAGTAGTAATCCCTATCCTTGACTGGGGTCTTGCCCGCGGCAGAATAAAAATGGCCGAAAGTAAACAAGAATTAATTCAAACCTCGGTCGAACAAGAACGAATAGACTTCGATCAAGAGGTATTCCTACAGGTGGTTCAGTTTAACATGATGTCTGATCAAATGGTGATTGCCGCAAAAAGTGATACCATCGCATCAAAAAGTTTTTTAGTGGCTAAAGCTAGATATATGATTGGAAAAATTAGCGTGACTGACCTAAACATAGCTCAAAAAGAAAAAGATGATGCCAGAAACAGCTATTTTTCACAACTCCAAACTTATTGGAGAAACTATTTCACGCTAAGAAAACTTACTCTATTCGATTTTGAGAAAAACAGAATGCTGGAATTCAAACCTGATGATGTACTTTAATATTTCTTCTTCACCTCAGGTAATAATTGCTTATATCCATCAGATAACTAATATACAATGCAGCCAATAGCAATTATCTTCGACTTTGATGATACCCTGACTCATGACTCTACCTCACGGCTTCTTGAAAGCTTAGGAGTTGACGCCGATAAATTTTGGAAGGAGGAGGTTCAACTACTCGATAAACAAGACTGGGATCCAATCCCTGCCTATCAATATGCACTAGTCCAACTATCAAAAAGAAGAGAAGAAGGACCTATCACCAAAAGAATCCTTCAGGAATTTGCC
>CAYUII010000026.1:21938-45695 GCA_964444785.1 uncultured Bacteroidales bacterium | reverse complement strand
TTCCATCCTGGGGTAACAAAAATGACGGAGCTATTACAGCAATATACTAAAGCTAAATATCCGGATATCAACCTGGAGTTTTACATCATATCAAGTGGAATAGGCGAGATTGTTAGAAACACAAAAATCGCTTCACAGTTTACCGATATTTGGGCAAGTGAGTTCCTTTATGAAGGAGAAAACGAAGAAATCGCTTTCCCGAAAAAAGTAATCTCTTTTACTGATAAAACCAGATATATTTTCCAAATATCAAAAGGCATCATTGGAGAAAAATCAAGAAATAACCCTTTTGAGGTAAATAAGCGAGTAAATTACAAAGACTTTAGAATTAAAATGGAACATATGATCTTTATTGGCGATGGTTATACTGATGTTCCTTGCTTCTCTTTAATTAAACGCTATAATGGAGTTACCTTTGCTGTATATGACAAACACAGGCAAGATCGTTGGGGCAAAGCATGGAATTTCATGATGGACGGAAGAGTATCGGGTGTTCTCTCGGCAGATTATACTAAAGATTCTGACCTGACTAGAAACCTAATGATGGCCATCGATTCTATCGCTTATAAACTTCAAAATAACGGATAATCTTTATCTGATCTAAAAATTGAGGTTCTACTAAACCGTGATTCAGCCATTGAAAAATTCTTTGGCTAATTCGGCTATGCCCAATAAATTCAAACCAAATACATATCTTTACAACCTAATAATAGGCGATATTCGAAAAAAAAATAGACAACTACTCAACAAAACCCTGATTTTGCTATTTCATCGGGATAGACAAATCTACTACACAAACAATAATTCTGATAATGAAAACATTACAAGTCATTTCCATCTTCTTCATTGTTATGTTGGCATCAGCAGTCTTTGCGCAAAAGAATGATCCAAAGCATCCTTCGGTCATTCGAACCGGCGTCTTCTTAGGGGAGACTCCTCCGCTCAGAGACCTAGCTCGACTAACCCCAAAAGAGATTCAGCAACAAAATGCCCGTGCAGAATCAAAAAGACTCAACAAGAAACTAAGAAATCGTAGCTATCCTTTTGCCGCAACAGCTCAACCTCAGGGACCAGACCCTGTTTGGCAGCAAACGATGGGAGCTCCCGACATGGCTGTTATGGCTCCTCTACAAAACTTCGAAGGACAATCATCCCCTTATTACCCTCCTGACGAATGTGGTGCTGCTGGTCCAAACCACTACTTCCAAGCGGTGAACTGTACCTATGCCATTTATAGTAAAACCGGTTCACTTTTGGCTGGCCCAACCAACCTAAACACGCTTTTCACCGGCGTTACAGGTGCAACATACAACGATGGAGATCCTATCGTTCTTTATGATGAGATGGCTGACAGATGGTTTGTTTCAGAGTTCTCAATTAGTGGATCTAATAATTATATGCTTATTGCCGTCTCAAGTACTAATGACCCCACAGGAACCTGGTATAAATACTCCTTTGATGTTGATGACATGCCCGATTATCCAAAGTTTGGTATATGGCATGATGGCTATTATATGGGTGTTAATAACTCTTCAGGTAAAGACGTATATGTTTTCCAACGCTCAGTCATGTTAACAGGTGGTGCAAGCCCCCAGATGGTCGGCTTCGACAATAGCTGGAGACCCACCACTATTGATGGATTCTCGATGATCCCGGCAGTTGATTGCGATGGAACCACTGCCCCAACAGGACCAGGTCTCTTCATTGGCCTCAATGATGATGCTATTGGAGGAGGGAGTGATCAACTCTGGATTTATGAACTAAGCGTTAACTGGACAACTCCTTCTTCTTCTACCTTTACCCGATCACAACAAATTAATGTAGCTGCATTCGACAGCAACTTTGGTAACAACTGGACAAACATCAAGCAACCAGGAACCGGACAAGAACTGGATGCGGTACCACAAGTTATAATGAATGTACCTCAATACCGCAACTTTGGATCTTATCAAACGATTGTCTGTTGCCACTCTGTCGATGTAGACGCTACCGACCATGCAGGAGTAAGATGGTATGAATTAAGAAAAACAGGCGCTGGTTCATGGACTGTCAGACAACAAGGAACCTACGCCCCTGATGCTCATTCTCGTTGGATGGGTAGCATTATGATGTCAGCAAGTGGGAAACTTGGACTTGGTTATTCCATTTCATCAGGCACGGTATACCCAGGCATCAGATACACCGGCCAGTCATCGGCAGCTTATGCAGCTGGAAATAGTACTTTAGACATGCCAGAAGAGATAATCTATACCGGGACAAACTCTCAAACCGGAGCAGAGCGCTGGGGTGACTACTCACAGATGTCGGTCGACCCTTCCGATAACGAAACCTTCTGGTATACCAATGCCTATATCGGCTCTGGCGGAAGCCGTAAAACCAAGATCGCCTCTTTTAAGATAGGAAATGCGCCTATTGTAACCACCACTGCTGCATCTGCCGTCACCACCTCAACGGCAACCTTAAATGGAACCGTTAACCCTAATACTTTAGCAACAACCGCTAAATTTGAATGGGGTACTACGATCAGCTATGGCAATACCACCACCGTTCAAAACATGGGTAACGGCACCAGTGCCGTAGCTCTGACTGCTCCTCTTACCGGGTTAACAGCAGGCACTACCTATCACTACAGAGCCGTAGGTATCAATGCTGATGGAACAACCTATGGTGCAGATATGACCTTCACTCCCGGCGCAGCTACAGTCACTACGACTGCTGTAACTGGGATTACCCTCACTGCTGCTACTACCGGCGGTAATGTGACTAGTGATGGCGGATCCCCCATTACTGCACGCGGGGTATGCTGGGGAACCTCTACAAACCCCACTATCGCTGGTAACCACACCACCGATGGCAGCGGAACTGGTTCTTTTGTTTCGAACCTTACTGGTCTCTCCTCAAATACCTCCTACTTCGTCAGAGCCTATGCAACCAATAGCTCAGGCACCTATTATGGCGAGAACATCCCCTTCTCAACCCTCTGCGGTATCTATTCTCTTCCTTTTACAGAGAACTTTAACAACACCTCTATCCCCGGTTGCTGGTCACAACTCGACAATCAAGGAAATGGCCAGATTTGGCAATTTGGCACCATCACAGGGCAATCACCTAATCCCTCCCTTACCGGAAACTATGCCTATTTGAACTCTGATGCCTATGGCTCAGGAAATAGTCAAAATGCCGATCTAATAACCCCTACCATCGATATGACGGGTATGACCAATGTAACACTTGCATTTAGTCACTACTACAAACATTATGGATCATCGTCTGCCAAACTCTATTATAGCATTAACAATGGCAGCACCTGGACACTTATTCAATCTTGGTCAAGCACGACTAGCACCAATCCGACCAGCTTTAGTCAGGTCATCGCCGCAGTTGCCAACCAGTCACAAGTTAAGTTTAAATGGAATTATTCAGGTTCCTATGCTTACTACTGGGCAATTGACAATATCTCTATTACAGGAACCTCTTCAAATACCCTTTCTGTTACCCCGGCAAATCAGAATGTAAACACTACAGCAGGTAGTACTTCATTCAACGTAACCTCAAACACAACATGGACTGCTGTCTCTGACCAGACCTGGTGTACAGTCACCCCCTCAGGCACAGGAAATGGAACAATCACGGCTAACTACACAGCCAACGCTGGTGTTGCCAGAACAGCCAACATCACTGTCGCTGCTCCCGGTGCCACCTCCGTCATTGTTACCGTATCACAGGCTGGTGTCGCTCCTACTCTCTCAGTCACCCCTGGTAATCAAAATGTAACGACTTCGGCTGGAGCAACCTCATTTACAGTTACCTCTAACAGCAACTGGAGTGTAGTATCTGATCAAACATGGTGTACAGTTACCTCGAGTGGCTCAGGTAATGGCAGTATTACCGCAAACTATACAGAAAACTTGGCTCTTACCCCAAGAGTTGCAAACATTACCGTTACAGTTACTGGATTAACTCCTGTTGTAGTTACAGTAACTCAGGCTGCTGCTGCTCCAGCACTTGCTGTAACACCTCCTTCGCAGAGTGTGGCCTCCATAGCCGGTACCACCTCATTTACGGTAACAAGTAACACCTCCTGGGCAGCAAGCTCAGACCAAACCTGGTGTACCGTTACGGCTTCAGGTTCAGGCAATGGAACCATTCAAGCCAACTTTACCGACAATAGTACCATAAACCCAAGAACAGCCAATATCACCGTAACAGCCACGGGAGTTACTCCTGTTGTCGTTACAGTAGTCCAAGCAGCCGCTGGCCCTGCTTTAGTGGTTACTCCTTCAAATCAAAATGTCCCTTCAATTAGTGGTTCAACCTCCTTTACCGTTTCAAGCAATATTAACTGGTCAGCACTAAGTAATAGCACTTGGTGTGTGGTAACTGCTTCAGGAACGGGCAATGGCACGATAACTGCAAATTATACTGAGAATACAGATTTTAACCAACGCATTGCTACCATCACAGTTAGCGGTTCTGGTGTTCCTGATGTCATTGTTACCGTTTCACAAAGTGGAACAACGCCGACATTAGCCGTCTCCCCTTCCAATCAAAACGTGACCCCTGCCGCTGGAAATACCACCTTTAATGTCACCTCAAATACCACATGGAATGTAGTCAGTGATGCGCTCTGGTGTACCGTTCCTGCAACAGGAACAGGAAATGGAACGCTCAATGCTGTTTATACCGAAAACACATTAGCAACCCCAAGAACAGCGCACCTCACCTTTAGTGCGGCAGGTACGCTTGACGTTGTCGTAACTGTATCACAAGCCGGGGCTCTTCCGCAATTAGGCGTAACTCCAACCATTCAAAATGTAACGTCAAATGCTGGCACATCCGTCTACACCGTATCCTCAAATACCGATTGGTTCGCTGAAACAGATGCTACATGGGTAACCGTTACCTCCTCTGGCTCTGGCAATGGCTCTATTGAAGCACAATACGAAGAAAACACAGGAGAAGCAAGAATCGCAAATATAACCGTAACCGCTGCGGGAGCTCTTCCTGTTGTTGTTCAATTAAGCCAAAGCAAACCCGTTGGAGTTGATTTGGTCATCACTAATGAACTATCAGTCTATCCTAATCCTTCAAACGGACTATTTGCCTTAAGAAGCAAGAGCAATAAAGCATTTAAAGCTAAGATCGATATCATTGATATGGCTGGTCAAGTTGTTCTTTCACTTCCTGAGAGTGAAACACACGAACATATCATTGATCTGCGAAAAATGCCAAAAGCAACCTATTACCTCAAATCCACCATTGACGGAAAGGTTAACTTCTGGAAGATTATCACCTACTAGTTAATAGCATAACAGTAATTAACTACTCCATTGAACAGCCATGACTTTACTCAGTCATGGCTGTTTTATTTTATAAATCTAGGTCATTGGTAAGAATTAAGTAAAAAAACATCGTCGATTATCCATTAAAATTATTGAGTGTTAACAATACACTTAAAATGAAAAATAGCCTGACAATTGGTCTACTTTTTGGTATATTTGCAATAATGGGAAAGTAAATCAGTTTTTTAAACTTTTTACCTCAAAGAAAGTAGCGAAACAAAGTAGTCTGAAAGCTAGCACTAAGCCAGTGTTCTCAATATAATATAAGCGTATGATCAATAGAGTTAAACTGCCTATCACGGCCATCCTTCTTCTCGTATTGACCTTCATCTCAACGGTCCTCTTTGGACAGCGGTCGCTCATCTCAAGCAGAACTATACCTGAAGGCATTGAATTAACAGTATCGGATGGAACCATTAAAATCTCGGCCTTTAAAACTGAGTCATTCGAGGTTCTCTTTGAACCGGAGAACATGACCCCATTTCCTTCCTACGCAATCGCTCCGGATGCCATGAAAACAAAAGTCATAATCAATGACGAGCCAAAACAGATAACCGTACAAAACGGACAATTAAAGGCAATCATTGAAAAGGCTCCATTTAGAATTAGCTATTTGTATGAGGACAAAGAGATTCTTTCAGAAGAAAAAGGATATTTTCATGCGCTTGACACCAGCGGATTTCGCTTTAACTTACAGCAAGAAGAGAAACTCATGGGTGGCGGTATGCGTGTTCTTGGGATGGATCGGCGAGGGCATCGGTTGCAGCTATACAACAGAGCAAGCTATGGATTTGAGACCCATTCCGAGCTAATGTACTACTCTTTACCTGTTGTAGTCTCTTCTAATAAATATATCTTGGCTTTTGATAATGGAGCTTCAGGTTTTCTCGATTTAGGGAAAGAAGAGCAAGATATCCTTCAATTTGAAGCAGTAGGTGGACGTTGGAGCTATCTTATAACGGCTTCCTCAACCTGGCAAGGACTTACTAAAAACTTCACAGAGCTAACAGGAAGACAAGGAATGGTTCCTCGCTGGGCTTTAGGAAATATCGCCTCTCGAATGGGCTATCACACACAAGATGAGGTAAAAATGGTGGTTGATGAGTACCAAAAACAAAACATCCCATTAGATGGGATCGTCATTGACCTATTTTGGTTTGGACCAGATATTAAAGGACATATGGGCAATCTTGACTGGGACTATAAAGCCTTTCCCAACCCTGGTCAAATGTTTAAATACAACAGGGAAAAAGGGGTAAAAACGCTCTTGATTACAGAACCTTTTATTTTAACAACCAGTAGTAAGTTCAATGAGGTAGTTGAAAAAAAACTGGTAGGAACGACCATAGAGGGCAAGCCTTTCATCTATGATTTTTATTTTGGGAGCACTACGTTACTCGACATTTTTAAACCTGAAGTTAAAGATTGGTTTTGGGATATCTACAAAAAACACACTTTGACAGGAGTTGATGGATGGTGGGGTGATCTTGGAGAGCCTGAAGTGCACCCATCAGGTCTACAACATATCAATGGATCTGCAGATCAAGTTCACAATATCTATGGGCATGTTTGGGCTCAAACCGTTTATGAAGGATACAAAAAAGATTTTCCTGATAAAAGACCAGTTATCTTAATGCGATCAGGCTTTATTGGTTCGCAACGCTACAACATGTTACCTTGGACAGGGGATGTCAATCGAACGTGGGGCGGATTTAAACCGCAGGTTGAATTATCGCTTCAGATGGGACTTCAAGGTTTGGCCTATATGAGTTCAGACCTTGGTGGCTTTGCTGGCGACTACAAAGATGCTGAACTATACACCCGTTGGCTTCAATATGGAGTCTTTCAACCAGTCTATAGAACCCATGCCCAAGAATCAGTCCCCGCTGAACCTATATTCTGGGATACAACAACTCGAAATATTGTAAGAGACTATATCAAACTCCGTTATGCACTGACTCCTTACAACTACACTGCTGTTTGGGAAAACGCCACAGCTGGAACCCCTTTAATGCGCCCGCTGTTTTTTGTTGAAGACAATAATAATCTAATCTCCAATAACAAGGAATATCTTTGGGGTGATGCCTTTCTCGTTTCACCAGTAACAACCAAAGGGGCTTCAAAGCAGACTCTTTATTTACCGAATGGTCATAAATGGTATAACTTCTGGACAGACGAAGTAGTTAATGGGGGCGATTCTACTCTCGCCTCATTTACAATTAATACATTCCCCATCTTTGTCAAAGCCGGTTCTTTTATTCCGATGGCCCCCATCAGACAAACACTTGACGCCTATAACACTGATCGGTTGACTCTTCACTATTATCCTGGAGAAGAAAACACCCTTTATAATGGGATCATTTATGACGATGATGGCTTCACTCAAGATGCCTGGAAATCTAAAAATGCAGAAATAATAAGACTAAAGGCTAACGAAGGGAAAACAACCCTCCTTAGCATCTCCTCTGATAACGGATCTTTTATTGGGAAACCCCTTATTAGAGAAATCACTTGGATTATTCATAATATCACGAAAAAACCTGAAAAAATCACTCTCAATGGGACTCCAATCGAAATAATAAATCAACCCAATCCCATTGACTATTCTTCTCTCTCAAATAAATTAACAGAAATAGAATACTTTAAAAACTCAAAATCTATTAAGCCAACTAAAGGCAAAGGAACTGCTACAAAACAACAAGCTGTCTGGGATCCTAACGGAAATAAACTCTATATCTTATCAACCTTTAATGGTAAACCACAAACTCTTAAAATCAAAAAGTAGTTATGAGGAAATTTCATTTGACCATTTTAGTCGTATTCTCACTAATCGTTGGATGCCAAAGTCCCGCCAACCGACAAGATGTTACGCACAATAACACTGAAAATAAAAAGGTTGTAGTTTACCAGGTGTTTACAAGGCTTTTTGGAAATACAAATACCACCAATAAGACTTGGGGCACAAAAGAGGAAAATGGTGTCGGTAAATTCAATGATTTCACCGACAAAGCACTGGAGGAAATCAAACAACTAGGGGTGACCCACATCTGGTATACCGGCGTCCCACACCATGCATTGATCGGTGATTATACCGCTTATGGAATCTCTAATGATGACCCTGATGTGGTTAAAGGAAGAGCAGGATCACCCTATGCTGTAAAAGACTATTACAATGTTAATCCTGACCTTGCTGTTGATCCGGCTAAAAGGCTCGAGGAGTTTGAGATGCTAATAAAACGAACGCACAATCACGGACTTAAGGTCATTATAGACCTCGTACCCAATCATGTTGCTAGGAATTATCACTCTATAACTCTGCCGACTGGAATACTGGATTTAGGAGCTGGCGACGATACTTCAGTAGAATATAAAACCGATAATAATTTCTATTACATCCCCGGAAAACCTTTTCTTGTCCCTAAGCCGGAACAAAACTACCAACCTCTGGGTGGGGAAAAAAACAATCTAGCGGACGGGAAATATAATGAAAACCCAGCCAGGTGGACAGGTAATGGTTCACGCGAGCCACAACCCTCCTTCTATGACTGGTACGAAACCATTAAAATTAATTATGGAATCAAACCAGATGGCACCAAAGACTTTCCATTACTGCCTAATGGATATGACAAAAAAGATATTAATGATCACTACAATTTCTGGCAAGGCAAGAAAGTACCTTCATCATGGATTAAAATAAAAGAGATCGCACTTTATTGGTTGGATAAAGGGGTTGATGGTTTCAGATATGACATGGCTGAGATGGTTCCCGCTGAGTTCTGGAGCTATCTTAATTCGGCCATCAAATCAAAAAAAAGAGATGCCTTCCTGTTAGCAGAGGTGTATAATCCATCAATGTATAGAGAATATATTCAAATTGGTAAAATGGATTACCTCTATGACAAAGTAGAGTTATATGATACACTAAAAAACATTATTCAGGGAAAAGGAAGTACAGACCATTTGCCAGCTATCAGAGAAGGACTTGCTGATATTGAACATCACATGCTTCATTTCTTGGAAAACCACGACGAACAACGCATAGCTAGTCCACAATTTGCCGGTGATGCTTATAAAGGACTTCCCATGATGGTCGTATCGGCATTACAGACCACCTCTCCTACGATGATTTACTTCGGACAAGAGGTTGGAGAAGCAGGAGAAGGGAACCCTGGATTTGGGAGCCAGAGTAGAACCACTATTTTTGATTATTGGGGCGTTCCGGCACATCAAAGATGGATGAATAATGGAAAATTTGACGGAGGAATGTCAACACCCAAAGAAAAAGAGTTACGACAATTCTATAAGACACTTCTGAATCTCTCAATCTCAAATCATGCTTTCAGCGGAGAGTTTGCTGATCTTCATATTCTGAACAGAAAAGCAAACACACTATACAATGATAAGCTTTATAGTTTTGCCAGATTCAAGGGCGATGATAAAATAATCGTTATTGCTAATTTAAGCCCAGACAAACCATTCAAATCATCGCTTTTCGTCAACCATGAGTTAATAAAAAAATGGCAATTATCTGATGGTGATTATTGCATGACTGATCTACTGACAGAGAAGAGCTATTCACTTAAAGTGACAAAAAGTGAAGGAACTATTGCAATGGATCTTCATCCATTACAAAGCCTCGTTCTCAGTCTCGACAAGTAGGCTGATTGAAATAGCTTATTTATAGGGAACGCCCAGCATTTCATAAGTTTCAAACAGAGCCTCCTGGTTATCCGTTATAATCAGGAGGTTATCTTTTTCTTTAAGAAGCGTTTTGCCAGTTGGGACAAAGAAGTTCCCATTGCGTTTAATCATAACAACAAGAGTATTATCGGGTAAAGGCAAATCCATTAGATGATTACCACGCTCTAAGATTGTAGTAGTAACCTCGATTTCAGTTGTAATAGATTTAATATCCGAGGAGAAATCAACATCAAAAGATTCCAGTCTCTTAACCTTTCGCTGTTTCTCGGCTAAGCCAAGCCAGCCGGCAACCAAAGAGAGAGTTGTACCCTGGACGATCAATGAAACCAAGGTAGAGAAAAAGACAATATTGAAGATAATTCTGGCATGAGGGACATTCTCAACTAAAGGTAATATAGCAAAAATGATAGGGACAGCCCCTCTTAGTCCTACCCAAGATACATAGGTTTTATCCTTAATTGACATTTTTATAAAAGGCAACAAAGAGATAAAAACCGAGACAGGGCGAGCCACGAAAATCATCAAAAAACTAATAATAAGTCCCGGGATAATGATAGGGATCAACTCATGCGGATTCACTAAAAGGCCAAGGGTTAGAAACATTATAAGCTGAAACATCCAGGCTAATCCGTCAAAGAACTGCAAAGAGGAACGTTTATGAACAAATTTCGAGTTTCCGATAACAACACCACCAAGATAAACTGCCAAATAGCTATTCCCATCTGCGAAATAGGTTATAGCAAAAATAAAAATCGCAAAAGTAAAGACGAGAATAGGATATAGAGAATCATTTCCAATCTGAATTCTATTAATAACGATAACTGCTAGCTTTCCGAGCCCAAAACCAACAATAGCCCCAATCCCTAATTGCAACAGTAAAACACCGCCAGAAAGCCACAAATCAGGAGCCTCCCCAAGCTTTATTATCTCAATTAGAGAGATGACCAACACATAGGCCATCGGATCGTTACTTCCGCTCTCAAGTTCAAGCATAGGGCGTAGGTTATTCTTAAGATTAAGCCCTTTTGATCTTAAGATAGAGAAAACAGAGGCGGAGTCAGTAGAAGCCATTGTAGCAGCAAGGAGTAAGGAGGTTAGAAATCCTATTCCAGCTGAAGCCATTGTCATTCCAAGAACCCACCAAATTAGCACACCTGTAATAAAAGCCGTCAATAAAACGCCTACAGTAGCAAGAACAATTCCTTGTCCAAGTATCGGTTTTATCTCCTTTAATTTAGTATCCATTCCCCCAGAGAACAAGATAATACAAAGAGCCAATGTTCCAATATTCTGAGCTATATGATTATCCTCAAACTGAATACCTAATCCATCACTCCCACTCAACATACCAACCGTCAAAAAAAGTAAAAGTGCCGGAACTCCATACTTTGAACTAGCTTTACCCGCCAGGATACTTAAAAAGAAGAGAATTGAAAAGACTAACAGGATTATTTCTATTCTGATTTCCATCATATTTTTAGAGTTTATTTCAGTTTCAAGAAGTTAAATTCATATCTGCTATCACTTTTTATCAAGGAGTAAAGTCAGAAAAAGCTATACAGACATTAGAATAAAAAATAACCTCGAAAGACACGAAAGGCACGAAAACAAATATACCCATTTGAAAAGAAAATATCTGTAGTACACAAATCTGTACTCAATGAAACGCAATTGGCTGAACTATCTTCTTTTTTGTCTAGGTAGCTGCAAAGTGGGTTAACAGCCATTTCCATATTGGAATGACTTCAATCGTCTTACCATTCATTTCTAACACTCGTTCTGTGTCACGGGTAATAACCAACAGTTTCTTGCATTCCAAGACTTTGACAATTTTCAGCAGGGCTTTAACTTCCCTGTCAAATGTACCATCGCTATTGTCGAGATTGTAACATACCTGAATCGCTGTGTAATCATCAGGAATGTAGAAATCAACTTCTATACTTTGATTATAGAAATAAACGGCATCATTTCGCCCGTATTTACGTAGTAAATTTACGGCTACCATGTTCTCCAATAAAGAAGTATTCCCATCCAATAAAAAGAGGTTCAGAATGCCGTTATCCGTGAAATAATACTTGGGCGAAGTTTCCTTATCTACCAATTTTCCCGCTATGTTTTGCACGGGGGTTATTAGCCAAGAATCTTTGGCGTATTCCATATAATTGATGACCGTCTGTGTCCCTACCTTTGCTCCGGTCGATGATACTATATTCGCTATACGGGTAAACGACAAAGGTTGTTTTATGCTTTCAGCCAGTTTCTTGACCATGATACGCAAAGCGAATGTGTTATCAACCGTATGACGGGCTGCAATATCTCCCAGATAGATTTTCTGATAAACACTGGTCAAATAATCCCGTTTGACAGAGAGCTCTGCACCTTCCGGAAATCCACCAAAGTGGAAATAATCGTTGAATTTTCGTAATGTTTCGGCTTTACCTTCCGTAGATAGGAGATGATTAGCAGTTGCAGGAACATTGTTTGCTGTCAAAAACTCTTTGAAAGAATACGGATAAACAACTACTGGGATATAACGTCCTCCTAAAGTAGTTTGGATATCCTGACTTAACATTTTGGCATTGCTTCCCGTAATATAAACCCGATGTTTGGTGTCAGCCATTCTACGGGCGAATTTTTCCCATCCGGAAACGTTTTGTATCTCATCCAAAAACAGGATGGGCTTCTTTCCGTACATTTCTAAATGAACTTCCAACAATAGATTCAAATCCTCCGCTTTTATTCCTGTAAGGCGTTCATCTTCAAAATTGATATAAAGCATTTCATCCCACTGTACGCCTTGTGCAAGTAACTGCTGCATCCGTTGGTATAAGAGATACGATTTTCCTGCTCGCCGGATACCAACAAAGACGTAGTTCCCGAACTCCTCAAAGGTGAAATCCCGTGAGATTACCTTGTATCTAGGGACTTCCAGTTGATTGTCAGCTATAACCGTTTTCAGAATATTTTTATCCATATCTTTCTATTTTTATTCTACTAACAGAACAAAAATAGCGGATTTTTATTTTATACTCAAAACAATTATTCAAGCTTATTATTTCATCCACAGAATAAAACAGCGAATCAAGCAATGTCTTTTCGGGTGTAGCAAACTGTCAAAATCTGACCGCAATGCGTATATCTGATTGATATTGAAGCATGCCAAATCAAACATCTTATTCTTAAATTCGAGAAAGGTCATTTCTTTATTGTATTTCTATTATACTGCAAATACAATTCATTTCGGAAACAATTCCTTTTGACTGAACATCCTTTGTTTTTTATATTTACATTCAAATATACCCATTCAATTTAACAAAGAACTAAAAAAACAAACTAAACAGTTTGCTTTTAGTGAGCATTTTAACTATATTAGGCGTTCAAAATCATAGACTAACTGCTACTATAGTAACTTCACTCTTAATTGAATAATATTATCAATAAAGAGTAATAACCTAACCCTCTGTAAAATTAACTTAGGAGAACAACAACCCAAATCGCAATATATTCGTTTCCACTGTGATCTTATCGGCACTTAAAAATGACATCAACTCATGGAATCACAAGAAAAAGCTGAACCCGTCAACATCCATCGTATAGATGATACAAATAATGAAGCGATAATTACTGAATTAGCGAAAAAGGAGAAAACACTACGAAAAAAAGAGGAACTACTCCAACTAACCGGCAGTTTAGCCAAAGTTGGAGGATGGGAGTTTGATACAGAGACAGGGGAAGGCACCTGGACTGATCAGGTGGCAATTATTCATGAAATGGATCCAAATGATCAGACAAACGTTGAGATTGGGTTATCGTATTACAAAGAGGAGCAACGTACAATAATCACAAAAGCCATTCATGATGCCATCACGTATGGAATACCCTATGACTTGGAACTCGAATTAACCACTCCTTCAGGAATAAAAAAATGGGTTAGAACGGTGGGCGAGATTATCGAAGAAGATGGTAAGAAAATTCTAAAGGGGATATTTCAAGATATTACAAAAGAAAAAAAAGCACTCATGGAAGCTACCATCGAAAGAATGAAGCTGAAATCTCTAATAGATGCTCTTCCTGAGTTTGTCTTCTTAAAAGATCCAGATGGTAAGTTTCTACTTTGCAATCCAGGAATAGAGCGATTGTATAACAAGCCCGAGCGAGAGATTTTGGGGAAAACAGATCATGAGTTAACCAGTAAGGAGATTGCAGATGGATTCAGAGAGAACGATTTAATAGCCCTTCGTTCATCTATACCTGTCAAAAATCTAGAATGGGTCACCTTCCCTTCAGGAGAACGTCAATTACTTGAAACCACAAAGCTTGCCCTCAAAGATCCAAACGGTATTACAACCGGAGTACTCGGTATTTCCAGAGACATTACAGAGATCTATAATTATCAAGAGGCTCTTAAAGCAAGAGAAGAGATCTTCTCCGCAATCGTATCACAAGCGCCAGATGCCATCGGTCTTATCTCTGTCAAGGATGCGCGATTTATTGAATTCAATACTCGCGCCCACGAAATGCTCGGTTATACCCATGAAGAATTCTCTAAACTTACTGTGGCAGATATAGATTGTAATAAAAATAGAGAAGAAATTATCAAAACACTTCAAAAAATAGCACTAAATAAAGAGTTCACTTTTGAAACCAGACATCGAAAAAAAAATGGAGAAATACTTCAAATACGAGTAAGCGCAAATCACATTAGAATTAGAGATATTGATTACATCGCAGCTATCTGGAGTGATATAACTGAAAACAGAAGAGCTCAGGAAATTCTTAATCAAACACAAGCAAGATTAAGTAGCTTTATGCAACATGTTCCCGCTAAAATACTTATCAAAGATCATGAATGCAGAGTTATCTATGCCAATGAAAAGATGACTGAAGCCTTTCCTATTGATCAATGGATGGGGAAAAGACCTCATCAGATCTTCCCAAAGGAATTAGCTGATGATATGGTTCAAAAAGATCTTCTAGCCCTCCAAAATGGATATATCAGCTATGAGGAGACCTGGACCGATAAGTTTAATAACACCAGAATTTATTACACCCAAAAGTTTAAAATTAACATTCAAGATTCAAATCCATTAATCGGAGCTATTATAACTGACATCACTGATAAAAAACTAGCCGAAGAAAAAATCATTGAACTTAATCAGACCCTTGAACATAGAGTAGCAGAAAGGACATCCCAACTTCAATTCGCAAACCAAGAGCTCAAGGCCTTTGCTTATACAGTCTCACATGATCTGAGAGCTCCTCTTCGTGCCATTGATAGCTTTACTCATATCCTAATAGAAGACTTCCAAGATAAACTCGGAGAGAAAGGGCTCGAAACGTGTGAAATAATTAAACAAAACACCCATAATATGGGTAAACTGATCGATGATCTGCTTTCTTTCTCTAGAGTGGGAAGAAGCACCATCTCCATTCAAGAGATCAATAATGAACTACTAATTAGCGACATCATAAAAGAACAACTAGACACCCTTAAAACGAAAACCCCTACTTTTATTATTGAGAAACTTCCGACTATACCTGCCGATAAAGCTCTTATCCGACAAGTTTGGTTTAATTTAATCAGTAACGCCATCAAGTTTAGCTCAAAAAAAGAGGATCCTATCATTACCATTTCAGCCAAAGAAGCAGACAACTTTGTATACTTTTCGATAAAAGACAATGGCATTGGATTTAATATGAAGTATTTAGACAAACTCTTCGGCGTCTTCCAACGGTTACACTCTTCAAGAGAATTTGAAGGGACTGGTGTAGGACTGGCCATCGTTAAACGAATTATAAAACGACATAATGGCGACATAAATGCATATTCAGAGCCAGGAAACGGAGCTGAATTTGTTTTTAACCTACCCAAAATTTTTAAAGAGCAAATACAAGATGATGAATGCATCTAATCACCAGAGTTACTTTAATCGATTTTTCTCAAAAGAACCAACATAACAACAATCCGGCATGATAGAACCTAGACTGATTTACTCAAACAAGAGAAACCTATACTCGTCTTGGCTAAACCATATGACCGCTTAAACAAATTCATTACCCATGATCTTAGACACAATGACCCCTGAAATTGTACTAGTTGAAGACAACCCTACAGATGCAGCAATCTTTCAAAGAGTATTGAGTAAACAATATAAATGCTCAATAAAGGTTCTTGAAGATGGGGAGGCAGCTATTGACTATTTCTTACCTGATAGTACAAAACAAAAATCGGCTATTGCATCAAATCTAAGATGTATATTTTTGGATCTTAAGTTACCAAAATTAGATGGCCATGAAGTTTTAAAACGAATAAAAAAAGATGACCATTTCAAGAAAACACCCATAATTATTTTAAGCTCATCAAAAGAAGAATCTGATATATCTTTAGCATATAGCACTGGAGCTAATAGCTATATTCTTAAACCTATGACCTACGATGAGTTCCAACAAGCTATAATAAATGCGACTCATTATTGGCTTAGATTGAATGAATTAAACGGACTTTAACAATGGATGTTCCAACTTCAAAACAGAAAACTGTAAAAATTCTTATAGTAGAAGACCTTCCCTCTGATGCTCTACTAAATGAAAGAGAGGTAAGAAAAGCTATCCCCGACGTTAGCATTAAAACTGTCGATTCAGAGATTGACTTTAAAGAGGCGTTAGCCCGTTTTATACCAGATATAATTCTTTCCGACTATAATATGCCTGGATTTAATGGGTTAGAAGCTCTTAGGATATCCCAAGAGATTTCACCCTCTACTCCCGTAATCATCGTAACGGGTTCGGTTAATGAAGAGACTGCTGTTGAATGTATGCGCGCCGGAGCAAATAATTATGTTCTTAAAGAACAAATCAGACGATTAGGTCCAGCCCTCCTGCATGCACTGGAAGAAAAGAAAACCAAAGAGGCTCATATACAAGCGCAACAAGACCTTATTGAGAGCGAACAAAGATATAGACTACTCTTTGATTTAAGCCCAATTGGTATCCTTTTACAAAATGACCATGGCATTATTATAAATGCGAATGATCATATCTGTAATATGCTCGATTTCCAATCTAACGAACTGATCGGACAACACATATCTCTTATTGCGTATGATAACTCTATTGAGGATATCAATCGTAACATTAAGTATATTCTCTCAGGAAAAAGACTTCAGCAAGAACTTAAAACCCGAAAAAAAGGAGGTGTCATACTTATCACATCTGTCACTGAAGCCTCCATCAAAATGCCTGATGGAACTACAGGAATAATGAGCATAATTGAAGATATCACTAAAAGAAAACTCGATGAGGAGCTAATAACTAAAAAAAGTGAAGAGCTTACCGAACAATATAAAAAGCTTAGTCTCTTAAATATTAACCTCCAAAACAATCTTAGATTACTTAACCAATCAAATACTGAATTAGCAACCGCTAAAGAGACCCAAGAGAAAATAATGGCAGACCTAAAAATTGCTAAAGAGAAAGCCGAAGAAAGTGATAAACTCAAATCAGCATTCCTTGCTAACATGAGCCATGAAATCAGAACGCCTCTTAATGCAATTATTGGCTTTTCTGATTTAATCTGCGAGAAACAAATTCACGATACGTCCATTCAAGGTTATAGAGAAATAATCAAGAATTCAGGAGAAAGACTTCTCCAAATTATCAATGACATCATTGACCTATCAAAACTAGAAGCTGGCTCTCTTAAACTAAATTTGATGCCTACTAATCTAGCCCAACTCGCTGAAAACTCTTACAAAGCTCACGTTAGATCTGAAAACGCTCTGAAGAAAAAAGAAGCTATCTCTATTAATCTGCTTATTGATGATGACATCAAAGACTTACAAATAAAAACAGACCCCATAAGAGTCCAACAAGTATTAGATAACTTTATTACCAATGCAATAAAATACACGAAACAGGGAAAGATCGATATTCATATCGCCAAACAAATAGTGAAAGGAGTACATTCTATTGTCTTTCACGTTAAGGATACTGGAATAGGGATCCCCGCTGAAAAACAGGGCATCATCTTTGTTCGATTTAGGCAAGTAGAAGAAGAAGGATATCACCAAGGAGCCGGACTGGGTCTTAGTATTTCTAAGGGACTTACCGATTTATTGGGAGGGACAATTTGGTTTAAATCATCTCCCGGCATTGGAAGCACATTCTCTTTCTCCATCCCAATTATAGATGGTCAGCATGAAGAGAAAAAAAACAGATCGATTAGCCAAAAAGAGGATATATCAAGTTGGTCTATCATTATAGCCGAAGATGACCCTGACTCTTCTAAGCTTTTAAAGGCCATCTTAAGTCCTGAACAGTGTAGGCTGTCATTTGCCTATGATGGTCACGAACTTCTAAATCTTCTGGAGAAAGAAACACCTGATCTTATTCTATTGGATCTAAACATGCCTGGAATAGATGGATTTGAATGCCTCGAAAGAATAAAACAATCAGGTATCCCCTCAAAAATCATCGTTCAATCAGCCTATGCGATGGCTGAAGAGCGAACCCGTTGCATGGAGTTAGGTTGCGATGCCTTTCTAGTAAAACCATTAACAAGGAAAGAACTATTCGATACGATTAGAAAAGTAACCTTGACAGCTGATTAGAACTCTTCCCTTTTAAAATCAGACAAAAAAGTAAATAAAGATTCATATTTAAATAAAAAGGTCCTCTCAATTGAGAGGACCTTTTTATTTAATCTAAGATCTATATCTATTCACTTATCTTAACAAGCTTTAAATCATTCGGTTCAGCCGATAATTTCTCAGCATTACCATAGACACATGCAGCTTTTTGATCAAGAATAGCCTTCACCATTGGGGCATATGCCCTAATTTGAGCAGGAGTAGTCTTTAGTATTGCATCACGATCAGCTTGAACAGCCTCTTGAGTTCTATTGGAGAGGTAAAATCTAAAGGCCTTACTTCCCTTTTGCTCTATTGTCAAAGGAGAATCTAGTCCGGCAATAGTACCAATAATATATCTAGTCATGGCAGCCTGATCAGCTTCAAACTTTGTAAGATAATCTACCGACCCTTTATAGGTGTTAAAAGTAGCGGTCAAATTCGGATCACGATAAGAACTAAAGTTAACCATCCCATCAGCCGAGAAGTTACAGAAACCACCATAAGCACCTCCAATAACTCTGATCTGATTTTTCAACCAATCAGTAGATAGAATCTGGGATAAAACACGCATACTTCCATCCCAGTTATAACCTAATTTCTTCAAATTATAGCCCATCAACACATACTGTACTCTAGATGGGGTCTGGAAGCCTTCATTCTTCTTTTCAAGAATGAAATTCCAGGTTTGAGACTTTCCATTTTCCTTAGGAAGAGCCGATACAAAACTCTTTAACTCTTTCGAGAAAAGAGGGAGATCTTCCTTACTACAGGTAACCGTAGCCATCAAATTACCTTTATTAAAAAGACTTTTAACAACACCATTCAACTTTTCGACGATAGTAGCTGAATTGCTATTAAAATCCTTCATTAAAGAGGAGATAAATCTATAGTACTCAACACCACTGGTTAGCTCAATAAAATATCCCTCGCGGCTAAAATATGAAGGCAAACGACTAGAGGCTACTGAATAACCCTCTTGTTGAGCATACGACTCAAGTTGCGCTTGACGACGCATCATCACCTCTCTTAAACGAGCGGTATCAGAGATCTGAGAATTAAGAAGCACCTCAGTAGCTAAGCTATTCATTCCAGATAGTTTCTCTTTCATCACTTTACTATTCAGAACGAAACTGGCCTTAAGCTTGCTATCATCATAATCAACTAAATAGGTTGATAAAGAGGTTCCAAAACCGCCGGTAGTTGTATTCAGAGCATGATTCAACTTACCATAAGTGTAATTCTTTGTATTTATTGAGACTAGGATATCCTTCAGAAGAGCAGCATAGGGGATCATATCTTGTGATAGAGTGCTCAAGTCAAAGTTATAATTGACATAAAGGATCCCATTGGTAAATGCCTCATGATGTAAGACTCTAACACCCTCCATCTTTTTATCCTCGCAAGTTGAGTAACTCGCCTTCGGATTAATATCCTTAAGCTCTAACATAGGAATTGATGCAATGGACTCAGGAGTATCCTCTGCGTTTTGATATGCGATAAGATTCTTTGTGGCTTCAATCAGATCACTCTTCTGTTTATCAGTCAAAGAGGCTTTATAATCGGCCAATTCCTTTTCAACTTGAGCCGTTCTCTCTTTATCTAAGCCCACTTTGGGAGCAAATGTTAACAGAACACGATTCTTACTATTTAAGATATAACGTTCAACGAGCCCCTCATAGTAGTCAGTTTTCAGATTAGCTCTTAACGTTTCAAGACGTTTGTTATACTCCAAACCCATAAAAGGATTTGAGGCATAGAACCAACCAGCCTGAATCTGATTCATATAGGTGATTCCTTTTTGTGCATCACTCCCCTCTTTCACCTGAAACTCCATACGGCTCAACACGCCATCAATCTCATCTTTATCAATTCCTTTAGCAATGACATCCTTAAGAGTATTTAATACAATCGATGAGAAACGCTCCTTGTCTTGAGGATTTGCATTCATAGCCCAGATGGTCAGCATATTCTGCTTATTATCCTGAGCAAAAGCCGTAACATCTTGTCCAATACCCGCTTGTTGGAGTGCTTGTCGAACCGGTGCTGATTCTTGATTAATTAAGACCTCACACAAGATATTCAATGCCATACCAAGCGTATAATCGGTATTTTTTCCAGCAAGAAAACTCATAGTCAGGAAGGTCTGGTTCTCTGTATTTCCCTCCATAACAGGATAATAATCAATAATATCCTTAGGTGCAGAATAATCGGGCTGATCTGTTACCTCAGAGACATTACCAGTACGGGTAAACTGACTCAAATAGTTCTTGTCGATAAAGGCAAGTTCTTTATCTAAATCAGCATTACCATACAAAAAGATGTAACTGTTCTCAGGATGATAGAATTTCTTATGAAAAGCTTCAAATTGCTCTTGAGTTAAGGTAGGTATAGCAGCAGGAGTCCCTCCCGATTCAAACCCATAGACAGATTGAGGGTATACATTTTTTAAGATCTGATAATAGAGATCGCGCTGAGGATTAGAAAACGCCCCTTTCATCTCATTGTAAACCACGCCTTTTAGAATAACTGGCTCATCCATTGAGTTGAGCTCATAATGCCAACCTTCTTGCTGAAGAATCCGATCATCACTATAAATTAAAGGATTAAGAACAGCATCAAGATAAACATCCATTAAATTGAAATAATCCTTTTCATTCATGCTCGCAAATGGATAGGCTGTGGCATCTCTGCTAGTCAATGCATTCATGAAGGTATTCAGTGAGCCCTTAGAAAGTATATCAAAAGGGCTCTTAGTGGGAAATTTCTTTGAACCATTTAAAACACTGTGCTCAGTTATATGCGCAACCCCATTATCAGAAGAGGGAATGGTTTTAAATGTAATACCAAAGGTCTTGTTATCATCATCTGACTCTATCTTGAGCAATTTTGCGCCACTCTTAACATGCTCGAAATAAAGGCAGTTTGCATTGACCTCTTTTACAAATCTCTTTTCAATTAGCTTGAAGCCATGTTTCAGCTCCTGAGCTTGGTTAGTTGACGTCGCTATCATAGCTGCAAAGAAAAGCAAAAGATGGCGAAATCTAACCATTTTCGATGTAATACCGGGATAGGTTTTCATTCAGTTTCTGATTATAATAGATTATTTTAGATTGAACATCGTGGCTAAAGCAAACCTTATGCCATTCACTTAAAACACTTGAAATTACTATGATTTCCCGAAAAAACGAAATTGCTATGTTCATAATCTTACGTCTCGTGTTCAATAACGAACAACCCTCTCCTCAATGTAATCCAATCCGAATCTGCCTTTGATATCAAAACCTTAACATTTAGTTAAAATTTACCCAATTTATGCTTCTTTTTAAACTTAACGATCTCTTCATGTTCCAAAGTTCAGAGAAATTCAGAAAGCAGCCGGAGTTGCGACTAAGCGCATCTTATCAGTTTTCGGAATAAACAGAATCTAGCTATGCAGGATAACCTGGAAACAGGTTTGGAATCCGGGAGGACAACCTGCAGAATAGACGTAACTCCGGCTTTTCTACTAAAGTACCTGGATAATTAATTGTTTCTCTTTTTTATTCTGTTGTTTGATATTTACAAATAAGCAGCCTTCCGAGGGATCGAAAGACTGCTTTTTCTTCTATCTACTTTTCCCCACAAAACACATCACATCGAGTATCTTAATTCCAATGGATAGGATCGCTGCTTTTCAGATATCCAGCACAACTGTATATGATACCTTTAGCCCACCTCTCCCTATCCTCTCCATATCCTCTCCATACAACCCTTCAAAAAACCTTATCAAACCAATACAAAACATAGTGACGCTCTCTTCTTCTTTAACCGTCTTGGGAAAAAAAAACAGCGCTTAAATATGGACTGAATTTGACTAGAATTGACCATTAATAACTAGTAAGAATTATCAAACTAATTTCTTGTTTCAAAAGTTCTTAAAGGGTTATAAAGAAAATACAGGGAGAGGATATGGAGAGGATAGGGAGAGGTGATGATAACCCAATGCAAATCAAACTTTTACAAAACAACCACATTAAAAGCACAACATCCAGATAATCAATTAAATAAAAAAACTGTCAACTGGGTGATTCCAATTGACAGTTTTTAAAAGTGTTAACAGAAATAGATTCTATAGTTATTCTGCAGAGGATGAAAGGAATCGTTCCGCCTCAATGGCTGCCATGCAACCAGAACCAGCAGCTGTAATGGCTTGACGGTAGTGAAGATCCTGAACATCGCCGGCAGCAAAGACACCCTCTACGCTCGTAGCAGTTGAACCCGGCACAGTCTTAATATAACCTACCTCATCCATTTCAAGTTGACCCTTAAAGATATCGCTATTAGGGTGGTGTCCAATTGCAATAAACAGGCCATCAATGGAGAGATTGGAAAGCTCACCAGTCTGAGTGTTTTTCAAGCGAACCCCGTTCATGCTTTTAATAAAGCCCTGCTGAGTACCCGTAATCTCGTCGACCACTGTGTTCCAAAGGACCTCAATATTTGCTGTATTGAACACCTTATTCTGCATTGCCTTTGAAGCACGGAACTCATCACGCCGATGTATCAAATATACTTTAGAAGCCAATTTTGCCAGATAGGTAGCCTCTTCGCAAGCGGTATCACCACCTCCGACTATTCCGACAACTTTTCCTCTATAAAAATAACCATCACATGTTGCGCAAGCAGATACACCGGCTCCCTGATACTCTTGCTCGCTAGGAATCCCCATCCATTTTGCAGAAGCTCCTGTTGCTATAATAATCGACTCTGCCTCAATGATTCTTCCATCATCTGCTTTAGCTATAAAGGGACGTTTACTCAGATCTACCGATTCAATTAATCCCCACCGAACCTCAGTACCAAAACGCTCTGCCTGAGCCTTTAAGTCTTCCATCAACTCTGGTCCGGTTATGCCTTTGGGATACCCCGGAAAGTTATCTACCTCAGTGGTGATTGTTAATTGCCCCCCAGGCTGCATCCCCTGGTAAATTAATGGTTGCAAATCTGCTCTTGATGCATAAATAGCAGCAGTGTAACCCGCAGGTCCTGAACCGATGATTAATACTCTGCGTTTTTCTGTATTTTCATTCATGTGGATTGAAATT
>CAYUII010000026.1:0-21838 GCA_964444785.1 uncultured Bacteroidales bacterium | reverse complement strand
AATATCAAAATTCTGTCTTTCAAATATCAACAATATTAGTGATTGATTTTCAGACTAGATATCATCATATCTAAAAACCAACATACGACTGCCCAAAAACCGTACCTTCGTCGCAAACCTGACAAAAAAAGCAACGAACATGTAACTATGTCAGTCGTTAGACAAAGTTAAAATTTATCTTTAAGCTAAAACACAAAGAATTCCCCTTGCTTCTCCCTCCCCCTTATTAACATCCATTCCCAAAGTCCCAATTGCCTTACTCAATGAGAATTTGTACCTTAGCCCCCTTTAATTAACATATCTCCAACTTTAACTATGAATTTAAGAGTCTATACCATTACGTTCTTCCTGATACTTTGCATTATGGGGAATGCCCAGAAAGCAGAGGTAAAAAAGGCGAAGCATTTCAGAGTTACGCCTCCATTAAGAGACATGGAGGTTGTAATACCGGGAACCAGAGACCGGTCATGGAAGAACAATGTCATTGAAAATAAAACACTTGATGAAGCACGCAGGTCAGGAACGCCAATGGTTCCGTTTCATCCAGACAACGTAACTCAGAAGTCTTTTGGAAAGACTGCAACGAGAGGGGTTTTGGCCAATTTTGATGGTGTAGGCAATGTAAATGGAGTACTTCCTCCTGACACACAGGGTGATGTTGGGCCAAATCATTATATGCAGATGGTAAATCTCTCATTTGCTATTTGGGACAAATCGGGTAACTTATTATATGGCCCGGTAGATAATTCAACGTTATGGAATGGATTTATAGGACCATGGACTGGGACCAATGATGGAGACCCCATTGTACTCTATGATGAAGCTGCAGATCGATGGATGGCGAGTCAATTTGCGGTCAACACCTCTAATAATACCTATTGGGAGTTAGTTGCCATTTCAAAGACGGGCGATCCGTTAGGGGAGTGGTATCAATACGCTTATGAGTTTCCAGTATTCAATGATTATCCGAAAGCTGCGATATGGCCTGATGGTTACTATTTCACCTACAACATGTTTGGATGGAACTATAACCGAGTTGCTGCATGTGCCCTTGAGAGAACAGCTATGCTGAGCGGAGATCCGGATGCTAGAATGATTCTCTTTGATCTGCCACAAAATTCTGGTCCATGGAGTATGTTACCCAGTGACCTTGATGGCACACCGCCAGCAGCTGGTACACCCTGCTATTTCGCATACTTTACGGATGATAGTTGGGGAGGATCAGATGCGATTCGATTCTGGACATTCAAAGCTGATTGGAACAATCCCTCTGCCAGCGTATTTGAACACGCCTTTGATCTACCCACAGAACCCTTTGAAACCTACTTCTGTAGCGCACCAAGAGGTGCATGTATTCCTCAAAATGGGACATCGCAAAATTTGGAAGCATTGGCCGACAGGCTGATGTATAGGCTTCAATATAGAAACTTCGGTTCTTATGAATCAATGGTTACCAACCACACCGTCAATGTTGATGGACAAGGGCATGCGGCGATCCGTTGGTATGAGTTCAGGAAGCCAAATGGATCTGCAGGCTGGAATATTTACCAGCAAGGTACCTATTCACCAGATTCCCTACATCGTTGGATGGGCTCTATCGCGCAAAATGCCGCTGGAACCATCGCTTTAGGATATACCGTTTCTGGTCCCGGAAAACACCCTTCTATGAGGTATACCGGAAGGCCAATTGACGCCCCTTTAGGCCAGATGACTTATGAAGAGGCCGAAGCTGTTAGTGGAGTCTATTCACAAGATGGATACACACGATGGGGCGATTATTCGATGATGTCAGTCGATCCTATTCATGATTCCGTTTTCTGGTTCACCTCGGAATACCTCAAGACAGGTTGGAAGACTCGTATTACTAGTTTTAATTTTGCACCCATTGGTTCAGTCACAGCAAATGCCGGTCCTGATGGAGAAATTTGCAGCAATGGGATGTTCTTTGCCAACCAAGCTACCGCACAAAACCATAGATTAGTAGAATGGACTTCCGATGGAGATGGGACTTTTCAAAATTGGTTTGACCTCAACACCAGGTATAAACCAGGCACAGAAGATAAAACAAGAGGCTATTTTAACCTCAACTTAAAAGCCTTCTCAATGGTTGGTTCAGAAGTGGCCAATGACTCAGTGCACGTAGAAATTGAATCAGCTCCAAGCGTCCAAGCCGGTGCCGATACCACCATTCTATCTAATAGTTATGCCTTACTACATGGACAAGTCTCTTTCTCTGACTCAGTTATCTGGACCACTAGTGGCGATGGAATGTTCCAAGACTCCACAGCTACCCATACCGTCTATTATCCAGGTGAGTTGGATATAACAAGAAAGTATGCTCGTTTAAAACTAACCGCTCATCCTCTGGCACCCTGTACCCTTCCTAGAAATGATGAGATTAAGATTAATATCACTACTGAAGTTGGAGTAAATGAACCCGAAAACAACTCGCAACTCAGTGTCTTTCCTAATCCCGCAAGCAATCATATTAAAATCAGAATACCATCCAACAAAAACGGTAAATCTACTCTTGAGATTTATGACACCGCCGGGAATAGGCTATTTACTCAATCTCTTGACTTGACTGAGTCTATCACAGAAAAAGATCTCAACGTTAGCTACCTCCCTCAAGGACTCTATTTCGTTCGCATAAAAGGTTCAATTAATGCAGCTGCTCGCTTCTCAATCGCTAAATAGAAGTCATCTTAACTGTTTCAATTAGAACAGTTGAAAAAATTCTACCCCTTCGAGCCGGCACTTTTTTTGCCGGCTCACTTGTTTAATAAGAATAAATATGTAATTTTGCATCCGCTTTCAACCACAAATTGTAAGCAACCCACGTTCGGGGTGTGGCGCAGTTGGCTAGCGTACTTGCATGGGGTGCAAGGGGTCGTGAGTTCGAGTCTCACCACTCCGACGAAACAAAAAAGCTGCTCTAGGGCAGCTTTTTTTGTTTTAAAACAATTCGGACGAAAGATAGGAGGATTCAAGGATTCAAGATTCAAGGATTCAAGATTCAAGATTCGAGGATAAGATCTATAAGTTTGGGGCTTACATTCTAGTCGTTTCCCTAATTCCTGTTACCCACCAATGTCTATATATATCTCATACGAACTGTTGAACACTTAAATGCTAACTATCAATTTATGAAGAAGGGCCTTTGTCCGTTATAAATATTAAAGATTTTAATCAGTTATGTCAGAAATTTTTCCAACAAAAAAGAACAACCTATCTGAACTCTTTAACACAATCTCAATCAACGACGTTCAAGATCACTATAACTCAAGAGAGTATAAGAAAGGGCTGGAATACTATAATCATGATTGCGTAACAACAGCATCATATAATCCTGACAAGACCACACTCAAGACTCAGGTTCATGGGAACCTAGAATACATAGTCGTTATAAATCTTCAAAACGGAAAGGTTGAAGCTAGCTGTAGTTGCCCTATTAGATCAGACTGTAAACATGTGATAGCTTCCCTCCTATATGCCATAAAAAACAATACAAAAATTGAGGTTTTAGTTGAAGATAAAACTTCGGAAATAGACATCGACCAGTACTTAAAATCTCTTTCGAAAAATGAACTAGTCGCATTAGTTAAGAAATATGCACCTGAACAATTCTGGATCAATCTTAAGAATACTTTTTCAAATAGTTCAGTAGCCAAAGATACATTTCTAAAGGTTGAAAGAAATATTCAGAAAATTTTCAATCATAGTGATTGCCTTTATAATAATGATGAATTCGATAGAACTTTAAACAAAGAGATAAAGAAGTTATCAGGTCTGGAAAAACATCTCAAGAGCGAAATAAGTAGTCTGCTTCTATACATTATAGATAAGGTTGATGAGGCTACTCAACAAGGATATTTATGCAATGATTATAATGATGGGTTGTACGAACCATCAGATGTAATTAATGAATTTATTACAAATTTCATCAAGATCCTGAACTTTAGAGAAAAGATTGAATTTTTTAGAAAGCTTGACGCAACACTTAATGAACTATCTTTCGATTCATTCGAATACCTGCAATTGCAATATGAATCGGCTTTTATTGAAAGCGAATTACCATTACTTAAAGATTGGCTCATTAAGGGTTATAAAGTAATGTCGCATTCAATAATTGAAAATTATTACAAAAGGGTAAGCCACTTACTTACAATTGAGGAAAAAGAGGCGATTTTATGCGAAATCCAAAATAATAACAGCAAATGGTTAATTGAATTGGTAGAGTTATATGTCGCAAAAAACATGGTATTAAAAGCCATTGAATCAATTAAAGTTTGGTTGGGAATAAGAACACGTTTTGGACAAGATGATGTTTACAATCTTTATCTTGATTTACTTACAAAAGCCGGTCTCGATCTTTCAGAAGCTGCAACAAAAGCAATTACTGACTGCCCGCACAGCTCAATGCTGGAAAAGATTGCATCTATGGGAAGTGAAAACATAAAGAACTATGAAGCAATTCTTGAACAACAATTACCCGATCAATTTCTCAATTATCTGGAAAATGCAGATCGTTTACAAGAATCACTGGAATTGATAAAACGCAGTAATAGGATCGGGGACTCCCGGAAATTTGATTTCTATAAAAACCACAAAAAGATCTTTCCATCAGAGGCAAAAGATTATTTCATTTCAGGAATTAAAGAGAACATGAGATTTACAGGCAACTCATATTACCATAATATTGCCGATAACATAAAACAATTAAAACAAATAGACTTGCCTTTGGCCAGCCAAATCCTTGCAGATATCCGGTTAAACTATAAACGTAGAAGTAACCTAATATATATTCTATCTGATCTCTAGTTCTTCGACCTTATAAAGCAAAAATTAAAATCAGCCTCCTCAAGACTATCTCTTTCAAAAATCTCAAACTTTAATGGTATAATGCACCTAAATTATACCATTAAAATTATGCGATTGATTCAATAATTGATTGCAGTCCATTTTCTTCAAAGCTTAACTGATAGCATTAACTGAAATCCTCTATTATAAATCTCATTCTCATTCTCCAATAACTTAATCAAACCATAACGATATCTAGGCTTTATCGTCATATAATACTTATCCATCATCACAAAACGATAAGCAAAACCCAGATCAAGACCAAAATCAACCTTTGTAAGTGGAGCATCTTTCGACATATCATACCTTGGCGCACTATCATCACCAGGATCATAAAAAATACCACTTGTTTTAGCCGAAAGTCGTATTCCTGTATAAGCACCAGCAAAAAGGGACCAATTACGATTATCAATTAGATTGAACGAGAATAATAATGGAACAGTTAAATACCATGAATTAATCTTCGCATCCTTACATGCGGTACTAGAGGTAAAAATAAGAGTATCCTTCTCCTGTCGTAGTTGATTTACCTCCACCCCGAATATAAAATCAGTGCGAGGATTTAAAGAATAGGAGATCTTTAACTCGCCTGATAACCCAAATTTACCGGTAGCCCTGTCATTTACAGGAAAAGGATATCCAATACCAATGCCTACCTCTTTACGAAACCCCTTCTCCATTAGAGATGGCTTATCAATCCTACTATTTTCTTGAGAGAACAGTACAATACTAGAAAGTACAAAGAGCAAAAAAAACACCATCTTCTTCATAATAAAAGGCTTTTCTTAGTCATTAAAAAAGAAAGGCTTGATTTTCTTTATATTGAGTAAAGTAACCCAATCCTAATCAAGCCTTTCTCTAACACTCTATTTGATATTATGCTTCAACCACTCACGGGCATCTGTGAAGGCCATCATCCAAGGGGAAACCTCATGACTACTTTCAGTCTCAGGATAGTAGGCCCAATGCCAAGGATAGAATGCTCTTTCAAGATGCGGCATGATTGCCAGATGTCGTCCATCTTCTGAGCATAATGCGGCTGTATTGTAATCAGAACCATTGGGGTTGCCTGGATAGTTTTCAAACGCATATTTTGCCGGAATATGATATGCAGACTCAGATTCAGGTAAACTAAATTTGCCTTCGCCATGTGCAACCCAGATACCCAAACGACTGCCTGCTAAACCAGACAACATCACTGAATGATTCTGCTGAATATCTAAGGTCAGGAATGCCGATTCAAACTTATGTGAGTCATTATGCAACATCTTGGGCATCTTCTCGCGTCCAGGTGTAATTAAACCAAGCTCTATCATCAGCTGACATCCATTACATACCCCTAAACTTAAGGTATCTTTACGGGCAAAGAACCTATCAAGCGATTCTTTCGCCTTCTCATTAAACTTAAACGCACCGGCCCATCCCTTTGCTGATCCCAAAACATCCGAGTTTGAAAATCCGCCAACGAATACAATAAGCCTAATTTCATCCAGTGTCTCCCGTCCGCTGATAAGATCAGTCATATGAACATCCTTGACATCGAACCCAGCTAAATGAAGCATAAATGCCATCTCTCGATCACCATTAACTCCCTTCTCACGGATAATAGCAGCCTTTAAACCGCTCTTTTCAGTTCTATTTGGATTAATACCTAAAGAATCAAAAGTACCTTTAAACGCTTTAGGAAAAGCATAAGTTAGAGGTTGCTTACTGAAGTTATTAAATCTCTCACTAGCCTTAACCTCTCCTGATTGACGCTTATCCAACAGATAAGAGGTCTTAAACCAGCTAGTTCTTAATGCATCGATATCAAAGCTATATTGCTTTCCAGACAGCGAAATGAAAAGCTTTGGTTCTGATAAATAGCCACCTATCTTTGTAAAGGAAACACCAGCCTCCTTTAACATGGCTTCAAAAGCATCCGACTTAGCCGTTTGAACCACCACTCCGGGGTTCTCACTCAACAGCACCTTTACAATATCAGATTCCCCTAGTTCATCCAGACTCAACATGAGTCCACTACCTGGCATACTAAAACAAAGTTCAAGAAGAGTAGTAATCAAGCCACCTGAAGAGACGTCATGCCCAGCCAAAATAAGTTTGTTATCTACGAGAGACTGAATGGCATTAAAAGCTTTCCTAAAATCTATTGCATTAAGCGGTTTTGGGGTCTTTTCACCTGTGCTACCATGAAGTTGAGCAAAAGCAGAGCCACCCAACTCAAACGAACCTTCAGAAAAAGAGATATAATAGATGGAACTGCCATCAACGTTTTTAATAACAGGTCGAACAACCTTAGTAAAATCGTTGGTATGAGCACCAGCAGAGACAATAACAGTTCCAGGAGATATTACAGATGATCCATTTGGATATTTCTGGGTCATCGACAATGAATCTTTTCCAGTTGGAATATTAATTCCAAGTGCTGTAACATAGTCACTCATTGTTTCGGTAGCATTATATAGACGAGCATCTTCACCCTGATTACGGCAAGGCCACATCCAGTTAGCGCTCAGAGAGACCGATTTTAAGCCTTCAGCCAAAGGTGTCCAAACAATATTGGTTAAAGCTTTAGCAACCGCTAATTGACTACCGGCTCTCTCGTCCACAAGAGCTGCGGCAGCTGCATGGCCTATAGAAGTAGCAATTCCCTCATGTCCGCAATAATCCAGAGCCATGATACCCAAATTATTCAGGGGTAATTGAATTTGACCGGCGCATTGTTGCAAGGCTACCCTTCCAGTAACAGAGCGGTCAACTTTATTAGTAAGCCAATCTTTACAAGCAACTGCTTCCATCTGTAAAACCTTCTTGGTATAATCAAGAATCATATCGCTATTCCAAGCTAGTGGCATACGACAAGGAGGAACCTCAATATCACGCATAATTGTGCGAGGAGGTTTTCCAAACATATCAGCCAGTTGCAGATCGATAGGGGTTTCACCGGTGATACTATTTTTAAAGGTAAACTGATGATCTCCGGTTGTTCTGCCAACAGCATACATCGGAGCACGTTCCCTTTCGGCGACGGCCTTCAGAGTAGGCAAATCTTCTTTTCTGATGACGAGTCCCATTCTCTCTTGTGACTCATTCCCGATGATCTCACGAGCCGAGAGGGTGGGGTCACCCACAGGTAGCTTTTCAAGATCGATCAAGCCACCGGTAACCTCTACTAATTCAGATAAAGAATTCAGATGACCTCCAGCTCCATGGTCATGAATAGAGACAATCGGGTTATTGGGATTCTCGGCCATTGCCCTGATAGCATTATAAACACGTTTCTGCATCTCCGGGTTAGCACGTTGTACGGCATTAAGTTCAATTGCATTGGCATATTCTCCGGTGGCTACAGAGCTGACCGCACCACCGCCCATTCCAATACGATAATTATCACCACCCAGAACTACCACAACGTCGTCGGGTTTAGGATCATGCTTCAGACTATCCTCTTTACGACCTGTTCCAACGCCACCGGCAAGCATAATTACCTTATCGTAACCATAAGTTGCCTTTGGAGTCTCCTGTTCAAAAGTATAGAGAGACCCACAGATAAGCGGTTGGCCGAATTTATTACCAAAGTCGGATGCTCCATTCGAGGCCTTGATCAGGATCTCTTCAGGAGATTGATAGAGCCATGGTCTTGGATTAGTATATCGCTCCCAATCACGCTCACCTTCAAGGCGAGGGTATGAGGTCATATAAACAGCAGTACCGGCTAAAGGGATACTCCCAGTTCCACCGGCCATTCTATCTCTGATTTCACCTCCACTGCCTGTTGCAGCCCCATTAAAAGGCTCTACAGTAGTTGGGAAGTTATGAGTTTCAGCTTTAAGACTAATAACCGAATTGATCTCTGTCAATGAGAAAAAGTCAGGTTTATCTTGTGATATCGGAGCAAACTGCTTAACCTTGGGACCCGCAACAAATGCTACATTATCCTTATAGGCAGAGATAAGAGTATTTGGATTCTGCTTTGAGGTCTTTTTTATAAGAGAAAAGAGGGTATCCTGTTTTTCAACGCCATCAATGATAAAGGTACCATTGAAGATTTTATGGCGACAGTGTTCAGAATTAACTTGAGAGAACCCAAACACCTCGCTATCAGTCAGCGGACGGCCAATTCGGGCACTAACTGACTCCAGATACTCTATTTCATCCTCATTTAAGGCTAAACCCTCTTGTTGGTTGTAAGATCTGATATCAGTGACATGACGTATAGGTTCTGGTTGACGATCTATGAAGAAGAGCTTTTGATCAAGAGTCGGATAAAAGGCTTGCAACATTTTATCAAAATGAGGCTTATGGCTCTCTGTTGGAAAAAACTCTTCGATACGAGTGATTCCTTCTATTCCCATGTTTTGGGTGATCTCGACGGCATTGGTGCTCCAAGGAGTGATCATCTCTTTTCTTGGGCCGATAGTAGCAATGTTGACCTGCTCAGCATCGATCCAAACAGCTTGTCCGAATAACCAGATTAACTTCTCTCTATCCGATTTTGACAGAGAAGTAGTTGTCTCGACAGCGTAAATCACGCCTTTTTCACCTTTAAAGAACAAAATCATATCAACAGATGTTTTTGATTGAGAACTCTTTGCGATTATTTACAAAGACTGAGCAAAATTACCACTAATCTATCTGTTTTACAACCCTAATACACAACCAAGATTAGGAGTTGAGGTAACTCTAATTAGTAAAATAGCTAGAGCCATATTTATAAAACATCCATTTATTCAAGCTTTCAGGTATCGGATAATCATAGTACATTTACATGACTAAAACAACCAGACACAGCATGGCAAAAAGGAACATTAAGCTTATTGAATACGAGAAGATCAAGGAATTCCTTGATGCAGTAGATCATCGCGTTGTCTTTGAGAAGACCAATATTGTTCCTGATGAGAGAGATCTACATGATTTATTACGTAGATATGTCGGTTTCAGCGAGATTGGTCGAAAAAGTGTTTTAGGAATAGACATCTTTAAATACAGTTCGTTTGGTTCACTTGAACAGGCTCTTATCCCCTTTCTCTTCAAGACAATCTTTAGGATGACGGTGAAGCTCTGTTTCACAAATCACCCTTTTTTATTTCAAAAGTATACCGAGAAAGAGATCGAATCGACATTCATTAGCACGGGAGATGGCGGTTATCTCATCTTTGATACCCCTCTTCACTCTCTTGTCTTTGCAATGAATTTTGCTGTTATTCTAAGGACATATAATGCCTTTCACATCTACCCCAAACTCAGAAAGATTATTGGTGGGATGAGTATGCGTTACGCTATAACCTGGGACAAGATCTACTATTTCGACAAAAACTATTATGGAAGGGCAATCATTAACTGCGCTCGTATCCTAATGAAAGATTCTTTGAATCGTTGTTTAATTGATGAATACGCCCATACCTGGTTTACCACTAATATTGAAGGGGTAGAAAACCTTCAAATCATCACTATTCAAGACATCTCTAACATTTATGATTTTAGAGATTACGATCTTACAATGTTAAACAACCACCCCGATGAGATCTTTCAGGAACAATCAACCCGCAGGTATGGAATAATAAATGCCGATATTTTAAAGATAGGAAAGATCGTCTATAAAGAGACCGAGCTCAGTGTATATAACCTCCACCTTCAGGTTACATTAAACCTCACCAACGATGATGATCCGACCCAAATTAAGACTTTTACTATTAGTCTTGGAAACCTAAACACATCCGGTATTTAGGGCTCTTCTATTTACCTTTGGCCAGATTAATAAGAGCTTCCCCCGTCATCCGATAAATCGTCCAATCTTGCATTGGGATTGCACCAAGACTCTTATAAAAATTTATTGAAGGCTCATTCCAGTCGAGGCAACTCCACTCAAACCGCCCACACCCCTTCTCAATTGCTATACGTGCTAAAGAACTTAAAAGGGTCTTCCCTATGCCATGACCTCGCATCTCAGGATATACAAACAGATCTTCCAGATACAATCCTGGTCGACCAACAAAAGTCGAAAAGTTAAAAAAATACAAAGCAAAACCAACTGGCCTTTCATCATACTCTGCAAGGAGAACCCGGGCATGCTTTTGAATAAACAGACTCTCACGAAGCAAATCTTCTGTCGCCACCACCTCATGCAGTAACTTCTCGTAACTCGCTAACTGATTGATAAATTCTAAAATAGTAGAGGTATCCTCTTCCCTGGCCTCCCTAACTATTAATCTATTATTGATGCTATCCATGATTATATCCTGATTGGCGTCTTTACTCATTGTACGAAATCCCACATGCATTATATCTGATACATCTTCTGAACATCTCACTTAATCAATCTGATAACCACATTATACAATAAATAAAAAACAGCAAGAATCCCATAGATGATTAGAGTCATCATGAAGATATCCAATATTTTATATCCAATTGTACTGTGACCACTATCATTCAGATCAGCTATAAAACATATCACAGACAATAAAAAACTTGGGATAAGGAGGACTAAAGCGTTCTTACGATGGTTCATAGGTTAAATATTTAATAAAAGAAATTAGCGACAGACCGATATGTAAACACGAATCTAAAGTATCAAGCAAAAGTAATATATGAGTTAGCAATAAAGTTCCAAATAGTCACAACACCAATCGCAACCAGCTTAGCGACATAAAAATTAAACTGAAACTTGCGATCTAAAATCCAAATAATTAATGTATTTATGCCAAGACCAATCATTGAAATCAAAAAGAACTGTCCAAACTCTACCATAACTCTCGGATTGTGACTCTCAAAAGTCCAGATCCGATTCAAATAGTAGTTGGATGTAGCAGCAACCGTAAAGCCAATAGCATTAGCTAAAAAACGCTGAACCTTAAACCACTCCTTAAAGATAAAAGTGGTAGTGAAATCAACAAAAACACCTGAAAAACCTACTAAACCAAATTTCAGAAATTTCAAGATCAGATCTCTGGTGATTAATTCTACTAATGCAATCATAGTCTATTATTGAATTACAAAAGTAAAAAAAGGTGTCAAATAGGCCAACTATTACCTCAATCTATCCTGATAATTCTAGTAACAAAGCTAGAGTAAGGCATCATTCCATCCTTAAAATAACCTAAAAATCGAACGGTATACCTAATAGAAATTTTGAGCTGCTACTTATTCGTTTAAAACTTCAGCTGTAAAACCTGCCTCTTCAACCATCTTTATTACCTCACTAGCCTCAAGATCGGTCTCAACGGTCAATATCTTCATCTCCGATTCAGTATCTACACTCCAAGTTTCTATATCAACCGATTTGTTTAAGAATGGAGAGACATTCCGAACACAATTTCCGCATCTGATATTTGTTTTAAACTTCAATTTGCTCATAGGTCAATTATTTAATTAATACATATGAAAAATAGTATCCAATTTGCTTTCATTCCAAGAGAGAGCATGGTAACCTTACCTTTAGTCCCTCATAAACTAGTTCTTCTTAATCGAAGACTATTCATTACTACTGTTATTGAACTAATACTCATAGCCAGACCAGCCATTGAAGGATTAATCTCCAAATTTAGGGATGGGATCAATGCTCCGGCGGCAACAGGTATAAGTATAACATTATAAACAAATGCCCAAAAAAGATTCTGATAAGAGATTAATCTGGCTTTCTTAGCCAATTTAACGGCTATGTAGATCCGAGAAAGGTTACCGTTAAGTAGAGTTACCGAGGCACTCTTCATAGCAATATCGGCACCGGTTCCCATTGCTATACTGACATCGGCCAGTGCTAATGCAGCAGCATCGTTAACCCCATCTCCTATCATCGCCACTCGTTTATGACTATTCTTTAGCTTCTTTATTAAAACAGCCTTCTCCTCTGGCATCATTGACCCGTAAAACTTCTTGATACCAACCTGTTTGGCCACCCGCTCAGCAGAATACAGATTATCACCCGTAGCCATAATGGTCGTCACACCCAACGAAGACAGCCTATTCATTACATCTAAAGCCTCTGGCCTTACCTCATCTCCAATAGCAATAAGCCCACAAACTGACTGATCCATTAAGAAAACAACAATTGTAGAACCATCCCTCTCCATCTTTTCAAGCACATCTAGTGTCTCAACACCTACCAAATCCGCTTCAATACCCCTATAACCAAATAACTTGACTAACTCATTGTTCTCATGATTTGACATAAGATTTCGTAGACATTGTCCGGAGAAAGCAGCAATCTTTTTAGAGTTATAATTCCCCACTATTCCAGAGCCTGCTATCTCATTCACCCCTGTAATTGAATCTGAAATCGATTGATCCGCATATTCCGTAAAACGATTAATTATAGCATACGAAACAGGGTGATTAGAGTTTTTCTCTAATCCAACTAATAAAGAAAAGACCAAATGAGGATCTTCTCTAAAAACATGATATTCGGTAACGATAGGCGTCCCTTTTGTTAGAGTGCCCGTTTTGTCGGTGACCAAACAATCTACGTTAGCAAGATGGTCAAGGGCCTCAGCATCTTTTATGAGCAACCCTTCTCGGGCTGCCCTACCAAGCGCCACCGTAATAACAGCTGGAGTAGCTAAGCCTAAGGCACAAGGGCAGGCTATGATAAGTACTGAAATAAAAGCAGTCACAGCCCGGGTAATAGAGTCTTCTCCGCCAAAACTCAACCACAGGAGAGCAGAAGAGAGTGCAATCAACGCCACAATGGGCACAAACCTAGACGAGATCTTATCGGCTAATTTCTGAATAGGTGCTTTACTACTCTGTGCCTCCTCAACTAATTTAACAATCTGCCCTAGCTTCGTCTCGCGACCGATCGCTTCTGAAACAACGGTAAAGACTCCATTCAGACAAACGGTTCCAGCACTAACCTGATCGCCCTTCCCTTTATCTACCGGTAAAGGCTCTCCTGTTAAAGTACTTTCATCAACGATGCCGACGCCCTTAATTATCCTCCCATCTACAGGTATTCGATCACCAGACCGAACTAAAACCCTATCAAACCGGATCAGATCATTCAGACTTATCTCTAGTTCTATCCCATTCCTGATTACAGTGACGTTATCAGGTTGTAAAGACATTAACTCAGAGATTGCGCTCGACGATCTAGCCCGTGCCCGATCTTCTGAATATTTTCCAATTAAAACGAACGCTATAATTACCGAAGCCGACTCAAAATAGAGATGTCCAGAAATACCGAACTGCCTTATTATTTCCGGAAAGAGCAAGACAAAGAGGCTCCAAAGATAGGCTGTAGCCGTACTCATAGCAACCAGGGTATCCATACCTAACATCCAAAACCTAACTTGCCTCCATCCATTTCTAAAGAAGAGTCTTCCAGGCCCAAGAAGCAGAGCTGTGGTTAGCAGGGCTTGTAAATAGAAACCTATAGTCCAATGATGAAACCCCATTGCTAACACAAAAACAGGAGATGCTATCACTAAAGCTAAGACAGATCTTCTTCTCAATTGGTCTGTCTCAGTCTTTCTTAATTCACCCGCTAATTCAACAGATTCACCATTACTCAGGTCAGATTCCAGCAATTGATATCCAAGTCTGGCCATTATATTAGCCATCTCATTTAAGGAGATAATCTCATCATCCCATTCAAATCTGACAGAATTAGAAACCAGATTAACTCTTACATCCTTAACTCCATGAGTGTGCATGAGCATAGACTCAATATTGGCTGCACAAGCGGCACAGGTGATTCCCCCAACCGGATAAGAACCTTTTAAGATCATAGCTCCACAATCACGACGACCCTTTCGCTTTTCCTATCAAGATCAACAGAAACACGGTCACCTTTCTGAAGTTTCTTTAGCCGATTCATATAATCATAAATGTCTGTTACTGTCTTTCCATCAATAGCCAATATTCGATCGTCCTTTTTAATACCAGCTCTATCAGCAGGGCCTCCAGGTGTAACACCACTTACACCCAACCCTTGACTATCGGTGGAGGTAAAGTCAGGCATTATTCCAAAAGTAACCTTTAATCTGCCCATCCTCTGCTGCTTTGCAGGACCCGCTTCCTGATAAGTCCATGCAGGTAGATTAGAGGCTAAGCGTTGCATTAGCTGAGACACAAAAACTACTATTTCAACCTCCCCATCAGCATTAATCTTGTCGGATCTGTCAAATGGGGTGTGATAATCGGTATGTACTCCAGAATTAAAATATAGAACAGGAATATGAACGCCATAGAAAGATGCATGATCAGAAGGGCCATAGCCCTCCTTTGAAAAGTTAGCCTTTAAAGTAGAAGTAGAAAGCAACTCATTAAGAATAGTTTCCCCCTCCTTAGACGTTCCTGTACCTCCTATACTGAAACTTCTTGTCTTGGAATTCATACGACCAACCATATCAAAATTCAGCATCATTTTAACTTTATCATTAGGCACCGGAGGATTAGAAACAAACCAATTCGAGCCTATTAAACCAGACTCTTCAGCTCCAAAAGCCACAAAAATTACACTCCTCGCCAATCGTCCCTGTTGATGAACAAAATAACCAGCCAACTCCATTACGGCACTAACTCCTGAAGCATTATCATCAGCACCATTGTGGGGAGCTATTGTATCGGGCATCCGTGAGCCACTTCCATAACCACCCATCCCCAGATGATCATAATGAGCTCCAACAACAATATATTCATCCTTTAAAACTGGATCATTTCCCCTTAAGATTGCCGCCACATTATAGGTCTTAACCTTTTCAAGAAGAACCTCTGATGCACCCTCTACGACCAACCCTAAATCATGCGAAGAACTCTTCAATTGATTATTCATCGTTGCTTCATCCTCTAAAATGCGCTGTAACACCCTCTCATCAAGTAATGACAAAGCTTTTCTACTTAACCACAAAACCGGTAGCCCAGCATCAATATTACTCTTATCATAAAACACTTTAATTGGCTTGTCATCTTTATCATAACTCATTCCATTAATAAAAATGACCCCTTTTGCCCCTCTATCTTTGGCTGCTAAAACCTTGGTCCTCTCATCACCGGCACTGGATAAGGCAGATCTATATTTTTCATTCTCGGGATATCCTCTTAAAATAAGCACCCATTTCCCTTTAACATCAACATTATTAAAATCATTCCAAAGAAGACTATCTTGATTGATATCAAATCCATAGCCTGCAAAAACTATGGGTGCTTTAATTATAGCTTTAGAACTAAATGAAAAAGGAGTTACATCGGCCACAGAATTAATTATAACATTCCCTGATTTAATATAATTATTTACCCCTGCTTTAGCACTGGTTACTAGCTCAAACTCCTGCAATCCATCTTTAAAAAGCAACTCTAATCCTTGTGATTTAAAGTAATTACGAATAAAGTAAGCTGCAGAATCACCCCCTGGCGTACCAGGCTTCCTTCCAGCCCATTCATCAGAGGCTAAACGATCAATATTGTACTTTACATCCTTTGAGGTAATCTCGGGTTTATAAGCATGCTGACTGTAGGTTAACATACCATAAATCAGAAATATAAATAATAAAATATTCTTCTTCATCTATATAATTTATTATTGGAGTTTAAATTTATAACGCCTGATAAGTGAAAATTTATTAATTTGACCAGAGAGATTCTAAAAATAGCTTTAATCTTCATGCGTCATCAGGTGCAAATTTGACAATAATTAATGATATTGTACCGATTCCTCCCGATTTTTGTCATCTGCCATTTCATTCTCCTATCTTTGATGGATCACAAATTAAACACCATCATCATCACTATAGTTCATATAGAACCAGAAAATCATGACCTTTAGAGGCCTTAAAAAATTAGAATCAAACTCAATGTCACCGTTACAAATCACATTTACTCCTCTCATCATTCTCTTCCTTGTCACTGCACTCACTCCGGTAATGAGTCAAACAGAGCATCTTTCTTTTTCCACAAAAAGCAAAACCACAGTTAATGAAGATTCTCTTCCGCACTCTTTATGCTATAAGATAAACCCCAAAGAAGTTCCGGCTGATATTTTAAAGGTTGCCATCTCTCCTTTCAATTGGAATAATCAAGAGTTTCGTTTAGGGATGGGCTCTCTATTAGTTACCGGGCTAACCTTTACAATTGACAAAGAGGTTAACGATCTAATAACGAAGAACCAGATCCCTTTCCTTAAAAGCCTCTCTAAAGATTATCTTAGACTTGGAGGAGAAGGATACATGATTGCCGGAGGCTTAGCCCTAACTTTTCTCGGCAGTAAGATCGGAAAAGATGAGAAATTGGCCTTTGTAACTTACCGGGCAGCAGAAGCATGGATCATCGCAGTTGGTGCGACAGGGTTACTCAAGCTTATAACACATCGTCATCGGCCAGAGGAGAGTTTGACAGAACCGTTTATTTTTGATGGTCCATCTCTATCCAAAGATCACCTCTCATTTGTCTCCGGCCATACCTCATCCGCCTTTGCTGTTGCAACCATCTTTTCCCATTATTACAAAGATAGAAGGTGGGTAACATGGACTAGTTACACTCTTGCGTCATTGGTGGGCTTTAGCCGGATTTACGACAGCAAACACTGGGCATCAGACGTAATTGGAGGAGCCCTATTGGGAACCTGGATAGGCTATGGTTTAGCCAAACCTAACCAGAAAATTAAACAAGGATTATATTCACTATATCCTATTTATTCCTCAGAAATTGTGGGATTATCTATGATCATCGTTTTTTAATAGTCGTTCTCTTTCTATTTTAAAAAGATTGGGATCTAGGCCTCACATAAGGAAACTTATCTTTAAGGCCATTGATTGGGGATTCTATTAACCTCCAACTAAAATGAGAAACAATAAAAGTCAGGATAAACAGAGCCACAAAGAAGGTGTATTTATTAGTGATCTGTAAGCCAATTCTAGGGAAGATATAGTAAGCCAAATCGGTCATAAAGAGATGATATACATACATCCCATAAGAGACCTTTCCGAAATAATTCACCCAAGGATGTACCAGAAAAGCTTTAACACCCCATCTAAAACGGCCCTTAATAGCCCTATTAATCACCAACATTGCCATCACAGAAAAAAGAAACTCGTCACACAAGGCCTTCCAGGCCGGATATTTAATGAACAGATACATTGCCGATACATAGATCACAATAGCACTCCAGACCACTGCCCCATGAGCCAGTTTATCTAATATTGGATCCTTCTTAATCGTCAGCCAGGCAAGTAACGCTCCTAATCCCAGAGCATGCATACAACTTAAGGTAAAATAGGAGCCTGCCATCCAGTAAGGTTCAAATTGAACATAAAGAACCACCTTTGTCAGCAAGGATATCCCAATAGCACTAAAAATAACATGGATAAGATATTTTCTATTAACAAACAACATCAGCCACGGCCAAAAAAGATAAAACTGCTCTTCAACCGCCAATGACCAAAAGTGGTTAAACTTACCCACATACTGTGTTGTTATACTTTGGTAAATATTACTCGTATAGGTTACAAGCCATGGAAAGTAAGTTCTAGCGTCAGGAAAATTCACGATTGCTAATAAAAAAATCGTCAAGTAATAGATGGGAAATATCCTCAAAAAACGTCTGATATAAAATTGACGAACTAAGCCCATTCGATTTAAACTCGCCAAATCATACCTATCTCTATTCTCGATAAGAATTCGACTAATTAAAAACCCACTCAAGACGAAGAAAAGCGTTACACCATGAACAAACTGAATAGGATTTATTAATGGGTTATCAATCTGCCATTGAAGCCAATGAGCAACCATTACCATAAAAATAGCTATAAATCTTACTCCATCTAATTGAATCAGATACCCTCCGGTGTTTTTTTGTTGCGGCATGTTATAATAATTAATCTTTCAGAAAACCATATTCAATCTCTCTGCAATCCGGTTAGCAGCCGTCACAGCCGATGCTTTAATATGAACATCAGCTACTCTGGTTGAAAAGTGGCTCACCTCTGGATTGATTTCGACGATAAACGCTCCATTTTTCTTAGCCTCTTGAGGAATAAGAGCTGCCGGATAGACCTCTCCAGTAGTTCCAATCACCAATACTAGGTCGGCCTTTTCTGCTGCCTCAAAAGACATATTTGAGACCTTTACGGGAATGTTTTCACCAAAAAAGACAAAATCCGGCTTAAGCATACCCCCACAATGTGGGCATGATGGAATCTTTTCTTTTAGATAACTTTCTTCGGCCGGGAACCTCCTATTACACTTTAAACAAACTAATGTACCACTATCCCCATGGAAGCAGTGAACCACACGACTACCTGCTCGCTGATGCAAAGAGTCAATATTCTGTGTGATCACACATTTCAAAAGCCCTTCCCTTTCAAGATAAGCTAATAACTTATGAGCTGCATTTGGAAGAGCACCTCCAAAATGATCATAGAAGATCTCTTTAATCACAGGCCAGCTTCTCTCAGGATAGGAAAGGAAATAGTCTAATTCAAGAATCTTGGGATCATACTTCGACCATAAACCACCCAAGCCACGAAATGAGGGTATTCCACTTTCCACAGAAATACCCGCTCCGGTAAATGCAATTGCATACTTTGAAGCTTGTAATCGGTCAACCACCTTAGTAATAAGGTCAAATGGGATGTCAATTTCTTCATGCATGGTTCTGCGAAGTTAACAAGATTCCTTTTAATACTTTACATTTGCAGAGTTCAAACCATTTAGTCATGCATAACCAAACTAAAAACCTATTCCTATTCCTAATTCTCGTATTAGGCTCTCTCTCTCTTTCTGCTCAAAGAGAATCACGCAAACTATCCCCAGAAATCTTATTTAAAGATAGATATCTGGCAAGTAAAGGGGTATATGGCATTCTTCCACTGAAAGATGGAGAGCACTATACCCGTTTACAGAATGACACTTTATTTATCTATAGTTATAAAACCGGACAAAAAAACGGGTATCTGGTTACCGGTTCCAATATCATTACTGAAAAAGGGGACACACTTGAATTGAGCGATTTCAGTTTCTCTGACGACCAAAAGAAGATGTTGATAGCGGTCAATAGCGAGGCAATCTATCGACATTCAAGCATCTCTGATTATTATGTATATGACCTCGACAGTAAGAAAGTCACAGCGGTAAGTGATGCCGGGAAACAGAGACTGGTTAGCTTTTCGCCCGATGGATCGAAGGTTGCTTTTGTACGTAACAACAACTTATTTATTAAAGACCTTATAAGTCTTACCGAGACACCAGTAACAACAGATGGGCTCAATAATAGTATTATCTATGGAACCACCGACTGGGTTTACGAGGAAGAATTTGCTATCACACAAGGCTTCTGGTGGTCGAAAGATGGTAGCAAACTTGCATACTATCGATTCGATGAAAGTAAAGTAAAAGAGTTCTCTTTCCCAGAATACGGATCGCTATACCCCTCCAATTACACCTATAAATACCCCAAAGCTGGCGAAGATAATAGTATAGTTTCCGTACACATATACAACCTCAACGACAAAAAAAGCATTGCCGTTGACCTTGGATCAGAAACCGATCAATATATCCCAAGAGTTCAATGGAGTAACATCCCTAACCAACTCTCTGTTTTCAGAATGAACCGCCTTCAAAATAAACTCGAAATCCTTCTTGCAGATGCCAACACAGGAGCGAGTAAAGTGGTTTTCACTGAAACCAATCCCTACTACATTGAGATTACAGATGATATGACCTGGTTGCCTCAACCCGGAGAGTTTCTAATCACTAGCGAACGTGATGGATACAATCACATCTACCTTTGTAATATTAATGGTACCGTTAAACAACTTACAACCGGTAAGTGGGATGTTGAGTCAATTTCAGGGTTTGACCTAAACCGTAACCTCATCTGGTTCTCTGCTGCTAACCATGGCCCATATAACAGAGATATCTGTACCGTTGATCTAAAAGGTAAAATGAAAACCGTCACAGAAAATGAAGGTTGGAACAAAGCAGAGTTCTCTACAGGATTCAATTACTTTATCCACACTTGGAGCGATATGAACAACCCTCCTGTCATTACCATCAGAAATGACAAAGGTAAAGGGCTTCGCATCATTGAAGATAACGCTCGTCTAAGAGAACGCCTAAAAGAGTTTAGTCTAAGAAAAAGAGAGCTCTTCTCTTTTAAAACAGAAGAGGGAGTTGAACTTAACGGATGGATGATCAAGCCCGATAACTTCGATAAAAACAAGAGATATCCTGTACTCGTTTACCTCTATGGCGGTCCAGGTTCCCAGACTGTACGTAACAACTGGGAAGGCGGTCAGTTATGGTATCAATATATGGCTCAGGAGGGTATTTTAGTTGTCTCTGTAGATAACCGCGGAACCGGATTCAGAGGAGAAGAGTTCAAAAAAATCACATACAAGCAACTTGGAAAGTATGAGACAGAAGATCAAATTGCAACGGCAAAGTGGCTGATAAAGGAAGGTTATGCCGATCCTGCGAAGATTGGTATCTTCGGATGGAGTTATGGGGGCTACATGAGTACCCTCTGCATGACCAAAGGGGCTGACTATTTCTCAACCGGTATTGCAGTTGCTCCGGTAACAAATTGGAGATATTATGACAACATCTACACGGAAAGATTTATGCAAAAACCACAAGACAACCCCGCTGGTTATGACGACAACTCTCCGATTTCACACGTATCTAAACTAAAAGGCAATTACCTACTTATTCATGGTAGCTCTGATGACAATGTTCATTTCCAAAACACAATGGACCTGACAACTGCCCTCGTTGCCGCAAACAAACAGTTCGAACAACAGTTCTACCCTAATAGCAACCACGGCATTTACACTGGAAGAAATACCACCTTCCACCTCTATACCCGAATGACAAACTTCCTATTTAAACACCTACTCGGGCGCTAAATCACATTTTTCTGGAATAGGTTTAATACAATTATATCCGGTGCTACGCACCTATTCTTTATATTAAACCTCTGGTGATAATTCGGGAACTCGTGAGATTGTATCGTATGACAACTTGGATTTCATGTAGAGACGCAGCA
>CAYUII010000025.1:40190-59374 GCA_964444785.1 uncultured Bacteroidales bacterium | reverse complement strand
CAAGCTTCTGAATCTCCAATATCTTCAAAGAACTTTCTTTTCTTTCTTTTTTCCCCCTCCCGCTCTTCACTTCGTGTGTCCTGCGTGATTGGGAGTGCAAAGGTACGAATCATTTTTAAACTACCAAGAACTTCTAAAACTTTTTTTCATTTTTTTCAGCCTTGCTGTTTTGTAATGATGTCGATGAACTTTGGGATTGCAAAGGTACAACCATTTCCTAAAATTGCAAGTATATCCCCAAAAAAAACACTAAAAATTTACCGTATTCTATAATACTTTCTGAATTTGAACAACTTAATATCTGTCATTAATTCGCTCCCACCTCTCCCCATCCTCTTCGCTTCTTCTTCGCTCTTGACCATTGTTTGAACGGCTAAAACGGAATATGTACCAGATATAGAAGAAACTAATCATGGATAACCGCTCTATTGACTATTGTCCCAATAAGTTCTATAGTATTGAAAGCCCCCCATGCACTATTCTTAAGATAAAGGAAAACTATCCCTAAAATGAACCCCTGATTCTCTTTAATTGCATGCTCCAAACGAAGAACCAGCGAAGGGATAATGGAGAGGAAGCGAAGAGGTCTGATCAACATACCATCATTTAACGTCTTACCAATTATCAAAAAGCCGGAGTTTATGGCTCCGGCTTTAATCGGAAACTTATGATTCACATAAGTTTAGCACAATGTATCAATAACAAAAACAAACAAATGTTGGATCTTGGTATACAGTTGATTAGCCAAATACTTTAAATATCAATAGAATAATAAAAGGAAGATGACAGGTATTGCCAATCCAATGGTCGCAAGAATAAAGCCTCTCCACTTGAAACCATTCTTGCCTTTTACCATAAATAATCCACTAATAGCCAAGAAGATCAATCCCCCTGCAAAACTATCTGCTACCCAAGGCCACCATTTTCCAGGATTATAGTGCAAGAAATTGACCTGACTAAAAACCGGACGACGACGAGAGATATCTAAAGTGCCTTCCCCAGTGGTCAAATCAATCCACAGAGAACCATCTTTAGTGTAAATCTTTACAGACGAACTATCTGGAAAGATGTGCTGCTTATATCGATCTGCGTCATCTACCTGTCCTAACCAATCCTTAACCGCTTCACTGGAAGCTCCATAAGCTTTCTGCGGCAGATTAATCTTAACCTCCTTAGTAATGACAATATAATTCGGATTCCAGGAATCTAAATGATTGAGGGCAATGCCTGATAAACCATAAACGACGGTGAGGGCAAAAAACAGATATCCTAAATCACGATGCAATACTCTGTTTAGCCGATATAGACTGAACTTCTTCATCTAAAATTAAAAAGCCCCCAAAAGAGGGCTCTATTCTTTGGTTATTACTTTTTCTCGGGTTCGGTAGTATAAGAGATGCAATCAACGGAGAAGAATGATACATAACCCTTCGCTGATTCTTTTACTTTAGCTCTTAATTCATTGATCTTATCAAGATCGGTATTTGAGTTCCCTTCATTCTTTTCATGTCCGGGCTCTCCCATATGAACTTTACTTGCAGCTTCTGCAGCACTGTCAGCTTTAACCTCTTGCTCCCACTGATCCAGATAGGCGGGATCAATTCGTAATTCAGCCAATGTCCCTTTAACAACAACAGTTGAACCCTCTAACTCTGGTTTGAAGACCAGATCTCCTTCTCCAAGGTCAACCCTGATACGCTCTTCAGCTGTTGCACCAACTAAAAACATCTTCTTTCCTCCATGTTGACATACATGATCAACAATTCCGGTAACAAATACCGTATCGTTTACAAGAGAATCTCCTTTGACTAGAATCTCTCCTACTTTAAACACCTGATCTTTCTTCTCCTCTTTCTTTGATCCACATGAAGCTAGCACAATGACGGCCAACATGAAAAATAGCACTCTTTTCATCTGATAATTATTTAATTGTTTAAGGTCTGTGGTGATATCCCTGATTGCCCAGTCAGCAAATCAATTGTTTACTGATTCCAATCAAGCTAATCCAGACTGCGTGGTTGGTTATTTGTGAATGCAAGTTAATTTTTTTAACCATTTAAATCGCTGATAAACAATGTTAATGAATTGTTATCAATCAATACTCACACATTATCACTCACTTACACAGAAAACAATGCTAAGTAATCATCGCACCGCTTATCCTTTTTACCTATAAGGAACCACCTCTACACCTATTATAATTCAATAAAATAAGTCTGCTTCACAATCAAATTCTCGGGCTATTTGTTATTGACACAACGAAACTAGTACCAAAGCATTTCAAAACATCACTAATGAGTATTTCAATTGGCATCCGTCACGAAGATAAATATGCAATGGAGAGGCGTGCTCCTCTCTCACCATCTCATGTACGAAGACTAATAAGCAGTCAACATCTGGATGTATTTGTACAACGATCGGATAAAAGAGTCTGGTCTGATGAGGAATATCATCAAGCAGGTGCTAAAGTTACGGATACATTAGAAGAGACCAATGTAATATTCGGAGTAAAGGAGATTCCAATCAAACACTTTGAACGCAGCAAGACCTATGTTTTCTTCTCTCATGTCGTCAAAGGGCAATCCTATAATATGCCGATGCTAAAAGCACTGATGGACAAGGGATGTACCCTTATAGACTATGAGAGAATTGTTGATGATATGAATCGTCGAATAATCTTTTTTGGTCGATTTGCCGGATTAGCCGGTATGATTAATACGCTTTGGGCTATTGGACTACGACTTAAAGAGTATAATATCGAAACTCCATTCTTAAAAATCAGACAGGCCTATACCTATTCCTCACTGGAGGAAGCACGTACAGCGGTTGCTGATGTTGGTCTTGAGATTGCGGAGAGAGGATTACCTAGTGAACTGCAACCATTTGTCGTTGGCATTACGGGTTATGGTAATGTATCCCAAGGGGTTCAGGAGATACTTGGACTTCTCCCTGTTAAAGAGATCATGGTAAACAGACTCACCGAACTAAGCTCGAGAAAATCAGCTCCAACGAATCTTATTTATAAGGTAATCTTCAGACAGCAAGATCTGGTCAGGCATACCAATGCGTCGCTTCCCTTTGATCTACATGACTATTATCAACATCCTCATAACTATATTAATGATTTCGAACAGTATATTCCTCATCTCTCTACCCTTATCAATGGGATGTACTGGGATGAAAAGTTTCCAAAACTAATTACGCGCAGTTATCTGCAAGAGCATATGAAAGAAGGACGTCTAAATAAGCTCCACGTGATAGGTGATATAACCTGCGATCCGGAAGGATCTATTGAGGCAACTTTAAAAGGCTCTTCAATAGAAAATCCGTTATATGTGTACAATCCAGATAATCATTCTATAAAAAATGGACATACATCAACTGGATTACAAGTAATGGCAGTAGATATTCTTCCGAGTGAGTTGCCAAAAGAGTCTTCAGAAGCCTTCGGTAACGTGCTTTTCAATTTCGTTAAATCAATAGCAGCAGCCGACTACTCTCGATCTTATGATGAAATAGATCTACCAAAGCCAATCAAAAGGGCAATGATAGTGCACAATGGGGAGCTTACTCCTTCCTATAAATATCTCGAAAAATACCTTTAACCAAATCAATGTCATATTGATAGATAAATCATTCTTATCATGAAGCGCCAAATTCTAATATTAGGAGCCGGATTAGTTGCCGGACCCATGATTAAATACTTCCTAAAGAATAAAATCAGCATTACTGTTGCCGATTTAGATACTACAAAAGCAGTCAAGATTATTGGAGAAAACGCATACGGACGAGCGGTTACTCTGGATGTTAATAATCAGGAGAAGTTATCTGAACTGATCACAGATCACCAATTGATTGTTAGTTTGCTGCCTTACACGCTCCATATTAATGTGGCAAGACTCTGTTTAAGATTAAGAAAAATGCTGGTCACAACCTCCTATATTAGCCAAGAGATGGCTGCCCTTGACAGCGATGTTAAGGAGGCCGACTTAATATTCCTTAATGAGTGTGGCCTTGATCCGGGCATCGATCATATGTCGGTCATGCAGCTAAGAGACCAGTTAATAGAAAAGGGAAATCGTATTAATGAGGTCTATTCATATTGTGGGGCGCTTCCCGCTCCCGAGTCGGCCAATAATCCCTTTAAATACAAATTCTCTTGGAGCCCCAAAGGAGTTCTTCTTGCCGGCAATAATGATGCTCGATTTAAAAAAGATAATGTTATAAAGGAGATTAAAACTGAAAGTCTGTTTAGTCATCCTGAAACCATCGAATTTGACCAGATAGGCACCCTCGAGGTCTATCCCAACCGCGACTCTATCACCTATCTCGACACTTACAACCTACAAACTTGTCATACTTTTATTCGAGGAACCTTCAGGTATCCAGGGTGGTGTGATATTATGGATACATTTAAACAGTTAAATCTCACCCAAACCACACCTCTTAAACCGGGTAAGACTAGGCTGAGTGCTATTCTTGCTTTTTGTACGGGAGTAGACGAATCGACCGATCTTAAACATCACATTCAAACTAAAATAGGTGGAAATAAGAGTAATCTCGTTATTGAGGCTTTAGAATACTTAGGACTCTTCTCTGATAGAATTAAGGCTATCAAGAGTGAATCGCCTCTGGATATCTTAGCTGAACTTATGATTAACAAAATGATGTTGAGTTCTCATGAGCGCGATCTGGTGGTTATGCAACATACATTCAAAGTAACCTCTCCTGAGTTGAAAGAAAAAACTATCGTTAGTAGGTTAATCGCATATGGAGATCCGGATAATGACACGGCTATTGCACGTACCGTCGCACTACCTGCTGCAATTGCAGCTAAGCTAATCCTTGAGAAAAAAATAACACTAACCGGAGTAATAAGGCCGATCAATCCTGAACTCTACAATCCGATTTTATCTGAATTGGAAAGAGAAGGTATATACCTAAAAGAATCATACTGACTCTCGTTAAAAATGGCATGATTTAAGATAGTTGCTAAAAAATTAAAAATAACCGAGTAAATTTGTCCACTATACAAAATGCGTCTATGGAAGTCATCTTGTCTATTCTTTTTTTTGGCTTAATTGTATCAGCAATAGCAACCTATATGTTTCAAAGAAATCAACAGAGAAAAGCAAAGAAAACACAATATGGTAAATGGGTTGGAGCAGGCCTTGGTTTTGTACTAGGGGCTGGGCCCATTGGAGGCATCTTAGGGTTTATATTCGGTTCGATGTATGACAGTATGCAAAGTGGAAGTTATGCATATCAGGGAACCGGTACTGGCTCAGGATACGATCCGGTTCAACCAACCACTCGTCCGGGTGACTTTGGAGTAAGTCTGGTGATCTTAGCGGCCTCTGTCATGAAGGCAGATGGCACTGTCATGAAATCGGAATTGGATTACGTCAAAGCGTTTTTTGTTAGACAATTTGGCATAGAAGGCTCTGAAAGATATATCTTACTCTTACGAGATGTTCTAAAACAAGAAGTACGTACTGATGAGGTTGCAGCACAGATAAGGGGCTTCATGGAGTATAGCAGTAGGCTTCAACTCGTTCACTTTCTCTTTGGTATTGCTGGGGCAGATGGACGATTCTCTGATACAGAGGTCAATCTCATCCAACAAATAAGCAGGCAGTTAGGGCTATCGTTGGGTGACTATACCTCGATTAAAGCGATGTTTGTTAAAGACAGCTCAAGTGCTTATCAGATTTTAGGGTTAACCCCTTCGGCTACCGATGACGAGGTTAAAAAAGCGTACCGGCAAATGGCTGTTTTACACCATCCCGATAAAGTTGGGCATTTAGGAGAGGATGTTCAGCATGCTGCAAAGGAGAAATTCCAACAGATAAATGCAGCATATGATCAAATTAAAAAAGAAAGAGGGATTAAATAGCTTGTAAGGTGATTGAAGATTACAAAAAGATTCTGGATGAAGGAGCCCGAAAGGCTCCTTTTACATTAAAGTTCTTCAAGTGGGTCAAGAAAAACAAACCAAAAGATCTTGACGTGATTGTTAGTCAGCTCCACGCTGAAGTCTTCGAAGAGATCGATTGCCTTAAATGTGCAAATTGCTGTGCATCGTTAGGACCCCGGATCAGCGATCGTGATATCGATAAGATCGCAACTCATCTAAGAATAAAACCATCAACTGTAAGTGAAAAATATCTGAAAATTGATGAGGATAATGATTTTGTATTCTCCTCAATGCCTTGTCCGTTTCTAGCCGCCGATAACTACTGCCATATCTATCCCTCCAGACCAAAAGCATGCGCTGAATACCCACACACTGATCGACGAAGGTTTATTCAATTGCTAGACTTAACTAATAAAAACGCACAAACTTGTCCGGCGGTCTGCCTCATTATTGATAAACTTGCGAACCACTACAAGTATAAAACCACATAGTCTTCCTCATTATGCCTTATGATCTATACGAAAGAGTTAATATTGATTTATAAAGAAAGACGAGGAGTCTAAAATTTACAAAAGATGAAAAGAATAGTTCTGGTAGAACCGGCGATGATATCAGAGGAGAATCTACTTGAAGCCAAAAGGTTTTTTTTAAAAGAGGGATTCGAGTTGATCCACTACCCCACCCTTCCAAAAAGTCAAGAAGAGTTAGCTTCCAGGATCTGTGAGGCAGAGATAATGATTACATCAAACTATCCTGTTAGAAAAGAAGCTTTAGAGAAAGCTCCCAATTTGAAGATGATAAGTGTAGCTTTCACAGGATTTGATCATATTGATATTGAGTTTTGCACTCAACGGAAGATTATCGTATCAAATGCAGCTGGTTTTTCCGATACAGCTGTAGCCGAGTTGACCATTTCTATGATATTAGAAAGACTTAGAAAGTTATCTGAGATGCAGGTCTCTGTTAGGAGTGGATCTGACAAAGAGGGCTTTCTCGGATCTGAGCTTTCCGGAAAAAGAGTTGGCGTAGTGGGTACAGGGAGGATAGGAAGGAGAGTAATCAACCTTTTACTTGCTTTTGGAGCAGAAGTCATTGCTTACAGTAGAACTCCTCATTTAGATATTGAGCGTCTTGGTGTAAGGTATACTCCGTTAGAAGAATTAATCCAGACAAGTAACATAATTACATTGCATGTTCCGTTGAATAGTTCAACCCAGCACCTCATTGGAGAGAAACAATTAAAAGAGATGAAACCTGGGGCGTTACTAATAAATACAGCCAGAGGAGGGGTTGTTGATAGCAAGGCTTTAGTTAAGGCTCTTAATGAGGGTTTAATCACAGCGGCCATCGACGTTTTTGATAGTGAGCCTCCACTAGATAAAGACCATCAGATACTCTTAACAAGGAATAGTCTGCTGTTACCTCACATTGCTTATGCAACAAAAGAGGCCATAGAAAGAAGATCTAGACTTGCTTTTGAGAATGTTTCGGCGTTCATTAAAGGCACCCCGATTAGAGTTGTAAACATATAGAATAAAGAATGACGATCATGACTTAATCGTCATTTCTTCTCTTCACCAATTCTTTAGTGGAGAGGAGGCCACAGGCAGCATAAATATCCTGACCGCGCGAGGCTCTGATTGTAGTAAGGATTCCTTTATTATTCAATCGGGTTTTAAAGAACTGAACAGTATTCTCATCGGAGGGTTCAAGAGGAGAATTAGGAATAGCGTGGAATCGAATCAGATTAACCCGGCACTTAAAACCATTAAGAATTTTTGCAAGCTCATTGATGTGTCGTGGGCTATCGTTTACACCCTTAAACAGTATATATTCAAACGAGACTCTGCGTTGACCAGTCCAATCATACTCTTTGAGGAGAGCCAAAATATTGGAGAGGTGATAGACATTTTCAATTGGCATTAACTTTCGGCGTTCCTCTTCAAAAGGGGAGTGCATAGAAACTGCCAAATGACACGAGCTTTTATTCAGAAACTCTCGCATGGCAGGAATTATTCCAATCGTACTGACGGTGATCCGTTTCGGGCTCCAACCATAGCCCCAGTCGCTCGAGAGGATCTCTGTTGATTTTATTACATTATCGAGATTGTCGAATGGCTCTCCCATTCCCATATAAACTACATTGGAAAGTTGGAGAAACTCAGGGATACTTCTAATCTGATTCAAAATTTCATTAACTGTGAGTTGACCTTGGAAACCTTGCTTTCCTGTCATACAGAATAGGCACCCCATTTTGCATCCTATTTGTGAGCTCACACAAAGAGTGGCTCGATCATCATCCGGTATGTAGGCAGCCTCAATAAACCGATGATCCCCTGATTTAAAAAGATACTTTTTTGTACCATCTACTGAAGATTGAACATTAACCGGATTAGTAAGCCCGATGATAAACCGATCATTTAAATAATCTCTACCTTTTTTTGAGATATTAGTCATCTGATCAATCTCAGAAACATGGTGTTTATAAAGCCAATCTGCAATCTGTTTAGCTGTAAATGCAGGCAATCCGGCCTCTTTTACGATAACCATCAATTCTTGAAGAGACTTACCAAAAAGCGTTTCCATTAATTAAAAATATATTTCTGAGATAATATTATCATAGTCCACCCCCCGGCTGATCAACACATCTCGTGTATCCACAACCATTTCAGCGCTACCGCAAAGGTAATACTTAGTCCCCGGATCTGCTAATTCGGCCTTTTGGAGCCAATCAGTAACCCGGCCAAAAAAGGCATCACGAGATATCCCACGGGAAGAGCATTGAGTATATCGCTCCTTTAAAGTCTTCATCAACTCTTCTCTAAAGAAGAAAGAGTGTTCCTCTCTTCCCCCATGAATCAATCTACCGATATTATTATGATCTGTTTTAAAAAGGGAATAAAAGGGGGCTAAGCCTGTTCCAGTCGATATATGCCAAGATCCTTTGGTGAAATTTGTAAAAGATCCAAATGGCGAACTGATCCAAAGCATATCTTCTTTTGAAAGGCCATCGAGCTTAGGGGTCAAAAAGCCATCCTTTTTTATATCATATAGGATCGCTAAATGAGAGTCATTCTCTCCAGAACAGATGGAGTAGAGTCTTTGGGGAGAATCAGGGGAGATAGCGATTGAAATCATCTGACCGGCCTTAAAGGCTGCAAGTTTGGGAAGCCAAAGAAGCCTCACTTCATCAGATAGGCTCTCTTGTTTTAAAACTTTAACTTCAAAAAGTGGTCTATTACTCATACCATAAGAACAAGTAAACCGCCATTTAGTTTACACAAAAAAAAGAGGCCACCTGGTGGGCGACCTCTTTTTTTGATTGGAAGAATTACTTAATGGTAAACTTTACTTGCTTTCGAATCCCATCTTGCTCTATAATGGCGAGATATACCGCCGATTTGAGAGCGTTAAGATCAAAGTCTCTTTGCCATTTTCGATCCTGACTACCGGAAATAGAGATCTTCTCAATAACTTTTCCATCAGCCGAGACGATGCTAAGTTCAGAAGGTTTATTCATTAAATTGCTGATGACAATCGTAAATTTTCCATTATTAGGATTAGGAGTCACGAGCAGAGATAACGCATTACTCTTACTAGGCTCATCAATTGCAGTACAAGGGCTTATAGATAATTCTAAGCTGTCTTTAAGCGAGCCTGTTGCACAAGGAGCAAAAGCTTCTGCAGAGAGGTATAGCCAAACTTTTCCATTGCTCAAATCGTTAACACCGGGAGTGTAAGCTGCCAGCGGATTAGAAGCATCATCAAAAGTACCATCACCACTTGTAGTCCATAGAATATTATTCCCATGTTTAACATCGCCTTGAAGAACATAAGGGATCCAGTTGACACATATTAAAGAATCCTTACCTGCTTCCATTGAGAGTTCTCCATGAATGATCAGTTTGAGACTATCTGATGCAGAACCGGTGCAGGGAGCAACTGAATTCACATGTTGAATTAACCATACGGAGCCAACAATTGTATCATTTGTACCTGGGGTATAAATTGGATCATAGAGGCGGAAGTCGTTGAATGTTCCATCTCCCGAGGTAGTCCAGTAGTGATTACTGGCATACTGTGCAGATCCATTTAATTGAGCAGTCATTCCAGAACAGATCTCCTGGTCCGGTCCGGCAATCGATTCAGGTGCTTTGTTTACTGAGATTAAGACACTATCTGTTACCGTAAGAGAACCATCAGTGGAAGTACAGACATACCAAGTACTATCAGAGGGTTTAACCCAGATGGTATCATTAGTGGATGTAAATCCAACCGGATTTGAGCTCCAATTAAACGTGATAGTTCCTGATAACCCAGCCGGGGTAGCGATGATTCTAGTTGAATCACCTAGACAGAGAACATCAAGATCAGGTTGAATGGTTAGGCCGGTTACATTATCAAAACTAAAGTTTGCGACTCGGGTAACCCAATTCGAACCACTTGTTGTTTTTACATATTCAGTGGTATACCAAAACTGATTAGGGTTATTCGGGTCAATGGTCATTGAAGAGTAATCTCCCCAGCGGGCATTACCGAAGAAACCGCTAGTTAAGGCACCGGTACCAGCAACGATCTCTGTTTCAGCAATAGTCATTTGACCCAAGGGGTCGTTCTTTAAACGACCAGTATATCGGATAGAAGGATAAATATCAGAACTAGAAACAGAATATCCTAGTGCGATATTACCATAAGAGTCCATTGCGATTGAGCCCATCCATCGGTTCAAATTATCAGATGGAGCATAGGTTCCCTCTTGGTAAAGAGACCAAGGGGAGGAAGCGGTTTTACGAAATTCATACCATCTTGGAGCAGCACGGCCTGAGACCGCAACGTTATGATTGGTTACTAAAGTCTGGTAGGTCCCAAAATTTCGATACTGTAATCGATACATCAAACGGTCAGTAATCGCATCAAGCCTTTTTGAGGTTCCTTTCTGTGGAATCCCGGTAATACTGGTTGAAAAAGAAGATACCGGAATATTTTGATCCAGCTCCAAGGTAGACAATGAAGTATTCGTCCAGTTGATATTCATCTTATAGATAACCATCTTTGAAGGGCTTTTAAAATAAGAGAAATAGGCTGGCTCATTAGAAGGAGGTTCAGGACCGTCAGCATCGGCAGGTAACATTCCAAATGGCTCTTGGGAAGAGGTAAAATTAAACATCACCATTTGAGCAGCAGGATCGCCGAGCATCATTTTAGAACGTTCAAAAGCGACAGCCCCTACCCCATTGTAATTGGTATTATTAGGAGTGAACTTATTAATACACATAGTATAGGCATTGTGCCAGATACCTAGTTTAGGATAGTCGGGCATGTCAGTAAACTGGAAAGCATAACGATACCAGGTACCAGTTGGGTCGTTTGTAGTAGATATAGCCAGCAACTCAAAGAACGGACCTGCTGGATAATTGGGTAAAGCAAATTGGGTAGCAACCCAGCGATCAGCCCATTCATCATACATTATTATAGGGTCTCCATCGTTAGTTCCTGCCCATGGCCCGGGAAAGTTATTCCAGAGACTTGAGTTAGCGGTTGGGCCGACCAGAAGCTGACCATCCTTTGAATAAATGGCAAAGGAGAGGTTAACCATTTGGAAATAGTGGTTAGGGCCAACATCGCCATCGGTATCAGGAGGAGTTACTCCGGAGATGTTTCCGACTCCATCCCAGCTGGCATTAACAGCCTTTTGAGGGGCTAATGTACCCATCCGATGCTGAATAACTGGGTCTACAAAACCAGCTTTCTCTTCTGGAGCCTTACGGAAGATGTTCTTTACAACACCCTCTTTCCATGTGCGATCAGCCCTTGCCGAATCGCGTGACATCATTTGAGATAACGGGGGAGAGACATCAAAATAAACAGCCTTTTGTACAATGGCCGGCTGCAACATCTCCTGGCCAAATAGACACGAAGCAGAGAAGAAAGCAATAAAAAACACAAAGAAATTACGCATAACAGACAAGTTTATGTGTTTACAATTTTTGGTTTATGATGAATAAGACAGATTATAAGGTCATCATTTCTAAGAGTCTCAAACTCCAACCTAATGTGATCTAAAATTACTGCTAAAATAGTATTTTATTAACGTTTAAAAAAAAAGATGGTTCAGAAGCCGATCAAATCGCCTCCTGAAACTCCGCCAGATAGTACTAAGAATGTGATACTATCTTCTCAAAACAATCGAAAACCACCCTTTACTTTATCTACTACATTCCCTTTTGTTTAAAAGGCATTCAAAGCAAATAGCGTAATTAAAAAACAAAGCATAACTTTACACGATAAAGGGAAAGTGATACTCGAAACTTTCGTTTAGTTAAAACATATAAACCATAAAAAAATATCCATGCTAGTACTATCCAAGTTGACACCGCAGGCCGTATGGAACTATTTTGAAGAGATTTGCAAGATTCCACGACCATCAAAGAAAGAAGAGAAGATTAGAGCCTTTTTATTAGAGTTTGCAAGGCAACACAATTTAGAGGCAAAACATGATGCGATTGGAAATGTTTTGATTAGTAAGCCTGCTACCAAAGGGATGGAAGATAGGGCTACCATCATTCTTCAGAGCCATATGGATATGGTTTGTGAGAAGGATGGAGATTTAGAGTTTGATTTCAATACAGATCCTATCAGACCACAAATAGATGGTGAATGGGTTAAAGCGACAGGAACGACCCTTGGAGCAGATGATGGTATTGGTATTGCAGCTCAGATGGCAGTACTAACTGACCCCAGTTTGGTACATGGGCCTATTGAGTGTCTTTTTACTGTTGATGAAGAGACCGGACTATCGGGGGCGGATGCGCTTCAACCAGGTTTTCTAAAGGGAAGCATCCTCTTAAATCTTGATTCAGAAGATGAAGGTGAGCTCTTTATTGGATGTGCAGGAGGGATAGACACCATTGCCACCATGCAATATAAACGTAAGGATGTTCCGGCACGGGCTCACTCCTACAAGATTACCATCAAAGGACTAAAAGGAGGACATTCTGGTGACGATATTAATAAAGGCTTAGGAAACTCTAACAAGATCCTGACCCGTTTTCTACTTCAATCTACTCATATAGGAGATATTCGTCTCGCTCATTTCGATGGAGGAAACCTTAGAAATGCTATTCCAAGAGAAGCATCCGCAATCGTCACGGTTCCTTATGATGTGGAAGAGGCCTTTTTACAGCTCTTTGAAGAGTATTCAAAAGATGTAAAAGAGGAATTATTCATTACAGAGCCGGGGCTTACACTGATTGCTGAGAAGACCACATTACCTGAGTTCGTAATTAACAGGAGTGCTCAAAGAAGATTATTGAATACATTAATGGCATGTCCTCATGGTGTTTTAGCAATGAGTTACAGAATGCCTGGCATGGTTGAAACCTCAACCAATCTAGCTTCTGTCAAATTTATTGACGATGATACGATTATGGTTACGACCAGTCAGCGTTCCGATCTGAACTCAGCAAAATTCATGGCTGCAATGATGGTTGAGAGTGTCTTTACTCTATCTGAGTTTGAGGTTACCCATTCTGACGGCTACCCAGGTTGGGCTCCTAACCCCAATAGTCCTATCATGAAACTCACCTCTAAAGTATACAAAGAGCTCTTTGGAAACGAACCTATTGTTAGATCTATTCATGCCGGACTTGAGTGTGGTCTATTCCTTGAGAAATATCCTGAAATGGACATGGTAAGTTTTGGGCCAACGCTAAGAGGTGTTCACTCACCCGACGAAAAGATTAACATTGCCACAGTAGATAAATTCTGGAAACTATTAGTTGAGGTTCTTAGACAAGCTCCAAAAGCATAAATCATATAGTATCTCAATAAAAAAAGCTGCCTAAGTAACTTTAGGCAGCTTTTTTATTCATAAATTCAATCTACTCCTTTGAATCTTTGAATCTCTTGAATCTCTTGAATCTCTTGAATCAAAAAAAGAGGCCACCCTAAGTAGGCGGCCTCTTTTTTATTTGTGTTGATAATATTATGCGATACCGGTAGGCCCCATATTTAAAGGAGGCATAACAGTAGGTTCTGAATCAACAATAGGTCCGTTAGCAGCTTCAAATTTAGCCACATTCTCTTTCAATGCACGTAGTAGTCTTTTAGCATGGGCAGGAGTAAGAATGATTCTTGACTTAACCTTTGCTTTTGGGACACCAGGCAGCATACTGAGGAAGTCAACAACAAACTCAGCATTAGAATGAGTAATGATAGCGAGGTTAGAATAGATACCTTCAGCTATAGCTTCGGGTAGATCAACCTGTATCTGATTCTGTAAGGGATTCTGGTTTTTATCCATTATTTCAATGTTTTAGCGGTCATCATATTTGGATGCCATTAAAGCTTCATATTCTTCGCGAGAGCCAACGATAAGGTTTTCATACTCACGTAGACCTGTACCGGCAGGGATGAGGTGACCAACAATAACATTTTCTTTCAAGCCAACCAATTGGTCGCTCTTAGCAGCTATTGCGGCATTAGTAAGAACCTTAGTTGTTTCCTGGAAGGAGGCAGCAGAGATCCAGCTCTTGGTCTGCAGAGAAGCCCTGGTGATACCTTGGAGTACCTGACGGGCGGTTGCAGGTTGAGCATCGCGTGCTTCTACCAGCTTCTTATCTTTACGTTTGAGAAGAGAGTTCTCATCGCGTAATTTGCGGGCACTAATAATCTGACCAGGTTTAAATGAAGGAGAGTCACCTCCATCAACGATAACCTTCTTACCGAAGATCCAGTCGTTCTCTTCCTGGAAATCGATCTTATTGACCAATTCACCTTCAAGGAACTTTGTATCACCGGGATCATCAATTTCAACTTTACGCATCATTTGACGAACGATAACCTCAAAGTGTTTATCATTGATTTTTACGCCTTGTAGGCGGTAAACTTCCTGAACCTCATTAACGATATACTCCTGAACCTTCATAGGTCCTTTAATTGCAAGGATATCTGAAGGAGCGATAGAGCCCTCTGAGAGAGGAGTCCCTGCTTTAATATAGTCGTTTTCCTGGGCTAAGATCTGTTTAGAAGTAGAGATAAGATAGGTCTTCTGTTCTCCTGTTTTAGAAGTGATGATGACCTCACGGTTACCTCTCTTAAGTTTTTTACCAAAAGAGACCACTCCATCAATTTCAGCTACACGTGCGGGGTCAGACGGGTTACGAGCCTCAAAGAGTTCGGTAACACGGGGCAGACCGCCAGTGATGTCACCAGACTTTCCAATAGCACGTGGGATCTTAACAAGAATCTCACCTGCTTTGATCTCTGCGTCATTTTCCACAACGATATGAGCACCTACTGGGATATCATAGAGTTTAATCTCTTCTCCATCGCCAGTTAGGATTCTGATTGCTGGGTTTTTCGTTTTTACACGGCTTTCAATAACAACTTTATCAGCATAACCGGTTTGTTCATCTGATTCCACACGGTAGGTTACATTCTCAATGATATTTTGATAATCAACACGACCCGTTACGTCAGAAAGAATTACGGCATTATATGGATCCCAATCACTGATGAAATCACCCTTCTTGATGTTTGAACCATTTTTAAAGTAGAGATTAGCACCATAGGGGATATTAGCAGAAGTCAAAGCGATTCCGGTATGAGAGTCAACGATACGCATTTCGGCGGAACGGCCAATAACGATATCATAGGTATTTCCTTCTGCATTGGTATATTCAACTGAACGAAGCTCATCAATTTCGAGAACCCCATCATATTTTGCTTGAATCCTAGATGTGATAGCAATGTTACTTGCAGTACCCCCAACGTGGAAGGTACGTAGAGTAAGCTGGGTACCTGGCTCACCGATTGATTGAGCAGCGATTACACCGACGGCTTCCCCCTTTTGGATCATACGACCGGTAGAGAGGTTTCTTCCGTAGCACTTTGCGCAAACACCATTTTTTGATTCACAAGTCAAGACAGACCTGATTTCTACCGTCTCGATAGGAGAGTTTTCAATCGCATCGCAGATATCTTCTGTTAGCTCTTGACCTGCCAAAGCGATCAGTTCACCAGATTGCGGATGATAAATATCATGAACGGCCACACGACCTAAGATTCTATCGTGCAAGGTCTCAACAACCTCTTCTGCTTTTTTAAGAGCTGTGGTAGTAAGGCCACGTAGCGTTCCACAATCATCCTCGTTGATGATAACATCCTGAGCCACGTCAACCAAACGACGAGTCAGGTAACCTGCGTCAGCAGTCTTAAGAGCGGTATCGGCAAGACCCTTACGAGCTCCGTGAGTAGAGATAAAGTACTCAAGAACCGATAGTCCTTCCTTAAAGTTCGAAAGGATGGGGTTCTCGATGATTTCACCGCCTTCGGCGCCCGATTTCTGAGGCTTAGCCATCAGACCACGCATACCAGATAGCTGACGAATCTGTTCTTTAGATCCACGGGCACCTGAATCCAGCATCATATATACTGAATTGAATCCTTGTTTATCGTTCGATAAACGATCCATTACAGTGTGGGTAAGATGTGAATTGGTATGTGTCCAGATATCGATAATCTGATTATATCTTTCGTTGTTAGTAATGAAACCCATGTTATAGTTATTCATTACTTCTTCAACGTCTTGATTAGCCTTTTCAATTAATGCTTCCTTAGACTCAGGGATGATAACGTCAGATAAGTTAAATGAAAGACCTCCTTTGAAAGCCATGTTATAACCAAGAGACTTAATATCATCAAGGAACTTAGCTGTTACAGCAGTACCCGTCTTTTTCATGATATAGCCGATGATATCACGAAGAGCTTTCTTGGTAAGTAACTGATTGATATAGCCAGCCTCAGCAGGAACCACTTGATTAAAGAGAACACGACCTACGGTAGTCTCGATGATCTTACGCTCCCAGACACCATTAACAAGTTCGTTGATACGAACTTTGATCCATGCGTGCAATTCTACCTTCTTCTCATTATAGGCTATAATAACCTCTTCAGGAGAATAGAAGGTCATTCCTTCACCCTTAACAGGCAATCCAGGTTCACTTTTCTTAGCCTTAGTAATATAATAAAGACCAAGAACCATGTCTTGAGAAGGAACCATGATAGGAGCCCCATTAGCAGGGTTAAGGATATTATGGGCGGCTAGCATTAAGATCTGAGCCTCGAGAACAGCAGCATTACCTAGGGGGACGTGAACAGCCATTTGGTCACCGTCGAAGTCAGCGTTAAAAGCAGTACATACCAACGGATGTAATTGGATGGCTTTACCTTCAATAAGTTTTGGTTGGAAAGCCTGAATACCTAAACGGTGCAGAGTTGGAGCACGGTTCAGCATCACAGGATGACCTTTTAGGATGTTTTCAAGGATATCCCAAACCACAGGATCTTTTCTATCAACAATCTTCTTTGCCGATTTAACCGTTTTAACGATTCCACGTTCGAGAAGTTTGCGAATAATAAAAGGTTTAAATAGTTCAGAAGCCATCTCTTTAGGCAGACCGCACTCATTCAATTTAAGTTCGGGGCCAACAACAATGACAGAACGGCCAGAGTAGTCAACACGTTTACCTAACAGATTCTGACGGAAACGTCCCTGTTTTCCTTTAAGGCTATCAGAAAGAGACTTCAGAGCCCTATTAGATTCAGTTTTAACAGAGTTAACCTTACGACTGTTATCGAAGAGAGAATCGACAGCTTCCTGGAGCATACGTTTCTCATTTCTGAGAATCACATCCGGAGCTTTAATCTCCATGAGTCTTTTCAGGCGGTTATTACGGATGATAACACGTCTGTAGAGGTCATTGAGGTCGGATGTAGCAAAACGGCCACCATCAAGAGGCACAAGGGGTCTCAGTTCTGGTGGAATAACGGGAATTGCGCGCATGATCATCCATTCCGGACGATTTTCTTTTCTCTTATTCGCTTCACGGAAAGCTTCAAAGACTTGAAGTCTTTTAAGGGCTTCAGCTTTTCTTTGTTGAGAAGTTTCTGTACTAGCTTTATGTCTAAGATCGAAAGATTCACGATCGAGATCTAACTCAGAAAGGAGTTCATAGAGGGCATCACCGCCCATTCTAGCAACGAATTTTCTAGGATCTTTATCATCCAGATATTGGTTATCTGAGGGTAAAGATTCAAGGATATCGAAATACTCTTCTTCAGTTAGAAAATCGAGTTTATGGACGCCATCGGCCTCTTTAACACCAGGGTTAATGACAACGTAGCGTTCATAATAGATGATAGAGTCTAGTTTTTTAGACTGCAGACCTAGTAAAGCGCCGATTTTGTTAGGTAGAGATCTGAAATACCAGATATGAGCGACGGGCACAACCAATTGGATGTGACCCATTCTTTCTCTTCTGACTTTTTTTTCAGTTACCTCAACGCCGCAACGGTCGCAAACGATTCCTTTATAGCGGATGCGTTTATATTTTCCGCAATGGCACTCCCAGTCCTTAACAGGTCCAAAAATGCGTTCACAGAAAAGACCATCGCGTTCAGGCTTATAGGTCCTATAATTAATTGTTTCCGGTTTCAGCACTTCACCACTTGACTTCTCTAAGATCAGTTCAGGGGAGGCCAGACTAATAGTGATCTGGCTAAAGTTGCTGGTTACGGAATTGCTCTCTTTTCGGAAGGCCATATTTTCGGTACTATATAGTTTCGGAAATTTTTTACTTGCTTAATTACAATTCACCCCATGTCAGATAGTTCCAGCGGAACCGTCTGACAGGGATGAGTAAGTTTATTATTCAAAACTGACGTCTAGTCCGAGACCGCGAAGTTCATGAACCAAAACGTTAAAGGATTCAGGGATACTAGGTACCGGCATATTATCACCCTTAACGATAGCTTCATAAGCCTTAGCACGACCGATAACATCATCAGATTTAACTGTCAGAATTTCCTGAAGTATGTTTGCAGCTCCGAAAGCTTCCAGAGCCCAAACTTCCATTTCTCCAAAACGCTGACCACCAAATTGTGCTTTACCACCAAGAGGTTGCTGAGTAATCAGCGAATAGGGTCCGATGCTACGGGCGTGCATCTTATCATCAACCATGTGGTGAAGTTTCAGCATATAGATGTATCCAACAGTAGCGGGTTGGTCGAATCGTTCGCCAGTTCCACCATCATAGAGGTGAGTAACCCCATTTTTAGGTAGGCCGGCTTGCTCCATGTATGAGTTGATTTGCTCCTCTGAAGCGCCATCGAAGATAGGAGTAGCGAATTTCAGACCCAGCTTTTTCCCTGCCCATCCTAAGACAGTCTCATAGATCTGTCCGAGGTTCATACGAGAAGGTACACC
>CAYUII010000025.1:0-40180 GCA_964444785.1 uncultured Bacteroidales bacterium | reverse complement strand
TAAGAACAATATCAACAGGAGTTCCATCGGCGAGGAAAGGCATATCCTCTTCGCGAACTATTTTAGCAACGATACCCTTGTTACCGTGACGTCCTGCCATTTTATCGCCAACACGTAGTTTACGTTTTTTAGCGACATAGACTTTAGCCATTTGGACGATACCATTGGGTAGCTCATCGCCGACTGTAGCAACGAATTTCTTGCGGTTATAGATGCCCTGAACTTCGCGATACTTGATGGTATAATTATTAATTAACTCTTTAATTAAATCATTAGTATCCTTATCGGTAGTCCATTTTAAAGGATTAACATTCAGGTAATCGATATCCCAAAGGGCTTTTGAAGTAAACTTGGCCTTTTTAGCGATAAGCTCCTGCTTGAAGTTACTGTAAACGCCTTGAGAGACCTTGTTATCAACAAGTTTCATAAGCTTTTCGACGAGTTTTTCTTTCAGGTCGTAGAGTTTCTTGTTGAGTTCGTCATCAAGTTCTTTGACAACATCCTTTTCTTTGCCTTTGGCTTTTTTATCTTTAAATACTCTGGAGAAGAGTTTTTTGTCAACAACGACCCCCTTCATTGACGGAGGTGCTTTAAGGGAAGCATCTTTCACATCGCCAGCTTTATCGCCGAAGATTGCACGAAGGAGTTTTTCTTCCGGAGTTGGGTCACTTTCACCTTTAGGGGTGATTTTACCGATGAGAATATCCCCTTCAGTAACTTCAGCACCAATTCTGATAAGACCATTCTCATCAAGATCTTTAGTAGCTTCCGAGCTTACATTAGGGATATCATTGGTAAGTTCTTCAATACCACGTTTAGTATCGCGAACCTCAAGAGTGAACTCTTCGATATGAATAGAGGTGAAGATATCTTGTTTAACAACCTTTTCAGAGATCACGATAGCGTCCTCAAAGTTGTAACCTTTCCAAGGCATGAAAGCCACCATAAGGTTACGGCCGAGGGCCAGTTCTCCTTGTTGGGTTGCATAACCTTCACAGAGCACCTGACCTTTTTCGACTTTTTCGCCTTTACGGACGATAGGGCGCAGGTTGATGCTAGTATTCTGGTTCGTTCTTATATATTTAGTTAGGTAATAGACCTTAACATCCTCATCGAAGCTGACCAATCTTTCATTCTCTTCGCGATCGTATCTGATTCTAATTTCAGTAGAATCGACATACTCAACGACACCGGGGCCTTCAGCATTAATCAAGACACGAGAGTCTCTGGCCACACTTCCTTCAATACCGGTGCCCACGATAGGGGCTTCGGGGTTAAGAAGAGGCACTGCCTGTCGCATCATGTTAGAGCCCATGAGAGCACGGTTGGCATCGTCATGTTCAAGGAATGGGATAAGAGACGCAGCGATAGAAGCGATCTGATTGGGAGCGCAGTCTATCAGGTCGACCTTTTGAGGAGGAACAATAGGGAAGTCAGCCAGCAGACGAGATTTCACTTTTTCAACGTGGAAACTACCATCGTCATTGAGGTCGACATTAGCTTGAGCGATAATTTTATTCTCTTCCTCTTCAGCGCTAAGGTAGACAGCGTCGTCGGTCAGATTAACTTTACCATCGATAACTTTTCTATAGGGAGTTTCGATGAATCCGAGCGTATTTATTTTAGCGTAGACGCAGAGAGAAGAGATAAGACCGATGTTAGGGCCTTCAGGGGTTTCGATCGTACAGAGGCGGCCATAGTGGGTATAGTGGACGTCACGTACTTCGAACCCTGCGCGTTCGCGGGAGAGGCCACCGGGGCCTAGGGCAGATATTCTACGTTTATGAGTTATCTCAGATAATGGATTTGTTTGATCCATGAACTGAGAAAGCTGGTTAGTACCAAAGAAGGAATTGATAACGGAAGAGAGCGTCTTAGCGTTGATCAGATCCATTGGGGAGAAGACCTCGTTATCGCGTACGTTCATACGTTCACGGATGGTTCTGGCCATACGGGCAAGACCCACGCCGAATTGAGCATAAAGCTGTTCACCGACCGTACGAACGCGACGATTACTCAAGTGGTCAATGTCATCCACCTCAGTTTTGTTATTGAGTAGTTCTATCAGATACCTGATGATATAGATGATATCCTCTTTGGTAAGTACTCTGGTAGCACTATCAATTTCAAGACCCAGTTTTTTATTAATACGATAACGGCCTACCTCACCTAGGTCGTAACGTTTGTCAGAGAAGAATAATTTATCGATAATACCGCGAGCGGTTTCTTCATCGGGGGGCTCAGCATTACGTAGCTGACGGTAGATATACTCGACAGCCTCTTTTTCTGAGTTTGCGGTATCTTTTTGAAGAGTATTGAAGATGACACTATAGTCGAGAGAGCCAGGGCCACTATCATGGTGGACAAGGATTGTTTTGACATCCGCATCAGCGATCATGTCAACGTGCTTCGATTCGAGAATAGTTTCTCTTTCAACGAGAACTTCCGTTCTTTCAATAGATACAACTTCGCCTGTATCCTCATCGACAAAGTCTTCGAACCAAGTTCTAACGACACGGGCGGCGAGTTTATCGCCGATGTGTTTCTTAAGATTGGCTTTAGATACTTTGATTTCCTGGGCCAGGCCAAAAATTTCAAGAATGTCTTTATCTGTTTCGTAACCGATAGCTCTAAGGAGAGTAGTTACGGGCAGTTTTTTCTTACGATCGATGTAAGCATACATCACGTTATTGATATCTGTGGTAAACTCCATCCAAGAGCCTTTGAATGGGATAATACGCGCAGAATAAAGCATCGTTCCATTGGTATGTCTATGCACACCGAAGAAAACGCCAGGAGAACGATGTAACTGAGAAACGACGACTCTTTCGGCGCCATTGATGACGAAAGTGCCTTTAGGAGTCATGTAGGGAATCATTCCCAAGTAAACATCCTGAACTATCGTTTCAAAGTCTTCGTGTTCCACATCATTGCACGAGAGCTTAAGTTTAGCTTTAAGAGGAACACAAAAAGTCAATCCACGCTCGATACACTCTTCAATAGAGTATCGGGGTGGATCGATGTAGTAGTCCAGAAATTCTAAGGTAAAATTGTTACGGGCATCCGAGATGGGGAAGTTTTCACTGAACACTTGAAAAAGACCCTCATTGGAGCGGTGCTCCGAAGCGGTACCGATTTGGAAGAAATCCTGAAAAGATTGTAACTGAATATCAAGGAAGTCCGGGATTTCAGTAGGTACCTTGGTGGATGCAAAACTGATTCGTGAGGTTTTATTCGAAGCCAATGGGATGAGGTTTTAAGTGGATGAATTTATAAAAATTCTACGTGAAATACAATAGAAAGATACGAACTACCGCCAGAAAGTTGGCAGTAGCTCATATCTCTATTAATTACGCTTGTAATCCTCTTACTTAACTTCAACCTCTGCACCTGCTTCTTCAAGAGCTTTTTTAAGTGCTTCAGCTTCGTCTTTAGAAGCGCCTTCTTTAACGGGCTTGGGAGCTGCGTCAACGAGTTCTTTTGCTTCTTTAAGTCCGAGGCTTGTAAGTTCTTTAACGAGCTTAACAACTTTCAGTTTTTCCTTACCGGCATCCTTAAGAATAACATCAAAGCTGGTCTTTTCTTCAACAGCTTCAGCGGCTGCTGCGGCGGGACCTGCTGCTACAGCAACAGCTGCGGCTGCGGGCTCGATACCATACTCCTCTTTGAGGATCTTAGCAAGTTCATTAACTTCTTTAACGGTCAGGTTCACCAACTGTTCTGCAAAAGCTTTCAGATCTGCCATTTTGAATATAATTTTGGGTGTTTAAGAATCAATTAATTGTTATTAGGCTATTTATAAAGGACGGCCTAGAGTCCATTAAATCCTTATTCAGGTTTTTCAGATAAAGTCTTAACGATACCAGCAAGTTTATTACCACCTGATTGAAGGGCTGAGATAACATTTTGAGCTGGTGATTGGAGCAGACCGACGATTTCGCCGAGTAGCTGATCTTTAGACTTAATATTGGAGAGAGTTTCTTGCAGGTTACCGCCGAAGTACATTGATTCTTCAACGTAAGCGCCTTTAATGATAGGTTTTTCAGATTTGAATTTATCTCTGAATTCCTTAATCATTAGTGCGGGCAGGTTACCTGTGTCTGAGAACATAATAGAGGTAGAACCTTTTAAAGCAGGATATAGCTCGCTATAGTCACGATCTAAACGTTCCATCGCCTTATGAAGCAGGGTGTTTTTTACCACCTTAAGCCTTACATTCTTTCTGAAGCAGAGTCTACGTAGTTGACTTGTTTGTTCAGAATTCAGAGCCGTGATATCGGTCAGATAGAATGTTGAGGCCTGCTTTAGTTCCTCTGCCAGTACGTCGATAAGCTGATTTTTTTCTTCTTTCTTCATAACTTATTGCAATTATTCAGGAACTGAGCCAATCCTTTAAGAAGTTACAGACTTAGGTTCGATTTGAATACCGGGGCTCATTGTGCTTGAGAGATAGATACTCTTGACATAGGTACCTTTAGCAGCTGCAGGTTTCAGTTTCATAATAGCTGAAACGATTTCACGTGCATTATCGATAATTTTATCACTATCGAAAGATACTTTACCAATTCCGGCATGAATGATACCGAATTTATCTACCTTAAAGTCAATTTTACCGGCTTTAACCTCCTTAACGGCATTACCAATGTCCATTGTAACTGTACCCGATTTAGGGTTAGGCATCAGGCCACGGGGACCTAATATTTTACCTAAGGCACCAATTTTGGGCATTACAGCAGGCATAGTAATAACTACGTCAACGTCTGTCCAACCTCCTTTGATCTTGGCGATGTACTCGTCTAATCCGACATAGTCAGCTCCCGCAGCCTTGGCTTCTTCCTCCTTTTCGGGAGTGCAGAGTACTAGGACCCGTACGGTTTTACCGCTGCCGTGAGGGAGGGTAACGATACCTCTCACCATCTGATTAGCTTTACGAGGATCAACACCTAAGCGAACGTCGATATCAACCGAAGCGTCGAACTTAGTAGTGGTGATCTGCTTCACGAGCTGTGCAGCATCAGCAAGGGTGTAGACAGCCTTACTGTCGTATTTAGCCAATACTTCTTTGCGTTTCTTTGTCAGTTTAGCCATTTCAAAGCAGTGTTTAGGATTTTAATTCTGTGGGGCAATCGTCCCTTAGTTTTTGGCATAGGGATTTTCACCCGAAATGGTGATACCCATACTCCGTGCTGTTCCGGCGACCATACTAACGGCTGACTCAACTGTGAAGCAGTTCAGGTCAGGCATTTTGCTGGTGGCGATAGCTTCTACTTGTTGCCAGGTGATGTTTCCAACTTTTTTACGGTTAGATTCAGGTGAACCTTTTTGCAACTTAGCAGCTTCCATTAGCTGAACAGCAACCGGGGGGGTCTTGATAACAAAGTCAAAAGATTTATCCTTATACACTGTGATGATAACAGGAAGAATTTTTCCTGCCATATCTTGTGTACGGGCATTGAATTGCTTGCAAAACTCCATGATGTTCACACCCTTAGAACCTAAAGCCGGTCCGATAGGAGGAGATGGGTTTGCAGCAGCACCTTTGACCTGCAACTTGATTAATCCGCTTACTTCTTTTGCCATTGTTTAAAAAATTAATGGATTCTGATTCGTTTCTGTTATCAGAAGACGAAATGTACTATTCCTTTGAAACCTGCATAAAACCCAGCTCTAGCGGGGTCTTACGACCGAAAATCTTAACCATTACCTTTAGTTTTTTGCGCTCTTCATTGATTTCCTCAATGACACCGCTAAAACTATTGAATGGCCCGTCAATAACGGTAACCGTTTCACCAACGATAAAAGGTACACTCAGCTCATCACCTTGTTCTGCCAGTTCGTCAACCTTTCCTAAGATGCGGTTAACTTCCGACTTACGCAGAGGTTCTGGTTCGCCGTTTGCACCTAAAAAGCCCAGTACGCCGGGAATATTCCTGATTATGTGAGGAATTTCACCTGTTAGAGTGGCCTCAATTAATACATAACCAGGGAAAAAATTCCGCTCCTTACTGACCTTCTTTCCGTTTCTAATCAGATAGATCTTTTCGGTGGGAATAAGTACCTGCGATACGTAGTCCTGATAACCAAGACGCTGTATCTCGGCTTCGAGATACTGTTTTACCTTTTTCTCGCCGCCGCTAACTGCGCGTACAACATACCATTTGTTTACTTCTTCGCTCATACTTATCCTAACTCAAAAGAATTCAGGTTATCCTGAAACTTAAAATAGGCTGTAAAAAAGCTTCAGGATGTTTTCGAAAGATATATCCATCAAGAACACCACCAAGGCGATGATCAGGGAAGCAATGGATACAATAACTGCACTACTCTGCAGTTCACTCCAAGTAGGCCAGGAAACCTTATGCATTAATTCGTCATAACTTTCCTGAATGTATTCGGATATCTTTGATTTAGCCATTTTTTTAAGCTGTGCTAGTTGCACGGGCGGGAGGACTCGAACCCCCGACTCATGGTTTTGGAGACCATAGCTCTACCGACTGAGCTACACCCGTATTATTTAATCTTTGCATAAAAACAGGTGCCCCGCTTTGGAATCGCTCCGCAACGGGAGCACCTTGAATTCAATATGCAAAAGAAACTTTTGTCTTAGTCGAGGATTTCGGTTACCTGACCTGCACCTACGGTACGTCCACCTTCGCGGATAGCGAAACGTAAGTTGAGACTCATTGCGATTTCATAGATCAACTCAACGTTGATGGTGAGGTTATCACCAGGCATAATCATTTCTACGCCTTCTGGTAGAGTGATTTCACCGGTAACGTCAGTTGTACGGAAATAGAACTGAGGACGATATTTGTTATGGAATGGAGTGTGACGTCCACCTTCTTCTTTCTTCAGGATATAAACCTCTGCTTTAAACTTGCTGTGAGGCTTAACTGAGTTAGGAGCTGCGATAACCATACCACGACGGATCTCGTCTTTATCGATACCACGAAGCAATAGACCTGCATTGTCACCAGCTTCACCAGTATCCAATATCTTACGGAACATCTCAACACCAGTAACAACTGATTTAAGCTTTTCTGCACCAAGACCGATGATTTCAACAGGGTCGCCAGTGTGGATAACACCAGTTTCGATACGACCTGTAGCAACGGTACCACGACCGGTGATAGAGAAGACGTCTTCAACAGGCATCAAGAAAGGCTTATCAATATCGCGTGGAGGCAGAGGAATCCATGTGTCGCAAGCGTTCATCAATTCAATAACCTTCTCCTGCCATACTGGCTCTTTGTTAAGAGCTCCAAGAGCTGATCCACGGATAACTGGGGAATTGTCACCATCGAAACCATTGAAGGTAAGAAGTTCACGAACTTCCATCTCAACGAGATCTAACAACTCTTCGTCATCAACGAGGTCAACCTTATTCATGAAAACAACAAGACGTGGTACACCTACCTGGCGAGCTAACAGAATGTGCTCACGAGTCTGAGGCATAGGACCGTCAGTTGCTGCAACAACTAGAATAGCACCGTCCATCTGTGCAGCACCAGTAACCATATTCTTTACATAGTCAGCGTGACCAGGACAGTCAACGTGAGCATAGTGACGAATAGCAGTCTGATACTCAATGTGAGCAGTGTTAATTGTAATACCTCTTTCTTTTTCTTCAGGAGCATTATCAATTGAATCAAATGATCTGAACTCTGACCAACCTTTTTCTGCGAGGGTCAGCGTGATAGCTGCAGTTAAGGTAGTCTTACCGTGGTCGACGTGACCAATTGTTCCAATATTTACGTGCGGTTTGGAACGATCGAATTTTTCTTTTGCCATATTAAAACAGATTATTTTTTGTAGGTTTGACCTCTCAAAAAAAAACTAAAAAATAAGTTGAGCCGATGACGAGAATTGAACTCGTGACCCCTTCCTTACCAAGGAAGTGCTCTACCCCTGAGCTACATCGGCTGATGAATATCTGAGCGGAAGACGGGGCTCGAACCCGCTACCTAAAGCTTGGAAGGCTTTCGCTCTGCCAAATGAGCTACTTCCGCTTAATTTCGATTTCATAGCGTGGGGAGAGGAGGATTCGAACCTCCGAAGGCACCGCCAACAGATTTACAGTCTGCCCCATTTGACCGCTCTGGAATCTCCCCTGAGACATTCGGTTCAAAGAACTTTGTCTTCCCTTTATCGGTTCTGCTGTTTTAACCCCTCAAAAAAGCAGTCCCGTTTGAAAGGGACTGCAAAGGTAATAACTTCATTTAAATCTCCAAACTTTTTTGGGCAATTTTTTTAATTCTTTATTTACCCCTTACCTTTTCTTTATACTTCTCTAACTGCTTCCGCAATGCATCCACCGATTGATCTGCGGCCTCTTCGAAGGTCTTACATTGCTTGCGCGCAAACAAATCATTCCCCCTTATCAATAACCGTATCTCGGCTATCTTATTCTCAGGTGTCTCCGAATTCTCCAATTTTAAAATTACTTCACTACCAACGATCCCATCATACAGACCGTCTAACTTCTCTAATTTCCCCTGAATAAAGGCCTCCAACTTTTGGTCAGCCTTGAAGTGGACAGAATTAATACTTACTTTCATAATCTGTTCTCCTTTTCTTTTTTTGCCCTTGGATGGGCTTTGTTATAGATTTCTTGTAACCGCTTTATACTGGTATGTGTATATACCTGTGTCGCAGCTAGACTCTCATGACCCAGCAGCTCCTTTACACTTAGTAACTCTGCCCCATTCTCCAACATATGTGTCGCATAGGTGTGTCGAAACAAATGTGGACTCCGCTGTGCCACGGTCGTCATACAGCTAAGATAAGCATTTGCTATCCGGTAAACAAGTGCCCTGTTAACATTTTTTCCCCCTTTTCTAGCAAAGAACGGACTCTCAAAGGTTAAACGTTCATAGTGTTTCTTATATTCATCTTTATAGCGCTCCAAAAACAAAACAGCTCGTCCCGGTAAGGGAATAATTCGCTCCTTCGATCGCTTCCCCATTACCTTTATCTGTCCTCGCTTTGAATCAAAATCCCCCAACCGTAATCCCGTTAACTCCGACACTCGCATCCCACTCGCATATAACAAGCTTACTATCGCCTCATCCCTCCATGCCTCATAACTATTCTCATCCTCCGGAATACGACACAACTCCATCTGCTGACTCATAGGAATGGACTCGGGTAGATGCTTACCCAATTTCGGACTGCTTACTTTATAAGTTGGGTCATGTTTATAAATCTCCCACTTGATCATATACCTATAAAAAGTACGTAACGTTGAAAGTCGCCTCCTTAACGAACTGCTCTTATCGCCCACCTTGCTCCGATCCATTAACCAACTCCTTATTATTATATGGTCAACTTTCTCAAAAGAATCAATCCCTCGCAAATAAAGCCACTCCGAAAATATCCTCAAATCACTCTCAGCGGCACTGATGCTCAATTCAGCCAACCGTCCTCCCGCCACCAACCGGTCTATATACATTGAAACATCCTCTAGAAGTATAGATGTCGCTCTCTCATCAAACGCCTGTCTTGGTAATAGCTTCCCATTACCATCCTTTATTTGTGTCATACTATAATCTATTCAATGGATCTTTCCTATTACAAAGGTAGCCACACTTATCCCTTTTATCTTTAAACCTTAAATATAAATTAAACCAACCTACCCAAACTCAAATTTATTAAGACAACTCAGCCGATTCACTACTCCTCTCCGCTACCTCTCCCTATCTTCTCCATATATAGTCGCTAAAAAAACGAACAAATCGGGAAAGAAATCGATCAGGACCAGACGAAAATATTAACGGTTGCCATTGAAACGATAGATCATATAGGTCTCTTTGATGACAAAAAACGCTTCGAGAGCCAACTTACAAATAGAAATTAAAGAGTTTCTACTCACAGCAGGCTCAACTAAACTTTAAGATTTATAAAGAGATTTAATGGAGAGGATACGGAGAGGGAAGGGAGAGCTGCCGATAAAATCAATAAGATTACTTAGTGACAAAAGAAAAAAAAGAGACTGTCTTACCGATTGATAAAGACAGTCTCTTCGTGTCATGTTCCTAACAACTGAATTAGATCTCTTCGGCCTGACGCAGTTGCTGAATGTAAATGGCTTTTAGCTTTTGCTCACGAGCTACAACTGAAGGTTTGGTGAATTTTTGACGTGCACGTAGTTCACGAACAACACCGGTTTTCTCAAATTTTCTTTTGAGTTTCTTCAAGGCTCTGTCAATGCTTTCGCCTTCTTTTACTGGAACGATGATCATAAGAATACCTCTTTCTTTGATTAGTTAATAAATGAGCGACAAAGATATAGCTTTTTTCTTTATATAAACCCCTTCAGCCTTTCCAATTTCTGGAATAAATTAATACAATTCCATATATTCAAAGATTGAACCAAAATGATCTAAACGATGTTATAAACAGTATATCAACACTATAACCTATTTAATGTGATTCATAACACAATATTTGTGCGACTTTATCAGAAAAATATTCAAAACAGGGGGGTTACCTTTGGCTTAAAATCGGTACTAATGGATATTAATGCTCGAAGTTTTGGGCAAAATTCATTAGTGGCCGTTGATTCCCGAATCAAGGGACCGGATTTCGAAATTAAAACAACTTTAAAATAGATCTAAACAGACACGCAATGAAAAACTTTTTTACTAAATGTATTCTGGCCGTGCTTTTCCTGGCTGTTACTTCAGGAGTTTCCTCTCAAACTTCATTGCAGGGAACTGTACTGTATCACAAAAACCCTGCTAAACCGATCCCAAGTGTCCAGGTAACTCTTTCAACCCTTAATGGAAATGTCGTAGCAACTACTACCACAAATGGACAAGGACAATTTGTATTTACAAATATCCAGCAAGGCACCTACAATTTATCATCATCTACTAGCATTCCAGCAGGTGGCATTAATCTTACCGACTCATGGATGCTTATGATGCATCTATTAGGTTTTACAACGCTTAATCCGATTCAAGCTCTTGCAGCCGATGTCGATGGAGATGGACAAATCACATGGGACGACTACTTTGCAATAATAATTGGATGGTTCCTTCAAGGATACCCGTTCCCAAGTGGAGATTGGCAATTTGTGGATGAAACGATTACTTTCACAGGAACTCTAAAGGATGGCTCAAAAACTATAACCGGTACTTCATCAGGAGACTTAAACGGTTCCTATGTTCCAAACATTACCAAAGATGCACTCACAACCGTGTCAATAAATAATCAACTGACTGGTGCTACCAACCAAGCCAACATCAACATGACAGCCTCACAGCCGCTGGCCGGCTTTGGTTTAGTACTCTCGTTTGATAACCTGCAACAATTACCTACCAACGTAACCTCCCCTCTAAAAGGGTTCAACTACTCAATCAACGGTAATACCTTGAGAGTAGCATGGATTGCCGAAGATGGCAAACCCATTAACTTCGAAAAAGGAAATACACTCTTCACACTTGAAGGAGGCCTATTCAACGAAAAGGCAATCATGGTGCTTCCCGAGAGTCACGCAATCACAATCAATGGAGAAATCATGCCTCAATTTGGCATCGATATGGCAAAACCAAACATTACAAACTGTAAAATTTATCCAAATCCGACTAGCAACTTACTAAACATCAACTTTACAGCAGCCGAAAACCAGCAGTTTAATATCGCAATCCTGGGACAAGATGGATCGCAGGTATTAACCTCCACACACCAATCAACTGTTGATGGCATTCAACATGTCACAGTAGATGTATCAACCCTCGCTGCCGGTAACTACTATTATTCCATTCGCAACAGCTATTCAAATCAACCCGTCTTCTCGGGTAAATTCCAAATTATCAGGTAAAAAACCCAGTGTAACTAAATCAGACGGTTCTGATCGCACTCTTTTCGATGCATCAGAACCGTTTTTATTTTTTTACTTTTCTTTGTAAACTATTTCGTGTAATTTTGAAGGATAAGTTCAAAACCTGTTAATTGAGATACATTTGACCAAATAATTACTCGAAGTGATCAAGATTTCAACTTTGCGGAATAACATACATACCTTTACTATTATAGTATTACTTATAACCATCTCAATAAGTTGGTTGTTAAATGCTCAACAGAGCCAGCAAAACAAATCGGGCGAAACCTTTTTAAAAGCTGCTCAACAGTACGAGGCTAATGAAAAGAATGATAGTGCCTTAATTTACTACACTAAAGCTATTGATGCCTATAAAAAAAATCTAGCCTGGTCAGCTATCGCCAAAGCTCAAGTAAAAAAAGCGAATATTCTTAAAAACCTCAGACGTGTTGATGAGGCTCTCCTGCTTTTAAGATCAACCGACTCCCTTTGCAAAATAAAAGGTATTAACGACATCGCCCTCAAAGGTGAAGCTAAACATATTCAAGGAGCTATTGCACTTATGAAAGGGGATCCAAAATCTGCCATTCCTCTTTTCAATGCATCCCTCGAATATAAAATCAAGGCATACGGTAATTCCGATACCAACTCATCTGTTACGTATAACAACTTAGGACTCTCTTATCTTGCTATTGAAAAGTTTGATCTAGCAACTAAGAACATTGAAATGGCTATTAAAACCATAGAAAAAAAGAAAAAAGGCAAACTTGTATTACTGGCAAAATACAGAGAAAATCTCGGAATTATAGCTAACCAGATGGGAGATTATCAACTAGCAAGTACCTACTTTAAAGAAGCTCTTCGATTAAAAAAATCTGGCAATGCAGATACCCTTAACCTAGCTGGATCATATGCAAATCTCGGAAGTCTTCACATCAACTACTCAAATTACGATAGTGCACTAATTGCATTAACAAAAGCGGAAGAGTTATATAATCTCGTTAACAAGAGTGATTATACGGATTTAGATGCCGTATATAACATGAAGGGTAACATATTTAGTGTAAAGTATGATTACGAAAAAGCACTAGCCTATTACAACAAGACACTTCTTCTTTTAAAAAAGAAGAACCCAAATCATCCTAAGATTTCCGAAGTATTGATGAATATTGGGCATATTTACTTCATCAAAGAGGAATTTTCAAAAGCATTAGAGTTTTATAAGCAATCACTTATTTTAGATCAGAACTCCCCTTCTGACTATAAATCATATAGGAATCTGGCTCGTTGTTATGCCGAAATGAAAATGCCAAAAGAAGCTGATGAGAACTTTAAAAAATCGATTAAACAAGCTGTTGCACTATTTGGCAACACGAGCTTTGAGCTAGCTCTTGGTTATACCTATTATGCTCGTTTTTTGAGTCAAGAGAAAAAAAACAAGGAGGCATTTCTTTATTTAAACAAAGCATTAGACATTAACACTAAGCTTTTTGGGCAAAAGAATCGAGACGTTGCCAATACCTATATCCGTCTCGGATTTCTGGAATTTGACATTAAAAATTACAGTATATCCTTACAATACATCCAAAAGGCTATTGTATCGCTTGTAGCTGACTTCAATTCTACCAATCCATTCGAAGATTTAAAAGGATTACCAACCAACCCTGATATTTACCTAATGGAGGCCCTTTGGAAAAAGGCCGACTTAATGTATCAGCTCTACGAGGAGAAAAAGGATGTAAAATACCTATATAGTAGTCTTTATAATTACCAGCTTTTATCAAGGGTGGCCAATACGGTTAGGAGTAACATCAACTCTGATGAAAGCAACTTCTTGGTATCGGCGCACAGTAAGAATGCTTTCGCTGGAGCCTTTAAAACCACTTTTGCATTATATCGGGCAACAGGCGACAAGAAATATCTTCTGGAAGGATTTCGATTTGCAGAAAGAAGCAAATCGGCCGTTCTTCTCGCTGAATTAAGAGATAATGATGATAAAATTCATACTGATATTGATCCTAAACTTCGTGGAGATGAAAAAGAGCTTCGCAACAGTATAGCCAACTATAAAAAGCTTATCTACGAAGAGCAGAAAAAGGCACGACCTAGCCAACAAAAGCTAGATCTTTGGCGAGATAAGGTCTTTGAATTGGAGAAAAAACAAGAGTTGTTAGCCGAAACCATTAGGCAGAAATACCCGGAATACTATAAGATTAAATATGGAGACGGCACTCTGGAGCCTTCCGTTATACAAAAGAGCTTAAAAGAGGAAACCATTCTTGAGTATGCATTAACTGACAATGTCTTATACACCTTTCTTCTTTCCAAAGACACCCTCCTCGTTAATGTTGATACGGCAACTAAAGAATTGGAGTCAGACGTACGAGCCTATGTAGAGAACATCAGATCGGGTCCTTTGTCCGACCCAGAAGGTAGCTTTACCACCTTTACCCAGCTCAGTTATAAACTTTATACAAAGCTCATCAAACCTTTTGAGTCTGAGATCAGAACTAAGAAATTAGTAATCATCCCTGACGGAATACTCGGGTACCTGCCCTTTGAGACCCTTATAAGAAAGCCGGCGGAAGGTGAGATGCCCGACTATGCGAAACTAGATTATCTTATTAAAAGCTTTATTCCTAGATACTCCTATCTGGCCACCATGCTCCATACAAAGTTGAACGAGCAGAAAAAACCTACAAGAACATTAGGTGCCTTTGCCCCCGTCTATAGTAACAGCAAACCAATCCAAACCGGTATCCTTACATCAAATTCGGAGCCTCTAATTTTAAAAGATATTCCAGGAAGCCAACAAGAGGTCAAAGCCATCAATGATATCTTCTCGGGTGTTGATATCTATAGAGGTGACATGGCTACTGAACGAATTTTTAAAGAGAAAGCCGGACAATATGCGATCTTACATTTAGCGATGCACACCTTGGTTGATGAAGAGAACCCTATGTTCAGTAAGATGGTTTTTACCAATGTCAAAGACAATGATGAAGACAATCTTCTCAATACCTACGAGATCTATAACATCCCACTTAATGCTCAATTAGCCGTTTTAAGCAGTTGTAATACCGGAAATGGCACCTTAATAAAAGGAGAAGGAATCGTTAGCTTAGCACGAGGATTTGTCTATACAGGTATCCCAACCGTTATAATGACCCTTTGGGAAGTAGAGGATGAATCAGGGACCGGCATTATGGCCGATTTCTATAAACGATTTAAAGACCACATTCCCGTTGACGAAGCATTACGTGAGTCCAAGTTGAATTATCTAAACAGCGCAGATAAACTCAGATCGCACCCTTATTTCTGGTCGGCTTATGTTTCAATAGGTGAAGATCAGGTCTTCAATGATGTAAAAACTCCATTCTCAACCTATCTAGTAATTGGACTATCTACTCTTATTCTTCTGTTTGCATTGGTAATCATCTTAATGATTAAGAAAAACAGAAAGTCAAAACTTTCTAAATACTAACATATACAAAAGTCTACATCTCTCTATTCCCTCTTTAGTTTTCTCCGACCCTAACTAAGTTTGATTCGACTTGTTTTCATCCACAAGTTCTGGGAATGTTATGCTGGTACTTTAAGAGTAAATTTCACCCTGTAAATAGCCCGCCTCCAAATTATGGAATAAGATTGTAATTCCCGTAAAATAGAGACTCGTAATATATAATTGATAAACAACTATAACATTAGCTTTGAGAGCGTTTCTCCAGGCATTTGTCTTATTTATGGAAACAGTTTTCAAAAATGATGAAAATATTGTAAAATATTGTAGATTTGTCAAGTTTAACAAGGTAAAAAGCAACTAATGCATAGTTCTTTTGACATAAAAGATTGTTGAACAAGGGAATAAATTATTTTTAAAATTTTTTGAAAAAAAGATAGCTTCAGGGGGGTTACCTTTTATCAAAAAACAGCACTATATTAATAGTAGACGCAAAGTGGCTTCATACACAAGCGAAGAATTGTTTGAAGGTGTGGCACGACATGATTCGGATGTATTACAGCATATCTATGTAGAATACTTCAGGAATCTAAAGTCATATGTAAGTCAGAACAAAGGGTCTGTTGAAGATGCCCGTGATCTGTTTCAGGAGACTGTGGTAGCCATATTTCAAAGAGTATCACAAGAGTCGTTTACTGTTGAGTGTTCTTTTTCTACATACTTTTTTGCGACGGCACGAATTCTTTGGTTAAAGGAGCTTCATTCGAGAAAGCAATTACCGAGTCAAAGTTTTTCTGAGACCAATATAGAGCTAACGGCCACAGAGGAGAATGATCTGACCAACTCGATTGATGCCATGCTTCAGCATAATCTCTATCAGAAGCATTTCATGAAATTAAGTGGTCGCTGTCAGATACTGTTACAGTTGTACATTGAACAGGTCTCCTTAGCCGAAATAGCCGAAATGATGGGCGTCACGGAAAAGTTTGTCAAAAAGAAAAAGTTCGAATGCAAGGAAAAGTTGCTGAAAAGAATTCAAAATGACCCACTCTATAACTCCCTGAAGAATGAGATTTGAAGAAAGAAGTGAAATCATCGAGCGCTATCTAAAAGGATTAATGACAGATGTTGAATTGGCCTCTTTTAACCGGATATTAAAAGAAGATGCCAAATTTGCAGAAGAGGTTGAGCTTAACAGGCAATTGAAATCAGCATTAGATGATTGGAAAAGTATGCAGTTGAGAAAAAAACTCAAAACCATTCAAGAAGAGAATGACAAGAGGCCAGCTGTACAAATCTTCCTAAGGTCACAATGGAAAGCAATTGCTGCAATCTTAGCAGCTATCGTTATTTTAAGTGGTATAATGATAAGCCGTATCTCCTCTGAGCCATCATTGGAAGATCTCTACACCAAATACCATCAGGCTGCCAAGCCTATCATGATTCAACGTAGTGGAAATGTAAACCCTGAATCGGAACAATTCGGGAAAGGCATGCAACTCTATGCAACGGGTAAATATGAAGAAGCCATTCAACTCTTCTCTGAAAAATCTACCAATACCGCCTCTCGTTTCTATCTGGGGGTTTCTCTACTAGAAATAGGTGATTGTACTAAGGCTGCTCAGATTTTTGAAGCCCTACAAAATGAGAAAGTAAATCTTTTTGTTGATCAGTCGGAATGGTATCTTGCTCTTTGCTACCTTAAAGCCGGAGATAAATCAAAGGCCGTCAATCAATTGAAACGAGTAGCTGAATCACAAAACTACTTCAACCAAAAGGCATCAGAATTACTAGCTGAAATCGATCCAAAAAATTAGAAATAAAAATCTATTTTCTGTTGACTGGTGATTCAACTTTTATATATTTGCAATATGAAAGAATTGCAACGTCAATCTTCGTTAATCATTGTGTTGCTTTAAACATTCTTTCTCTTTCAATGTTAATATCATCATCAAAAGATAACAAGTTTTAAATAAGAATTTTTTGAGTTTCCAAGTAAGCTTGCCGTTAGTTTAACCAGTTTTTTCTTTTCTCAATAGACAGGTTTATTTGACAGGTTAATTTTAAATATACTGGTTACATGGAAGCTCGTGTAAAGGTCGTGCAGAGATTGTACGGCCTTTTACCTTTTATTGGAATGACAATCATCAGAATCATCTTTAAATGAACTCATGATTTTCCCCTGATCCCATACGAATCGGGCTATTTTTCAAATGCCCGAATGCATTCAAAAAATAGCCCGTTGAAACAGATTAGTATTGAAGTAACCTATTGTACTAATTCATTCTATAAATAGGTAACCTTCCACTCCGATTCGCGACTCTTGGCCTGCTTGACCCATTGAGGAATAACAACTTCTTTAAACTTAGCCTTCTGTTGATTTAACTCTTTAAGATCTAATCCAATATATTTCTGAGCCTTCTCCTTCGTTGAGACATCCGGATATTTGATCTCATCAACCTGTCCCAGTTTAGCGAGTAGACGCACTAACTTTACCCTGGCAGAAACAGCCTTCTCAAGTCCTTTGGCAATAATACGCTGGGTCTCAACCGGAGCATGGAATGAGGCACCATGACTGGCCGCTGAGTAGTCCCATCTCCATTGCGCATGTCGGATATCTATCAGAATGTCCTTCATATCGGTCTCTTTTGCCCCTTTATCCCAAGCCATTCCGGCCTCTATATGTGCCTTGACCAACTCTTGCTCCAAAATCCCACGCGCTTCGGCAATTTTATCTTGACGTTCAATGACATTTGAAATGAGTTTTCCAGCCTCTTCACGATGGCAGACCTGGCAACTATTGGCTACATTATTTAACGGACTTTGAATATGATGATCTGTAAATTTTTGACCGCCTTCTGAACGATATGGCATATGACAATCAGCACAAGAGACTCCTCGGTCTCCATGAACCCCCATAGTATATAACTCGAAATCGGGATGTTGCGCCTTCAACATCGGTGCTTTGCTCAACTGATGAGTCCAATCAGAGAAGCCAAGATTATCATAATACTCCTCTATAGATTCCACCGTGAAACCTTTATCCCATGGGAAGGTAAGGTACTTCTCTTTCCCATCGAAACTATTAAAATAATACTCAACATGACACTGAGCGCATACCAATGAACGCATCTCCTGATGGGTGGCTAACTTGATGTCCTTACCCATCCTCTGATAAGCCTCGATGAGCGCCGGACGAGTAATGCGTAAACTCATTGACTCCGGATCATGGCAATCGGCACACCCAATAGGATTAACAACCTCTGCACCTAACCTTGCCCACTTCCCCTTATAGAAAGCCTCAACCCCCTCTTTTGCCATCATTCTAGGCACATCAGGACTCTTACAACTCCAACAAGTAGATGGCTGTGGTCCCTCTTCTGGACCCATCGGCGAACCAGTCCGTAACGTGTTTCGAATGTCTTCTATCGCATAATAGTGCCCCCTCCCCTGCTTATAATCCTTTGAGAAAGCATAACCAGCCCACAAAATAACCATGGATGGATCCTCTGCTAACATATCATGTGTAGCACTTCCCCCATGCTTACTTCGAAAATTCGTATCAGCTGTCTGTATATAACTCTGATACTCCAGAGGATAATTCAGACCCCATACCTCATTTCGAGGCTCATTCTCTGTAAGAGCTACCTTGGGTTTATACACAAAGTTGCGCTCAGACCTACGCTCTACTATACTTGAGGCTAACAATCCAAGTAAAAATGTCACCACAATAGTAGCAGAAAACATCAGGATTATTCTCCAATTTCTGTTTGATTCGCTCTTTTTCATCTGTTTCTATTTTATATTTCTATGCCGCAAAAAGGGCTCAGTGTAATTTCAATCGAATGCTGGATTATAGTATAACAACTTAAGCCGAATAGCACTAAGCCTCTAGTTTCTCTTGTTTTCCTTCATCTTAATCTTTAACCAATCTGGCACGATAGGGCCTAACACTGGTACGAGAGCATTCGGAACCGTGGCCAACCCCTTAACAGAACCATGTGGCGTCGTTCTATGGCACTCCCAACACTGCCTCGTCTCGGTTGCTGTATGATAGCCATGCTGTGTCAACTCCATGATATTATGATCAAAAAGCTTTTCATGACATCTCAAACAGTTCTGCTGAACAACCTCTTGTCCGGCTTGATGCATCTTTATAACCTGTGGCTCGGCTCTTAATGTAAACATCGTCGCATGACGAAGCCCATCCTTCGCCTTGAAATAATACTTGTTGAAAACATTATCATGCGGAACATGACAATCATTGCAATTTGCTACCCTTTGATGTGAGCTATGAAACCAACTGGCATACTCCGGTTGCATTATATGACAGTTTACACAGGTTGCAGGATCATCTGAGATGTACGATGCTGCATTTGAAACATAAAACAAGAAAATTGAAAGCCCTACCATGACTCCCGATAGTATGGTAACCGGGATCCTCAACCTGGGTGGTGGCTTCAACCTATTTATCAGCGTTACTATTCTTTCCGGTAATTTTATCATGATTTCATCACTTTATTTCTCCTTTATAAACCTGTTGTCTTACAAAAAAGGGTGTTTTCTCTTCCTCTCGTTGCTTTGAAATACCCCGCTTATTAATAATGAGGGTACTCAAATACCTTAATTAGCAAATATAGTATTAATCAACAAATCATGTCAAGTAAACCCAAAAAAAAGAAGAGTATATGACTCCGCATTTAAAAGAGAATCTAAGACTATATGCCTAATTTTGCACTACCCGAGTTAAAAGGGGATCATACCTTCCATTTTTAAAAACAATACTTGAATGACCATTAAATCAGATATCCTATTCCTAACCATTCTTCTTACAGTTTTAATCCACACCGTAAAAGGACAAGGAACCCAAGCTGTTCAATCAGACCACTCATGTCGCCCAAAAGAGGAAAAATGGATTGCCCCTGCTGATCATCAAATTTCAGATTACATCCAACTACTTAAAGGAAAAAGAGTCGGATTGATAATCCATCAGGCATCTGTTATTTCAAACAGAACACTGGCTGATACCTTAATAAATTTAGGGATCAATATAAAGGCCATCTTTGTCCCAGAGCATGGTTTTCGTGGTGACGAAGAGGCTGGCGCTGTTATCTTAGATCAAAAAGACGTAAAAACAGGCTTGCCCCTTATAAGTCTATATGGAAAGAACAAGAAACCAACAAGTGCTCAGCTAGCAGAAATTGACCTGATGGTTTATGATTTACAGGATGTTGGGGTAAGATTTTACACCTATATAAGCACCTTGCACTACGTAATGGAGGCCTGCGCCGAAAACCAAAAGACATTAGTTGTTTTAGATCGGCCCAATCCGAACGACCATTACACAGATGGGCCTATCATGGAGGAAAAGTATCACTCTTTTGTTGGAATGCATAAAATCCCTATCGTTTATGGAATGACATGCGGAGAATTGGCCTTGATGATCAATGGAGAGCACTGGTTAAAAAACGGATTAGCTTGTAAGCTTAATGTGATCACCATGAAAGGATACAAGCATGGATTGAAACAGAGACTGTCCATAAAACCCTCTCCCAATCTGCCCAACCTACAATCTATTTTGCTTTACCCCTCCTTATGTCTCTTTGAAGGAACGGAAGTAAGCATAGGGAGAGGGACTGATTATCCCTTTCAATTGATCGGAGCACCCTATTACTCGGATACAAGTTTTGCATTTACACCCAAACCAAGAGCGGAGGCAAAGACACCCCCTCTCTCTGGCCAGACCATTTATGGTATCAATCTTACCTCAGTGGCTCCCCCCAGCTATATTGATCTTTCATGGCTAATAAAATTCTACGAATTATCAGGATTAAAAGAGAAATTCTTTAGTCCTCCTGAGTTTTTCGATAAGTTGGCTGGTACCTCGAGTATCAGAGAGAGTATTATTCAAGGCAAAAATGATAAACAAATAAGAGAGACCTGGGCCAAAGGCCTGGAAGAATTCAAAACACTAAGACAACCATACCTGCTCTATCCTTAATCCTATCCCAATTCAACCTTTAACTATTACCACTCTTTCATAACACCCGTTCTTCATTAATAGAATTCTACTTATTATTCGAAAAAGGGTAGCTTAACCAGTTTTTTATCATCTTCTCCCCTTGATCAGTCATTATTGACTCTGGATGAAATTGAACCCCCTCTATGGGTAGAATAGCATGTTTCAACGACATCACCATGCCATCAGCCAATGTTGAGGTAACAATCAAGTCGTGGCCATATTTCATTGGATTAACGGCCCAACTATGGTATCTTCCTACCATAATGGGATGGTTTAAATCTCGAAATAACGAAGGGTGCTCTCCTTTGATTAGTAGTTCAGATCGTATGCCATGGGCTATTTGGACTGGTTGTAATAACTCACCACCAAACTTAACGGCTATCGATTGGTGCCCCAGGCAAACTCCCAGTAGAGGTTTTCCTGAGATGATAGCAAAATCTATTAATTGACTTATCTCAGGATAGGCAGAAGGCACATCAGGTCCGGGAGATATAATATACCTATCAAAGTTCTCTGGTTGGCAACCTCGAAATTCATCAACCGGACAAACCGACAGATTCTCAACACCAGCCTCCTTTAAAATCTGAACCAGATTGAAGGTAAATGAGTCTCTGTTATCCAGTAGAAGCAATCGCATATCCTTTTTTTCGCAAAGGTAAGTTTATAAGGTCAATTTCGACTAACCCGGATCATCAGCAATAGCTAACTTTGTGGCATGAACAGATGGCTCAACAAAGAGAAGTCGTTAGAAGCAGAGCGTATAATGAATAATTTTGGGAGAACGAATACTCCCTTTGTCTTCATCATTGACTTCCTTTCAGAAAAACCCATTATCATTCCCTTCTCTGAATTAGAATCGGGTAAACTCTATTTTGATTTTCCGAAGTTAAATCACCTCCCTGGTCAAAGCGAACCGCTACCCGAAAAGATCGAATTTGCAGCCATAACGACTGATGAAGATCACTACCGAAAGGCTTATAAAATCGTACAGCAGGGCTTGAAGCATGGCGACAGCTACCTTTTAAACTTAACCATGCCAACAGCCATTAAGACCAATCTTACGTTAGAAAACCTTTTTACCCATAGTGAGGCTCGATATAAAGTTTATTTAGCTGATACAATGGTCTGCTTTTCACCTGAGACCTTTATCTCCATTAACTCTAAAGGGATAATAGCATCACATCCTATGAAAGGAACCATTGATGCTAGTGTTCCGGAGGCAGCAATCCGGCTCCAACAGGATCCAAAGGAGAAGGCAGAACATTATACCATTGTTGATCTAATCAGAAATGATTTAAGCTTAGTAGCCGAGAAGGTTCGTGTTAATAGATTTGCTTATATAACACCTATCAAGGCTAGAGGTAAAGAACTTCTACAGATGAGTTCGGAGATTAGCGGAATCTTACCTACAAGTTGGAAAGAAGCCATAGGGAGTATCTTATATAAACTGCTTCCTGCAGGTTCTATTTCAGGAGCGCCAAAAGAGAAAACCATTGAGATAATCCAGGAGGCTGAAGGATATCGTCGGGGCTATTACACCGGTGTTGCAGGGTATTTCGATGGTGAAACCCTAGATAGTTGTGTAATGATTCGATATATCGAAATGAGTGATGAGGGTCTCTTCTTCAAGAGTGGAGGAGGAATTACAATCAATAGCGATATCAAGACGGAGTGGGAAGAGTTATTACAAAAGATCTATGTTACCATTTCTTGAAACCATCGCCTTATCAGAAGGCCAATACCTTAATCTATCCTATCATGAAAAGCGATTCAGGTCGACGCTTCGCCACTTCTATGACCTCTATCCTACCCAAACATTATCAGAAATACTCCCTGATCCTCCCAAAAAAGAGGCCTTCTTTAGATGTCGATTAACCTATGATTTAAATCAATACCAGATTGAATTTATTAAATATGAATTCAAAGAGATTAAATCACTTCAATGTATAATAGACGACACTATTGAATACACCTATAAACGTACAGATAGGACACATCTAGATACAATATTGGCAAAGAAAGGATCCTGCGATGAGGTCTTAATCATAAAAGATGGGTTTATAACCGATCTCTCTGTGGCCAATATTCTATTTAAAGAGGGGCACCGAATAGTGACACCCATTAAACCCCTGCTCTTAGGAACAGCACTTTGCCGCATGATCGATGAAGGGATCGTCTACCCTACTGAGATAAAAATTGATGATTTAAAAAGGTATTCAGGGTGGCAACCCATCAATGCCATGCGGTCTTTTGACCAAAAAAACTGGAGGTCAATAAATCACATCCATGGCTCTATCCATCGATAAGAACTTTTATATTAGTTACCTTTGCGAATAGATTATTATACTGGTGAAATCGCCAAGATCAAGGTATCACATGCTAGAGATAGGTCACCCATTAGTTAAGCAAATTCAATAAACCACTAATACAAAATCAATATGAAGAGGATTATCTCCACACCAAATGCACCCAAAGCCATCGGGCCATACAGTCAAGCAGTAGAAGCAAACGGAACATTATATGTTTCTGGTCAGATTCCAATCAACCCAAGCACATCAACTGTAGTGGAAGGTGGCATTACGGAACAGACCGAACAGGTTCTAAAAAATATAGGAGCCATTTTAGAGGAGGCAGGATATAGCTATGCTGATGTTGTAAAATGCACCTGTCTTTTAAGCGATATGAACAACTTCGCAGCAATGAATGAGGTTTATGGAAGGTTTTTCAAGGAAAACCCACCAGCTCGTGCAGCCTATGGCGTTGTAAAACTTCCTTTGGGCGTTCTTATCGAAATTGAATGTATTGCAGCAAAATAGCAAAAAATTTAGACTAACGGCTTTATATCCACTCATCAGCCAGCTAAAACTAAGGTCTGAAAAATATAGAGTAGCAAGAAAAAGAGGTGGGCTTAAGATTTTGTCTTAACCCACCTCTTCCTATTTAAATCAGCTAAAAAACTAAGAAAAACTCCTGGATTTGATATTACCTATAACTTTATCCCAAGCGTAACCATGAAATTATCTCTTGAGAAAGTATTAGAAGAAACAGGCGCCAATCCGCTACCCTCATTCAGATAGGTATAGAGATAATAATCCTCTTTATAGCTCAAATGATTCCAGGAAAAATCGACGAAATAGATCTGAGACCTAAAGCCTAATCCTGCCGAATAGCCTAATTGTTCTCCATCATTGACTCCATTCTTATAAGGACTGTCAGCATAGAAGAATCCACCCCGAAAACTTAAAGTACCAAGACGGTATTCTGCGCCAACCCTCACTTGGTTTTGTGATTTATAGAAATTCTTGATATCAGAATTGGCACCCTCGTTCTCACCAGCGGGCCTATACTTAGCATTGGAATAATCCACTAAAGTGTAATCCCCACTGATTGTAGCCACGTTTCCTATTAGGAAAGCGAGAGAACCGATTAGACGAGAGGGGGTTTGAAGTTCATATTGGTAGACACCATACTTAGAGTCGACCGATTTATTAAGGAAAGAGCTATCAAAACGAGAAGTGATACTGCTTTGATAATTATCCTCCATATTGCTATACCAGGTTGGAGTGTGATAAGCCAAGCCAATTCTAACAAAATCTGCAGGACGAAGAATAGCGCCAAGCTTAAGGTTTATACCCGTTCCTGTTGTTTTTAACTCACTACTTAGCGTATAGTTATTAAAATAGGGATTGGTATTATTGATATCGGATTCAGTATAGGTTGAGTACTCATAGTAATTAATAAACGGAATACCTACAGAAGCTCCAAGATATAGTAAATCATCATAGTTACCTGACACTGATAAGCTGACTTCATTTTGGTACCCTTCCGTGAGAAGAGTTTTAGTTTGTTGCACATTTCCATTAGGCATATCAACAAACCAGCGGTTTAATTGATCGTCAAAGAAGAGCAAGTTAGCGTCAGCTGCCAGAGATTCCGGTCCATTATCACCTATTGTGCCGGAGATATAATTGTTATTAGCATAATCACTATAGCTAGTCAAAAGAGAGTTTTGAGTATTATATCCCGAGAGGAACATCCGGTTATGGAAAGACTGTAGTCTATTCATACCAACGCCAAACTGTACACTTTTCCACCCGCCGGTACCCAATCTATCGGGGATGATCGTTGTAAGAACGGCACCCACATTAGCGATTGAGAAGTTATATTTATCGTCACTGGCAATCTTCCCCAGGTAATCAGCCTCAATAGAGCCATGAGTGAAGAGTGGACTAACCATGATCTCTGATGTTCTGTATACACCTAGTCCGGCGGGGTTAATTGATATAGAGGAGAAGTCGCCACCTAAGGCTCCGAAGGCTCCCCCCATAGATACCGCACGTGCAGTAGTTCCAAATCCTATATTAGAGTATCTAAGAGCTTCTGAAGCTGTCTGACCGAAGGCAGACACACCGAACAGAACCAACATCACCATTGAAACAATCCTATTCATAGTAAGCTAGATTAAAAGTTCAATTATTACGTAATAGAAACCGAGAGATTAACGACGTCTACCGCCGGAGTTACCACTTGAGGAGCCTGAAGAGCCACTTCCAGAGCTTCTGGATGGGGTATAAGAGGGAGAACTACCGCCAGCGTTTCCTGACCTGGTTGGAGCAGAGTAGTTTTGCGATGGAGAAGAAGGAGGAGTATAGGTTCTACTGTTACTACCATTTTCAGATCGTCTAGTCGGCACATCATAGCTTCTTCTTTGCCCTGATGACTGTTCCCGTTGGATCTGTCTATCAGAATTAGTTGGGGCAGTATAGGTTCTTTGAGAGTTACCGGGATTAACAAACTCATCACTTGATCTGGTTCTACTTTGATTGGGAGTTCTATAATCGCGAGCGGGACGACTATTATTCATTCTTTGATGGTTGTCGTCACTATTTGAACCATTTCCACCGGCATTATTAACTCTCGAGTATCGACTATAGTCATATCCTTCAGGTCTAGCGTATCTTCTTTGAGAAGAAGCAGAGCGAGCATCATTATTGTCTACAGGTCGAGTTATTGCGGTATTACCAGCACCATTTTGTTCTACCTCATTGGACTGAGGGTCGACTCGACCGAGATTAGAAGCGGAGGCTCTGCGGCTATTTAGATCATTATTAGCAGGCGTAGGGTTGGTAGGGTTTTGCGTATTTGTAGGAGAGGTAAGATTTTTATCTCCCGAGGCTTGAGCACGTCTGTTATTAAGAGTAGTTCCCGTCACAGTGCCACCAACGACTCCGGATCCTGAATTGTTACCACCGTTTATCGGTCGGGTGGTTGCAGAGCCGCCACCGGCAACCTCTGCACGGCGATTATTAACATTATTAAGAGAGCCTTCACGACGACTATTTGACCCATTTAAGTTACTCGAGCCACGATTAGCCCTTGGACCCCATGCGATATCATCATAGTGTATTCCACCGCCATGATAATAGTGGTGATCCCACCAACCATCCATGTAACCATTCCAATATCCACCATACCAAGGGTAACCCCAGCCATAATAACCACTATTCCAACCATAATAGGGATAGCCCCAGCCATAATACGGAGAACTCCATCCAAAGCCAATTGAGCCCCAACCCCAGTTCCAGCCTATTCCAACACCATAGCCAGGACCCCAGTATGATGAGCCCCAATACCCGGTGTAGATTGAAGTTCCCCATGTATAAGGATTATTGGTATACCAATAGAGATCGGTATAATAATCGTCATAATAGGAATTAAAAGGAAGAGGGTTATGGAATCGACGTATTCTGGCAGAATATTCATAATCATAGTAATCATCAGGGTTATATCCACTTTCAGCAGAGTTGGAAGCCAATTGAGTACTATCCTCAGAATAGTCATTATTTATCTGATTGGAAGACTGTTCAGAATACTTTCGTTGCTGATCGGCAAAAGACCGGTTATCTTGAGAAGAGGCTGCTTCCTTATACGTATTAGTACTTCTTTTCCCACCTGAGTTATCAGTACTCTGAATGACCACTTCCTCGACAGGTTTGGTTTCAACCCTGGATGGGTTGTAATAGACGTCATCGTAAGCATTCCCTGCCATGTAAGCATTCGTACAGGAAGCAGAAAGAAAGGCTAGGGCAACGATAGAGAAAAATACATTAGTTTTCATTTTACAGTCCTCCTGGTTTTAGGAACGTGCGTTCAAGTTTCTGTGTGTACCTAATCCATTTTTTTGAGAAGATCTTATCACAGCAGCTTATATTGAACCATTACCACAGATTTGCTAACTTTGTGAATCTTTTGCATATCTAAGCAAAGGTGCAATTTTTCTTAGAATTTATCCAAAATTCATACCACAAAATAGAATGGCTAAGAATTTTTCTTCAAGATCAGAGAACTACTCTCAATGGTACAACGACTTAGTAATCAAAGCTGATTTAGCTGAGAACTCAGCAGTAAGGGGTTGCATGGTAATAAAACCTTATGGCTATGCCATTTGGGAGAAGATGCAACAAGTATTAGATTCAAAGTTTAAGGAAACGGGGCATGAGAATGCTTATTTTCCATTATTCATTCCAAAGTCGTTCTTCAGCAAGGAAGCTAGCCACGTTGAAGGTTTTGCCAAAGAATGTGCTGTTGTAACCCATTATAGGCTCAAGAACTCTCCCGATGGGAAAGGGGTAATTGTTGATCCTGAGGCCAAGCTTGAGGAGGAATTAATTGTCAGGCCTACTTCTGAAACCATCATCTGGGACACCTACCGTAACTGGATTCAATCTTATCGTGATCTGCCAATTCTTATAAACCAGTGGGCTAACGTAGTAAGATGGGAGATGAGGACACGTCTTTTCTTGCGTACGGCTGAGTTTTTATGGCAGGAAGGACACACGGCACATGCGACAGCCGAAGAGGCTTTAGCAGAAGCCAGACAGATGTTAGATGTCTATGCTGATTTTGCAGAGAATTGGATGGCGGTACCCGTACGTAAGGGGGTTAAGTCTCCTAACGAAAGGTTTGCCGGTGCTGTTGAAACCTTCTGTATTGAGGCCATGATGCAGGATGGCAAAGCCTTGCAGGCTGGTACCAGCCACTTCCTAGGTCAAAATTTCGCAAAAGCCTTCGACGTTAAGTTCCTCAACAAACAGAACCAACTTGATTACGTTTGGGCCACCTCATGGGGCGTCTCTACCCGATTAATGGGAGCTCTAATCATGTGTCATTCTGATGACAATGGGCTCGTTCTTCCTCCTCGCCTCGCCCCTACTCAAGTGGCTATTATTCCTATCTTCAGAAAAGAGGAGCAGCTAGCAATCATCGATGAGGCCGTAAAACCTATTATAGCTGCCTTACGTAAAAAAGGAATTTCTGTTAAATATGATAACCGCGACGGATTGACCCCGGGATGGAAGTTCAATGAGTATGAGTTTAAGGGCGTTCCCGTTCGCATCGCCATAGGCCCTCGCGATCTTGAGAACGGAACCGCCGAGGTGGCTCGTCGCGACAATCTAACCAAGGAAGTCATTGCCCTCGATGGCATTGAAGATTATATTGCCAACCTCCTAGAAGAGATCCAAGCTAATCTATTTAACAAAGCAGCCAAATTCCGCGATGAAAGTACCCGTGTTGTAAATACCTGGGAGGAATTTGAAGCTGCCCTCGACCAAGGAGGATTTGTTGCCGCCCATTGGGATGGTACGCCTGAGACAGAACAAAAAATCAAGGAGATGACCAAAGCAACGATCCGCTTTATCCCCTTCAATCCTGAACCCGAAGAAGGCAAGTGTATCCTTACCGGAAACCCCTCGCCTCACCGGGTATTCTTCGCAAGAGCTTACTAATATTTTCCGGCGCCGAGATACAAAATCGGCGCCGGATTCGTTTATTCGAAATGACACCCAGTAAATCAAAAAACCGCGTCGTACTGGCCGTTACTAATGATCTTATAAGCGACCAAAGACTAGAAAAAGTCTGTGCTACTCTGCTTTCTTTAGGATTCTCCCCCCTTCTTATTGGCAGAAAAAGAAGAACAAGTCCTGAACTTCCCCGAAAAGAGTGGCGCACTCATCGAATGCACCTCCTGTTTGAGAAAGGCCCCCTATTCTATGCCGAATATAACCTTCGTCTCATCCTCTGGCTACTTTTTCACAGGGCAGATCTCATCGTTGCCAATGATCTTGATACCCTTCCCGCTTGCTTCTTAGCCTCCTTCCTCAAAAGAAAACCGATTGTATATGATTCTCACGAGTTTTATACCGAGACTCCTGAATTAATCCATAGACCCTTCACCCGTAATATCTGGCTTAGCATCGAAAAAAGCATCTTCCCAAAGTTAGATCGAATCATTACCGTTAATAAAAGCATTGCTCAGGAATACAAGATACGTTATGGCAAGGAGCTGTATATTATTAAAAACCTCCCCAGAAAGCTCATAACCCGCTCGCTTCCCAGTCCGGCAAAAAAACCAGATGGTAAAAAAGTTATCTTATTGCAAGGAGCCGGCATTAATATCGATCGAGGGGCAGAGGAGTTAGTACAGGCGATGCAATACTTACCCAACGTAATGCTTTGGATCATTGGCTCAGGTGATGTTATGGATATTCTGAAAGAGTTAATAATAAAGCATCATTTGGAGGATAGAATTACCATTTTCGGAAGAGTCGCTTATGAGGAGCTAACCGCATATACACTCGCCGCCGACCTTGGGATATCTATTGATAAAGACACTAACCCTAATTACCGTTTCAGCCTGCCCAATAAACTATTTGACTATATCAGATGTCAAACCCCGGTTTTAGTCTCACGCTTACCTGAAATAGCCCAAATAGTGGAGCAATATAACGTTGGAGAGTTTATTGACTCGCATGACCCGAAGCATATAGCTGACAGGATAAACACCTTGCTCAGCAATGAGCAAAAGATGAGCCAATATAAAAACAACTGTTCCATTGCTTCAGAGGAGTTGACCTGGGAACATCAAACAGACACAATGAAAGAGATCTATCTGCCATTTCTAAAAGACTAATCATTTTCATGGATACACAAAGAAAAAAGCATCTTCATATTATCTCCTTTGATATCCCTTTTCCTGCAAACTATGGAGGTGTTATTGATGTCTTTCACAAAATCAGGTCTCTTTCATCCTTGGGAATAGAGATAACTCTTCACTGTTACCAATATGGAAGAAAACCAAGCAGCGAACTAGAGGCTCTCTGTAGGAAGGTATACTACTATCCTCGTTCATCTTCTCCCGGAAATCTCTTCTCAAAATTGCCCTTTATTGTAAAGTCGAGGCAATCAACCAGTCTGTTAAAGAACCTTCTCAATGATGATGATCCAATCCTTTTTGAGGGTTTGCACTCCTGTGCTTTTTTAGACCACCCCTTATTAAAAGAGAGAGTTAAAGTTTATCGGGAGAGTAACATTGAGCATGAGTATTACCAACATCTAGCGAAGGCAGAGAACAATTTATCAAAAAAACTCTTCTTTTTACTAGAGGCCTGGAAACTACAACGCTTCGAACCAATCTTAAAGCATGCCGATCTTATCTTGACAGTATCAGATTCAGACAACCAACAGCTAGCCTCACGCTATGGAGAGCAAAAATGCTACCATATTCCTAGCTTTCATGGCCATGATAGCGTCACTGCAAAAGAAGGGTTAGGCTCCTATTGCCTTTATCAGGGGAAGCTCTCTGTACCAGAAAATGCCATCGCGGCTGAATACTTAATCACGGAAGTTTTTGCGGAATCCAATATACCCTTTATCATCGCCGGGATGGATCCATCGGAGCGATTAAAACAGTTGACCGAAACCTTCGCGAACATAACTCTCATACCAAACCCTGACGATAGTACCATGCAGCAATTGACTTCTGAAGCAGGAGTACATGTGATGGTTACCTTTCAAGCTACCGGATTAAAGTTAAAGTTACTAAACACCCTCTATTCCGGACGACATTGTTTGGTAAATCAAAATATGGTTGAAGGAACCTGGCTGGCTAATCTCTGCCATATAGAGAACGATCCATTGAAACTTAGAAATCGTGCGGCGAGCCTTTTAGAAACACCCTTCACAACGGAAGATATTAACCAAAGAGAGGTAGGATTAATGCCATATAATAATATGGAAAAGAGAAGACGAATAATCGATTTAATCTGGAGAAGAGAGACAGGAATGAATTAATCTATGGGATTCGGACGAATACCAGGATCTTCGGAAAGCGGTTTTTCGTCCTCCTGTTCTATTGAATCTGGCTCCAACGGATCTATTGAATCTTCGAGGGTCGTTTCTTCAAGTGTATCAGGATTGCTCATAGGCTCAACAGGTGTTAGCCCAGGATTAGACGGCATAAATACGGTCACCTCCTCAATTACACGAGCATCTTCGACACGGATCACACGGGCAGGAAATTTCCGGATTAAGTTATAGTTATGGGTTGCCATCAAGACAGCAGATCCTTGGTGGCTAATCTCGAAGAGGAGAGACATGATACCAGCCGAGGTATCGGGGTCAAGGTTACCTGTTGGTTCATCGGCTAAGATCAAGACAGGGTTATTAATCAAAGCACGAGCAATAGCTACCCTCTGCTGCTCACCACCTGAGAGTTGATGCGGGAGTTTATATCCTTTATTTTGAAGGCCCACTTGACGAAGCACCTCTTCTGCTCTAAATTTCATCTTTGTTTTATCAGTCCAGCCGGTTGCCATCATGATAAAGAGAAGATTATCAGTAACACTTCTATCGGCAAGGAGTTGAAAATCCTGAAAGACAATACCCAGTTTGCGACGAAGAGGTGGGATATCCTTTCTTCTAATATCGGCCAAAGAATAGTCAGCAACATAAGCCAGCCCCTCCTTAAGAGGGAGTTCTGCATACAAAGTTTTCATCAGGCTTGACTTACCACTACCAGTTTTACCAATCAGATAGGCAAACTCTCCTGATTGCATCGTTAAAGTGACATTCTTCAAGATAAGGATGTCCCGTTGATAAACAGATGCCTTTTCTAAATGCAGTATTGGCTTATTCATAGTGCTGTCTTAAACCGGCCATATAGCCTATATTGCAAAGTTAACGATTCAGCGTTTAATTCACCCTAAAGGGGGTAATAAAAAAGGGGTTCTGAATCATCAGAACCCCTTCCAAATTATAGGAGATACTTTATTTTACCAGCCCTGAGAAGCCCATAAAAGCGAGAGAGAGTAATCCTGCGATAAGCAAGGACATAGGAAATCCTTTCATGGCCTTAGGATAACCTGTCAACTCCATCTGTTCGCGTATACCTGCCATAAGAATCATAGCTAAAGTGAAACCAGCCCCAATAGCAGCTGCATAAACCACACTTAGAACCATCGAATATTGCTTTTGGATAGCCAATAATGCGATACCTAATACAGCGCAGTTGGTGGTAATCAATGGCAAATAGATACCTAAGGCTTGATACAGAGAGGGAACAGCCTTCTTTAAGATGATCTCAACCACCTGTACCAAGGCGGCTATAACAAAGATAAAGCTGATGGTCTGCATGAATTCGATTCCTAAAGGAACCAAGACATAGTTATAAATCAAATAGGTAACCAAGTTTGCCAATGCCATAACAAAGATTACGGCGGCTCCCATACCTAATGAGGTGGATACCTTTCCCGAGACCCCTAAGAAAGGACAGATCCCAAGAAACTGCGCTAATACAACGTTATTGACGAAAAGCGCTAATATGATAATACTGATAAATTCCATAGCTCTTCCGATTAGATATTGTATTTAGCTTTAACTCTATTCATAATGGCAATCATGTAGCCAAACGTAATAAACGCTCCCGGAGGCAGGATAAAGATCAAGATAGTCTGTGCACTATCGCTAAGCAGTTTAATTTCAAAGAGCGAGCCATTACCAAGCAGCTCACGAACAAGTGAGAGAAGGGTTATCGCCATAGTGAATCCAAGCCCCATTCCTAAACCATCGAGAATTGCTGGAACCACTTTGTTCTTCTGAGCGAACGCTTCTGCCCGACCTAAGATGATACAGTTCACAACAATCAAAGGGATAAAGATACCGAGTGTTTTATAGAGATCCGGGACATAGGCTTTCATCACCATATCTATGATCGTCACGAAAGTAGCGATCACCACAATAAATGCTGCAATACGAACCTTATCTGGAATAAAGTTCTTTAACATTGCAATAAACATGTTAGAAAACAAAAGCACAAAGGTGGTAGCGGCACCCATGCCCAAACCGTTAATCCCAGAGGTAGTAACCGCAAGGGTAGGACAGGTACCAAGAACCAACACAAAAGTGGGGTTCTCCTTAATTAGTCCGTTGGTAAAATACTTCAGATTTTTCATTATTCAGCACCTCCTTTCCCGGCCAGTGTATCGGCCGATGCCCCCATCTTTTTGACCAGATCGTAGGCCTTTTGCATCGCATCGCAGTAGGCTCTTGATGAAATAGTAGCAGCTGTGATAGCATCAACCTCACCTCCATCTTTCTTAACGATCATCTTATAAGAGTTAGGGTTCTTACCTAAAAACTGATTCTTAAATTTATCCTCTTTCATTTTAGTACCTAGGCCAGGGGTCTCTTTCTGCTCCAATACACTTATGTTATTGATTGATCCATCCACTTTAAAGCCGGCCATAAGGTCAAAGCGACCAGAGAATCCTTTCTCAGTATATGTTTTAACAGCAAACCCTACAATCTGTCCATTAAGCGTACCCGTGTAGATGGTTAACCCATCTACCTCCTGTTTAGTTGTTAATGGATCGTTGTCGAATGGAGGGAGTACCTCTTTTATAGCGGCAATCTCTTTGGCCTTGTTAGCCTCTTCGATGGGTCCCTTGGTAAGATTATATACCATCCCCAGAGCTCCCGACATCACCAATGATATAAGAGCTAAAGAGAGAACCATGTTCTTTAAATTCGATTCTAATTTCTCTGCCATCTCTTCTATTTTTTAACGACACCGAAGCGTCCGGGTTTAAAAGCTTTATTTAATAGTGGCACCATTGCATTCATAATCAGAATCGCAAAGGAGACCCCTTCCGGATAGGCTCCAAAAAGACGAATTAATATGGTGATCACACCACAACCCACCCCAAAGAGGAGCATGCCGGTAACCGACATAGGTGAAGTGACCATATCTGTAGCCATATATAGTGCGCCTAACATTAATCCTCCCGTAATTAAATGGAATAATGGATCCATATAATGATCGGGATTTACCAAATGCATGATCCCTGCAAAAACTAAGGCACTCCCAATAAATGCAACAGGGATATGCCAAGTGATAATCTTCTTGTAAAGCAGGTATAACCCACCTAAAAGCAAGGCCAATGCTGAAACCTCGCCTATCGAACCACCCATATTACCCATCGCTAGATTGATATAGTCGGGCAACTGATTCATTAATGAATCCATGCTTTCCCCCTTCTTTAATCCTTCCGATACAAGGCCTAAAGGGGTAGGACCAGTTATGGCATCCGAAAGAGACATACTCAGCTCGGTAGGTTTAGGCCAGGAAGTCATCTGAACAGGAAAAGAGATCAACATAAAAACACGACCTACCAAAGCAGGGTTGAACGGGTTCTTTCCTAATCCCCCAAAAGACATCTTAGCAATACCTATAGAAACCATTGCACCAATGACAATCATCCATATCGGAAGATTTGAAGGAACATTAAAGGCCAGAAGCAACCCGGTGAGAGCGGCAGAACCATCGGTAACCGATGGTTTCTCCTTCATTATAAAGCGCTGGATCAAATATTCTACTGCCACACAACTTAAAATAGAGACCAAAGTCAATATTATGGCAGGCAGTCCGAAGAAATAAAAAGAAACCAGTGCGGCCGGAATCAGGGAGATCATCACCCCTGTCATGATCTTCTGTACAGAGTCATCTGTATGAACGTGAGGGGATCCGCTGATAGTAAGCATACTCATATCTTACGGCTGATTTATTCGTTAATATCTTTATTGTACTTATTTTCTACTACGCATGATTTTGCCTGTCTCAGACTTGCCTAATCTCACATAGTCAAGCAGAGGACGACCGGCAGGACAGATATACTGGCAAGAACCACACTCGATACAATCCATGATGGCATGAGATTCGGTAATATCATACATCTTCTTACTTGAAGCCATGGCTAAGAGGTAAGGTTCAAGACCCATCGGACAAACCCTTGTGCAGCGGCCACAGCGAATACAGGGTTCTATCGCCACACGCTCCACTCCTTCCTCCAAAACAAGAATACCTGAGGTTCCCTTCACCATGGGAATATCGGAAGTAGTTACCGCTTTACCCATCATTGGGCCACCACTGATGATCTTTGCCTCATGATCGGCATTATATCCACAGTAGGAGAGCAGATCGGCGATTGAGGTTCCTATTCTAGCCAGGAAGTTACCTGGTGTTTTGAGCCCCTTTCCAGTTATTGTAACCACTCGTTCTATGAGTGGCTTATTCTTTTGAACCGCTTCATATACAGCAAAGGCAGTTCCGACATTATTCACTACACAACCCACTGACAGAGGAAGCTTCCCTGAAGGAACCTCTCGTTGGGTTAGAGCCTTAATCAGTTGTTTTTCTCCTCCCTGCGGGTACTTCACCTTTAGCGCATGAACCTCAACACCCGGGTACTCCCGTGCTACATTCGTCAACAGTTCAATGGCATCAAGCTTATTGGCTTCGATACCTACTAACGCCTTGGAGGCTCCGGTGGCTTTCATCAAAAGCTGAATACCAATCATAATCTCATGGGGGCGCTCTAACATCAATCGATGATCAGAGGTAAGGTAGGGCTCACACTCCACCCCGTTAATAATAACATATTCTATCTTTTGACCTTCAGGAACCATCAGTTTCACTTGTGACGGAAACGTCGCTCCGCCCAAACCAACGATCCCCATTTCGGTTACCTTCCTGATAATCTCCTCTTTGGTTGCTTTTATCTCGGAGACAAGAGTAGCAGTGGTATCAATACCTTCCAGCCATTCATCCCCTTTTGTTTCAATAAACACAGCCGGCTTACGATATCCACTGGCATCAACACACTCTTCGATCTTCGTAACGATACCCGAGACAGGTGCGTGGATAAAGGAAGAGATAAAACCCTCTTGGCGGGCAATCACTTGACCCACTTTAACCTCATCTCCTTTGTTGACAATGGGCACCGATGCCACACCGAGGTTCTGATGTAACATGACCCTTGCTGTTGAAGGAACAGGAAAAGACTTTATAGCCTCCTGAGCTGTAATCTTATTTTCTGGAGGATGAACCCCTCCTATTTTAAAAGTCTTCAATCTCACTTTGCTATGCTTTTAGGTGATTGACTACAATTATGACTTCAATTAATTCTCGACCGCTTCGGTTGCTTCAGCCGATTTTGCCTTTACAGGAAAATTCAACTCGTGGATTGCTCCCGTTGGACATTCGGCCACGCACTTTCTACAGAGACGGCACTTGGTATCATCGATATAAGCAATGTTATTCTGAAGAGTGATGGCTTCAAACGGACAAATCTTTACACACTTGCCACAGCCAATACAAGCCACTTCACAATTCTTCTTAGAGACAGCACCCTTTTCCGTATTAACACAACTAACAAAGATTCGGCGATCCTTAGGACCCCGCTTTCTGAGCTCAATGATATTTCTAGGACAAGCTTTTACACAAGCCCCACACGCCACGCACTCATCATGCACAACGGGCAAACCAGTTGTCTCATCCATGTGAATCGCATCGAACGGGCATGAAGTAACGCAATCACCATGACCCAAACAGCCATTCTTACAGCCCCCTTCTCCTGCAAAGAGAGTAGCCGCTGATGCACAACTTTGTGCACCATCATAATTTACCTTCTGAGGTGAATGAATCTTACCGCCATTGCATCTTACAACCGCAATCTGGGGCTCACTAACCTGGGCTTCCAGTCCTAAAACAGCAGCCACTTTTGCCATCACTTCAGCACCACCCGGCGGACAATTCATTCCTTCTAGTGAGCCTTTCTGTACAACTGCCTCCGCAAAATTGCGACAACCGGCATAACCACACCCCCCACAGTTAGCTCCTGCCAAAAACTCAGCTACCTGATCTATCCGGGGATCTTCTATTACCTTAAACTTCTGGGCAACGAAGTAGAGTACAACTGCCGCGGTTATGCCTAAACCGGCCATGGCAACCATTGCATAAACAATAATTAGATCCACTACTTTTGGTTTTTATGTTGGATACTACATTTGGCATCACCCTAAGGCGATATTTTCTAAAGCTTTACAAATGTAAGAATATTGTTCAATCCTGATACAGTTAGTATTATCAAATTATTACCCCTAAGACTAACGGAATATCAACACTTTAAAAAGAATATATCTCCACAAATCACACATACAAAAAACTAGATACAATTAAATTAGAACTAGTTAACATTTAATGATTAGACTGATTATAAATTACAGTACCTTAATTGCCTCGCCAATCCTTCTTATCCCCTCCCTAATCTCTATTTCATTTGTTTGTGCAATACAAATTCTGATGTAATTATTTTCAGGCTCCTTCACAAAGAAGTAGCGTCCATTATGTATTAAAACGCCAAATGCAAGGAAATGGCTCTCTATCGACTTGATTGGCAGAGTTAAAAGCTTAAGCCATATCATGTAGCCCCCATTAGGTTCAATCCATTCAATTCTATCTGCGGGAATAAACTCTTTTATCGATAAAACAGCAACCTTCATTCTCCGTTTATAAACCCTGATTGAACGTTGAAGATGTCGGTCAAATGCGCCTCGTATAATAAAATGATAAAGAAACATTTGATTTAATGATCCAGAAGATATATCAAACACCGATTTAACCACGGTCAGTTTCTTTATACACTCAATACTCGCAGCAATCCAACCAAGTCGTAGACCAGGTGCTAACACCTTTGTATAAGCACCGAGATAAATTATTTGCCCTTTTTTATCTAATGCTTTAACAGGGACATAGCCTCTGCCACTATACTTCAGCTCCTCCTCAGTACTATCTTCGATTAAGATGCAATCATTATGCTCACATAACTGATACAATCTCTCACGATTCCCCGCTGACAACGACAATCCTGTTGGATTTTGATATGTAGGCATGACATAAACAAACCTAACAGATTTCTCCTTAAAAACCTCCTCTAATCTATCTAAATCTAGACCATTTCTCGATATTTCAATTTCTATAACCTCCAATTTGAATATTTTAGCAATCAATAAAAGAATGGAATAGGTCGGATTTTCGACAACAATAGCATCACCAGGCTTAGAAAACACCTGAAAGATAAGCTGTAGTGATTGTAATGAACCATTTGTAACTAATATATTTTCATCTTCAACGAATACATTATGCAATTTCATCTGCCTCACTATTTGTTGTCTAAGAGGTTTAAAACCCCGTGCAAGAGTAAAATCAAATGGATCAGCATGATGACCATTTAAAGCATCCCGAAGACTTGCCCTAATATCCTTTCCTTCCAACAAACGTGTGTCTGGGGAGAGCCGAAGAAAATTTATACTCTCTTTGCCCATTGATTCTTCATTCTCCAAGTGACTGAACATTAAATCATAAGGTAACCCAAGTTGATCATTAAAGAGTGTCAAATCAGAAGAATTCTGTAATTGATCAACCTCATTCCTAGACAACTGCCTCCGCCTCCTAACAACAGTATATGACCCTGGTGTACTTTCAACATAACCCTGAGCACCCAACTCTTCATAAACACGCACAACAGTTGATCGATTAACCCCAAGAGTCTTAGCAAGCTGCCTAGTTGAGGGCAGTGTTGTTCCTTGGTCAAGTGAGCCGTCTACGATCAAGGTAACTATCTGACTATATATCTGATCAAATTTTCTAATGCCACTTTCCCGATCAATATTCAACAGCATAAATTATAAATTGGTTGGACAAAAATAACTAAGAATTGGATCTTTTACCTCCACCATTTTAATTGTTAATTTGAAGTCTTAAACCAATTTTTATCGCAATGAAATCAACCCTCTTTTTTAAACAATCACTCGGTACTATATTATTCTTCTCGCTAATCTTTTTTGCTGCCGGGACAATCAAATATTGGCAAGGGCTAACATATACCGCCATTGGTTTAATTATGATCACATTAAATTATACCGTATTTGCTCTCGATAAAGACTTACTTGCCGAAAGATCTAAGCCCGGCAAAGGAGTTAAAAAATGGGATAAAGTTATTCTGGCTCTATCATTCATTGGGACTATTACGATGTTTATCTTTGCAGGACTAGATTCTGGTCGGTATCACTGGTCAAGTATCTCACATTGGAGCCTTTATGGGATAGGAATACTCCTCACTATAACAGGACAATTACTGTTTCTTATAGCCCAAAAACAAAATAGATTTTTCTCAAGCACAGTCAGAATACAAAGAGAGAGAGGCCATACAGTGTGCGAAAACGGTTTATACAGTATAGTAAGACATCCAGCTTATTTAGGATCAACCCTTCAGACCATCGCATTCCCTCTCTTTTTTGGCTCACTTTGGAGCATTATACCCGTATCCTTTTCACTTTTCCTCTTAATCCTAAGAACCTATCTGGAAGACATAACACTGCGTCAAGAACTTTCTGGTTACGATGAATATATAAAAAAAACAAGATATAAACTTATTCCATGGATATGGTAGTCCCCATTGTATCGTCCTAAAAGTTGTTTACACTCAAAAACTAAAATCTATACATTTTTATACAACATTTAACTTTGTGCTATCATATGAAAGTGGAGTTGGGCTCTGCTAAGGAGCAACCCAACAAGGAATACATTTGATTAGCGACGAGTACGTCTGAAAAATGGGATAGTTGAGCTTCGACTATCCTTGTTTTTTTGACAACTTAGAGCTATCGATGCCTAAAAAAACCTCACAGCTAGTGGTAT
>CAYUII010000024.1:0-59684 GCA_964444785.1 uncultured Bacteroidales bacterium | reverse complement strand
TGATGGCTGTGGAAAAAACCAAATTCATGTTGAATCAATACGAATTTTATATAGGGATCAGCATTGATCTTAAAAACTAGCTTTTCATAGTCGGAGGCAATGGATGTATTTAAAGTGAGTGTTACTTCTTCGGGATAGATATAGTTGTTTTCGCCTGAATCTAATGCACAAACTTTAATTGCTAGTGAACTACTGAATTTGTTATTCAGTGCTTTGATTAAATCTTGTGAATAAGTTGCAATTCCGCACTCTTGAGGTGGATAAGAGGTTATTATCAAGATCTCTGGAAGTGGGTTGGCTAAATTCCGATTAGTAGGTTGTTTTATCATTATAGTTTATTTTTATGCAGAAGAGTGTTTATGTGCCCGGATATTTTATGGTGTCATAATCTAGGTTCTTATATTACTTTTTTTCTTTATTTAATTGTTTTGTCTAACAGATGTTAGCATTATTTATCTCTTCTATCTAACAGTATGTTGGAAATAGAAAAGGTTTTCATTTGTAACGTTAGTTATGGAAACGTTACTAAAGATGTTGTTCAAACTTTGTTAGCCTGAGGATGGTGTAAGAACTGTAGCCTATCGAGTCTTCTGCCTTTGTATTACTCGGAGAATTATTGATATAAGGGCAATGACCAACAGAATGTGAATAAGGCTATTGATGCCGTATATGTAAAAGCCAATGGCCCAAAGAATTACTAAAACAACTGCGATTGTATAAAGAATGTTGCTCATATTAGTATAATTTATTAATTAGAAGGTTTTGTTTATGGAAAAGTATTATGAAATCATCGGGTAAGTTGAAGTCCTACCCTCATTTTTTGAGAAGTTTTAGATTGTTCTAAATTTTGAGTTACTAAGGAAGAGATTGACAATCTCTTCCTTAGTATAGGCGGTAGAGTACTTAATTCGAATTGTTTATTATACCTGATTTGTCATCGACTAAAGAGGTATACCCATATCAATTAGAATAGGATTGATATTTCTGTAAATCTCTTGATTTGTAATCGATTCGACGGTAAGAATGATTTTGTCTTAAAGTCTATTACACTCTTATGTAAAAGGCTAACAACTATTAAAACTGAAAGCTCTTTTTTTATTTTCAAGAAATTTTTAGTTAAGTTGGAGATGTTTTCAAATACCTCCAAGATTAGATTTCTAATATCAATAGATAACGATTTGTTTTGCATGATAAATACAAGGGTTAGTAGTGAAAGATGTTTTATTTATCAAAGATGGTGATATTTTAGTTCAAATGCCTTACATAATTGTGGCTAAAATTTATAATATTCACACATATATGTAAATCAATTATATTTGCATGATAACTAATCCTTTCAAAGTGTTCTGAATTTGGATATTTTTTATTTATAAATATTTACTTATTTGAAGATTTCAGAACGTTAAGTAAATCTCGCAAATCGACTGTTGCATAAGATGAAGTGTGATCTGACATAGCATAGGCAATAATTAAATCATTATTGTGAATAATTGAGCCACAAGAGTAGATCACATTTGGTACATATCCTTCTCGTTCAACTTCATTAGGAATCATTAAAGGGGTTGTTAATCGTCCGATTTCTATTGTGGGATCGTCTAGTTGATAAAGCGAAGCCCCGAGAGTATATTCGCGCATTGGACCTACAGCGTGAGTAATGATTAGCCAGCCATCTTCTGTTTCTAAAGGTGAGCCGGCATTACCTATTTGAACTAGCTCCCAGGAATAAATAGGTTGTTGTATGATCTGGGCTTTGTGCCATATGTTAATACTTTTTGAATATGCGATATAATTATTAACTCCGTCCATACGACATAGCATGGCGTAGAAGCCATTGATTTTTCTTGGAAAGAGAGCCATCCCTTTGTTTTGGGCAATTTCACCGTTAATTGGGATGATTTTGAAGTTGTAAAAATCTGTTGTTTTTATCAGTTTTGGTAGAATAGCACCTCCATCGTAGGCAGTGTAGGTGGCGTAGTAGGTAATTTCTCCATCATCATCTGTGAATTTCACAAAACGAGCGTCTTCAATTCCTTTTTGTTCTGTGGCCGATACAGGGAAGATAACTCTTTCTGAAATGGCTGAATCAATTGAAAAATTGATCTCATAATGGGATGAGGCAAGCCATAACATCTGATTAATTAGCTTGTGATGTTCTTCTGTAATTGATAAATCTTTTTTTGCAATGACAAGTACTTTCATCAATTCTCCATAAGTGAAGTGATCAGGAAGTTTATCTAGGATAAAGTTTGGAGAAAAGGCTTGGTTTAATGAGTTCTTTTTAATTTGATCTTCGTTAATCGATAATGTCTGAATGCTGGCTAGATACTTAATTTGGTCTCGCCTTTCTAAAATCCATAGTGAATTGTTTTTTTTTGTGGGATTCATCTCAATTAATTTCTCGATGAAAGAGACTTTATTATAAATATGACGTTTTATGACATCGGCTTCTGCAAGCATTTTCCCCACGGGTTCAATACTTAAATTATTATTACGGTCGAGTATCCCAGAACGAAATACAATGGACGAGATATGTCCTTCTCCCGTGGCTCTAAAGCTAAATATTACCCTCTTTTCATCTGATCTAACTTCCGACTGATCCGGATCCTCCATTATGGAAGGATTAAAAAATGCTGCTGATTCTATCGAGTATTCCATGGTAAAGTAGGATCCAATCAAAGCTTTACGTGGCTCGCTTAAGTCTTCTTCGTTAATTTCAATAGATTCGAATATTGGAGCCAATTTGGCAAAGTTTTTTTCAAATATTCGTGAAATATTACGATGTCTCCTTGAATACCTGCGTAGTAATTGACTCGTTGCAATATTTACATCTTTTTCTGACATAGCTAATACTTTGCGTATGATACTTATAGATCTGGCTGGTTCCAAAAATAAAAATCGCGCAATTATACGTGACGGATCAGGTGAGAATATGAATTTTTTCCTACTTACAGCTATTTGCATGTTTTTGATTATTTTCGTCTTTGGATATTTACTTGATCTGTGCTACATCATGGTGGAGATTTTTGAATTGATCTCATTCATATATGTAATGCAAATTATTGTATGTTATTTTAATATCTGTTTTTATTGAATCTTGACTATAATTCACTTGTCTGATTACTGGTTTTATTATTAGTATCAGGTTATTGAATAATTATCGTTTCCTGTGAATTGCATTTTGTCAGATACTGATGAATATAATTGAATTTTCATCTTTATGTTGAGCTATTGTCGGCTCTTTGCCTCTCTTTACCAAACTATTCTCTTAATTGAGGAATTCAATAAATTAATAATGTTTATTATAATGGTGGAGCGGTAAGTAATGAACATAGCATAATTGTCTGTTACTGCATTCGTATGGTTGAGAATTGTTACCTTTTCTCCATACCTATTTAGTAAACATTAGTTATAAATATTTTATCGTTCTAAATATCGTAAAACTCTGGAGTAAGTAGTGTACAAAATTCGAAGAAAAAGTTACATCATTCACACTTTATGAAGTGCATTTATCTCTGGTTTTCTTTGTTTGTGCTAATTATTGGATTTTCCAATTTAGAATTGGATAGGGGCTAAAAAATAGGTTTGATGTTAGGTTAGGTTTATCCAGACTGGGTTTTTAAGGGAGCCATCAATATGTTAACAACTCAAATAGCAAGTAATTTCCTAACTTTGTTAGTAAATTAAGACATAATGAAGTTTAAGGTTGGCGACCGAGTTCGTTTTTTAAGTTCTACTGGTGGGGGCGTAGTAACTAAGATTGTGAGTCCCTCAATTGTAAATGTGGCTATTGATGATGGATTTGATATTCCGACGGCAGTCTCTGATTTGGTAAAAATTGAGCCTGATGGGAAAGCCGCAAGTCGTTTCTTCGATCAAGGTCCAGAAAACTCGGATAGCAGTAAAAGTCGAAGGATTAATTCTGTAGCTACAACTATAGAAGAGGAGCCTGAATTGGAGACTTTTGATGATGATCGAATAGTTCCTTTGCCTGCTACTGCCCGTAGAGCGGCTAATCCGGCTGGACTTTATTTGGCGTTTATCCCTTCTGATCAAAAGTGGCTAATAACGGGTGATATAGATGTCATGATTGTGAACTTTTCAGATCATGATTTTTTATATAATTGGTTTATTAGGGGGAAGAAAGGAGGCTGGAGAGGTGTTGATTATGGAGTTATTCCTCCATTGGCCGCCATTCATGTGGATAGAATATCGCGTGATAAACTTTCACAATGGTGTGATGGGGTAATACAATTAATGCAACATATAGACAAGCCGATTGATATTCTTGCACCTGCGTCTGTGGAATATACAATAAAGACTACAAAACTGATGCGGGAGGAGAGTTTTAAGGATTATCTATTTGTTGAAGGTAAGGCTTTTGTCTATGAATTGCTTCCATTGAGCTCGATGAAGAGTGTTTTTAGTCTTGGGGAGTTTCCTGGAAAGGCTGGGCTTGAGACTAACATCAAGGTTGAGGCTAAGCAAGCTGAACCAGAATCTTTCATATCCAGGCATAAGGTTGGTCATCGTGAAGCAGAGGTAGATCTGCATATCGAGAAGATGGTTAGTGACTATAAGGAGTTAGAACCTGCATCTATGCTTTCGTTACAAGTGAGCTATTTTGTAAAATGTCTGGAAAGTGCAATTGCTGAGAACTATTATAAGGTTACCTTTATACACGGAATAGGAAATGGTGTCTTAAAGAACGCAATTATCCAGAAGTTGAAGGAATATAAGCAGGTATGGCATCAACAGGCTTCTTCTGGTAGATACGGATTAGGAGCCATTGATGTTATGATTACTCATGAAAAGTGATCGTTTTTTGTTCTTTGAAATAAAATAGTCAGATTTGTGCATCGGGACGATCTATCGCTGCTTCCTTCGCAAGAAGGTAGGAGAGGAAAGTCGGGACAACATAGAGTACTCTGCTTCCTAACAGGAAGGCATCTTTTGGATGACAGCAAGTGCCACAGAAAACTACCGCCGGTTTCCGGTAAGGGTGAAAATGTGAGGTAAGAGCTCACACTTGTGGTTGGCAACAATGGCAAGGGGTAAACCTCAGAGGTTGAAAGGCCAAATATACCGGGGATATTATACTATTGTATAATAAGAGGGCTACTCGTCCGATCCCGGAGGGTGGGCCGATTGAGCTTAATGGTGACGTTAAGCCTAGATAAATGATAGATACCGGGTTCGCCCGGAACAGGATCCCGCTTATAGGCCCGGTGCATTTTTTCTGATTGATTTATTCTTATTCCTTTCTTTTTATCTCGTTTAGCCTTGACTAATATGAATAGTGACGAAGTATTAATTTTACGGATTGAAGAATATTTAAATAGTTTAGGGATCTCTTTCGATCGATATGACCATCCTCCTGCCCCAGATATTCCAACAGCAAGCCTCTACTGGAAAGATATTGAAGCCGCACATTGCAAAAATCTTTTTTTTAGAAATCATAAGGGTAATCGTCATTATCTCGTCATAATTGAACATAAACACGACCTGGCCATTCGTGATTTAGAACAACTCTTAAAACAAGGTAAACTATCATTTGCTAGCCCTGAACGAATGATGAAGTATCTGGGTGTAACCCCTGGCTCTGTGTCACCTTTTGGACTCATTAACGATACTGATCATCATGTGTATTTGTTTATGGATAAGAATTTATCTACTGTCGATAAAATTAGTTTCCATCCATTAATAAATACTTCTTCCTTCGTCATAAAGAGGGTTGATTTTGAGAAATTTCTTATTTCATTAGGAAATGGATGGGAGTATATAGCTCTCTATTAAGTTACGGTTTCTCGATCTGAAGTTGATTGCGTTTGTTGGGAGGCTTTCACGGTGACATTAGATTTCTTCTGTTCAACTGGCAAAAAGAGGCTTTCACCGACTTCTTTTGCGTATTCACCGATTTTTATTTCTGGCTTTTTTTGAAAAGTTTCAATTTTGTCGAAAACTTGTGTAACAAATCATTTCAAAAAGAGTCTAATACTATCATATAACCTGTCGATAGCTATGTTTTTTATTTGATTTCGAAATCGGTCGGAAGCCTAAAAGTCATTGTGCATTCTAGGATAGTGATGTGTTAGTTTTTTTTAATTAAACGTTTATTAAATTTATGAGAAAAGATCAACTAGGGAAGGTGGTTGAAAAGGGGTGGCTTGGCAAGTATGGATTTTTCCTTATTGCATTTCTTTTTATTGGGTTAAGTGGAAAGCTATATGCTGTAAACAAAACTGACCTGGGAGATGTAAATAATGGGGCTATACGTTATGCCGTTAAAGGGTATGTTTCAGATGCCTTAACAGGTGAGATGTTGATTGGGGCAACCGTTTATGTAGATGAGATCCAATCTGGAGCCACCTCAAATGTTTATGGTTTTTATTCTTTAAGTCTACCTGCAGGGTCATATACCCTGAGGTTTACTTTTGTTGGGTATACCACTGTGGTAAAAAAGATTACTTTAACATCGAACCTAAGTCTCAATGTCTCAATGGAGCCATCAGCCACTCAGTTAGGGATGGTTGAAATTAAGGGAGAGGAGATTACTCAAGATGTTAAAAGGGCAGAGATGTCTGTCGTAAAGATGGATATCAAGCAAGTACGAACCATTCCTGCTCTGATGGGAGAGGTTGATATTATTAAGGCTTTACAACTTTTACCCGGAGTACAAGTTGCGGCCGAAGGAACGAATGGCTTTAGTGTTCGTGGAGGTGGACTTGATCAGAATCTTATTCTTCTGGATGAGGCGACGGTTTATAATGCTAGCCATTTTATGGGTTTTTTCTCTGTCTTTAATAATGATGCTATTAAGGATGTACAGATCTATAAAGGGGATATCCCTGCCTCATCGGGCGGAAGACTCTCTTCTTTAGTGGATGTCAGAATGAAAGATGGTAATCTAAAGAAGTTTTCAGCTACCGGAGGTATTGGAACAATCTCAAGTAGGTTGACCATTGAAGGTCCGATCTTAAAAGAGAGAACAAGCTTTATCCTATCAGGAAGAAGAACCTACGCAGATATCTTTCTGCCGCTCTCCTCTGATAAAAGTGTTCGTGATAATACCCTCTATTTTTATGATTTGAATGCAAAGGTTCAGCATGAGATAAATGAACATAACAGGATCTTTGTTAGTGGGTATTTCGGACGAGATGTGTTTGAGAACAATTTTGCTAATATGAATTTTGGTAATCAGACTTTTACAGCTCGATGGAACCATCTTTTTTCTGGTAAACTATTCTCTAATTTTACTGGAATTATCTCAAAATATGATTACAGTATTGGCACTCCTAATGGTAAGGCGAATTCATTTTTGTGGGAGTCAAGCATGAAAGACTACTCTTTTAAAGGTGATTTTTCATGGTTTCCCCTTCCTGAGAATACGGTAAGGTTTGGTGTGTCAACGGTTTGGCATGAGTTCAATCCGGGTCATGTTCAGGGAACTGGTGAGAGTACTGTTTTTAAAGAGTTAAAATTACCTCTAGCTCATGCGCTTGAGAGTGCAATTTATGCTAGTCATGAAGCGCAGTTTTTAGGTCGTTTTAATTTAAAGTATGGACTGAGGTTAAGTATGTTCCAAAATGTAGGGAAGTCTACCGTATATCAGTATGATAATAACTATGAGTTAGCTGATTCTGCAGTTTATGGATCTGGCGATTTCTTTAAGACTTTTTTGAGACTTGAACCTCGCATCGCATTAACCTATTCTTTAGATGAGAATAGTTCTATAAAAACGAGCTACTCCCGGACTAGCCAGTATCTTCAGTTGGCACAAAACTCCACTGCCGGTACTCCTCTCGATGTTTGGTTTTCTTCTTCTCCTAACGTAAAACCACAGATGGCAGATCAGATAGCTTTAGGCTATTTTCGAAATTTCGCCTCTTCTGAGTACGAGTTTTCTGCCGAGGCTTATTATAAGTGGATGAGTAATACATTAGATTTTAAGGATAATGCGGATATCTTTTTCAATAAGTACTTAGAATCTGAACTGCGTACAGGAAAGTCATGGAGTTATGGATTTGAACTTTTGTTACGAAGGAATAAGGGTAAATTAACAGGATGGGTAGGGTATACCTTCTCTGTTGCCCGTCGGCAGATAGATGAGATTAACAATGGGGTTGCTTATAAGGCTCCTTACGATAAACCCCATAACATCACCGTGGTTGCAAGCTATTCTTTCTCTCCTCGCTATCAACTATCCGCCAACTGGGTCTACAGCACCGGTGCACCTGTTACTTTTCCAACAGGACGGGCTATTATCGGAAATGAGGTGGTTCCAGTGTATACCGCAAGAAATGAGTATAGAATGCCCGATTATCACAGGCTCGATGTCTCTTTTATCATTAAAAGGAAACAAAGGGAAAATATGAAGTGGGATTGGGAATGGAATTTCTCTATTTATAACCTATATGGTAGGAAAAATGCCTGGTCAATCGGTTTTGTTGAGGAGGAGGATAATCCAGGTGTTACCTATGCTGAGAAGACCTATCTCTTCGGGATGGTTCCTTCTGTGACATTTAACTTTAAGTTTTAATGGATCAAAAAAGTATACAAATGAGAAAGATTTTTAATATTTCACTCCTTTTTAGTCTAGTACTTCTTTTTGCATGTACTGAACGTATAGATCTTGAATTGGAAAATGGGGATACTAAACTGGTTGTTGAGGCTTTTCTGACGGATCAGCCTGATGGAAGAATAGTACACATTACCAAGACGGCTGCATATTATGCCAGCGGACAAACACCAGCGGTTGAGGGGGCTGTAGTATCTCTTGTTTCAGAAGATGATCAATGGAGTCTTACTGAGGTTGCCCCGGGAGAGTATTCTTTACCTGATAATTTCTCGGCTATAGCCGGCGTGAAGTATCGATTAAATATTCAACTTAAGGATCCTATCGGGGGCTATACAGATTACACGGCAGTAACAAAGGTTCCTCAACCGATTAGCGTTGATTCGGTGAAACTAGAATATGATCCTGATGCTTTTAAGGGCTCTTATAAGTTTATGTGGTATATGCAGGATTCGCCTGATTCAAATAACTATCTGATTAAAGCTTACCGTAATGGGAAGCCTCTGACCGATTCCTTAAGTACCTGGAGCGCATTTGAAGATCGATTCTTTAATGGAAAGTACACGAACGGATTGGTTGTAATGTGGCTCTTTGAGCGTCAAGGAATAAAAATTAATAAAGGGGATACACTCAGGGTTGAAACCGGAGCTATTACCAAGGGGTTTACTGAGTATGTAGGCTTCATGCAACAGCAACTCGCACCTCAAAATCCACTTTTTTCACCACCCCCCGCGAATGTCACGGGTAATATTAGTCATGGTGCATTAGGATATTTTGTTATCTATCCAGTGGTGTCTAATTTCACCATATATCAGTAGATTTGTATATAGTTTTGAACGTTCCCGGTTTTTTTCTGTTTTAATAACAGAAAAAGATCGGAACGTTTTTGCGTAATCATGTAACTATATGCGAATTAAATACTTATCTATTTTGTTTTTAATGACCCTCCTGGGTGGATGTGGGTCTACAGAGAGTAACTCCTCTAAACCGATGATAATTGTTAGTATCCAACCTTTACAGTATTTTGTTGATAAGATCGGTGGAGATATTGTCCAAACAGGAGTTCTGATGCCACCTTCAGCTAGTCATGAATCCTATGACCCTACTCCAGTTCAATTAGCCGGAATTGCGAAGGCAATGGCTTATGTGACAACAGGAAATACGGGGATGGACAACCAATGGATCCCTGCTTTTAAAGAGCAGAATGCTAAATTAAAAATAGTGGATTTATCTGAGGGGATAGATCTGATTGAGGGCTCATGTAGTCATCACGAGGGTAGTCAACATGAGGAGGGGCTGAATGAAGAGCATAACCATGAAGGAGGAGCTGATCCTCATTTTTGGGTTTCTCCATCAAGGGCACTGCAAATAGCGGAGAGTGTTACTACAATGCTCATTGATTTTGTTCCTGAAAAGAAGGCCGATTTTGAAAAGAATTTGATGACTCTTAAAAAAGAGATTCAGCAAATTGATACCTTAGCAAGGGTCTCTTTTGCCCCATATCATGGAAAGAGCTTTATGATTTTTCATCCAGCGCTTACCTATTTGGCTGCTGATTATGGGTTGAATCAGATTTCAATTGAGAAAGATGGGAAGGAGCCAGGTGCCGAAGGGCTGAGGAAGGTTATTGACCTTGCTCGGAGTGAAAAGATTGGAGTTATCTTAGTTCAAAATCAATTTGATACCAATAATGCTAAAACAATAGCAAAAGAAACAGGAGCTAAGATTAAAACTATTGACCCAATGATGTATGATTGGGTTAAGTCAATGACCTATTTGATTACTACATTAGCTGAGTCTTTTAATAAAGGTGACTATGCTGATTAATCTAGATCATGTCTACGCAGGTTATAATGACTCTTTTGTTTTAGAGGATGTCAATCTGACGGTGAACGATCATGATTTTATTGGAGTTATTGGTCCGAATGGTGGGGGGAAAACAACTCTTATAAAGGTAATTGCTGGCTTGCTTAATCCTATAAAGGGTAAGGTGTTATTAAGTTCTGAGTTGGATGGAGGAAAACGTGTTGGTTATCTTCCCCAAATCAATCATTTTGACCGACAGTTCCCGGTAACAGTTTTAGAAGTCGTACTATCTGGTGCTTTAAACCGTCGACAATGGTTTGGCGGTTTTAAAGATGAAGTAAAAGACAAGGCCATAAATTTAATGGAGAAGACAGGGATAAGTTCGGTGTCAAAACTTCCCATTGGTTCTTTGTCAGGAGGGCAGGCTCAACGAGCTTTTCTATGTCGCGCTCTGATGACTGATCCTTTGGTTTTATTGCTTGATGAGCCTACCAACTTCGTAGATCGAGAGTTTGAAAAGAATCTTTATCAATTGCTTTCAGAAATCAACGAATCCATGGCGATAGTTATGGTTTCACATGATCTAGGGATTATTTCCTCACATGTAAAAACAATTGCCTGCGTTAATAAAACCTTACACTATCATGATGGGCCAGAGATATCAAGTGAACAACTTGCCGTATATAACTGTCCGATTGATCTTCTTGCGCATGGCCCCGTTCCTCATAGAGTTTTAAAAGTTCATAAGTGAGATAATGCTAGAAGTATTACAATATCAATTTATCCAAAATGCAGTCTATGCATCATTACTCATAAGTATTCTATGTGGGTTGGTTGGAACCTATGTGGTATCAAGAAGAATTGTATTCATAGCTGGCGGAGTGACTCATGCCTCTTTTGGAGGTATCGGAATAGGTTACTTTTTAGGCATACATCCATTAGTAGGTGCTGCTGTCTTTTCGACCATTGCCGCTAATATCATGCACTATTTCACTGGAAGTGGTAAGCTTCGGGAAGATTCGGCTATTGGAATTCTATGGTCTTTTGGAATGGCTTTAGGAATAATATTTATATTTATTACTCCGGGAACCCCTCCAAACTTAATGTCGTATCTTTTTGGCAACCTATTAACTGTTAGTTCACGAGAGTTGTTAATGATGTTGATATTGGCTATTGTGGTTGTGCTTTTCTTTATAGTTTTTTATCGATTAATGATTGCAATAGCGTTTGACGAAAGTTATGCAAAGTCACTGCGCCTCCCGGTACATTTTATTAACTATTCTCTCATGACGCTTATCGCTTTAGTTATTGTGATTACAATTAAGGCAGCCGGGATTATTTTAGTCATGTCATATCTAACGATTCCTCAGAGTACGAGCAATCTCTTTTTTAACGATTTTCGGAAGATAGCTCTTGGCTCTATTGTGATCTCTCTCCTTGGCTCAGTCGTCGGATTAGTCATCTCTTATCTTTTAAATGTTCCAACAGGAGCCTCGGTTATAACCGTATTTGTAATGCTGTTTTTAGTAGCTAGATTAGTAACGGGATTCTTGAATAAGCGAAAACAGGATAGAGGGGTTTGATAATAATGGTTTTTTACTGAAATGTCCTTTTTTTTGATGTCGAATTCTGACACAAGGGGGGTTAGATTTATTAAGTTTGTATAGTGATAGGGATGTCAAATAGAAGACTCACGCTGATGCCTTTGGTAATTGATGCAATGGCATAGATAATGACCTAACCTAAGTAAACTATTGGTAAATTATCTAGGATTGGAGGAAACATCTTTAATGTACTGGGTTATTGAGTCATCAATAAAGGAGTGGGTTCAAGATCTATATAGCGTTTCTACGGATAAGGATAATTAATAAAACATTAGATCATGAAAAAGATAGTTGTTGCAGTAGATTTTTCGGAGGCTACGATGGCCGCATGCGAGTTTGGTGTATATCTTGCTAAAGCAACAGACTCGTCTTTGGTTTTATTTCATACCTATTTTGATCAGATTATTGTAGCGGGAGGCAGTTATCCGGATACGATGGCTTCGCAGACTCTTGTTGATATGAAGATGGTCAATGAGATTAAGATTAACGCCGAAAGAGAGATGGCTAAGCTTATTGATTTGGTCAATAAGTTAATTGTTGACGCAGGTGGGGGGATTCCTCTTACAAGTTATCTTGAAGGCGGGGATATTGATTATGAATTAGAGGAGCAGTGTAAAGTGCTTTCTCCAGATTTATTGGTTATTGGCCAACAGGGCAAGGGTAAGAAAAGTCTTTTTGGAGGGACTATGACCAAGAGAATTTTAAAACATAGTTGTGTTCCTGTTATGACTATTCCTTCCGGTTATTTAGTTAAGTCTTTTGAAAAGGCACTAGTCATAGTAGATCAAGCTCATGCCATTACAGAGGATTTAGGATCTATTCTTGCCTTTTTGAAGCCTTATGAAACGGATGTTCAGTGCCTGTTTCTTGCTAAAGGAGAGAAGGCTCAAAAGGAGGAGGAGGAGATTCTCGGCAAAATTAGAATGGGATTAGAGCGTTTGGATCGAAGAGATATTGGCATCGAAATTATTTCGGGAAAGAACGAGGAGGTAATGTTAAGCGATTATCTACATGATAATCCTAAAGATCTTCTTATTATTCAGGAACGGAGAAGAGACTGGTTTTCTCAATTATTTAGGTCAGGGCTATCATCTGAAGATTTGTTGAATTTTGAGGTACCTTTGCTGATCTTTCCTCAAAAATAACTCAACTTGGTACGAATAGGTTTACTTTCGGATACACATAGCTCTATTTATGAAGGGGTATGGTCTTTCTTTGCGGATTGTGACGAGATTTGGCATGCTGGTGATATTGGAAGCTTAGATCTTTTGGATAAGCTAAGTGCGTTTAAAAAGCTGCGAGCTGTCTATGGTAATATCGACGATTATAAGATACGGTTACGACTTCCTGAAATAAATACATTCAGAATAGAATCGCATAAAGTTGTAATCATGCATATTTCTGGTTATCCCGATAGATACTCACCAGAAGCAAAAGTGTTGATATCAAAAGAAAAACCCACCATTTTAGTTGGTGGGCATTCACATATACTGAGAGTTATTTACGATAGAAAGAAGGAACTTCTCCACTTAAACCCTGGAGCTGCAGGACACTCTGGCTTTCATACAAAGATTACGGCTTTGCGATTTGTTATAGATGAAAGAGAGATTAAAGAGATGGAGATCTTAGAGCATGATAGACATGCATAGTATATCCTTTTTTTAGCGTAACCTGTCTGCTGATCTGACTAATTCGTCATCTTTTTTTATGAAGCGTTGAGCTAAAATCAACATTGCCAGGGAGACCAGCGGAAAGTATATACCCATTTCGTATTCGGGTGTTATCCCGGTTAGCTTTCTAATATGGTCTGTGAGAGCAAAAATGATAACAACCAGAACGATGGTAAGCATAAGAAGTACTCTGATGAAACTAATTTGCTTTTTTCTGTCTTGGTAGGCCAGAATGGTCCAAATACTTAATGCTGCTATTGCCCCGCTAATGGCCATCATAGCAACCGAGAGCCAAATGCTGATCTTTACTGTTACTAATCCACTAACTGCACTGCTAATGCCTGTAAGCGAAAGCGTAAAAATGCCAGTTTCTTGATAATACTTCGCTAATGGAACGAAAAACAGGACAACCGCCAGAATGGTCACTATTAAAAGGAAAAGGGATTGAATGCGTTGTATCATGGTTTTTTTTTCTGCAAATCTAAGAAAAAGTAAGGCTTGGTTATCTCTCTTAATGAACCAACCCTACTAATTGGAATGGATTGCCACGGAATGAACAAAGAATTAATCGCTTTGTTTGATAGTATTGGCTTAGGCTGTTGAGTCACAGAATTCAACTTTTTTAGTAGTAGTTGTGTTTAAAGCAAGAAATGTATTATATTTGCGCCACAGATATTCGAAAGAAGGTGATCTTTGGTGGGTATTCTTCCCTCTAATTACCATAGTTAGTTAATAATCAAAAATTTCTTTATCTATTATTTCGGGCAAATTCGAGATTGCTGTAAAAGTAAACTTGCTGTTACTGCCAATATGATGTTAACTGTTTTCGTGTTATACGATTTAATTATTTCTATTTCATGTATGATATTTTAGAACTTAATGCGAAGCTCGTGTCTGAGCTTAAAGACATTGCAACGGCTCTTAATATTGCCAATATTGAAGGGCTAAAAAAACAAGAACTTATCTATAAAATTCTGGATCATCAGGCATTAAATCCGCCAAAAGATGATAGCCGCCGGATCAATAATCCTAAAGACAACCGGAACAAACCAGGGAAAAAGGTTAAACCTAAAGGAGAAAACATTCAGCCAATTAAGAAACAAGAGGAGAATGTGATTCTCGACCCTTCAGTAACGATATCTAACCCTGTTGCAGAGGTTAAAGAAGAGCAAAAGACGCTCTTGACTGAAGAGGTTCTTAGCCCTGACTCACAAGACCTGAAACCTAAAGAAGTTAAAAAAAATACTCCGGAAAAGAAAAAACCGATACTTAAAACGGCCTCTGAGGTCTCTTCTGCCTTAGCTGCTCAAGCTCCTCTGTTAGAGAATGAGCTGCCAGACATTGAAGAGGTGGTTCCATCAGATCTTCCAGTTGACTTTATGTCGGAAGATTCAACCGACGAAGAAGTTTCAAATGAGGTACCTACTCAAAGGTTTTTCGATGGTGAAAAAGGTGAAGCACCCCTGACTCGTGATAGAGTTCAACCTAAAGAGATTAGAGAGAATAGAGAAGTTAAAGATACGAGAGAGAATAGAGAGGTTAGAGAGAACATTAGTTCTAATCGTGAACAAAAAGATAATCGTAGACCACAACAACCATTACCCCGTCCCCCACAACAACCTGAAAGAAGACGTGAGGAGTTCCCGTTTGAATATGAAGGCTTAGTCTCTTGTGAAGGGGTGATCGAACTAATGCCGGATGGTTTTGGCTTTATCAGATCTTCCGACTATTATTATCTCAACTCTCCCGATGATGTATATGTTAGCCAAGCTCAGATTAAAGCGCATGGACTAAAAACCGGGGATACGATAAATGGAATGGTTAGGCCTCCAAAGGAAGGAGAGAAATATTTCCCTCTAATTAAGGTAAACTCAATAAATGGTCTTCACCCTGAGGCGGTTCGCGATAGAATCCCCTTTGATTACCTTACCCCTTTATTCCCATATCAGAAGTTTAAACTGACTGACCATCCCCAAGCTACCCTCTCTTCCAGAGTTATTGATCTCTTCTCTCCTATAGGTAAAGGTCAACGCGGCTTGATTGTTGCCCAACCTAAAACAGGTAAGACTATGATCTTAAAAGAGATTGCAAATGCCATTGCCTATAACCACCCGGAAGTCTACCTTATCGTCCTTCTTATTGATGAACGTCCTGAGGAAGTTACTGATATGGCTCGTAGTGTTAAAGCTGAAGTCATCGCTTCTACCTTTGATGAACCCGCAGAGAGACATGTTAAAATAGCAAATATTGTTTTGGAAAAGGCAAAGCGTTTAGTAGAATGCGGTCATGATGTAGTTATCCTTCTCGATTCTATTACCCGTCTTGCTAGAGCTTACAATACCGTTAGCCCAGCCTCCGGAAAGGTTCTCTCTGGTGGTGTTGAAGCAAACGCTTTACAAAAACCAAAACGCTTCTTTGGTGCTGCTCGTCAAATCGAAAACGGTGGTTCTTTAACCATTATCTCTACCGCACTTATTGACACTGGGTCTAAAATGGATGAGGTGATCTTTGAAGAGTTTAAAGGAACAGGAAACATGGAGTTACAACTCGATAGAAAACTCTCCAATAAACGTATCTTCCCCGCTATTGATATCGTTTCCTCCAGCACTCGTCGTGATGACTTACTCCTTGAAAAAGATGTCCTCCAAAGAATCTGGATCCTTAGAAACCATTTAACTGATATGACTTCTATTGAAGCAATGGAATTTCTAAAGGATAAAATGAAATTTACTTATAGCAATGAGGAATTCCTAGCCTCTATGAATGGCTAAGTGCTTCTTCCTTTAATTAAAAGACAGAGCCCTGCATAAATGCAGGGCTCTGTCTTTTATGGGAAAGCCTGATCCCTAAATTTCGTGAATGGACTTCTGCGCTCAAACCTTAGGGTGTAACCTGAAGTATGTCGACATATCTATCCAGATGCTACAACATAAATATGACAGATTCTTTGAATCCCGAATTTTGAATGTCGAATTTTGAATGTCGAATTTTGAATCAAATAATCCTTGAATTACCCCCTGTTTCTAGCAGTTATCAGAATGAAAAGGTCGACGAGGATATAGAGTTTTTTCAGCAAAGTCCATTAGGGCAGTAAAGGTTGTATTAGGGGCTTCAATGTGCCCCATATGGCCGCATTGATCTAATAAAACAAGTTCTGCATGGTGTGGAAGGAGAGCTGCTGCCATAATCTTTTCTGTAGGGATCTTACTGTCTTGTTTCCCTGCGATAAATTGTATGGGGAATGTTGCATCTACTAATACATTCAAACGAGATTGGCGCTCTTTCATACCACTTAAAGCGGCAATAACGGCTTCAGGTGACATTTTGTTAGCAGATTCTCTTAAAGCCTCAATTTCATTATGAAGTCTTTCGATATTGCAAGGGGCAAAGAGATCTGGGATAAATGAGGTGATAAATTGTCCTTTCTGCTTTTTGACAATTTGTATGGCTCTTTCTCTATTCGTTTTGGATTGCTCGGTTTCTGGTGCCGGATTTGAGTGGAAAAAGCTTAAGCCGGCTACTATTTCCTGGTATTGTGAAGCAAACTCAACTGCAACATATCCCCCCATACTATGTCCGCATAAAAGTACTGACTCTATTTGCTCTGTCTTTAAAATCTCTCTAACACACTCAGACATCAGATGCATAGAGTGAGTCTCAGCGATTACACCCGATTCGCCATGACCAGGCAAATCTACTGTGATAACCATGAAATCACGCGATAATTCAGCGGCAAACTCGGCCCAGATTGCTGATGATTCAAGAAACCCATGAAGTAAAACTATTGCGGGCCCCTCCCCAAAAAGATGATAGATAAGGGAGGTGTTATGTAATTGAATCTGCTTTTTCAATTTTTTTTAGGTTTTTGTGTTAATAGATTAAAGGATATCCAATGGTTTTCAACTGATAATAGAAGGTGAAATAATAAAAAGCCGGAGACAAAACTGTTTCCGGCTTCTATGGCAATGGGTGCGAATTATTGAATTAAGGCTTCAATTTCGCTCACTTCTTTTGGAATGGGGTTACCTAAGACTCGGCATCCAGAGTCAGTGACCAGAACATCATCTTCTATACGAATGCCTCCAAAATCCTTAAAGGTTTCGACTTTATCGTAATCAATGAACTCAGTGTGAAGTTTTTCTTGTTTCCATTGATCAATGAGTGCAGGAATAAAGTAGATGCCTGGCTCAACTGTCAAAACAAATCCTTCACGAAGTCTTTTTCCTAATCTTAGGAATGCTAGTCCAAATTGACTAGATCTTGATATTTCATGATCATAACCAACAAAGTTTTCACCTAAGTTCTCCATGTCATGAACATCAAGTCCCATCATGTGACCTAGCCCATGAGGCATAAAGAGAGCATGAGCTCCTGCTGCTACGGCAGCCCCTGAATCCCCTTTCATTAGACCAAGCTCTTTTAGTCCTTCAGCTATGACGGTACAAGCAAGAATATGTACATCACGATAAAAAATACCAGGTTTAATTGTTTCTATAGCTTTTTTATTTGCGTTAAGAACAATTTCATAGATTGACTTTTGTCGGGGTGAGAATTTTCCCCCAACAGGTACCGTTCGAGTGATGTCTGAACAATAATTCATCTCTGATTCACAACCAGCATCGGCCACCATCATGCGTCCTTCATGCATTATGTTACCATGATAATGGTTGTGCAAGGTCTGTCCATTGATACTTAGAATAACAGGGAAAGATACTCCAGCGGCCTTCTGTAAAGCAATTCCTTCAATGGTACCAGCTACCTCTCTTTCAATGGTACCGGGTTTGGCCATCTTCATTGCTGCAACATGCATCTCTTTTGCTACATTGACCATCGCTTCAATCTCGGCTATTTCTCCAGAATCTTTTACCTCTCTCAAAGAAACAACACCCTTAATTAACTCTTCGGAGGCGTAGTTTTTAACGGAGTCGACCGCAATACCTAACCAAGAGCTTAGTTGTAAGGTGGTTTGTGCTCTATAGGGGGGGAGAAAATGAATTCGACGTCCTAATTTAATCTGCCTGTTCAAATAGGCCGGAATGTCAGATAAGGGCAACGTCTTTCTTACTCCTGCTAATGCAGCCCGTTCACTCATCAACGGTTGTGGCCCCATCCAGATGATGTCATCCATATCGACATCATTTCCAAATAAGATATCTTCTCCACTATCTACATCTAATACTCCGGCTAAATCAGGTTGATTAATGCCGAAAAAGTATAGAAATGAACTGTCTTGCCTGAAATGATAGGTGTTCCCCGCATAGTTCATCGGAGCATCACAATTCCCGGGAAGTAGGATTATACCATTATTGATCTTTGATCTTAGGCGATTTCTTCTATTCAAATAGACATCTGATGGAAACATATTCTTAGCGTTTTTGATTGGTTTCACAATTGCACTGACGAAGTTAACTATTTTTTGTCCTGTATAGTTAATCTCATTATTAACTTAACTTAGTGTATTGTGTACTCTTTTAACACTCAAACTATAATGATGGTTCAATAACTCCTTTCTCTGCCTTTCCTATTCAGGTTACTATAAAAAGTAAATAAGTGAATTAACAGAAAAAGCAGACCTAAGCCTGCTCCTCTTCTGGGGTATTATCCTTAAAAGTATACTATTCCTCGATCCATTTAATAATTTCCGGATCATCTGGAGCTGTTCTAGGAGAAATGACTTTAACAAGCCTTCCTTCAGGAGAGATTAGGTACTTTTGGAAATTCCATTTTACACTCGAGTCTTCAACTCCATTCTGAGATTTCTTAGTAAGCCATTGGTAAACCGGATCCATGTCATCGCCTTTAACTGATATCTTCGACATCACTGGGAATGTTACATTGTATTTATCTGTGCAGAACTGTTTAATCTCACTATTACTACCCGGTTCTTGGCTTAGAAAGTTATTGGCGGGAAATGCAATGATCAAAAATCCTTTCGATTTGTATTTATCATATAAGGCCTGAAGCTTCTCATATTGAGGGGTCAATCCACATTTTGAAGCAACATTAACAACCATTATCTTTTTTCCTTTGTAAGCCTTAAGATCTATCGATTCCCCATCTATAGTCTTTGTTTTAAGATCAAAAAAATTTGTTTGGGCAGCGGCACTTACCGTGAAAAATGCAACTAAAAAAAGGATTAATAAGTTCTTCATAAAGGGTATGTTTTAATTTATATAAATACCGGTTTCTTACTATCTATTCACTTTGGATGAAGTGAATGTTTCATTCGAACAAGTTTATTTGCGTAATGTTCAAAAGGTGGAGCCTTTGATCGGTTTATGCATAAAACGAAAACCCAGCAATTGGATCACTGGGTTTTAGAATGGATGGAAAAGGTATCCTCTTATGAGTGTCCACCAATAACGATTCTCATGATTTTTAGGTTGAGAATAAAGAAACGAATTAGTTGCCAGGGGAAGAACTTTCTCCAGAAACGGGTTGATTTAGTAGGGATAGGAGGATAGGCTTCATCTTTGTATCCGTTTACGATATTTGTTTTATGCATGGTAAATTGTTTTTATTCGGGAATAAGATACCAGAAAGGTTTTGCTTTTGCTTTATAAATGAACATTACGTGAAGGAGTAATTTGATCCAGTGGCCTGCCAGGCCGGGTTCCCCCATCGTGTAGTTGTGATCTCGTCCCCATTTGGGATATTTCTCAAAGTCTGGAACGACAGGAAAAACGGTCATGGTGGCGGCCATTCCATCTTTTAGACCATATCCGGAGGAGATGATACAAGCTGCACCCATTCGTGCCATTGAAGCTTGGTGTTTTCCTTGTGTGATACCATGTTTAATTCTATCGACAATGTTGAGCGCTACTATTTTCCCCATAACTCCTGAAGGCATTCCTGTTCGGGGCGGTGATGGGAAAATAGCCATACCATCTGGTGTTTTCATTGGCTTACTTATGGCATGAGGTGGTGCAAAGGCAATACCCGGGGCATAGATGTTATCATAGCTGCCGTTTTGATAACGGGAGGGCCAGTCAGAGGCCGACCAATTCTCGAACTCTTTTTGTTCATAGTTGGCGTCGACTTTCATAAAACCACTAGGAGCGAATAGCAGAGATGTGATGTCGGCTCCGTTTTTGTCAAAGGCTTTTATGCCAGCACCAGCAAAAGCTGGGATGAGCATAGCAAAATCGAAAGATTGAGTTAGTTCTTTTCCTTCTAGTGTTATATAGGTTACTTTGTTCTCTTCTACCTTCGTAATTCCTGCTCTTTTGATCCATCGGATGCCATATTCACTAAGGATAGACTCCGTAAAGGTCTTGGTGGAAGTGATATATCCTCCTTTTTTTATAAAAGCTCCCCCCATACCAAAATCTCCAAGTTCGTACTCATTGGTGATCCATACTATCTCGGCCAGGTGGGTTAACTTTCTCTTATTAATTTCGAACGCAACATTAAGAGCATATTCAAACGCAGCACCCTGGCAGGTAGCAGTTGGGTGCCCGGTGCCAATTAAAAAGGTCTGTTTTTCTCCTTGTTGCATCTTAATGAAGGACTTTTGTAGCCCTTCCCAAGCCTCCTCTGCATGCTGGTAGGTACAGACCGATTGAGAGAACCCATTTGGACCTAAACCAGGTGTTGCTTCAAAGTTGAGTTTTGGGCCTGTGGCATTTACTAAATAATCATATTCAACCACTTCAGGTGTAACAGGCTCATTTTTGCCGGTTTTTTGAATAGAGACAAAGGGTGTAGGGGTGCTTTCTCCTCCTTCAGGATGAATGCTAATAGCCTTTGCCTGGATGTATTCTATCCCTTGTTTTTTGTATACGGGGGCTAAGGGAAAAGCAACATGTTTCTCTTTCATCTGCCCAATCCCCACCCAGATATTTGATGGAATCCATTGATACTTGCTGTTCGGACTAATAACAGTCACTTTATGTCCTTTTCCAAGTTTTCTGCGCAAATATAGAGCTGCGGTATGCCCTGCTATACCAGCACCTAGAATTACGACTCTTGCCATAATTTTGGTTGTTTTACAGTTGATTGTGATTTATCTATGTTGAATAGATATAACAATGAACTTTATAAAGGGTTTAATTAGAAATAATTTAATTGTTATTTTCTATGCCTTTATAAAAAATGCTGTATATAGGGCAGATGGCGTGTTTTTTTGCTTTATGGTTTTATCGTTAGGATTGTTCTAAGTTTTTGATCAAGGGCTGAACTCCCGACAGTAACCCTAAAATCGCCAGGTTCTTGGATAAGATTAAGATGACTATCTCTAAATGAGCGCATTTCTGGAGTAATAGTGAATGTTATCCACTGACTTTCATTCGGTTTTAGTTTTACTTTAGCAAAGCCTTTAAGTTCGTGGGTAGGTCTTGATAAAGTAGCGATTTCATCATGCAGATAAAATTGTAAAGTTTCTTCACCTGATCTGCTGCCGGTGTTGGTAATTCTTACCCTAACAGTGGCTGATTCGTTTAAGCCGATCTCATTTTTCGTTAGATAAATAGTGTCATAGCTGAATGTGGTATAGCTTAATCCATACCCAAAGGGGAAGAGAGGCAGTCCGCTAAGATTGATATATTCATCACCTCGTCCAGTTGGTTTATGAAGATAGGGCATTGGAAGTTGACCTTCGTGTTGAGGAAAAGTTATAGGGAGTTTTCCAGAGGGGTTTTCATCGCCAAATAGTATAGAGGCAACAGCTGTACCGGCCTCATCGCCTCCATACCAATTCATCACAATGGCACTTGTATTATCCATCCAGCTTTTCATGGTAATAGCACTACCTCCAGTTAGTAAAACAATTATGGGTTTTCCACTTTGGCTTAGCTTTTTAATTAGGAGTTCTTGTTTACCTGGAAGGCTAAGTGTTGCTCTATCCTGAAATTCCCCCTCCTCAATACCTGCGGCCACAATGATTACATCAACGTCTGCTGCAAGTTTAAGTGCTTTGTCTATCTCATTTTCTTCCTCTTTTTCCGATTGATTCTTTACTACGAACTTGATCTTTGCATTTCCAGTAGATTCCTTGAAGATAATTCGGATAGGGTAGTAGACTCCCTTTTTTGCTCTCCATGTGAAAGGGTATGTCTCTTCTGTAACCTTATTGGGTTGGTCAATTCTTAAGGTATCATTTATCCATAATTGGAATCCATCGTTACCTTGCAATGCGATGGTATTAAGGCCATCAGCAGGTGGGGTAATCCAACCTTTCCATTCAACCGAGTAGAAGTCGGCGGGGAGTATTTCTGGGAAAGGGGAGAAGAGGGTCCAATGGAAGTTAATCATTGGATCAATTCGGGTCGCTATCGGTTTGTTGGTCTGGCTTAAAGTGGAATAGTAACTGCCCATTAATCCGTGTTTAGGCCTACTGTGATTACTTGCACTGGGCACCTCCGTGAATAGCCAGCTGCTATCTATGAGCGACCATTGGTTGTAATTTCTATTGCATCCTTTGGTGTAAATTATTTCTATGGAGTCTGCGGTTCTCTTTTTTAGTCCCTGAAGGATTGACACAGGATTAATACCTGGTCCGCTATAGCCACCCGGACGGGCAGAAGCGGCGTCAGGGCCGGTAATTAGTATTTTTTTTGTTTCGTTAGAGAGGGGTAAGATGTTATTGTTTTTCAGCAGAACTATTGATTTGACTGCCGCTTTTAAAGATAGAAGTCTATGCTCTAAAGAGCCGTTGATGATTTTTGCACTATCTGGATTTGAGTATGGGGATTCAAAAAGACCGAGTTGGAATTTAGCTTTTAAGACATGATATACGGCAGAGTCAAGGTTGGCATCTGATACACTTCCGTCGTTCACAGGAGGGAAGAAGAGGTTTTCATGAGAGAGAGAGGTTTGGAAAATAACATCCAAGCCATTGTTTAAAGCTTGTGCGGAAGATTCTGGATAGTCTTTACTGGTCATGTGTAAAACGTTGGCACCGCCAGTTGCTCCTGCATCAGAGATTACAAATCCCGTAAAGCCAAGTTGATTACGGAGTATCTTCTTTAATAGAAAGTCATTAGAGCTACAAGGGGTTCCATTGAAAGAGTTATAGGCCGTCATAATTGATCTTGACTTTGCTCTTTTTATGCATGCTTTGAAAGGAGCCAGATAGATCTCTTGAAGGTATTGCTCACTCATTTGCACCGGATAACTATCTCTACCTCCGTCGCCATGGTTCACAATAAAGTGTTTTGGCGTGGTGATAACATTATTCTTCTCGAATGCTGATGTAAAAGATACTCCTATTTCTGAGGCAAGGAAAGGATCTTCTCCATAAGTCTCTTCGGTTCTACCCCAACGCGGATCGGTAGCCAGGTTTAATACAGGTGATAATATTTGCCTTATTCCTCTGCTTTTGCACTCCTTTGCAATGGCTTCAGCACATTGGTAAACCAGAATGGTATCCCAGGTCGCAGCTAAAGCAATAGCCTGAGGGAAAAGCGTAGCTCCTTTTCTAACTAGTCCATGTAAAGCTTCATCAAACGGCAACTGAGGAATGCCTAGATGCGTAGAGTCTCTGAGATATTTTTGAACTCTGTTGATCTCTTCAGTTGATTGAACGGTCTCTGATTCATCTATATAATTAAGCAGTTGTCCGGCTATCTGATTGTTTTGCCCGGCTGCTCCATGTTGAAACCCGAAGATGCCATCACTGAGATCTTTTTTTGAAATAGAAGCATCAAAAGGAACCATGAACAATTGACGAAACTTCTCCTTTTTATTCATTCGCTGAAGTAAATCAATGGCTCTTTCATGAGGGGTTAGTCTTTGATCTCTGTATTTTTGAGCAGAGAGTGAAACGGGTAGGATTGTTAGGAGTGCCCAAAGGCAAAGGTTGATTCGATAAAGCATTGACATGATTAAACAGATTGGGTTATCAAAATTATTTAAAAAGAAAACAGGCAGAGATATCTCTGCCTGTTTTCTTTTTAAATAAGTAAGAAAAGAGAGGATTAGCCTACTCCACCTCCGTTACTTTCTCTTTTAGCGAGGGTGAGTTTGCTAAAGAAGAACTCACGATTCATTCTTGCGATATTCTCTACTGAGATGTTTTTAGGGCATTCGGCTTCACAAGCATAAGTGTTAGTGCAGTTCCCAAAGCCGAGTTCATCCATCTTAGCAACCATAGCTTGAACACGTTCTTTAGCTTCAATTTGACCTTGAGGAAGAAGTGCGAATTGCGATACTTTTGCGGAAACAAAGAGCATTGCAGAAGCGTTTTTACAAGCGGCTACACAAGCTCCACAACCGATACAAGCTGCAGCATCCATGGCCAGGTCAGCATCTTCTTTACGAATAGGGATGGCATTAGCATCGGGAACGCCACCGGTAGAGACGCTAACGAAACCTCCGGCTTGAATGATTTTGTCAAAGGCATTTCTGTCGACCATTAAGTCTTTAATAACAGGGAAGGCCTTCGCTCTCCATGGTTCAATGGTGATGGTATCTCCATCATTGAATCTGCGCATATGCAGTTGGCATACGGTGGTTCCCTGTTCAGGACCGTGAGGACGACCATTGATATAGAGTGAGCACATTCCGCAGATACCTTCACGACAGTCGTGATCGAAGGTGATAGTGTCTACAGGAAGGGCAATATTATCATTGACAAGTTTCTCATTGAGAATGTCGAGCATTTCAAGGAAAGAGCAATCAGCGGAAATATTATCGAGTTGGTAGGTCTCAAAACGTCCTTGTGCTTTTGCGTTTTCCTGACGCCAGATTTTAAGTGTAAATTTCATAATACTTCGATGTTTTTAGTTCAGGAAAAACGTGACTATTCTTTGTAATTTCGGGTTTTAACCTCGATGAATTCGTAATTCAAAGGTTCAATATGCATAGCTGGTTCTTGGTTTTCCCCTTTGTACTCCCATACACCAACATATTTGAAGTCATTGTCATTACGTTTGGCTTCTCCATCTTGTGTTTGATGTTCTTCACGGAAGTGACCTCCGCAAGATTCTTCTCTGTGAAGTGCATCACGAGCCATAAGTTCACCAAGCTCGAGGAAGTCCATTAAACGAAGTGCTTTTTCAAGCTCATTGTTTACGTTGTCTTTTCTCCCAGTTACTTTGACGTCTTTCCAGAACTCTTTACGCAACTCTTGAATTGCTGTAATAGCCTTTTTGAGTCCCTCTGCATTTCTTCCCATTCCAACCATATCCCACATAATGTGGCCGAGTTTTCTATGGAAGCTATCGACAGAGCGTTTGCCATTAATAGCCATCAGACGATCAATCTGCCCTTTGATGTTCTTTTCAGCTTCATCAAATTCAGGCGCTGAAGTTTTAAATCGGGGAACTGAGATTTGATCACCCAGATAGTTTTGGATTGTATAGGGTAATACGAAATAGCCATCGGCTAAGCCTTGCATAAGTGCAGAAGCACCAAGGCGGTTGGCTCCATGGTCAGAGAAGTTTGCCTCACCGGCAGCAAAAAGACCGGGAATGGTGGTCTGTAACTCGTAGTCTACCCATAGTCCACCCATAGTATAGTGAACCGCAGGATAGATCATCATGGGTGTTTCGTATGGGTTATCGTCGACGATCTTTTCGTACATCTGGAACAGGTTTCCATAACGAGCTTCGATGACATGTTTACCTAGACGTTTGATCGCATCTGCAAAATCAAGGTAAACAGCTAGTCCGGTTGTTCCAACACCAAAGCCTGCATCACAGCGTTCTTTAGCAGCTCTGGAGGCTACGTCACGAGGTACGAGGTTACCAAAAGCAGGATAACGACGCTCTAAATAATAGTCGCGATCTTCTTCGCTAAGTTGGGTGGGCTTAAGCTGGCCTTTTCTGATCTTCTCAGCATCTTCCTTCTTTTTGGGTACCCATATTCTTCCGTCATTACGCAAAGACTCACTCATCAGGGTTAGCTTGCTCTGATAGTCTCCATGAACTGGGATGCAGGTAGGGTGAATCTGAACAAAAGCCGGATTGGCAAACATAGCACCTTTTCTGTGGGCACGCCATGCAGCACTTCCATTTGAGTTCATGGCATTCGTTGAGAGGAAATATACATTTCCATAACCACCAGTTGCAAGAACAACGGCATGAGCAGCGTACCTTTCGAGCTCTCCAGTTACAAGATTTCGAGCAATGACTCCTCTGGCACGGCCATCGATGATCACCACATCTAGCATCTCACGCCTGTGGAAAAGTTCTACATGACCTCTACCAATCTCTTTGCTAAGAGCGGAATAGGCTCCTAATAGGAGCTGCTGTCCTGTTTGTCCGCGGGCATAGAACGTACGACTAACTTGTGCACCACCAAAAGAGCGGTTATCTAAGTATCCGCTGTATTCACGAGCAAAAGGAACGCCTTGAGCAACACATTGGTCGATAATGCTATTGGCCACCTCGGCAAGACGATAAACGTTTGCTTCGCGAGCACGGTAGTCACCTCCCTTAATCGTGTCGTAGAAGAGACGGTACACACTGTCACCATCATTCGGGTAATTCTTGGCAGCATTAATACCGCCCTGAGCAGCGATGGAGTGAGCACGACGTGGAGAGTCAGAAATGCAGAGTACTTTAACATTAAAACCCATCTCTCCGAAAGAGGCGGCTGCAGCGGCACCAGCCAAGCCCGTACCCACTACAATGACGTCGAGTTTACGTTTATTGGCAGGATTTACTAGCTTCTGATGAGTCTTATATGATGTCCACTTTTCAGCCAGTGGCCCTTGTGGTATCTTTGAGTTCAATTGTGTCATATTACTTTTAATTTATCGATTCAGAATTACTGAAGCATAAAGAATATAGGAATGCTAATAAAACCGGCGGTGATCACAATACTATATACCAAACCAACGCCCTTGATAACCGGGGTGTAAATCGGATGATTTAAACCAAGGCTTTGGAAAGCGGATTGGAAAGCGTGATGTAAATGAACCCCTAATCCGCAAATTAATACAACATAAAGGATGCTGTACATGGGCTGCGAAAATAGATTTAACGCCATGTTGTAGAAATCATGGTTGTCAACTGCTACATTAGGACCAGCCGGAGCTGAAGTCAACCCTAGCTTTACAAAGTAGAAGTTTATAAAGTGAAGAACTAAAAATATAAAAACCATGATCCCGGTGTGAATCATAAAACGTGATGCCGGAGAATACACCTTTGACTTCTGAGAAACCTTATAGCCAACCGGCCTCGCCTGCCGATTTTCAAACCATAAGATGACTCCAAAAATCATATGAAGAAATAAAGCCGAAAACAAAACGATCTCCATAACCTTAATCAATGGATTGGTGGTCATAAAATGTACAGCTTCCTTGAATATCTCCACGTGATTCTCTGTTAAAGGCAATATAAACAGATTGATCCCCAGATGTACCGGTAGGAACATCACCAGGAAAAGACCTGCAAATGCCATAAGGAACTTCTTCGTAAGTGAAGACAACATGATGACAGATTTGCTCATAAATTTATAATTCGTTTAATTTGTCAGAGATACCCCTTCTAATGCCGGGGCCTACAATTGGGGTTCGTTTACCTTCCCCGCCAATTGTCATTTACAAAATTAAGGCAATACTAGATATAATTTACCACAGTTGGTTATTTAGAATTGTTATAAAATCACGCACATATGCGAATTGCTTCTCTCTCCTCTGATTTTTATTCCGGCAATCGTACTAAAATTGAGCAGAAATTACCTGCCGGAGCTATTGTAATCATTCACTCTAATGATGAAATGCCTCGCAACGGGGATCAATATTTCCCTTTCCGCCAAAGTTCAGACTTGCTTTATCTCACTGGTATTGAGCAAGAACAGACGGTCTTAGTGATTTCTAAGATTGATGGGTGGCCAACTACGCTCTTTATAAGACGTCCTAATAAAATGCTCGAGACCTGGGAAGGTAAAAAACTTGAGATTGATGAGGCAAGAAAGATTTGTGGAATAGAGAAGATCCAATTCTTGGAGACCTTTGAAGGATGGCTTAAAGAGACTATGACCTTGACCAACATCGTCTATTTGAATAGTAATGAGTATCCGAAGTTCTTTCCTTCCATTATCTCACGTGATGAGAGATTAGGAAATGAGGTTAGAAATAGGTTTCCACTGCATGAGTATAGAAGGCTGGCACCTATTTTATGGGAGTGTCGTGCGGTAAAAGAGAAAGAGGAGATTGCTAGAATTAAAGATGCAATATCTGTAACAAGTGAAGCATTTAGGGCTGTACTGAAGGAGAGTAAGGCGGGTTCTAAAGAATTCGAGATTGAGGCCATCATGAGCTACCATTTTACGAGGCATGGCGCTACCCACGCTTATCAACCCATCATAGCCGCCGACGTTAGTGCCTGTACTCTTCATTATACTACAAATCACCAGGTGATCAATGATAACTCATTAGTCTTATTAGATTTTGGTGCGGAATATGGTGGATATGCTGCTGATTGTAGTCGAACATTTCCTATCTCCGGCCATTTTACTCTCCGACAACGGCAATGCTATGAAGCCGTTTTACGTGTTATGGAAAAAACTATTCCACTTTATACTCCAGGTAATACTATTAATAGTATTAACAAACAAGTCTATATCTGGATGGAAGAGGAAGCCATTGAACTTGGGCTATTGAAGGCTGATGAAGTTAAGGCGGCCGGTGAAGGTGTTTTAATTCAAAAGTACTTTATGCATGGTACTGCCCACTTCCTCGGACTGGATGTACACGATGTTGGTCGAAAAGATATGCCATTCAAAGAGGGGATGGTGCTTACTTGTGAACCCGGTATCTATATTAAGGAGGAGGGAATTGGAATAAGAATTGAAGATAATATTATGGTGGCAGATGAACCGGTAAACTTGATGCAGCTCATTCCCAAAAAGGTGGAAGATATAGAACGATTATGCCAGAAATAGGAAGGAAGGGCATACTTACTCTGTATAATGGTCTTTATGTTATTCTTGGAATAGTTATCTCATTGATAGTTTCTGTTCTAAATCAGCTTATTATTATTCTATTTGGTCATCTGAAAGAGACTGATTGTAACTTTCTGATTTTCAGTTTGTGTTTATTACCTCTCCGTTGCCTCTTCGTATCTTCTCCCTATTTGTCCAAATAAAATTGGGCCAAATAGGGAGAGGATACGGAGAGGTAAGGAAAGAGGGCAGGTAATCTGTATGTTGGGTGGGGCAAGAATGGCCTTATTCGTGATGACAGCCTGCCGAATGGTCATGCCTGTCTTCTGGCTTTTTGCAGCAATCTTTTAATTTACTGTATGCCTTAGGATCTGCCTTGGTATCATCTGCATCGTAGCCAGCCAGGTTGATTGCCTTCCTGATTTTCTCAGGAGTGGTCTTTTCTGGATTATACCATACAGTTAGGATTTTAGATTCAACATCGAGACTTGACTCTTTTACTCCTTTTTCATAAGCCATGGCTTTTTCGAGGGTTTCTTTACATGTCTCACATTGCGAGGAGGTCTTAATCTTTAGTTCTGTCCCTTTAGGAGATTGTGCCATTACCATATTTATTAAAAATAGAGGTAAGACAACCAGAAGCATTCTTTTAATTGACTTTTTCATCTTTTAAATGTTTTTACAGGGTATTAATCTTTCTATTTGATTGGGAGTTATAAGGTTATCTGACAAATATTCTCACGCCGGCATAGTACATCGCTCCCATCAAAGGGCCCCATACATGACTGGCATCAAAATAGTCACTAAATGGATCATCTGCTGAGATGATAGCGTGATGTTGCGTATAACCGGTGAGGTTTTCTCCTCCGGCATATAGTTCAATGTTTTTGAAGCGACGGGTTATTTGAGCATGAATGGTAAAAAAGCCGGGAGAGTACTCAGTACAATGTGAGGCTTTAGGGTTTTCTGAGACATCGGGAAGTCTTTGTTCTCCGGTGTATTGTGTTGTTACATCAAAGGACCATTTATCAAATCGGGTAGAATAGGATAGGGCAAGGAGTCCTTTATGTTTGCTTACAAAAGGCTTTTTGACCAGATCATTTGATTCGGTTATTTTCACGTCATTTATTCTCCATGCAACTGTTATCGATAATCGTTTAATCGGTTCAGCTGTTATTTCAGCTTGGTAACTACGAGCAAAAGAGTTACCAGTAAGATTATAGAAATGCAAATGCTTATAATCCATATCTGCATCGGCAACTACTTGATTAGTAAATGATGTATTGTAGGCATCAAGTGCAATTGTGATTTTTCTGGCCTCGTCGATATGGATATTGGTAGTTAAGTTTAACCCATAGTTCCATGCTTCTTCCTGTTTCAGATTGTCTGCAATGATAAACTTTCTTGAACTAGCCATATAGCCTGTGTTTTCAGCAAATAGCATGGCAGTCCGTCTTCCTTTACCAGCGCTTGCACGAGCGGTTATATCTTCAGTTAGAGCGTATCTTAAGTGCAGTCGAGGGGTAAGGAATGTTCCGTAGTATGAGCTCGCATCGGCTCTTAATCCGGCAATGGCGGTAAACTTTTCTGTCTCAAAAGTGTATTGACTAAAAATCCCTGGAATTGACTCTGATAGATTGTGCTTTAGAAGGTCAAACTGCTCTTGATAATCATCGTATTGATATGAAATTCCAGTGGAGATGCTGTGTTTTTTTGAAATAGCTATCTGAAGAATGGCATTAAGATAAAGGCTTTTCTGTAAGCTTGAGTATTCTCGTAAACCAAAGAATCCAGATTGTTTATGGTAAGTCCCAGATGCTTGAATCCCTAAGTTTAGCACTCCTGATTTATCCAGATAATAACCTGATTTTGCGAAGGCCTGATACCTTTCTGTCTTTAACTTAAGACCCCAGAGCCCATCTTTATCTCCAGAGGTGTTCCAGTACTCAGTCATCCCTCCTTTTCTAGTTTCATTGATAATTCCAACTGCAAATTGGCTATGACCTCGTCCATTCGGGTGGTTAAATGTCCATCGATTAAAGAGATTTACCTGATGACCCGTAGGAATATCTAAAAACCCATCCTTTTGATGGTCTGACTCACCCAATTGGCCGGAAACATGGCCAAAGAGCATGGTAGAGGTGTTCTTCGTTACTTTTGAAGCCGTATGAATGTTTAGTTCACCACGCCCTTTTGTTGATCCATAGGCATTGATAAACAGTTTTTCATCGGTGTGTTCGGGTTTCTTAAATTCGACATTGATTTGACCGGTTATCGATTCAAATCCATTAGTTACTGAGGAGGTTCCTTTGCTTATTTGAATCGACTGCATCCATGTGCCGGGGACGTATCCTAGTCCAAACGGACTGGCTACTCCTCTGATAAAGGGGATATTTTCGAACATTAGTTGGCTATAAACCCCAGCAAGCCCCAACATCTGAATTTGCTTTGCTCCACTGACAGCATCGCTATATCCTACATCAACGGTGGCTGAGTTTTCGAAGCTCTCTGAGAGGTTGCAGCAAGCCAATCTTTGTAGTCCGACTGAGCTAATCACTTCGGTTTTTATGGAGTTCAGTGAAGAAATGTATTGACCTTCTTGCCTTGATCTTATTTCCACTTCATCCAGATTAACGTTCTTGACAACTAGAGTATGCTCCAGATATTTTTGATCAGCATTGAGTCGGATGGTATCGGTTTGGAAGCCTAAACAACTGATCACAAGGTCATGACTACCGCTAGTTCTTTTTTCTAGTGAGAATTTGCCAGATTCATCTGTTACCGTTCCCTGTTTTGAGTTTTTCCAGATCACGTTGGCGAATGGAACTGGGATCTGGTTCCCCTTTTTATCAGTTTGTAAGATTTTTCCAGTAAGGGGGGAGATTGTTATCTGTGCAATTGAAACTGCTGGCATCGCTAGTAATACTAGGATGACAAATGCTATTATTGATTTCATCTTTTATGTTTTAACGTAAATGATTAATGCTTCGCAGAAGCGAAGTCGTTTTCATAAATAAAACGGATGAAATCAGATCCGAAAAACGCTCAGTAGGGTAGATATGTCGTAGGTGATGGGGGGGCCCTGTGAATAGAGGTGGTTAGGGATTACTTTGATAGGAGGGGCTATGCTAAGCGTGGTGAAAGAAAGATTATTAAGCAGATGGCAATCAAGAATTAGAGGCGATTCCTGGATTGATGGCCTTACATGTTTGTCAGTTATAAGAAATGTAGCGATGTTAGAACAACAGGAGTGTTTCGAAAGAGCCTCTGTCTGATGTTGCGCTTTGAATGGATTTGTGGAATGGCAAACCGATCGGTTGTGCACTTCTCCACAACACCCATTCTTTTGAAGGAAATGAATGGAGGTTTCACCTGAACCAGAACAATGATGTACTACGAAATAGATCCCCCCTGAGCCTAAAAGAAAGACTATTGAGATCAATGAAAGAAAGATATTTCGTAGAAGCTTAATCATAGTGCAAAGATATAACAGAAATTGTTAATTTGTTATAAGCTTGTTTTGATCGGGTAGATGAGTATAACCTTTATTAAAATTTCAAAAAAAAGAGCCATTTAACATGGCTCTTTTTTTGGGGTGGGACTATTCTTCCCAATATTCGTCTTTACAGATGGTAGTTCGTTGTTCCCAGTAAGCCGGGCTAACTTTATGCCCATCTCTGGTTTTTAGTCGCATCTGATAAACCGCAATAACAGGGTTAAAGACCAGATCAGTTACCCCAATTGTAATTTTATCATCTTCTCCGTCGGTGATGACTTCAAACCCATTAGTTTTTAAGAGGTCTTGAAGAAAAGATGCCCTCGTTTGAGAAATTCCCTTTTCAACGATAGTACAACGAATACCTTTGATCTCTTCAACGATATGTTTTCCTTTATTTAAGCTCATAGTCTGATGTTTATTGTAATCCGTAACTTAAACTGGCAACATACTCATAACTAATGCTGAGTAACCCTATTAGAAGGGTTCCTAATGCTGCAATAATTAAACCTGTACGTGTATAGACGTCTGATTTGAAGGCGGGTATCGGGTTTTCGTTCTTGTTGATGAATATAGCTTTCACCGGTAACAAGTAATAATATAGAGAGATTGTTGCATTAACTACCGCAATAAAGACTAACCAGTAGAAACTCTGAGAAGCAGCTGATGCAAACAGGAAGAATTTACCGAAGAAACCTGCTACAGGAGGAATTCCAGCAAGCGAGAAGAGGGCAAGCATCAATAGAAGACTAAGTTTGGGATTGGTATGATATAATCCATTGTAGTCATCCATGTTCTCTTTGCCGGTTTCGTTGCTGATAGCTGAAACAACGCCAAAAGCGGCCAGGTTTGTGAATACGTAGGTCAGAACAAAGAAGATAGTGGTTGTCATTCCTAACGAGCTGGCTCCGATAATCCCTAAAAGGATAAAGCCGGCTTGAGCAATACTTGAGAAGGCAAGAAATCGCTTCATGTTTTTCTGACGAAGAGCAAACAGGTTACCAATAGTCATTGTTAAAACGGCAATGACATAGAGAACGGTTTGCCAATGTTCTACCATAGCCGGGAAAACAGTATAGAGAACGGTCATTAAAACGAAGGCGGCTGAACCCTTTGAAACAACGCTTAAATAGCTAGTAACATTAACAGGTGCTCCTTCATAAACATCGGCTGTCCATAGGTGGAATGGAACTAATGAGATTTTAAAGGCCATACCAGAGAAGAAGAAGATGAAGGCCATGATGTTTAATGGTTCATTGCTCCATTTTGCAGCTACTTCAGAGAAATAGACCGACCCAGTTGTTCCGTAAATCATCGAGATGCCATAGAGTAGAATCCCTGATGACAAAGCGGAGGAGAGGATCAGTTTAATGCCAGCTTCAGCAGATCTGGTCTGATGGTGGGTATATGCGGCTAATGCAGCTAATGGAATAGTTGCAGTTTCTAGCCCGATGTAGAACATGAGGAAATCTCCGGAAGAGATCATCAGGTTCATTCCTATTAAGGTTGAGAGGATCAAAATAAAGAACTCTGCGAGTTTCTGGTTGTTTTCTTCTTTCTTTAACCAAGCGGCCGATTGAAGAAATACAATCAAGGTTGCAATGTTCAGGATGTTTTTCATCAATAATGTCGTACCATTGGTTTTGTACATTCCACCGAAGATTGAACCTTCAGAAGCAGGGAGAAAGCCAATGATTACAACGCCTAAGAAGAGAGCTAAAGAAACCGGTATCATCAATTTACGACTCTCGCCAGTCAGCATGAGATCAATGATCAAGATGAGCAGCATCAAAACAGAGAGAAGCAGCTCATGTCTCATCAGTAATATATCTTGAAATGTCATTTTTTTACGTATTTGATGGTTAGAGAGCTGCGACAATCCGCTCCACTATAGGACGTAACGAGAAGTTAATCATATCACTTAACCACAATGGGAAGATCCCTACTGCGGCTATCGCAGTGATAAGGGTTACCGTTGATAGTCTTTCCCACCAGGTTGCATCGGTTAAATGTAGATGGTGCTCATCGCGTATTGGTCCGAATAATAGTACGCCAACAACACGAAGAATGTACACTGCAGTAACAACGATCGAGGTGGTGGCCATAATGGTTACAAATCGATGGAAGAGATCTGTGTGTTGGTATGCTCCGACGAAGATGGTCATCTCGGCTACGAATCCGCTAAGACCCGGTAATCCTAGAGAAGCAAGACCCGCAATGACATAGGCGACACCTAAGAAAGGAAGAACCTTCATTAATCCACCCATTTCATTGATCATTCGAGTGTGAGTCCTGCCATAGATCATCCCGATTAAAGCGAAGAAGAGTGCTGTCATCAGTCCATGAGAGATCATCTGTAAGATGGCTCCGTTCAAAGCGGTCTGATTCATCATTAGGATAGCGAATAGCACTAATCCGCAGTGTGAAACAGAAGAATAGGCATTGATATATTTAAGGTCTTTCTGTACAACCGCACCAAATGCACCGTAAACAACGGAAACAGATGTCAGAATAATGAAGATCCATGCTTGATCTTGAGCGGCCTCTGGCATTAGATAGATGGCTACTCTGAATGCACCATAACCTCCTAGTTTCATTAACACACCCGCATGTAACATAGAAACAGCCGTTGGGGCTGATGCGTGACCATCAGGTGACCATGTGTGGAAGGGGAATAGTGCCCCTAAAACACCAAAGCCCAGAAATAGCATGGGGAAGAAGAACTGTTGTGCAACAACGGGAATACCATTTGCAGCTATCTCATTAAGATTAAATGTCAACTGCTGTCCGGCAGGGGCTGAGTTAAAGTAGATGCCTAACAGTCCAACCATGATGAGAGCTGAACCTCCCATAAGCATTAGCGTTAGCTTCATGGCGGAGTATTCTTTTGGCCCCGTACCCCAGATTCCAATAAGTAGGTACATTGGGATCACCGCAATCTCGTAGAACAGGAACATGGTGAAAAGATCAAGCGAGATGAAGAACCCGAAAACTCCGGATGAGAGAAGAATCAGTGAGATGAAAAATTCACGTGGTAAATAGTCTGTTCTCCACGATGCAAAAACTCCGGCAAAGATAACTACTGAGGTAAGTGCTATCATTGCAACGGAGATGCCATCAACCCCAACGGTATAGTGAATGTTAAGGGAAGAGAACCAGGTTACATCATATTTAAATAGCCATGCCGCTGCATTTCCGGCTGCACGTTCTGCCAGGTAAGAAAAGACTAGCCATGCCGTTAGTCCCAATTGAGCCGACATTCCTACGGCACTTATGATTCGGGTCTGCTTTAGATCTTTAGCAAAAAGTATAGCCATAACCGTTAAGACAGGAATAGCTACGAACCAACTTAGTATATCCATAGATTTTGTTATTTGCTAATTAGATAAACGAAGAGTAGTGTTAAGATCACCACGCCATAAACGAAAACCATTGCGTACTGTTGTAGCTGTCCGCTCTGTAGTCCTTTGATTTTATTACTAGTGGTGGTAACTGTCCAACCTACCAAATTCATTGTTGCGTCAACTACATGGCGGTCAAACCAAGCTATGGGTCTGGATATATAAGCGAAGATGATCCTTTTGGTAACAAAAAGGTAGATCTCGTCGAACCAGAATTTATTCAGAGAGGCTTTATATAAGCCTTTAATTGATCCGGCTACTTTGTCAGGTAGGGTTGATGGCTTCTTGTACATCACTGTTGCGATGGTAATGCCTATCAATGCAATTACAACCGAAGGAATAGCTACCATCATATCAGTATGAGCTTCGAATGGTTTTCCATCGGAAGTTACCATATGGCTGAAGGGTAGAAATCCGGAGAATACAGAAGCAACCGCTAAGAATAATAATGGGATAGTCATGATAGCCGGTGCCTCATGAGGCGTGTGGTGATAATGACGATCGGTTCCCCAGAAGATATTATAATAGAGGCGGAACATATAGAATGCCGTTAATCCAGCAACGCCAAATCCAATTCCAAATAATATTGGGTTGTGGTGTAAGGCAGCAGCAAGGATTTCATCTTTACTCCAGAATCCACTTAAAGGGGGTATTCCTGCGATGGTTAAACAGGCGATCAGGAAGGTGATATGTGTTATAGGCATATACTTTCTTAATCCTCCCATGTCGGTCATATTATTGCTATGAACGGCATGGATGATTGCACCGGCTCCAAGGAATAGGAGCGCCTTGAACATGGCATGGGTGAAGAGGTGGAACATGGAAGCCATATAGCCTAATCCTTCATGGTCGCCATAGCCTGAAACGCCAAGAGACATCATCATGTATCCAATTTGTGACATGGTACTGAAAGCGAGAACTCGTTTGATGTCTATTTGGGTGATAGCAATGACGGCTGCAAAAAGGGAGGTGAAGCCCCCAACATAGCCTACGACATGTAAAGCATCAGGTGCGGCTATGGCATAAGCTGGAAACAATCGTGCTACCAGATACACACCTGCCACAACCATCGTGGCAGCGTGAATTAAAGCTGACACCGGTGTTGGCCCCTCCATTGCATCGGGAAGCCAGATATGTAAAGGGAACATCGCTGATTTTCCGGCACCCCCTATGAAGATAAAGATCAATGACCATGTGATGACAGATAATCCCATGAAGGAGGCTCCAGCAGTGGAGGTGATTATTGGGCCATCGAGTGAGGTCAGCGTCTTAAAGTCAAAGGTATCGGTAGTGAACGAGAGCATTAAGATTCCAATGAGGAATCCTAAGTCAGCAAAGCGGGTTACTATAAATGCCTTTTTTGAAGCTGCAACTGCCGATGGTTTTTCGTAATAGAATCCGATGAGGAGGAAGGAGCTTACACCAACTAACTCCCAAAAGATATACATCTGGAAGATATTGGTAGCAAGAACCAACCCGAGCATTGAGAAGCTGAAGAGAGAGAGAAATGAATAGAATCGTGCAAAGCCTCTCTCTCCTTTCATGTATCCTAAGCTGTAAAGGTGAACCATCAGAGATACGGTGGTAATAACTACCAGCATCATCACTGAAATAGGGTCAATCAATATCCCTAGGTCTATATGAAGTGTATCAGTGAATCTAAGCCAGATGGTTGAGGCTGCCTTGATCATAGGATAGGTGCCATCAACAGCTCCTTCGATGAAGAAATAACGAATAGCGGTGATATAGGATAGAAACGCCGCAATGGTCAGTCCTAAAGTACCAGCAAGTCCGGAAACGATAGGTTTAAATTTATGCCCTGTAAGACCAATCAGTAAGAACATGGCCAAGGGAATCAGCGGGATAAAAAGAGTATAGCTGTAGTTTGTCATGATCTTTATGATTTAGTATTTCATTTCATCGACCTTATCGGTTTCGATGGAGCGGAAATTGCGGTATATGTTGATAATGATTGCGATGGCCACAGCTGCTTCAGCAGCTGCAACTGCAATAATGATCAGGCTAAAGAACTGTCCTTGCATCTGATGGGGGAAGAGGTAGCTATTAAAGGCTACAAAGTTTATGTTCACGCTGTTGAGAATTAACTCAATGCTCATCAGCATGGTGATTAGGTTCTTTCTAGTCAGAAAGCCAAATATTCCAATGAAGAACATCAGTGTGCTCACAATCAGAAAATATTCCAGTGGTATTCCTTCAGTCATCATGGTTATTTCTGTTTTTCCTGGTTAGATTCTTTCTTTGCGACTACAATTGCGCCGATCATGGCGGCTAAGAGGAGAATACTGATAGCTTCAAAAGGAAGGGCATACCCATATTCTTTATAGCTCACCAGAGCTCTACCCACATTGGTTACCGTGGGTTCAATTTTAGCAATACCAGCCGGGGTGAAGTTGAACTGCAAAACAGTTAATAGCACCAATATTGCTCCGGCCACTGCTGCTAAGGCAGAGAGGGCTGCTTTAGCAGCTGATGCTCTGGGTGCTCGTTCTGAGATGTGACTGGTAAGTAAGATTGAAAAGATGATCAGCACAACGATACCTCCGGCATATACGGTTAATTGAACAGCCGCAAGAAAGTTGTATTGTAATTGGAAGTAGATACCTGCTGTAGCAACGAGCACAAAGAGCAGGTAAACGGCAGCCCGCAATACTCGGCGGGTTGTCACGGTCAACACTGAAAAGATCAGGATGATGGCCGAGAGTAGAAAAAACATTACTTGGTTGTTCATCCGGTTTATTCTTTTACGTCTTTCATTAATTCTGATCCAGGCTGATTGAGCACTTTAGTCAGTTGGGTTCTGTCCCATACTGCATGCTCAAATTTCTGTCCCATTACGATAGCTCCTGTGGGGCAAGCTTTAACGCAGAGGTTACAAAGGGTGCACATCCCTAAATGGTAGATGTGTTTATCTATAACCTTTTTCTTTTTGCCTTCATCAGTCTCAATCATCTTGGTGATTATCTCAATAGAACCGTTTGGGCAGTTCAATTCGCAGATTCCGCAGCCGGTGCATTTGTGTTGGTTCTTCTCATCATGAGGCATGATGACCTCTCCCCTGAAACGGTCAAACATCTTCAATGTCTGGCGGTTCTCAGGGTATTGCTGTGTGGTAATGAGCTTAGGCCGAAAGAAATAGTGACCTGTTACTGCCATCCCTTTAACAAGGGTAAGAAGCCCTTGCAGGATGGTCGATATGTATTGGATTAATGCTTTCATTTTTATCAGTCGATTTAGAAGTGCCAGCCCATCAAAACGATGAGAGTCATGAGTAGGATATTGAAAAGATTAACCGGCAACAAATACTTCCACTCTAATGTCAGGATCTGATCGACACGCAGACGTGGAAAGGTCCACTTAAACCACATAATCATGTATATGATAAACATGACCTTTCCAAAGAACCAGAAAATAGGAGGAATAAAATCCATCACTTGATTAAAACCCTCAAATGATCCAAAATGTAAGGGTTGCCATCCACCCAAGAAGAGTACGGTTGCCATTGCCGAAACAATAAAGAGATTTACATATTCGGCCAGGAAGAAGAAGGCGAACTTTATACCTGAATACTCTGTATGGAAGCCTGCGGTCAATTCTGACTCTGCCTCGGCAAGGTCAAAGGGGCCACGGTTGGTCTCGGCAGTACCAGCAATTAAGAATATAATGAATGCAATGACAGCCGGTATATGTCCTCTGAAGATGAACCAACCTGATGCCTGTGCATCCACAATACCTGAAATCTGCATAGTGCCTGCAAAGATGATCATGGTTATCAGGGTCAGTCCAACCGATAGCTCATAACTTATAATCTGAGCACCACTACGCATAGCTCCAATCAATGAGTATTTATTGTTAGATGCCCAACCTGCCAATAATATTCCTATCACTCCTAATGATGAAACGGCAGAGACATAGAAAACCCCAATGTCAAAATCAAGTGCTTGTAACCCTTTTGCAAAAGGGATAGCTGCAATAGCCATGAAGGTTACGATAATGACAATAAATGGAGCCAAGTTATAGAGGAACTTATCAGCTCTGTTGGGAGTGATAAGCTCTTTCATAAGAAGTTTTACAAAGTCGGCAATGGTTTGAAGTAATCCCCATTTACCAACGCGCATGGGGCCAAGTCTCTGTTGGAAGAGAGCACAAACCTTACGCTCAAGGTAAACCAGAATTAGTCCAAACAAGGCCACAAAGATCAACATGGATAACCCTACTAAGGTCCATTCAATCAGTTCTACTGCCAGTGGAGGAAGCGATTCTGAAAGGGTTTGATGGATCGATGAGGTTAACGTCGTGAAATCGTATATATCGAATGCCATAAGATTATAGATTATCTGTCAATATCAGGAATAACCAAATCGAGGGTTGACATGACTGCGACTAAGTCGGCTATCTTTTGACCCTTAATTAAGTGATTTAAAACCCATAGATTGCTAAAGACGGGTGAACGGAACTTTACGCGGTAAGGGTTTTTCTTCCCATCACTGAGAATGTAAACGCCAAGTTCGCCGCGAGCGGTTTCAACTCGTTGGTAGAACTCTCCTTCAGGTAATTTAATGACTCCTTTCATCTTCGCCTGATATTCACCTTCAGGGATGTTATCGATGAGTTGGTCAATAATATTCAGTGATTCATACATCTCATCAATACGAGCCTGGTATCTGCCAAAGGTATCGCCATCAGTTCTCAGAACTTCGTTGAATTGTACCCTGTCGTATGCACTATAAGGGTTGTGCTTTCTGACATCGCAGGCAAAACCAGAGGCGCGACCTGTTGGGCCAGTCACTCCATAAGCTATAGCCTCTTCTTTAGATAGATATCCTAATCCAACTGTTCTCTCCTTGAAGATCACATTACCTGTCAGCAACTGATTGTATTCCGGGAGTTTCTTTCTGAAATATTTGGTGAACTCTTTTACTCTTTTCTGGAAGTTAGGGTGCAGATCGAACATCACTCCTCCTGGGGTTGAGTAATTAAGCGTTAGGCGAGCTCCACAAGTTTCTTCGAAGATATCGAGAATGATTTCACGGTCACGTAGACCATAGAAGAAGGTAGTGAGGGCACCCATATCCATCCCCATTACACACCACCAAAGCTGGTGAGAGGCTAGACGTTGCAATTCGGCCATAAGGGTTCGAATTACTTTAACGCGATCAGATACCTCAACCTGAAGGGCATTCTCAATACAGAGAGCCACGGCTTCATTATTCATGTGAGCCGATAGGTAGTCCATTCGGTCGGTTAGATGGATGATTTGAGGATAGGCAAGTGATTCTGTCATTTTCTCGATCCCACTGTGGATATAACCAACAACAGGGTCAACATTCTTGACAATCTCACCTTCCAGGTTTACCATCAGCCGCAGAACCCCATGAGTGGAGGGGTGCTGAGGACCCATGTTTACAATGTATTCTTGGGTCTCTATTTTATCTTGGAGGTTATTGCTCATCGTTCAACTATACGAGTAGGATCAGAGTAATCTTTTCTTAAAGGAAAACCCCAGCCATCTTCGAGAAATAATCTCCTTTGGTCGGGGTTGTTTTCATATTTTAATCCCAGCAGATCGTGAGCTTCACGTTCGTGCCAGAGAGCTGTAATCCATATATCGCATACCGAAGGCAAGATAGGCTCTGTACGGTTTGCAGTATTGGCTCTAACCACTATCATATGACGATGTGTGGTTGATTCAAGGTGGTAAACGGTTGTCATGTATTCAGGCATGTCTACTCCGGTCAGGCTTATCAAGTAATCGAAAGCCAGATCCTTCTCTTCTTTTAGTCTTTTACAGAACTGATGAAGCTGAGTTGGCGCAACCTGACAGGTGACGTATTGAGGTCCCATACTTACTGAAACCCCTTCGGTCAGCTGACTAAGACGGGATATTAATTCATCCTGGCTCATTTTGGGTTGTTATTTGGTGATGAGCTAATTTATTTCGATTTAGGTGCACTGTAGTTCCTCTCGGCACGAATCTTCTTCTGCAACTGCATGATACCATAAAGTAGAGCCTCCGGACGAGGTGGGCAGCCGGGAATATAGACATCGACGGGTACTACATGATCGGCCCCTTTTACTATGGCATATGAGTTATAGAAAAATGGCCCCCCACTCACAGCACAGGCTCCCATCGCAATGACCCATTTGGGGTCGGCAATCTGGTCGTAAAGTCGCTTTAAAACCGGAGCCATCTTATAATTGATCGACCCTGATATGATGATCAGGTCGGCTTGTCTGGGTGTTGCCCTGGCTACCTCTGCCCCAAAACGAGCAAAGTCATGCCGTGAAGCCCCTGCTGCCATAAACTCAATGGCGCAACAACGAGTCCCAAAAGTTAAAGGCCATAGAGAATTACTCCTAGCCCAGTTAATGAGTTTGTCAAATTGAGCAAGTATGATGCTGCCGCCTTCATACTCCGCTACAATGGGGTAGTCGTCCATGACCAACCCCCCGTCTTTTTTGCGTGGTTTTACTCCCATTTTAACGCATGTTTCTTCCAGGCATACAATAAGCCTAAACCTAGAATGGTGAAGAATATGAGTATTTCAATAAATGCGGTTATGCCTGCCTCTCTGATTATTGTTGCCCACGGAAACAAAAAAACGGCCTCAACATCAAAGATTAAAAACAAAATAGCAAACAGGTAGTAACCTACGGTGTACTGCAACCAGCTTTCTCCTACCGTCTCGATGCCACACTCATAGGGCTCGAATTTAAACGGGTTGCTTGACTTTGGCGGTACCAGCGAACTGAATATCAGTGCCGAACCTACCAGAACCACCGCCGTAATGAAGAACAGGATAAGCGATTCACTTGCCATATAATTAAGTTTTTAGCAAAAATAGAATATATATGTAGGAATTAAGATATGTCGATGTAATATAGAATAGTTATAAATTGATGTTTAAAACACAGAATCACAATGGTATGTAATCGATGTAAATGTTTGATTTTAATGCTACGGTAATGATCTATAGCATTGAATAACAGTATTTAAGTAAAAATTCTATCGAGTCGTAAAATTACGGAATGTGTTGAAGGTAAACTAATTTCAAACCCTGTTTTTTCTCAATTTCACTGATTTGAGGTGTTTATCGCTCATCAAAAATTGAAGGAGTAGGTATAGTTTTGTAAGTTTGTATAGTAAAGATAAATAGGATGCAGTTTAAAGATGTTTATGGATATGAGGATCTTAAGCGAGGTCTGATACAATCGGTAAATGAGAATAGAGTTAGTCATGCTCAGCTCTTTTTTGGAGCGGAAGGGAGTGCAAAGCTGGCTCTGGCGCTCGCATATGCTCAGTATGTTAGTTGCCAAAATAGGGGAGAGAGTGACTCTTGTGGTGTTTGTCCCTCTTGCCGCAAATACAGCCATTTAATGCATCCCGATCTGCATTTTATATATCCGGTGGCTACAACCAAAGAGGTTGATAAAAAACCCAAAAGCTCTGATTTTATAGCAGCCTGGCGTGACTTAGTAACTAAAACAGGGGCTATCTTTTCTATACAAGATTGGTATAATGCCGCTGGGATTACTGAGAATAAGCAGGCTATTATTAATACTGATGACGCCGGTGAAGTGGTCAGAACACTCTCTTATAAATCTTATGAAAGTGAGTATAAAGTCCTAATCATGTACCTGGTTGAGAAGATGAATGTTCAGTCTGCTAATAAACTGCTTAAGGTTTTAGAGGAACCACCTGCTAAAACACTGTTTATTCTTGTAACAGAAGACCCCGATCAGGTGCTGGGAACCATTCTCTCTAGAACGCAGCTTATTAAAATACCAAGGTATTCTGACCTTGAGTTAAAGAGTTTTCTTATTGACAAATACAAAGTTTCAACAGAGCAAGCTGAAGAACTCGTGGTTCAGTGTGAAGGTAATATTGCACAAGCGCTCTCATTGATTGATGGAGTAGGCCAAAGACGGCAAATCGGTTCTAATTTTATTGAGTGGCTGCGGGAATGTTATGTCTCAGGTGTTCAAAAAAAGACAGGAAATTACCCTAAACATGTTCAAAGGGCCTCTGAGTTTGCTAAATCAGGAAGAGAAAACCAAAAGTTTTTTCTCACGGTCGGACTTAATCTTATTCGTAACGTCATGCAACAGCATGTTGGTAACCCTAACCTCGTAAAGTTAACTGGCGATGAGTATGTTTTTTCTGAGAAATTCAAGGTGTTTGTACATCCTTCAAATGCCATTGCCTTCTATGATCTTTTTCAGGAAGCCATCTATCATTTAGAACGAAATGCGAATGCTAGTCTTCTCTTTCTTGACCTCACATTTAAAGTTGAGTCTCTCCTTGCGCAACCTAAGGCTTAAGAGAGGGTTTTAAATGGATGATCTGTGATGAAATAACATCACCTCTTCGCTTCTTCTTCGTTTCTTCTTCGCTTCTTCTCCATGTCGATTACCAGTTTTTTTTGTGATTGATGGGATGATTGTATTTACATTTCTTTTAACCATTATGGTATTAATGATGATCCTCGTTAATTTTTCAATCTTATTAAAGTTTAATCAGGGCATTGGAAGATTGGATTAAGTATGAAACAAATGGGTTTCCTTTTCCGATTCATCCATTCTAAAAGAGATCATGTATGGAGAAGAAGCGAAGGGGTAAGGGAGAGGTCTTAGGTAGAATGAGTTATGAAAAAGGGGTGACTAAATCAATGTAATGCCGTATATTTGTAGGTTATCGAATACGGATAGATTAACAAATAATTACCTCTATATATACCGATGAGTAATCCTCAGGCTGATTATAATAATCCTTTTTTTACGCGAGGCTGTCGGCATGAACCGACTACAGATACAAGCAAAGCGCAACATTACTGTCATGGATGCAGTAAGTTAGCTGATTTGAATTATATGGACTCCATTCCTATTCCTCCTGGATATGTTCTGTTTGATTGTTGTGAGGTTAGATTTAAAAACAGCAAGAAAGGCTTTTTTAAGATACCACCAGAGTTAGATATTGAACTTGGCGATATCGTTGCTGTAGAGTCGACCCCAGGGCATGATATAGGTATAGTTTCTCTTGTTGGAGAGACTGCCAGACTTCAAATGGAGGCACGTAAGATCACCACAAGCGATGAGAGTATACGTAAGATCTATCGTAAGGCTCGTCCGGCAGATATTGAAAAATGGGTATCTTCAGTAACTCGTGAAAAAGAGGCATTGGTAAAGACACGGCAAATAGCAAGTGAACTTACCTTGGATATGAAGGTTAATGACATTGAATTTCAGGGTGACGGGACGAAGGCTACCTTTTATTATACCGCTGATGAGCGAGTTGATTTCCGTGAGTTGATTAAAGTTTTAGCCGAGCAGTTCAAGGTTAGGATTGAGATGAAACAGATCGGTATACGTCAGGAAGCAGCTCGGGTAGGAGGGTTAGGTAGTTGTGGAAGAGAGCTTTGTTGTTCGACTTGGCTGACACGATTTAGGTCGGTTTCGACTCATGCAGCAAGAGTACAGCAATTATCCTCCAATCCTCAGAAACTTGCTGGTCAGTGTGGAAAACTTAAATGTTGCCTTAACTACGAGGTGGATGCTTATGTTGATGCGATGAAGGAGTTTCCTACCGGAGATATTGTTTTAAAGACAAGAAAAGGTCTGGCTAATTGCAATAAAATTGATGTATTCAAAAGACTTCTTTGGTTTAACTATCTTGAAGCACCAGGTACTTTTGTCTCTCTTGATCTGGATGTGGTAAAGGAGATCATAAAAAGGAATAAGCGTAATGAGATTCCTGATGACCTAGAATCGTTTGATGTCAATGTCGAGACAAAACCTTCTCCTTCCCCTGTGAGAACTCGTCCACAAATAGAAAAGAACCCAAAAGATAATAAGCAGGATAAACAATAATTACTTGATTTATTCTGTTTATCTGAAATATCAATTACGATGAAGGTACGCTTTATAGGTCTGATTTTTATTTTTGTTCAGGTACTACTTTTGTGTTCATGTCAGGATAGTACATTAACAGAGCAAACGGCTTCAGTAGATCCTTTGGGCTGGAAGATTAATGATACCATTGGGTTTTCTTATGAAGTTAAAGACTCATTAGTACCGGTAGATTTTCTCGTGACTACCCGTAATGAGTCAAATTATCCCTACAGTAATATGTTTTTGTTTTTGGATACTCGATTTCCTGATGGTCGGATGATTCGGGATACCGTAGAACTGACCTTGGCCTCTGCAGAAGGGAAATGGCTTGGTGAGGGGTTTGGCAGCATTAAGTTTAGTAGTTTTTTACTAAAACATAATGTATTGTTTCCGATGAATGGGACTTACCGTTTCATTGTTGGTCATGGTATGCGAGATGAGGCTTTGAAAGGGATACATGATATAGGTATTAAAATTCAAAAGGCCAATGCCGGTAAATAAAAGAAAGTGAAAACAGTTTGGCGCTATGGCAAAAAAAAATAATGGTGAAAAGGATCTTTGGGAAAGGATAAAAGACTGGTTTAAAAATGATGGGTCTTATCCTGAAGATATCTCTATGAATATTCGTCGTTTCTGGCAATATTTTATTGGGTTTATAGTCTTTATTCTTCTCTTCTTTACTGCGATTTCTGCTGGTTTGCTAGGGGATATGCCTTCGTTTGAGGAGTTGGAAAACCCCAGGAGTAATCAGGCTTCGGAGATCATCTCTGCCGATGGAAAAGTTCTTGGCACTTATTATATTGAAAATAGGTCGAATATCCATTACAGTGAGTTGGCTCCTTCGCTTATTGATGCCTTGGTTTCGACTGAAGATGCTCGTTTTTATAAACATCCAGGGATCGACATGCGTGCCGTATTCAGGGTTGCCTCAGGCCTGATCACGGGTGGAAGTAAAGGTGGCGGGTCTACTCTGACTCAGCAGCTAGCGAAGAACCTCTACCCTAGAGGTGAAAATCTTAATTTCTTCTCGTTGGTTTTGAGAAAGTTTAAAGAGTGGGTCACTGCTGTTAAATTGGAACGGAACTATAGTAAGGATGAAATCCTGGCAATGTATCTTAATACTGTTGACTTTGGTAGTCAAGCTTATGGAATTAAATCTGCTGCTCAGACTTACTTTGGAAAGTATCCCCATGAACTTAATCCGGAAGAGTCGGCTCTTCTGGTTGCAATCCTAAATGCCCCTTCTTGGTATAACCCGATACGTCATCCGGATAGAGCGAAAGAGAGACGTAACCTGGTTTTCTCTCAGATGGAAAGATATGGCTATATTGATGAATCAAAAAGGGATTCTCTTCAGACCACACCTCTTGATATGTCTCGTTATGGTAAGATGGATCATACTCAAGGGTTAGCTACCTACTTACGTGAATTGCTTCGCTTAGAGCTTAAAGAGTGGACGAATACTCACTTTAAGAGTGATGGTTCTCCGTATAATCTTTATAAAGATGGATTGAAAATCTATACTAGTATAGATAGCCGTATGCAGGAATATGCAGAAAAGGCGGTTAGAAAACATATGGGGGAGACCCTTCAGCCGGCTTTCTTTAAACATTGGAAGGATGTGAAAAATGCTCCATTTAGCCGTGATCTTGCTGATTCTGATATCAAAAAGATTATGGAGGATGCCATGAAACGCTCTGATCGTTATGGACGAATGAAGAGAGCCGGAGTTTCCCGCGATAGCATCATGAAGGCTTTTCGCACACCTGTGCCTATGACAGTCTTTTCTTATCGCGGAGAGATAGATACTGTTATGACCCCTTGGGACTCATTGAGATACAGTTTCTTTTTCCTACATGCTGGTCTGATGTCAATGGAGACTTCTACCGGTGCAGTTAAGGCTTATGTTGGTGGAATTGATTATAAATATTTCCAGTATGACCATGTGAAGATGTCTAGAAGACAAGTTGGCTCAACCTTTAAGCCTTTTTTATACACACTGGCAATGCAAGAGGGGGAGTTTTCTCCTTGTACTCAGGTTCCTAATATCCCTGTGGCCTTCGATATGCCCGATGGTACCATTTGGAGTCCCGAAAATTCAGATGACGCCAGAGAAGGTCAAATGGTCACACTAAAGTGGGCATTAGCTAACTCAGTGAACTATATCTCGGCTTACTTAATGAAGCGGTATAGCCCTGAGGCGGTCATAAAAATCGCTCGTAAGATGGGAATCACAGCTGATATCCCGGCAGTTCCTAGCATCTGCTTGGGTACTCCGGAAATCTCTCTTTACGAAATGACAGGTGCTTTCAATACCTTTGCCAATAAAGGGGTCTTTGTTGAACCGAACATTGTGCAACGCATCGAAGATAAAAATGGTAATGTAGTTGAACGTTTTGTGGCTCGCCGAGAGGAGGCTATGAATGAGGAGACCGCATATCTTATGCTTGAATTAATGAAAGGGGTCGTTACTAGTGGAACCGGTGCTCGTATTAGATATCGTTTCGGTTTAAACTATCCAATTGCGGGAAAAACAGGAACCACACAGAATCAAAGCGATGGATGGTTTATTGGGATTACTCCTGATGTTACTACCGGAGTCTGGGTGGGCGGTGAGCTAAGAAGTATTCATTTTAGAAGTATAACCCTCGGACAAGGGGCTAGTATGGCGCTCCCTATTTGGGCATACTACATGCAGAGTGTTTATAATGATCCTTCGATAAATATCTTAAAAGGTGATTTTATCAGACCTTCTCGTCCGCTCCCGTATGACCTAAATTGCTCTGGTGCTGAAGATGAAACGAATGAACAGACTTACCAAGATGAGTTCTAGCATTAGCCACTAAGATGAAGTGGGGGCTGGCTATGACGAAATCGGATCGAATCAAACCAATATCGCATGAGAAGAAATTTTACGTTTAAGCTAACAACAATTTCTATTATTCTTTTTCTCCTTGTTTATACCTATGTTTTTTTGATCTCTTCGGGACTGTTTTTAGAAGAGAATAGTCGTTTCTCCTTTAGTAATCTTAGCTTCTTCGGTGGGGGAATGGAATATGGAATCATCTCGGTTGTTGAGTCTCATTGGAGTGAATGGCTTTTGCTTTTTCTTAGTGGAATTGGTTTTTCATTGCTTTTTTTTGGTGCAGGACGACTGATGGCTCTTTACCAGAAGGGCTCTCATTTGAAGTCTTGCGATGTTGCTGTTACTCTGTTTAAGCATTTTTTAGGCCTTTGGCTCGTTACTCTTTTCCTTTATACTGTTACAACCTATGTTGTTTTTGGCCCTACTGCGAAGTTATTTGAGGGAGATGCTTTCTTTAGGCTCTTCTTTTTTGTCTTTGTTTTTGTGCCCCATGAAGCCGATTTGAATGGTGGTTTTTTCTACCTTTTTTCGATTTTTGTTCAACTATTGCTCTTTTACCCTTTTTTACAGAAACTTACTCTGAGAGGAAATGGACTCTTCCTTCTTTTTCCAATACTCTTAATCTATTCATTATACCTCTTTTTAAAAGACGACTTTTTCTTGTCGGGGCTTCGTGTTTATACTCTCTTTCTTGGCTATTTGCCGATGTTTGCGATGGGAATCTGGAGCACCCTTGATTTAAGTAAGCGGTTTCGTGCAATAGTTTCTATTATTGGGATATTATTCTTTATTCTCACCCCATTTTATGAGTGGTCGAGGTTTTTATGGTTTTTGTCGTTTTCGATGATTTTGTTTCCATTTTTAACTTCAAATAATGGAAGCATCGTCTATAGAAATCTATTGATTAATATTGCTGGAAGTTTACTAGCATTAGTAGTAATAGTGCCTTTTTTTATGTTTGCTGTCTCCGTTGGGCGAGTTGAAGGAGGTAGTTTGTTACTCTATTTGTTGTTATTGGTTTTGACGAGTTTTATGGGACTAGCCATAGTCAATGCGGGTTCTGTATTGATAAATATTAAAATTTCCAGTATAAATGCTACTCGTTTTTTAAGTCGGCTTTTTTGTCAGGATGCTATTCGACATTGGGGAAGAGAAGCCCTACTGATGTTATTCATTCTAGTATTAATTAGGCTTAGTGACCTATTTCTTTTTTATCCGGAAACAAGTCTTCCTAGTTTTTGGGGTGTAGCTTTATTGCAAGGTTTTGGAAATGATTTGATTTTATGGTCATGGTGGTTGTTGTTTGGTTTTTTTGTTTTTAGGTTGATATTTTATTTCTCTGATCGTGTGGCTGTTGCTCTTTCAAGGATTTTTGTCCTTTTTACCAGTTTATTCGCATTAATGCTGTCAACCTGGTACTCTTTTTCTGGAATGGAGTCATGGGTTTTATTTTTTGGCAATGGTCAATTCTTGTGGCGCCGGCTTGAATCTGCTTTAACTGCATCTTCTGGTTCATATATGATAATTCTTTTTATCTGCTTCGGGATCGTTATGGTTTATAGCAGGATTAAGATTAGAATTCCTTATAGGTTGGTCTCTTCATTATTATTATTATCGAGTTTGATTCTGTTAACTGGTGTTTCTTTTGGTACCTCTGATGGAGTTTTGTTGACACCATCAGGCAAAGTCTTTACTGAAAGCAGGATTGGCAATGGTCTGTTATCGCTTTTCAGATATAGTAGTGATAAGCTGACGATTCTTAATGATAAGGAATTTTTAAAGTCATCGAAGCGATTTCATGATCTTAATCCGACCATGGGCTGGTCGTCTGATGCTTTTCCCTTTTGGCGGAATAATGAGTCGGGCACTGGACTTTCATCTTGTTTTAGTGAAGATTCAATATCCCCTCATCTGGTTTTTGTAGTTTGTGAAGGACTTACCTCTGACTATTCAGGTGATAATGCCCTGAAAATATCCCTAACACCTTTTTTGGATTCGTTATCAAGCCATGGTATTAACTTGCCTAGAACCTATTCAGTGACTTTAGACCGACAGGAGTTTGTTAGCTCATTATTCTCTTCATTGATAGTTCCTGATGATGGATTTTTAATGAAAGGTGCTACTATGCCTGATTACCAGAGTCTATTTTCCAGACTTGGAAGAGCTGGATACCAATCAAGGCTGTTTAATTTTGGCTATCCGATGGGTGTTGAATTAAAAGGGTATCTTAAAAATGAGGGAGTTGTTCAACAATACTCTGAGAGCTTAGATTCGATGAAGATGATCAACGGTGTTTATGCTTTAAATAATGGATTAAAACCGGGAAATCCCTTGATTGATCTCGTGCTAATTGGAAATGATTTTGCTAAGTCGTTTGGATTACCAGTCTTTACCCGAAGATCGGACAAGTATATTGCGCCTCCGTTTATTACCGAGCTCAAGGATTCTCCTGATGTTGTTTATTCAAACACTGGGATGGATAAGATTATCTCAATGTTGATTCACAAATTTAACGTCAATTCTACCTTTAAAAATACAATGTTTGTCATTGTTGGTACTGGAAAGGGGAGTCAAGGAAAAGCATTTGATTTAGTTGATAAATTCCATGTACCCTGTGTTATCTGGTCTCCGTTGATTAAAACCCCACGTAAGATCAAATCCGTTACAACTACAACCGATATTATCCCAACTATAGAAAGGCTACTAGAATCCAATTATTCAATTCGCATACCAAGCGATAATCACTGGATGGGCAGGGTTGTCAATTGTTCTGGAATAGATAGATCAATCAGTATTACACTTCTTCAAGGTTATACGCCTGAAGAGTGTTATTATATGGAGGGCGAGAGAATTGTTGATGATCAGCAGTTATATCAGATGGAGCAGAGTGGAATTGTTGGCGCCGTTGTTGATTTAAAGGTTCTTGAGCGAATGAAGCAAGGCCAGCAAGATCTTTTATCATTAATAAGGTTTGTACGTGATTATAATGCATTAATTCCGGTTCAAAATTTTGAAAAGCCCCTATATAGCCAGACATTCTTATCAAGAAATGTTGACTTTGAAAGAAATTCTCCGGTAGCATACAGACTTCATATGACTTCTCAGTATAGGTTTTCTGGAGACAGTGCTCAGGCAATCGTACCTGGCGTCGAGTTTTGCGATATTTTGGAGGAGACAGAATTACCGGCTGATATCAAGGCCTTGTCGGTTAGGATAGATTTAATGGTAAAGGTAGATGAAGCACCAGGAGGGAAAACCCCTTCATTGGTCTATAGTATAAGTGGAAAGGATGGGAAATCTATACTATATAAGTCTGATCAGGTTAAATTACCATCAGGACTTATTCCTCCTTTAAAACGATGGGTTCCGATGAGTTTTACGTTACCCTTTGATCCTACTGTCCTAGAGGGGTTCAATGGTGGGAGCATTAAAATCTATTTCTGGAATACCTCTAAGGCTACTATGTGGTATGATGATCTCTCTGTTTCTATTCGAAAAAGATAGAGCTCGGAGATTCTCGATTGATGACACGACTACAGGTTGAATTGACAAAATATACTTTCTAAGGCGTATAATTTAAAAGGAATGAAGAAAATACTATTAGGTGTCTCACGTTATTTGAAAGAAGGGACAGCCATAAAGACACTCTTGCCTGAAGGAACTAGTTATTTGAAAGGGATTGGTATTTTAATGATCATCTTTCATAATTATTATCATTGGGTAGCTCCAAATACAGGTGAGAATGAATTTGATTTTGCTCTGTCAAGGGTACATTCAATTGGTCGATTATTAGGAGCCTCACCTTTAGAATTTATAAATATTCTTTTTTCATTTTTTGGCCATTATGGGGTTCAACTGTTTATCGTGTTAAGTGGGTATGGTTTAGTTAGGCAGATGCAGAAAAGAGGAGAGAGTTGGGCTCAGTTTAGCCTTTCTTCTCGGATGGTAAAGTTATACTCCCTCCTGTTTATTTCCTTTGTTGTAGCTTTATTCTTTACCTTTTATGCTGATAAAGCTTTGCCTGGCTCAGAGTGGTTCAAGTCATTTGGCTACTATTTTCTAATGATTAATTCAATAGTACCGGGGCAGCTCTTCGCAATTAATGGGCCTTGGTGGTTTTTTGGGTTGATCTTTCAATTCTATCTTATTTTTCCTCTTCTTTATTATATTCTTGATAAGTATCATACCAAAGGACTCTTGATACTTGGGATAGTATCATATCTCCTGTTTTATGGATTATTACCGTTGTTTGAAGGGATTAATATTAATTTAATGGCTACGGTTTTTGGCCATTTGCCTGAATTTTTACTGGGGATGTGGTTGGCTTCCCGATCTACAATAAAGATTCCAGGCTGGATGTTGATTGTAGCAATTGGTCTTGTTTATAGCGGAAATTATGTTGAGTTTTTATGGCCATTCAGTTTTATTGGGTTTTCATTATTCCTTGTAATGCTTTTATGGGCAAAGGGAATAAAGGTTCAAGAGAACCAAGGGTTAGGACGTTTCTTTGTTTTTTTGGGTAGCGTTTCAATGTACTTGTTTGCTATTCATGGATTTATTAGATATCCTTTTGTGAGTTTAGCCAATAGTTTTACGAACCCTTTTTATACGATTCTTATAGGCCTCTTTTACTTTGCTACTATTTTAATTCTTTCAGTCGGGGTTAAAATTTTAATGGATTATTTTAGGTCAAAGACCAGCGATTTTCTTATACAGCTAAAAGGGATGAGGTTTTATGAGAAATTTCATAGTAAGATTATAATAGGAAGTTTTCAATGGCTTAGGTTTTTCTGGGTTTTGGTTGTTTTCCATTTTGTGATGCGTTTAGTCGAGTTTTTATTTGGAAAGTATCTGGGAGCCCTAGTTGCTGTTGATTTTATGGATTTCTATGCAGTAGTCTTATCCTATGACACCATAGCACTGGTTGTTTTTTCCCTTTTCTGGTATTTGGCATTTGTTATCTCGACTTTTTTCAGCAAGTCTTTAGGTACAATCATTAACTATATGGTTGTGCTGTTGTATGCATTGGGTTCTACCTTATTAATGGGGTATTTTTTCTATTCAAGAGTTCCTTTAGATCATTCCTTGTTTAGTTATACTATTGCAGAATCTTTTGCAATAGCAGGCAGTAGTGGCTTCCCATCTGGACACGATTTTATTCTGTTTGGTGTTGTTATTTGTCTTTTGATTCTTCTGTTTAAATGGATTCGCGTTGGTAAAAATTTTATGGCAGGTTGGGTTGTTATTGGTACCGGGCTTCTACTTTTTGTTAGTTCAGTTTCATTAATTCAGAAACCCGCTGATGCTAAAGATGAAAGTACCTATTTTGGAAGTGTGAATAAACTTCATCTGTTTGTTTCATCTTGCTTTACCCGATTGACCGTTAATAATGAGTATAATGCCAGTAACGAATCGGTTGTAAAAGCTTTTAAAAGATATAAGCAAGGAAGTGAGAAACTCTTTGTGGCAAGTAAGTATCCATTTTGGCATATTGATAAATATCAAGATGTCTTAGGCCCGTTTTTTAATAAGCCAACGGCAAAGCCTAATATTGTTTTCATTGTAGTTGAGAGTTTAGGCTCTGATGTTTGTGGCCCCAATGCCCGTTTCAAAGGAGTCTCACCCTATTTAGATTCATTGATTAATCACTCATTGTATTGGCCCAATACTTTGGCTACCTCTCAACGAACTTTTGGTGTATTACCTGGTTTGCTGGGTTCATTACCTTTTGGTAAGGAGGGCTTTCTTAAATTGAGGGAGACGATGCCACGCCATGAGTCTATCATGACCCGATTAAAAGAGAATGGTTATCGATTGACTTTTAATTATGGCGGATATCCCGAGTTTCAAGATATGGATGCTTTTATCAAGAGGAATCGGTTTGATCGGTTGTTGCCTAATCCTTTTCTTAATCCAAAGGAGACACCAAAAGAAGAGTTTAATCAATGGGGTTTTCATGATTCTGTTTTGTTTACAAAGGCTATTTCTGCAATGACTGAGCAGTATTGGAATTCACCTAGAATGGATTTCTATTTAACTCTTTCGACACATGATCCATTTGATTTTTATGGGAACGAGGCTTATCGTAACAAGATAGAGAGTCTATTACCTAAGTTTACTGGAGAAGAAAAGAATATCTTAGCTATGGGAAAAGGTTATTTTTCTGCAGTGAGTTACACAGATCAGTGTATTAAAAAACTTATTGAGATGTACTCTAAGAAACCCGGTTATGAGAATACGATCTTTGTCATAACGGGTGATCATTCTTCTGATTATAGTGCCGCCAAATCATTTCTCAATAAATACCATGTCCCATTGATTATATATAGCCCTTTGTTAAAGAGGGGACAAGAGTTTAAAGCGGTTAACTCTCATTGGGATATCGTACCAAGTTTGTTAGCTTATTTAAGAGATAATGGAGGAATTATTTCGAGTGATGAAAGCGCATTTCTTGGAGATGGTTTGGATGTGAATAAAGAATTTAGGAATATCCATGAGATTCCTTTTATGTTGAATAATCGCTCAGTTAATGAGTATTTAAGTAAAGACCTGTTTGTAATGGATAATAGTCTTTTTACTTTAAACGCTGATTTGACTTTAACACCAAAGGAAAACAAAGAGGAGCTTGCTTATTTAATTGATGGTAGAGAGTCATTTAAGTTGTTGAGCCAATATGTCTGCAATGAGAATAAACTAATGAAGGAGGAGTCAAAAGAGGGTGGTTCCAAGATCATTTACTCAGCCGATTATAACTATGATAGTACGGATAGCAAGCTTCCCTATTTTGATAAGCTTAGTGATGAGAAATCGGTCTCCGGAAAACAGTCTTATCATTTGCAGAAAAATGTTGAGTTTGGGTTTATAACGGATGACGTGTCGATTCCGTCCACCACAGCCTCAATTGAGATTAGTCTTTCTAGTAAGATGTATGTAGTTGATTTTGGTAAAGACTTAGCGAAGGTGATTGTTGAAATTGCTGATGAGAATGGAAATAGTCTGGTTTATGATAAAAGTATGTTCAAGGCTTTAAATAACTCTCCTATCGGGAATGCAGTCTGGAACAACTTGATCTATTTTAAGGTGTTCGAATTACCGCCAGATCTTAAAGGAGAGAAGTTGAAAGTCAAACTTTACTTCTGGAATAAAGATGGTTCTGAGTTTTATATGGATGATTTAAAAGTTAAGTATAGTGTAAGATAGACTGACTGGATTTTAATGAGAGTATTTGTTAAATGAGAAAAAGCCATTACTTGATAAAGAGTAATGGCTTTTTAATTAAAATATAAAGGAGGATCTATTTATTATCCATGCGTAATCAATTTATTTGAAGAGAGGTTAATCAGGAATGACTATCACATTTTCTTGATTCCCGTTTCTCCTCCAGTTGCTATTTTGCCGCTTTAGATATAGGGATTAGATCGATAAAAATATCATCGACATAAACTGGGGTGGTCTCTTCATTAAGAATAAAAGCTTTAATTAGTTGGTATTCTTTGTAATTGGCTGGTAGATTAAAAGGATACGACAGTTTAGTCCAAGACCCTGGGGTTATCTTAAGTTCCTCTAATGAAACGCCGATCCAAATTCGTTGCAGTGCTTCGTTTTGGGGGATTAGGTCGATCACGAGTTTTGCGTTTTTATTTCCTGTATTTCTAAAAATCATCGCATTGAATTGAAGCGTAGCGATACTATCGGCTAGCTGATTAACGGGGTATTCTAATCCAACACTGTAGGGGTTTTCTTTTGTGACTTTACTACTCTTGTCGCCAGAGTAGGCTTTGTCTTCTGATAGGGTTTGCATTTGAGCCCAGATTACCTCGCCTTCGCAGTCATTTTTAAAGGAGAAGGCCAAGCTGTTTTCATCTTTTTCTTGAAATGATTTTGAGTGGAACTTTTTGATTGCCAAAGCAACATTTTTGGCAATTTGTTTTCTGCCAGTTTCGGCGTAATGTTCCGTTGGCCAGTCGCGATCTATGAACTCTTTATCGGCGACAATAGTGAAATTGTCGACAATAGTTACTCCTTTCTTTTCATATCTTGCTTTAATAAGCTCTTTGTTTTTTAACATCAGATCAGTAAGCTCTTTTCCAACAAGAGTGTTGGCTAATTCGACGTTCTCAGCCATAAGGTTAAAGACCAAATTCCACCCTCTTTTTCTTGCTAACTCCACGATATTATCAAAGTCACGAATTCGAGGGTTTGAAGTGGTGTCAATTAAGAAGGCAAAGTTTTTAATAAAGTTACATGCGAGTTGGGTAGCTTTTTCATTTAGTGACCCATCGGGGTTTTTGATACCTGTATAGGCCATCGTTGAATCCCATTGAGCTGTGGTCTTATATGGTAGGTTTGCTGGGATCTCTAGAATATCTTTTTTCCAAATCGACTTGATCTTTCTATTTCTTTCTCGGTCTGTTTTATGTTCGAAAGCCTTAAAGCCTAGGCGAAATCTATTGTAAAGAACAGGCCCATCGCTAACCATAACCAAGCCTTTACTGATGGCATTCTCTAATTTTGAGTTAATCCAATCAGCATCAAAGGATCGGAAGTTAAGGGTGACTATGACTGTTTTTACACTATTTTTTTCTGGGATTTGCTTGAGCATATAGTAATAGACTCTAGCGTGAGAAGCTTCTTTTGTGAGGTTGCCAATTTCTAAGTCTGGATAGAAGTCTTTGAGTATACCACTGATGGGCCGTTTGTCAAGATCGTTATCACGGTAGGTTATATTAGATGATTCACCTAAGTAAATGATTTCCGGATTCTTTTTAAGGCCTGTTTGAACTACAGAATAGATTGGCGAGTTGTCGATTTTATCTTGTTCTGCGGTGGTTATCGAATAGACGAAATTCATTACAACCAGTGAGCCTATCAGTGCTGCAACAGAGAAAAGTATTTTATTTTTCAACTTCATAGTTCTTAGAATTGAAAATAAATGAATGGATAGCTAACGACACTTGAGAAAGTTATTGTGAAATATATAAGCAACAGATAGACTGACCATCTGGCTAAAAGCGGAATGTTGCTTGTCCATTTGTCAAATCTCGTGTCTTTAAGGAAGTTATCAATTACCAAGAAGAATACTAGAAAGAACCAGTGTATCGGCTTTACTGTAAAATTATCCTGAACATTAATGTTGTTAACTAATGAAGTAAAGATGTTTTTTACATGAGCAATATCAACAGAGCGGAATAGAACCCAGATAAGGGTTACAAAAATGAAGTTCTTAAAAATTAAAATGCTCTTTTTTATCGTTGTAAAAAGACGACTGGGATTACCATTTTGAGGTAGTATCTTATTAATTAATGTTTCGAGGATATAGAGCAACCCATGAGCTAATCCCCAAGCCACAAATGTCCAGTTTGCACCATGCCAGAGACCCGAAAGTGCAAATACGATGATGATATTTATCATCCACCGACTAATCTTCACTCTATTTCCACCTAATGAAAAGTACACATAGTCTCGAAACCAAGTCGATAGTGAGATATGCCATCTCTGCCAGAATTCAGAAATACTTTGTGAATGATATGGGTTTTTAAAGTTGTCAATCAAGTTAAAACCCATTGCTTTGGCACATCCAATGGCAATGGTAGAGTAACCAAAGAAATCCCCATAAATTTGGAAGGAGTAGAAAATTAAACCGATGGCAATACTTAAACTACTATGCTCAGTTGGGTTGTTATAGATCTGATCAACATAACTACCTAGGTTATCAGCTATGACCATTTTTACAAATAAGCCCCAAATGATCAAACGGAGTCCATCTTTAAGATTGCTGTAGTCAAACTTTTGGATCTCTCTAAGTTGTCTTAAAAGGTTCTGAGGCCGCTCAATTGGTCCAGTAACTAGCTGAGGATAGAACATGACATAGAGAGAGTAAATACCAAAATGCTTTTCTGCTTTCTGTTTGCCTCTGTACACTTCAATGACATAACTGAGGCTTTGGAATGTATGGAATGACAATCCAATTGGCAACGCAATGGATATAAACTTTTCAGGATAGTAGAACCCAAGAATATGACTAAGTTCAAGGATGTTTTGATTGAAAAAATTGAAGTACTTAAAGATAAAGAGCACAGAAACAGTTGAAATAATACTAACCACTAACCACGTTTTTCGTCGCTTTAGATTGGTCTCTTTTTCGATAAATATCCCAGCAGCATAATCAATGATAATCGTTACTAAGAGAATTAAGATATACTGAGGGATGAAGAACATGTAAAAGTAGCAACTTGCCGCTAAGAGATGTAGCCATCTATACTTATAAGGAAGCAGATAGAATAGAATGGTCACCAACGGAAAGAATATCAGAAATTCGTATGAATTAAAAAGCATATGGCTTATTGGATTGGTTTCATTTGATTTGCAAATTTAAGTTTTTTACAAATTCAGGAGTGCTCCAATTTGTTTTAGATACTAATTCTGAGAGTATGAAGTTGATAATTATATGATTCTAAACCGAAGCATTGTGTCTAAAACCTAAGTACATGACAAAAATTCAAAGATATTTATACATGATTGATTCTTAGAGT
>CAYUII010000023.1:0-59831 GCA_964444785.1 uncultured Bacteroidales bacterium | reverse complement strand
AAGGTCGTGCTCTACCAACTGAGCTATTTCCGCATTCGATTGATGCTGCAAAGGTAAAAAAGAGATCTGATTTCTGCAAGCAATGACTTCACAATTTCTTTACATTTCCCACAAATTATTCAGTCTAATAAACTACTTCGCTGATTTCATGCATCTTTGTTAATCTTCTCTAAATAGCTATTTATCTCATCATGCCAACCTCCACAAAATGTTATGATTAAAATCACATCCAATTTGATCATAACCCAAGGTAACTCCGCATCCGAAATCGTTCATTAAAGGTATCTTAACCTTGACTATCCAACTATTACACGATACCTTTGCTAATTGATGCTTAAATATCTGTAAAGAAACACCCACACATCATGCTTAACAACCCAGAAGAGACGATTAACGAAAGATTACTGAATCAAAAAGCCTTTTTTTCTACAAATAAGACAAAAAACATCTCTTTCAGACTGGAACAACTAAAAACCCTAAAGAGCTTTATCATCAAGTATCAACACAAGATTGAAGAGGCTCTTTGGGTTGACTTACATAAATCTCCAGAAGAGGCTTACCTCACCGAGATCAGTATTGTATTAGGAGAAATTGACAACCACATAGATCATCTAAAACGGTGGAGCCAACCTAAAAAGGTTTCTACCCCGTTACACCTTATTCCCTCATCAAGTCGTATCATTTATGAGCCTTTAGGAGTCGCCTTAATAATAGCCCCTTGGAATTATCCCTTCCAACTTCTTTTTAATCCTTTAATTGGAGCTATTTCGTCAGGATGTTGCGCCTTCTTAAAACCATCTCCTGATGCTCCGGAAATATCAAAGATCATGCAGGAGTTAATAACTGAGGCCTTCCCTTCAAACTATATCACTTTAATTCAAGGTCGACGAGAGGTTAACTCATTTCTTCTCACTAAACCATTCGATATCATCTTTTTTACTGGAAGCCCCGCACTTGGAAAAATCGTCATGAAAGCGGCATCAGAATTTTTAACCCCTGTTGTTCTCGAACTCGGTGGTAAAAGCCCCTGTATCGTTGATAAGGATGCTAATCTCAAAGTTGCCGCTAAACGAATTGCATGGGGAAAGATGATCAACGCAGGACAAACCTGTATAGCCCCTGACTACCTCTTTGTTCACGAAAAAATAAAGGAAGAGTTACTAAATCTCATAGTTCAAAGTATCACATTAATGTATGGAACAGAAATCAAAACGAGCCGGTTTTACCCGCGTATTGTTAGTGATCGAGCTATGATACGACTGATCAAACTTCTAGATCATGGAACCATTATTACCGGTGGGGAATATGATCGTAACGAAAAATTCATTGCGCCAACAATCATTGACAATATAAAACCTGATGACCCTATAATGCAGGAAGAGATTTTTGGTCCCATTTTACCTGTTATGACCTTTAGTGAAATGGATGAGGTTATCTCATACGTAAACACTCACGAAAAACCATTGGCTTTCTATTATTTCGGGAAAAACGCAAATGCCAATAAGGTACTCATTAAAACCACCTCAGGTGGCGGCTGTATTAACGATACCCTTTTGCATGTTGCCAACCATCATCTCCCATTTGGAGGAGTGGGTAATAGTGGCCTGGGTAAATATCATGGTCAAAATAGTTTCTTAGCTTTCAGTAATTCACGAGCCATTGTATCTACACCGACATGGATCGACTTACCTTTCAAATATGTGCCATTTAAACATTTTAAACTATTAAAATGGATTCTTAGATAATAATATTCCTTTTTGATAAATAAAATTGCCCCAATCAAACAATCAAAAACAGAAACACTAGTCCCACAAAAAGAACCATTTGCTTCATCTATATCATCTAATTCGATATGACTACATAAAAACCAAAAAAATTTGTATAGAATAAACAATATGTTTGTATATTTGAATTCTCGTTCTGATTCTCAAATATGAGTACAGAGAGACATTTATCAATCTGCAGGCATATAAGAGTCAGTAAAAGCGATGAAAACCTAAAGTACCGAAGCCTGAAATACGGGACGTATATAAGGCTTCCTTTTACTTGTTTTAAAATAGCTAATGAGTGTGACCTTAAATGTTGAATTAAGTTGCTGTCGGTACACTCATATTATTATCCGGAGAAGCGGGAGCTGATCCGGATTTTTTTTATTATCGATGTAATAACTCCCCCCCCCCAGAACAAACTCTACTCCTTTGGGACAATAATGCTGTAACAATTGCTATATTTTACTAATTGTTGAATCCTTTTTTATAGCATCAGTGTATTTGTGATAGTTGATTTTTGCCAGTTCACGTTTAGCTGTCCAGCCTTTTTCAATCCATTCCGATTTTCTATTCTGCTCCATTTCGGCACAGTTCCTTGGGATACTCAACTACACTCTTGCACTTTAGTCAATTAGTTTAATTGTTATATTTTTTGATAATCATAGGTAAGTTTAATGAAGTTTACCCATTTGGATAGACCCATGCTTTTACAGATTGTTATTCAAGTCATAATACCAATCTTTTCCTTTGGTCTCTTTCTATATTTTAGCTACCGATCTATGATCCAATTGAAATTGAGTCAACCGGCAATTGAACTATCCGTTTTTCATATAGGATATATCATAGCCAAGAATCCAAACGAATGTAATTAATCGAGGATAGGCATTGATAAAGAATCCAGGCAAACATTACCAACTTTTGTTAATTAGCCTCATGCCATAAAAATAAAACGAGGGTACCCTTTTGGGATATCCTCGTTTTTAGCTATTATCTCTAATGAAGTTACTTCACCTCTTCAAAGTCAGCATCTTCAACAGCGCCATCCTTGCCGCCATTGTTATTCTGTTGGTTGCCAGCATTAGGATCAGGCTGGCCACCTTGTTGATTAGTTGCATTGTACATGTCTTGGCTTGCAGCTTGCCATGCTTGATTTAGAGCTTCCATTGCAGCATCTATACCTGCAATATCCTGAGCCTTGTGTGCACTTTTTAGACGTTCTAATGCGCTTTCAATGGCACCCTTCTTGTCAGCAGGGAGCTTATCACCATACTCCTTCAACTGCTTTTCAGTCTGGAAGATCAGGCTATCAGCCGAGTTGAGCTTGTCGATCTGTTCTTTTGCCTTTTTATCGGCATCAGCATTAGCTTCCGCTTCTGCCTTCATTCTCTTGATCTCTTCATCCGTCAAACCAGAAGAAGCCTCAATACGGATTTGCTGCGATTTGCCTGTTGCTTTATCTTTTGCGCTAACATGTAGAATACCATTTGCATCAATATCAAAAGTAACTTCAATCTGAGGGACACCACGTGGGGCAGGAGGAATTCCATCGAGGTGGAAACGGCCTAAACTCTTGTTCTGATTAGCCATCGGACGTTCGCCTTGCAGGATATGAATCTCAACAGACGGTTGATTATCACTGGCGGTAGAGAAGGTCTCCGATTTACGGGTAGGGATGGTGGTGTTTGATTCGATGAGACGGGTCATTACTCCACCTAAAGTCTCGATACCTAATGACAGAGGTGTTACATCAAGAAGTAATACATCTTTAACTTCACCTGTCAGAACGCCACCCTGAATGGCAGCACCCACAGCTACTACTTCATCGGGATTAACCCCCTTTGAAGGAGATTTACGGAAGAAATCTTCTACAACCTTTTGAATGATTGGAACACGCGTTGAACCTCCAACCAGAATGACCTCATCAATATCTGAAGACTGAAGGTTAGCATCCTGAAGCGCCTTACGACAAGGCTCAATAGTACGTTTAACCAAATCATCAATCAACATCTCAAATTTTGCACGAGTCAACTTACGAACCAAATGTTTAGGTACGCCATCAACCGGCATGATATAAGGAAGATTAATCTCGGTCTCATTTGAACTGGAAAGCTCAATTTTAGCCTTCTCAGCAGCCTCCTTTAAACGCTGCAAAGCCATAGCATCACGACGAAGATCAATACCTTCATCACTCTTAAACTCATCAGCTAACCAATTGATAACGGCTTGGTCAAAGTCATCACCCCCTAAGTGGGTATCACCATTGGTAGATTTTACCTCAAAAACGCCATCACCCAACTCAAGAATAGAGATATCAAATGTACCGCCTCCTAAGTCATAAACAGCAATCTTCATATCATGATGCTTCTTGTCAAGACCATAGGCCAAGGCAGCAGCAGTCGGTTCATTAATAATACGTCTTACCTTTAAACCAGCAATCTCACCAGCCTCTTTTGTAGCTTGACGCTGTGAATCACTAAAATATGCGGGAACTGTGATAACTGCTTCGGTGACCTCCTGCCCTAGATAATCTTCAGCAGTCTTCTTCATCTTCTGAAGAACCATAGCAGAAATCTCTTGAGGAGTATATTGACGATCATCAATAGCCACTCGAGGTGTATTGTTATCCCCTTTTGTTACTTTATAAGGAACCCTTGATACTTCAGCCGAAACACGGTCAAAGTTCTCACCCATAAAACGTTTAATAGAATATACGGTCTTGTGAGGATTGGTGATTGCTTGACGTTTAGCAGGATCACCCACTTTTCTCTCCCCATTCTCTGTAAATGCTACAATTGAAGGTGTCGTTCTTCTACCTTCACTGTTGGGAATCACAACAGGTTCGTTACCTTCCATTACGGCAACACATGAGTTGGTGGTTCCTAAGTCGATTCCAATAATTTTACCCATTTCAGTAGATATTATGTCTGTTATTATTTTTATTCGCTGCCTGAGCGTTCTCAATCATTATGCCAAAAGCCACCTACTCCAACAATTACTAGCCTTCAAACAACTCATTCTAATCAGTATTTTCAATAAACAACATATTATCAATACCTTACCTAAGCATATCCAAGACCTCCTTCTGGGGTATTCTTCCATAAACAATGACAAAAACATGACAAAAAGACATAAGTATTTCCTCTGCTTCTACCTTCATTCAGCCATTTTTACACGTAATATCCAAGCAAATATTGCCACCTCTCCGCTCGCCCTTCGCTCGCCCTTCGCTTCTTCTCCATTGTAATTGCCAAGAGCGTTGAAAAAAAGAACTCCAAAGTAACCTCACTAGCTTACGGTATAAAAACAAAGATAGATGAGATCAATCATCCCATCTATCTTTCATGATAACGAACGAACCACTAAGCCGCCCAATAGACTCCTTAATAACTTCGCTTCTTCAACGATTTTTTTTGGCAAATAAATCAAACAATATGGAGAAAGAGCGAAGAGGAATCGAAGAGGAACCGAAGGGAAGAAGGTTTAAGGCTTAATAAAGCTGCCATCTACACTTTGAAAGTAACTTTGCAGTTCATACTGCATAGTGGAGGAAATCTTGAAAGTATATTTCAAAGACATTTCAGCCGAAAAGATCCCATAGCCGTTATCGATATTTGTATATTCCACTTTATCCTCTACCAGACCACCAGTATTATTATTAACATCAAGATAGGTACTAGCCTCCTCACCCAAGACATAAAACATAATGCTCATACGATAGGGAATACGACGAACATCGCGGTTATAGGGGATGAGCGATTTAAGTGATGCATAATAATTAGAGCCGGCAACAGAAACACTTAGTTGGGTAGTTGATTGAACGGTTTTATCGCGTTTTACCGTTGCAAAAGTATAATCAACGTACTTGAGAGTAGTATCAAGGGTACCAGGTACATACTCTTTATAGAAGAAGCGCATGGTGGTGTTATACCTTTTCCCATTATCTCCGGCAGTCCACTTCAGACTGAAGTTAACATTCTCTTGATTGGTCACACTTAGCTGGGGGTTTGCAGAGTTATATACAGGTGATACCAACTTAATTCCACTTACAAGAGGAGCTTCAGATGAGATAATCTTTCCACTTTTCTTATTGGTAATAATAATCTTACATGTGGCAGAAGGGTTAAGCCAGCTAGTATCCTTTCCAGAGATTGCGAACCAGTTGTATGGGGCTGTTTTGTAAACAATTACTTTCGGGAAGTCTGGATTATAGAAGGGGCCGACATTTACCTTATCTCGATCGACCCATTCCGGTATCAATTTAATCGTTCTGGTAAGAGCATTGTTCACATACTCTTCTATGACCGCTTTGATGACTGCGGTGTCATAATGAATAGAATCAGCAATCTTTGCATATTCTAAAGCATTACCTTCACCAAGAAACGCTTTATTAATACGGACTTGCTGAACCGACTTACCGGGATCAAGTACGCCATATACAATTGTAATATCTTTCCATTCAGCATTTAGGTCGAAATCGGTCTTACATGAACTTAGTAAAAAAGCCAATCCGGACAGAAGAAGGATGAGTCTGTTTCTCATAGACTAAAGCTTAAGTTAATCGCTTATTTATAATCAGTACAGGTTTTCACAGGTATAGCACAAATGTAAACAATATCTGAAGAACAACCATCTGTAAATTCACCTAATTTACATTGCAATAGGCTGAATAGCGGCAAAGTTAACAACAAGTTTGATTTTCATCCCTGTCATGAGTAATTTTGCAACATCCATAATTAAGACCAAAGAAGATTTCATTGGTTTAATAAATTCAAAGACATGAGCATAGCCGTATCTGATCAGGAGCCAACTGGCGACAAGAGCAGTCCGAAAAAATATACCCGTATCACCACCCATGTTTTACATGAGATGAAACTCCGTAAGGAGAAGATCTCTATGTTAACGGCCTATGATTATAGCATGGCCGCCATTCTTGATGCTGCTGGTATTGATGTAATTTTGGTAGGAGACAGTGCATCCAATGTAATGGCCGGACACAAATCAACCCTTCCAATCACCCTCAATGAGATGATCTACCATGCCTCTTCAGTGGTACGAGCCGTTGAAAGAGCATTAGTAGTTGTTGATCTACCATTTGGAACTTACCAAGGTAATTCCAAAGAGGCGCTACATTCGGCTATCCGTATAATGAAGGAGTCGGGTGCTAACGCTATAAAGATTGAGGGAGGCAAAGAGATTCAGGAATCAATAGAACGAATCCTCTCTGCCGGTATCCCCGTAATGGGGCATCTGGGGTTAACCCCTCAAAGCATCCATAAATTTGGGACCTACACGGTGAGAGCCCGTGAGGAGAAAGAGGCTCAAAAACTAATTGCAGATGCTCATCTACTGGAAGAGTGCGGATCATTTGCTCTTGTGCTCGAGAAAATCCCTGCTACCTTAGCCGAACAAGTTAGTACCGGTCTGCAAATACCTACCATTGGAATTGGTGCCGGAAACCACGTCGATGGCCAGGTTCTGGTGCTTCATGATATGTTAGGCATAACCCATGGCTTCTCCCCTCGCTTCCTCCGACGTTACCATAACCTGTATGAAGAGATTAAAGGCTCCGTACAGTCATATATCAACGATGTAAAAACTAAAAACTTCCCCAACGAAAGGGAATCATACTAATGATCAATACCTCCCCGCTGACAGATCGCATTCTTTATGAAGATAACCACCTGATCATCATAAATAAACTCCCATCAGAAATCGTACAAGGAGATAAAACCGGTGATACACCCCTTAGCGAAAAAGTAGCCGCTTATATCGCTGAAAAATATAATAAACCCGGAAAAGCTTTTATCGGGGTAGTTCATCGACTCGACCGACCGGTCAGCGGTGCTGTGGTATTCGCAAGAACAAGCAAAGGACTTACCCGTCTTAACGAACAACTCAGAGATCGTCAATTTGATAAAACCTACTGGGCTGTCGTGAAAAACAAACCCCCTAAAGAGGAAGATCATCTCATCTCCTGGATGATACGGAACGAAAAACAAAATAAGTCTTATTGCTACGACTATGAGAAGAATAATTCCCTTAAAGCTGAGCTGGCTTACAAACTCATTGCTTCAAGCGATCGTTTTCACCTCATCGAAGTCAAACTTTTCACCGGTAGACACCACCAAATCAGAGCTCAACTGGCCTCTATTGGCTGTCCAATCAAAGGAGACCTTAAATATGGTTTCCCAAGATCAAACGAGGGTGGTTTTATTCACCTCCACGCCCGTTCTGTAACTCTTATTCACCCAACCCTTAAAACTCCGGTCTCTGTCATCGCAAAACCGCCTGCCGATAGCCTCTGGGATTTCTTTATATCAGCTGTCGATAACAGATAAAAGAGCGTTGAAGGGATAAGAAAACAGCCTTCTGCTCTTATAAAGAATTGTTACCAATTTTAATTTTTGTTTCACCCTTTCATCTAACAATTATATCTTAACGAAAATTTATGCTCCAATGAAGAAACGATGGCTTGTCTTCTTCTTATTACTGCCTACATTGCATTCGTTCTCCCAATTCTACATCAGTGGCATCGACCCCTCATCGGTAAAATGGAGTTTGAAAAAGGCTAGTGATTTCTCCATCGTTTATCCCCATTCTGACTCTTTAATTGCAAAATCATTTATTAACTCTTTTATCTATTATTCCGACTCGATGCAATTTGCACTACCGGGGCCTAAACTTAATCTGCCATTTCTTCTTCATACCTCCTCGTCTATCTCCAATGGAGTCACCTCCTGGGCACCAAGAAGAATAGAGTTCTTCTCACGACCTCCCTTCGATACCTACGCACAACCTTGGTCAGACCAATTAGTTGTTCATGAATACCGACATGCTCTTCAAATAAATGCCCTAAAAAGTGGCCTAACAGGAACATTGTCGTCGGTTTTTGGAGAAGTTGTCCCAGGTGCAGTAGCCGGTCTTCACCTTCCTACATGGTTTTTGGAAGGAGATGCGGTCTACTCTGAAACCATGCTATCAAAAGCAGGTAGAGGCAGAGATCCCTTATTTCTAGATATCTTCCGGGCACAGCTACACCGAAAAGAGAAGCTCTCTTATAACCAATGTGCCTTCGGAACCTATAATAATACACAGGCAAACAGTTACGAATTCGGGTATCATATGGTTATATATACCCGAAGTCTTTCCAATCAAAATATCTGGCCAGAAGCAATAACATATTCTGGGCGACAAGCATGGCGACCTGCCGCATTATCTTATGCGGTTAAACAGAAAACGGGCTCAAATCTTAAAGATATCTTCGAGAAAATGTGCGACTCCCTCAAAGCCCTTCCCGTTGCCAAAGCTTCTGGAATGAGCATTTCTCCCAAACTGAAAAAAGAGAGCTCACTACTCTATCCGAAATCCTTAAGACCTGATCAATTTACTGCTCTTCTAAGAGCTCCCGGGGAAAGAGATAAAATCATCATCTGGGATACCACTCTAAAAGTAAATAGAAAGATTCTGGTAGGCAGAATAGATCCCTCATCACTCTCGGCAAATAACGGATTGATCTATTGGACTGAGTTTCTCCAATCCTCCCGTTGGAGCCATCGCTCTTGGTCTGAGCTCTGGTGCTATGACGCAAATAATAAAAGAAAAAGACGTTTGAGCACAAAAACCTCTTGGTACAACCCAACCATCTCTGCCGATGGTTCTTTGCTCGCAGTCATTGAATGGAATAACTCAGATCATTCAAGTATTCTGGTCTTTGACCTATCTAATCCCAAAAAGAGAAGAAATTTAAGCTCAAAGATGGCGGTCTCTACTATCCGTTTTCCTCAAGGGAAACTGGCAATGAAACCTGTGTTTGCATCAAACAGATCTATGATTTGTATTGTTCTTGAAGGCAGCGCTAAGGCTCTTTACGAAGTCGATTTAACTAATAGTGAGATAACCAGGTTGTCGGATGATACTCAAATGCTTCTCGATGACCCTTATGCTGTATCTGAAACGGAATGTTTAGTAACAACTCAGGTCGAGAACGAAGGGGTTATCGCGCTATTTAACAAAAAAAACAAGCGTCTTACCCCTGTTGCCCGAGGGGCTTTCGGAGCTTCCATGCCCTCTTTTACCAGTTCTGGGAATATCCTTTTCAGTGCTTACACGCCCTATGGTTGGGAGACAAGAGTGGGAGCATTAAAAGACTCTACCGTATTTGAAAACAATACACCATTCCCATTAACGGAGAGAAATCTTAAGCTAAAACAGTACTACAAAGAGGATTTTAGCCACTTTATAACTCCGAAAAACACAAATCAAATAAGTTCAACCCAAAGGTATTCTAAACTATCTAACCCCTTTATCTTTCATAGCTGGACCCCTGTTTCAATCTCAGTTGATGACAACGAAGTTTATCCCGGGCTCACTCTCTTTTCGCAAAATCTCTTAGGTACATTGGTGACTTCTCTTGGATATGAATATAGGGATAGCCCAGGAAAACACAAGATCTACTCTAAGATAGAATACTCAGGACTTTTTCCAGTTTTGTCTGTTGAACTAAATAATACCATGGGGAACATTGCGCTATTAACAAGTTCTTCTCATAAGATCATCGGGGACTATAATAACCTGTCAGCAACGTTTAAAGCGTCCATTCCTTTGGTCTATGAAAAAAGCAACCGAATTATACGATTTACCACAACTCTTGAAGGGACAGTTGATCGTATTAAAGTCAATTATATCGAGAACGACACGAGTAGAGAAATCTCCAAACGTTTCCCCCGAATTGGTCTTATTTTGAATCTCACCAGACAGACCCGTATGTCATCATTAGATCTACAGCCGCGCTTAGGATTTGGTATCTATACTGAGGTTCGTCTGTGTGAGGAGGATCGGATCGACCAATACATGAGCATTGCATATCAATCAACTGCATGGTTACCCGGAATAACACAACATTCCGGTCTTCGAATCTCTCTTGGACTGGAAATTAGAGGGAAAAATGACAATAACCCCTTAAGCCTGATCCTATCGATGCCCAGAGGGATCGCTGACGTCCCCCATAGAGCGGCACTTCATCTTACATCTACTTATCGGTTCCCAATCGCATATCCCAATTGGGGCAGCAATATGCTACTATATATTAAGCGTCTTCATGGAGCAATATTCTATGATCCCAGCTATATAAATTATCGAGGTAGAGACTACAGTATAAGTAGTTATGGTGCTGAGCTATGGTGCGATTATCATCTATTTCGCTTTCAGGTTCCTTTATCAACAGGAATCCGTTATAGTTTCATAAATCCTGATAAAACAGTTTTGACGGAAGTGATGTTTGCTGCTAACTTTGATGCATTATTTTTTAGGCGTTAACTATTTAAATATCTCAATGAGGACAATAATACGTTTTCTTGGCTCTGCAATGATTGTGATGCTTTTATCTAAGATCATTCCCGGAGTCTCAATATCTGGATTTTGGAGTGCCATGATTCTGGTGTTTGTATTAGCACTGCTCAACACGATTGTTAAGCCTCTCTTAATCCTATTTACCATTCCTGTAACCTTTTTTACCTTAGGACTATTCCTATTAGTTATCAATGCCGCAATCATCATCATGGCTTCAAAACTTGTTGACGGATTTATTGTAGAGGGATTTTGGCCAGCGCTCTTGTTTTCTCTACTTAATGCAGCGGCGAATTCTGTGATAAACAAAATGACGGAAGGAACAAAATCGACCATTGAATAAGGTTCTTGACGGGAGAAGGTGATACATCAAGCAACCTCTATTCTATAAAGCGATCTCTATTGGATCTAATAACCCATGAATGAAGATCTTAAATCATTATGATGAACTTCATTTGAACAAAAAAACGTAGAAAATGAAAAACAGAATTGTTGAAAATCAAGATGAAATATTAGAGATAATCTCTAAATGCGAAGTCTGTTACGTCTCCATGATAGACCCAGATGGCATGCCTTATGTCATCCCAATGAACTTTGGGTATGAAAGTGGGATTCTATACTTGCATGGAGCAAAAGAAGGAAAGAAGATTAACGCTCTAAATCTTAATCCTAACGTATGTGTGGCCTTCAGTACCGACCACCTGCTTAGATATCAGCATGAACAGGTGGCATGTTCCTGGAGCATGAAATACCGTAGTGTGCTATTATATGGGAAAGTTACCTTTATTAATGAAGAACAGGAACGAATTGACGCCCTCAATATAATGATGAGAAAGTATGCTAAACGAGATTTTAAATACAGTATGCCTGCGATTAGAGAGGTATTACCCTTCAAGGTAGTGGCCACACGTATAGAGGGCAGGGCGTACGGGTATTAATCCTCAATTTTCATTTTAATCAACTGATTAAAGTTGGTATCAGTTGCAGTCTATTTGCATCCCCTATTCCCTATTTCAGACCAGATTTTTTGATAATAATTCAGTCGAGCCTGCGTATTACAAAAGACTCCAATTTCCCGATCCAACTCAGTAAGATCTGGAGATGCTGTTGTTGGTTGCTCAGGAGCAGATATTCCAGTGGATGGGCTTTCATTGACTGACTTAATCAGCTTGCAATACAATTCCATTCGCTTCTCTGCTAATTCCACTATTCTATCTTTCGATTCTTGGTCTAAAACCTCCTCCATTTCTTTAGAAACACTCACCTCGCTTTTATTACTAGCAGACGCTTTTTGAACCGTGGAGGAACTCGTACATGAAAAAACCAAAAATGAAAACAAAACAATGCTAAGACTCACGAATATATTTTTCATAAAAGGATAATTTTAAGATTAGAAGGTGTAATGGCCGAAGAGAACCACATGGCACGATCTGAAGCCACTTAACTTAGGCAGACAAAGTTAGAAACAAAACAACATCCGACGACCCGACCAGAAATAAGTATGCCGGATTACAGCCATCTATCCTTAAACAAGATTTCCCTGTAATCCGGCATAAACCTAATCGTTTATTCCTCTATTCTCATCTCTTTCAGTAAATGACCAGCGCCAGCAAAACGATCAATAATGAATAATGCATAACGAATATCTAAAGCGATATTACGACAGACCATCGGATCATACATTAAATCACTCATTGTACCTTCCCAGCATCTATCGAAATTAACTCCAATAAGACGACCTTCGGCATCTAGGACAGGGCTCCCTGAATTGCCTCCGGTAGTATGATTAGTAGCAATAAAACAGGTTCTAAGCTCCCCGGTCTTATCTGCAAACTGACCATAATCCTTATTAAGCCACAACTGACGTAGCTTAGGATCAACAACATAATCATAGGCTCCGATGTCACCTTTCTCCATTATTCCATCAAGTGTAGTATAATACCGATAGTTCTTTGCATCAGCCGCCGTAAATCCTTTAACATTACCATAAGCTACACGAAGAGTGAAGTTAGCGTCTGGATAGAAATCACGATCCTTCTGCATCTCCATCTGACCTGCCATATAGATTCTCATTAAGCTATCATTAGCTCTATTAAACTTGCCGGTGATGGGCTGTAGTTCTGAAATACTAAACTCAACCATAGCTTTGGCAAACCGATAAAACGGATCCTTCTCAATCTGTTTTGCTCTTTTTCGTTTGTAATTATCCAAAAAGGCATAAGTCTTATCCTTATAGGGTAAAATAGAGGAGGCAAACATATCAGCCACAAGTTTAGCACTCGCTCCCTTCTCTTTATCCATCAATGTGACCAAATAAGCAGGTATTCTAATTGAATTACCGGCCGCATAATAGCTATCTAACATAGAGATGAAGATATCCTTATCAACAACCACCGAATAATCTTTATAAAACTCATCCAATGATTGTTTGAGTTTAATAGCCTCCCGTTTAATGGCTATATCAGAGCTATCCTTCTGTTGACTCATCTGAACCAATCCTCTAAAGCGCAATGCCAATCGAACAATCTCTGCAGAGAGGCCAGCTTCCTGGAAATAAACCTCACTCCTCTTCCAATAATTGTAGGGCTTGTACAATGATTCAAATCCATTGAGAACCTCTTTATACGGCATACCCGATGCGGTTGCACTCCACTCATTAAATCGTGCCTCAAAAGCCTCTTTTTTCGACACCCCATTCATCCGATTAATTCCTTTACTTTCACCTATCCATTTTTTCCAACCATTTGCGACACCCGCATTTTTTGCAGCATATTGTATTCTAATGGTATCGTTAATAGCAGCATACCTATTCATTATATCCAATCGTTTATCACGAAGACTAATTCTAATAGGATTAACCTCGTCAACTTGTAATCGAATGGCTTGCGATGGCAGGTACTCTTCAGTGCGACCAGGATAACCATAGACCATAGTAAAATCTCCTTCATTCACCCCTTTGAGACTAATAGTATAGAAACGTTCCGGTTTATAAGGAACATTATCTTTTGAATACGCCGCCGGCTTGTTCTCTTTATTTGCATATATCCTAAAAAGAGAAAAATCGCCGGTATGTCTTGGCCACATCCAGTTATCGGTATCCCCACCAAACTTGCCTATACTTGATGGAGGAGCCCCGACGAGTCTAACATCTTTGAAATCCTCATAAAGAATAACAAACCATTGATTACCATAATAGTATTTCTCGACAATCGCCTCCAAACCACTTGATTTGTGCAACGAATCAGTTAAAACCTTGATGCGCTTTCTAAGTAGCGTCTCCCTCTCCTTCTGATTCATCGAAGCTTTAACGCCATTCAAGACAAAAGAGGTTACATCTTCCATTGACTTCATAAAAGACACGGTGAGACCCGGATTGGGAAGCTCTTCTTCTCGATTCATTGCCCAAAAACCATCAGAGAGATAATCATGTTCAACACTTGAATGAGCCTGAATCTCCCCATAACCACAATGATGATTAGTAATTAACAGGCCATCGCCCGATATTAACTCTCCGGTGCATCCTCCACCAAAGATCATAACAGCATCTTTTAAACTACTTTTATTTATGCTATAAATATCCTCCGCTGTGATTTTCATACCTGCCTGCTGCATCTTCTTCTCATTTACCTTTTGAAGCAACAGAGGCAACCACATGCCCTCATCAGCTAATAGGGAAGGAACAGATATACCTAAAATGATAATTAATGATAACAGTCTTTTCATTGATTCTTGATTTAAATAGAATAAAAAACCTGATAAATGATCGTTCTAACGGAAAGATCCTTTTATCAGGCTAAAATTAAGAGGAAAACTTAAGATTATAAAAGTTTTTCTATAATATCATCCGTTCTAAGGCCTTCCGCCTCTGCTTTAAAATTACGTACTAACCGATGTCTCAGTACAGGTTTGGCGATTGCTTTAACGTCGGCTATATCAGGCGAATATTTCCCATTAAGCGCAGCATGACATTTTGCGCCAAGAATAAGACTTTGTGAAGCCCTAGGGCCAGCGCCCCATGAAAGGAACTCATTAGAAAGAGCATGTGCCTCTTTACTTCCCGGCCGGGTTCTTGTAGTTAGCTTAACAGCATACTCAAAAACTGGATCGGGAACAGGTATCTTTCTAACCAAATTCTGAAAGAAGATAATCTCTTCCTTACTAAGAACAATATTGGGTTTAACTGACTTTTCAGTAGTGGTGTTTTTTACCACCCTAAGTTCCTCCTCAAAAGAGGGGTAGTCAAGCCAGATATTCATCATGAAACGGTCAAGCTGCGCTTCAGGAAGAGGATAGGTTCCTTCTTGCTCAATCGGATTTTGGGTAGCCAAGACAAAGAAGGGTTCATCAAGAGGATAACGTTGACCTGCAACAGTTACGGCATGCTCCTGCATAGCCTCTAATAAAGCAGCTTGTGTCTTGGGAGGTGTCCTATTAATCTCATCAGCCAAGATAATATTGGAAAAGACAGGACCTTGAATAAACCTAAACTTCCTGTTCTCATCCAATATCTCTGTACCTAATATATCACTAGGCATAAGATCGGGAGTAAACTGAATGCGGTTATATTTTAATCCCAGAACCTGAGAAATGGTATTAACCAGTAGCGTTTTTGCTAAACCAGGCACCCCAACCAAGAGGCCATGGCCTTGCGAAAAGATGGCAATGAGAACATCTCGAACGGTCTCTTGTTGCCCGATAACCACTTTACCAATTTCACCCTTTAACTCAGAGTATTTCCGCGCCAAATCATCAACAGCGGCCGGATCGGAAGTATAATTAACGCTCATTATTTCAGATTAAGAAAAAAAAAGGAACACATTACTTTTGAGAGTATTTGATCCACTCCTGCTGATAGACACACTCTTTATACTCAGCAGAGATACGGATATAAGTCTCGGCTAACTTTCTACCAACCCATTCTCTTAGAGCTTCACTCTTCTTTTTATCAAGAGCCCAATTTTGAAGTCGGTCATAATCATCCTTAATATTGGCTCTATGAGGCTTTGTTCTCTCTTTTAAATAGAGGATTCTATAAGCATCCTTATCATCCTCTGACTTATAGATCATAGGTTTAGAAAACTGTCCCGGCTCCAGTTTATCGACGGCATACAAGACTTTGGGATCGAGTTGTTCGGGATCCCAGCGATTATTCTGAGATTGGGGATTAATCATCAAGCCACCATTGATTTTATTCGGGTCATCTGAGATCTTTTGTACAGCCTCTTCAAAAGAGAGAGATCCCTTCTGCAGTAAGGTGTACACACTATCCAACTCCTTTGAGGCTTTAGCTAATTCGAAAGGAGAGACCTTAGGCATTAAAAGAATATGACGCGTATTGATAAAATCGCCACGTCTTTCAATTAATTGGATGATATGGTAACCTGCTTTAGATTTTACAATGTCACTAATCTCACCCGGCTTGAGCTTAAAAGCGGCAGCTTCATACTCAGGATAAAGCTCACCTCTACCAAAAAGACCTACTTCACCACCTTTTGCAGCACTACCGGGGTCTTCACTATATAGTACGGCGAGGGTTGAAAAACTCTCACCATTCATAATTCTTTTACGTAATGTTCTGAGTTTCTCTTTAACTTCAATCTCTTCAGCCAAGCCCACCTTAGGTTTTCGGATAATCTGTCCGATTATATATTCAGTATTAACAAGAGGGATGCTATCTATTGGAAGTTCATTAAAGAAGTTTCTAACTTCAGAAGGAGTGATCTTAATATCCTTAGTGATCTTCTGTTGAGTCATCTCCACCTTCATTTGGTCACTAATGACCCCTCTGAGTTCCTCCTTAATCTCATGCAGTGGTTTTTTGAAATACTCTTCTAGCTTTTCCTTAGATCCAATTTGTTGGATATAATAACGAATACGACGTTCAAGTTCTCCATCAACCTGTTTGTCTGTAACCTCAACACTATCAAGTTCAGCTTGATTAAGCAAAAGTTTACTAAACAGAGAACTCTCCATAATATGGCATTTGGTCTCTTTAGCAGAACCTCTGATTCCACCTTGTGCTCTATACTGAAGATATTGATTTTCGATATCAGAGAGTAGCACAGGTTTACTCCCTACCACGGCCACTACCTCATCCACAACTGTGCCCGTTTGAGCTTGGCTAACTAGCGAAACAAACACAATTACCATGGTAGATAAACCTGAAAACCAAAGCCCTGATATCTTCTTCATGCCTTTATGCATTTTATTATTAATGTATGTATACTTCAAAATCATTATTTTTCTGAGCCTTATCGATCAACGATTTTTGCATCTCTTTCAGAAGAGTCGCCTTACGTTCATTTAAGAGGATGGATCTTATTGCTTCCCGTTCAAAACTTAAAGGAGAAACCCCATCTTTTAACATATAGTCATAAAACCTCACAAGATAAACAAAAGGCTTGTCGTTTAGCTCTATTAACCTATTATTTCTAAGAAAAGCCTCCTCATTATAATTCTGGATAGGAGCCTTGGTTAATAGTGCACTAAAAGTAGACCACCTATCATAACTCAAGAGATAATCTATCGTTCTATTTAAACAGAAACGCTCTATTCTATCGACCGAAGGAATGGAGTCAGGTTTAAGTAGCAACCTTGCAGTTCTTAACGCCGCGGCAGAATCTGCCGGAATTTTCATCGCAATAACCTTAACAATATTCTCTCTTAATTGAAAATTAGCTTGATTGGCATCATAGTAGTCACTAATCTGTTTATCGGTAACAACGGTATCCAATTTCTGGTTAACCAGGGCCGATTCGTAAGCATATAACAATAACGAATTACGATAATCATCCAGTTGACGCGTAAAATCTTTCTGCTCACTACTCAGGTTATCTTCTGCCTGTTTAATCAATAATTGGTTCGAAATCCAGTTATTGATAAATGTACGAACCAACTCTAAACTATCTCTAAGCGGCGTGCCCTTTGGTACCAATGCCTCTAAATCTGTCTTATAAAGATATTTATCATAGACACGAGCCACGATATCCTCATCCTTACTAAATTGTCGCTTAACAAACTGACAAGAAGCAAGAGAAACTAAGATAATCGTCGCTATTAATATTCTATGAAGTCTGATCTTATAATGATGCATTTGAAAAGAAAAGGAGTGTCTGGAAGAAACGTCACCAGACACTCCTTTGGTATTTACTGTATTGATTTTAACACTTCCTCATTAATTTTAACTGGATAATGCTGTTTAAGCGAATCAACCCACATCTTTTCAAGATAGTTTTGATAGTCAGCGGTCACCAATCCTTTTACTTCCTCTAACGGTTTGGGTTCAGGAGAAACCATTCGATCATTCTTTACAATCTGTATGGTATAAGTCTCATCGCTCTCCTTGATCATACTTTGCTTAAAGGCACCAGGTGTTTTTGCCAAATCAACAATTAAAGTGTCCTCCCCGGGAATATATTTATCTGTTACAACAGAAACGACTAGTTCATCGTCTTTTTCTAGCTGTTGCTTAAGCTGAGAGGTGGTTAGGCCCTTTTCTGTTAATTGTTTAATTGAGCGTTCCAAGAGTTTCCTTGCCTTCTTTTCCCCATCAATATTCTTTACTAAAACAGTTGTAGCTTCGACTCTTTCAGGATAGAGATAGTTGTTTTTAACCGTCTGATAGAACTCTTTTAATCCGGTAGTATCTTTCACCGCTTTAGACCAAACCAATTTGTCGGTTCTATCGAAGAGAAGAATTCCGTCGTGGTACTCCTTAACAAGAGCGGCAAACTCAGGATATTTAGCCTCGAGATTATTGTCTTCATAAGAAAAGAGTCTATCGTCAGCATAAGAGGTGAACTGTTTTCTAACATAGACTTCTATGGGTTCAGGAGAGCCTTTACGTTGAGATGAAACTAGGTAATCGATAAAGTTTTGTTGGGTATATTTTTGGTCTGCGAAACTAAAGAGAACTTTGTCCATCTTCTCAGCAACAGTAGGTTTCCAGGTACCCTTAAAAATGCTATCGGTAACCAAGGCTGTTACGGGGGCAAGAGCCTTTAAGTTTTCGGTGTAAGCATACTCTACTTTTAACCGAGCGATAACCGACTCCTTGCTTTGATTACCGCGGCTATCGCGATTTACCTTTTGTCTAATATCGTTTTGAATAGTTTCAAAGGCAGGGATACCGGGTCTCTCAACCAGTTTAATAACATGCCAACCGTAAGGAGTGAGTACAGGAGGTGCTACTTCGCCAGGTTTCAGGTTATATAAAACAGAGACAAACTCGGGTACTAAACGATTACAAGCGAAAGGAGGTAAGAGGCCGCCTTTTGTTGCGGTGCCTTTATCTTTAGAGACCTTTAAGGCTAAGGTATCGAACGAGGCTCCTTTTTTTAGTAAACGATAGACACTATCGGCAGTAGCGGCTGCACTAAGAGAATCCTTTCTTACACTACGATTATTCAGAGGGAAGAAGATATGAGCCGCAACGACCTTGCCCAGCGCATTTTTGCGATCAGTTACTTTAATGATATGGTAACCAAAACTTGTTCTGATAGGCTTGGAGATCTTACCTATTTCTGTGTTATAAGCAGCTGTTTCAAATGGATAAACCATGTTGAAGACTGAGAAATATCCCAAATCCCCATGATTCGCTTTAATTGGAGCCTGACGTTCAGACCCTTCGATCCCTTTTGCTGAAGGATCCTCACTGAATTCATATGCTGTCTTTGCGAAATCGGCACCTTTCAAAAGCTTTGCGTAGATATCGTTTATTTTTTTCCAAGCAATTAAGGTGTCTTTAGGAAGGGCATTCTCAGGACATTTAACAAGGATATGGCTAGCACGAATATCTGATTTCATCCTTTCATACCCCTCTTTTACCAATGATTCTAAAACCGATTCGTCGGTGAAGTAGGGTTGAGCCAGTTGTTTTCTATAACCAGCTAACTCGTGCTTAAAAGCTTTCGATGTGTCTAGGCCGGCATCTACCGCATCTCTAACTTTTAATCTGAAGTTTATATATAACTGTAAATAATCAGTTACGGACTTACTATCGAGGGCCTCGCTCTGATTATTGTTCTTTTTATAGATCTGCATGAACTCACCGACTGTAGTTTTTTCTCCGGCAACATCAAGCAGCACCTGTCCCTCATTTTGACCAAAAGATGTGGCGGTCATGACAGAGAGAGATAAGAAAAAGATACTCTTCCTTACAAAGTTCATAGTTTTGTTTTTAATAGGGGTTTAAATAATAAATACTTATCGTGTATAATTTGGAGCCTCACGAGTAATCGTTATATCATGAGGATGACTTTCAATGATTCCAGCTTGGGTTATTCTAACAAAACGGGCCTGTTTTAGTGCTTCAATACTTGATGAGCCAGTATAACCCATGCCAGCACGTAAGCCTCCGATTAATTGATGAACCACTTCGCTTAAAGAACCTTTATAGGCTACTCGTCCTACAATCCCTTCTGGCACAAGTTTCTTGATATCCTCTTCCATATCCTGGAAGTATCTATCCTTACTACCCTGTTGCATTGCTTCTACAGAGCCCATGCCACGATAGGCCTTATATTTTCTTCCTTCATAGAGAATTGTTTCACCAGGAGACTCATCCACACCGGCAAAAAGAGATCCTGCCATAATCGTATCGGCTCCTCCTGCAAGTGCTTTTACTATATCACCGGTGTAACGGATTCCCCCGTCAGCTATGACTGGAATACCAGTTCCTTTTAACGCCTCCGAGACATCCATAACAGCTGTCAACTGAGGCATACCTATACCAGCCACTACCCGTGTTGTACAGATAGAACCTGGTCCAATACCCACTTTTACTGCATCTACACCAACAGCGGCAAGATCGCGGGCAGCTTCTGCTGTGGCAATATTTCCAACCACTAAATCAACATTCGGATAGGTCTTTTTCATTTTTGAAGCCATCTCTAAAACCCCACGACTATGCCCATGCGCCGTATCTATGATTAGAGCATCAACACCTTCCGATATCAATGCCTCTGCACGTTGCATAGTATCGCTGGCTATCCCTACTGCTGCAGCCACTCTTAAACGCCCCTTACTATCTTTACATGCATTGGGAGCATCCTTTAACCGCATAAAGTCTTTATATGTTATCAGACCTACTAATAGCCCAGAGTCATTTACAACAGGTAACTTCTCAATCTTATACTTTTGAAGCATCTCTCCGGCAGTCTGCAAATCGGTAAGCTCTCCTGTAGTTATAAGATCACGCGTCATAACATCGGTAATAGGCTTCAGCATATCACGCTCAAATCGTAAATCCCTATTCGTCACGATACCTACTAATCGACCTTTCTCGTCAATAACCGGTATGCCTCCGATCTTATATTCTCGCATTATCGCATGAGCATCCCCTACAACAGCCTCTTGACGTAAGGTGATAGGATCAAGAATAATCCCCGCTTCTGCACGCTTTACCTTTCGAACTTCTGCGGCCTGCGACTCAATGGTCATGTTCTTGTGTAATACGCCAATCCCTCCTTGGCGAGCTATCGCTATTGCCAATTCTGACTCAGTTACGGTATCCATTGCAGCGGAAACAATAGGTATCCGTAACCCAATATTTCTGCTGAATTTCGTGGTTAGATCTACCTCACGGGGTAAAACTTCTGAATATGCCGGTATAAGCAAAACATCATCGTAGGTTAGAGCTTCTCCTGCGACTTTATTAGTATTTATTGACATGACTATGACTTTGAGGTGCAAATGTATGAAAAATGGGCAATCTAATAAGATATTACTTTACGGTTTCATTTAACCTAATTTGCTTTTTTATGTGTCATAAAAAATATATCCGCTTATTTTATATGTATATTATAATAAACAATGAGAATACGACTAGACCTAACTTTTAACAACATGATTAAGAATACTTGAGGAGTTTCTTCCTACTCTGTCCTGATTAATACTACATTGCCGGCCTGATCTTCTATTCGTCCTTTATTGGTTGTCAAACGAATCACCCAAGTATAGATCCCATTGGGGGCTTCCCGGCCATCTACAGTACCATCCCACCCTGTTTCCAAGTCGCTCGTACTCCAAATAAGTTGCCCAAAACGAGAATAGATATGCATAGTAAAACTATTAGGTTTTACTCCCCATACCCTAGGCTTAAACTGATCATTAAACCCACCTCCGGGGTGAAAAGCTGTTGGAACCCATATCCTATACTTTGGAATAATCCTCAAAATGGATGAATAGGCGGTATCTGTTAACTCAATAGAATCTATAGGATGACCTATAACCTGAATCCGGTATAATAAATTATTGTCAACCGCAAGATCCACCATCTCGGTATCGATATATTCCCCACTATAGGTTGTACCCAATAGCTGCCAATTACCTTCAGTCCCTCGTAATACATCATATTGTATAATATCAAACCCCATGGGCTCATTCCATTGTAAAGAGCCTATCGTTTGATTTACCAATTCTAGCTTTACCGTCTCAAATGACTGAGACCACGTTCCGGCATTACCACAACTATCCAAAGAGGTCACTCTATAAGAATAGACCCTACTGGCACGACGAGCCAGGCTATCCGTCCAATAGAAATGGACTCTCCCAGGATCTCCAATCTCACCAACCAACTCTTCTGGTTCTCCTGAATGAGAACGCCAAATTTGATAACCAGTCACATTTACCGTTGTATCGGCTTCAATAAACAATTGAACGAATTGATTCTCTAAAACACTTGCACTTCTTATCAACACATAGGATGGACGAACCGGCTTTACAACATACACATTGCGTTCATTACTCGTTGAAGAGAATCCCCCTTTATAGCCAATAGCTCTAACCTTAATATGGTAGAGTTGTCGATCATTTAAACCAGATACCTGACAATGCAATGAATCGGGAGGAACCGTATCAGCAACATACCACCCCGAAACGCCATCTTTTAACAATATTTGATAGCCAACCAGACTATCTGCCGAATTTGTATATCCACTCCATCTAATAGAAAGCTTATCCTCACATTTTATGTAAATAGGCTTCTCTAAAAATATTGTACTCAATTTTCCGCGAATGCCTAGATCACCTGAGGCATTGCCACACCAATCAAGAGCTGAAACAGCATAGGTCCAACTTCCTAAGGTACTATTCGCCGTCGAATCGATATAACTCAAACTATCCGGATCATGAATAACCGTTAAAGTATCCCAAACCCCTTCACGGTAAGCAAGAATTAGATACCCACCAACATCAGGAGCCAGACTCCTCTCCCATCCCAAAATATTATACCCGTTATCTTGTACACTAACACTATCCATCTTTGGGGCAATAGGCTCATAAAGATCCGTTAAGGGCCCTGATGATACTGAATTACTCGTATCCCCTAACGTACTCCATCTGATCTCCATTTTCATCCCTTCAATACAGTGATCTGTGGTCCATTCATAAGTCAACATTGAGGTGCTGTCTATAAACACCTTGTTGCCATTTAAATCAACAGAATATACCTGATAATAACCATTCCAAACATACCCCGTACGAACCATCGCTGAGTTCCAAGTTACCCTAACACGGGCATCATCTATGGAGGTAGCAGTTGAAATTATTGTACTTACGGTATCAGAAACAATCGTATCAGCATAAGGTCCAATGGCTACCAGAAAATACCTATGGGTCAAATTATCTGTAGCACCACCGACGTGAGTATAAGTAACTTCAGTAAGGTCAAGACCTGATGCAATCTTCTCGTAAGAACCATTTTCTACAGCATGGTAAATGCCAACATTACGTGTATCAAACAACAGTTTTATCACCTTCCATTTCAAAATAACATCCCCACCTGACGTTACATCTGCTGCAGTAAAACCTGCCCTTGGCGCTTCAGCTGCCTGAAGTGAAACCATCAGGCCCAATAGACTAATAATTAATAACCATCGACGTACCATACCTGATTTAACGGTATTTCAAATTAGATATTTTTACTTACTTAAAATTGTATCCCCAATCACTGGCTTTACTTATGCATCAGCCTTCTTCAAAGTAAACGCCCTCCTCTATCTGGACCGCTCCACTAATCGCATTATATCTACCTTACCCGAACGTAAATGAAGCGGGATAGTATCGGTATTCCAGAAAAAACAGTGTAACTTATATGTTCTTGAGGTAAGCTTAGGTATCAGCATACTCACTCTTAATGGTATACCATTGCGATATATATGAGATAGCCTTTCTAATTGAATACTTTGATAATCAACAACAGAATCTCTCCTATCTTTCAATTCATAAACCAACCGACCACCCCATCCATCAGCCGGAACAACTACTCTTACCTCCCATCGTAACTCAAGTGCATTGCCCTCTAAAGAATCAACCAAAAAATCCTCAAAATTATAATACTCCGTACGATCTGGACCCGATGACTCTTCACAGTTCACTGAACCAATGTGTTCCCTTGTTAAAAACTGCTTCCTTTTCATTAATCTATAACCGGTAACAGAAGTGGAGTCTAATAACTCATAATGGTTTGTAAACTTATCATAAAACTCACGTTCAACCATTATAAAATCACAAAATTGATTAGGAAAACCATCCTTTTCAATTCGAGTAACACGCTCATCTCTTACATATGATTCCCAAGCTAATGGATAATCACGTCCTTTTGTTCCACCAACCAATGGAGGATATTCATCACCGTTAACCTTCCACTCAGAATAGATTTTATCAACAAAACGCTTGGGGAAATAATTATCCTTATAGACAGAAGTGTAAGAAAAATTAACCATCCAAAGCAGCGGAAGAACCATCGCCAGAATCGGAACTAATATCAAATCATGCTTACTGACCTCCTTAACCGTTGAACTGGTCTCATTCACCAAAAAAAACATTAAGATTACCAGCAATGGAAACAGGTAAATCCCTGTACGATCTTCTGGCAAATTAACCTTTAAGAAAAGGTTCATCACCGCAATAGCCATAACATTGCCGGCAAAAAGCAAATAGACATAATTTAACGTCGATACAAACTCAAGCCGTAAAAAACTCTTTAATACGGTATACAATCCCCAAAAGAAAGCGACAAAAAAGGCTAGAGCAAGAGATATACGCATCCATATCATATCACTTCCCGCCATCATCAACGAGAACGATTTGAACGTAACAGACCACAGCTCGGTCTGCGAACCATAATATAACAACCCCCTCTCCTTTAACGCCATGCTATAGGCCGCAAAAAAAAGCACCATTCCTATAACCGGAACAATCAATAAAAGATATAACCCAATCTTTTGAAAATCATTTCTCAACCACCACACTATTGAAATCAAACCCAAGGTTAATATCCCTGAGTTTAAAAGTGACATATTCGAGGCAATGGCCGCAATCATTAACCAAATTGCAGCAAATGCCTTTCCGGTACCATCATCACGTACATACTTTAGCGCAAACCAAACCGATAATGTTAAAAAAGAAATACTCAATCCATACCCCCGTGCTAAAGCGAAAAACTCTAATAAACCAGGCATAGTAAGCATCACCGTTACAAATCCATAACGTAATGCAGCTCTGGAAAAAAACCTCGATATACCTATCACAGCGATACTATAAAACAGAAAAGAGAGAAGTGACGGAAGTCTTAATACGAATTCGCTTTTACCAAATAATTGATAGCAAATCACCCCCACAGCAGAATTTAACAAATGATTATTCGCATCCCAATATGAATGCCATGGTAACCACTCATTTAATCGGATATATATGAAAAAGGTCGCCGCCTCATCATATACAAAAGGAACATAAATAGATCGAAGGATGAGATACACAAACACGAAAACGGTTAATATCCCATAATACCTTTTCTCAATTTTTGTCAGATCCATTACTGCCATTATTTCTGCAAAGGTAAAGGTTTGTACATAAACTTTTCTTTCCCGTTTTCTCATTTATATATACCTTCGACTCCTTAATTTGAAAAGATCACTTTAAAGTGTTAATTTATCCATATCATGAAGCACCTTTCTACAAAGACATTGAGGCTTATAATCTTTATCTTATTTGTTTTTAGTCCCACTCTTAAGCTTTCTAGTCAAAACTTTTCAAGCTTTATAGATTCTTTGGTTTCTCTGGTTAACCAGGACTCGCTCATGGTCAATCTGAAGAAATTTGAGTCCTTGGGCGTTAAATCACCCGGATCGGTGGCATTAACCAATACGGCCAACTGGATTGAGTCCTACTATAAAGACTTAGGGTACTCTATTATTCAACGGGATAGTTTCACCTACAACGGGAAAAAACTTTGTAACCTCATTATTGACAAGGAGGGAACCGAGACCCCTGACAAATATGTCTATCTAACTTCTCACTATGACACCAAAAATGGCCCTGGTGCGAATGATAATGGTTCTGGGACGGTGATTCTAATGGAAGCAGCGAGAATTCTAAAATCTATTCCCATTAAAACTTCCCTCCGTTTTTGTCATTTTAGTGCGGAAGAGAATGGCCTTATAGGGTCAACCCACTACGTTAACACGATTGCTGTTCCACAAAGGATAGACATTAAGATTGTTTTTAATATTGATGAGGTAGGTGGTGTGAAGACCGAGCCAAACCTTTATATTACTTGCGAAAGAGACGAGAGTGCTCCCTCTGCTAACAATGCCATTAGTGCGGCTTATACTGACTCATTAATGTCACTCACCGAAACCTATACCCCTCTATTAGCTAAGACCTACATGGCTTATGGTTCTGACTATGTCCCTTTTCAAGAGGCTGGCTATACAATTACCGGACTATATGAGTCTAACGAGTCTCCATTTGTCCATACCATAAACGATAAGATTATAAACATGGACACGAACTACCTTTTAAATGTAGCCCAAGTAGTAATGGCTGGTACAGCTGAATGGGTAAAGCCTTTTGTAATCACCATTGGAACCGATCAGATAAAAGATGATCCCTTTAGGTTATGGCCTACAGTTACATCCGATTTTATTTCTATTAATCATACTCATCTCAGTGAACCGTTCAAGGTCGCCATCTTCTCATCGACAGGAGCTTTAATTAGTCAGCAAGAAACGACGGGAAGCATATTAATAGATATGAGCAGGCAGGCTAAGGGGATGTTCTTTGTTCAAATTACCACAGATAACGGATTAGTGATCATGAAGAGAGTTATTGTTATTTAATCTGGAGTATCTCTTTTCCATCAGATAAATGACCTTCTAATCATACTAAACGATTAGATATTATAAACAAAAGGGGCTCGGCTAACCGAACCCCTTTTTATTATTAAATCAGATAAGATTATTTAGAATAATCCATTTCTGCCATTCTCTGGTAGCTTCTGTAACGCCATTTACTGTTCTCTTCAGCAGCGGCAAAGAGCTCAGCAGCTTCTGCCGGGAAGGCTTTCTTAAGAGCAGTGTAACGTACTTCACTATTTAAGAAGGCTTGGAATTTACTCCAATCTGGTTCTTTACTATCTAAGACGAATGGATTCTTTCCCTCCTGCTCCAGCATGGGGTTGTAGCGATAGAGATGCCAGTAACCAGCCTCAACAGCTAGGTTAGATTCCTCTTGCGATTTACCCATACCGTTGCGAAGGCCATGGTTGATACATGGAGAATAAGCAATGATCAGAGAGGGTCCATTATATGCTTCTGCCTCGCGTAAAGCTTTGAAATACTGTGATTGGTTTGCACCCATTGCAACCTGTGCAACATATACATAACCATAGGTCATTGCCATTGCACCTAAGTCTTTCTTTCTAATCTTCTTTCCTGATGCAGCAAATTTGGCCACTGCTCCAACGGGAGTAGATTTAGAAGCCTGACCTCCGGTGTTACTATAAACCTCAGTATCTAGAACAAGAACATTTACATTTTCACCTGAAGCAAGAACGTGGTCTAATCCGCCGTAACCGATATCATAAGCCCATCCGTCGCCACCAATGATCCATTGGCTTTTCTTAACTAGATACTGTTTTAGAGAGAGAATCTCACGAGCTAACACATCGTTGCTCTTTTCGAGGAGAGGGATTAGAGCATCTGAAGCAGCTTTTGAAGCCTCAGTACTCTCTTTTCCATCTAACCATGCAGTGAAGGCGGCTCTAAGTTCATCACTTATCTGGCCTTCCAACGCACCACGCATACGAAGAGCAATGCGATCACGCATTTTAGCCACACCCGTTGCTAACCCAAGTCCATATTCTGCATTGTCTTCAAAGAGTGAGTTTGCCCAAGCTGGACCAAAACCACTCTTATGGTGTTCACTGTATGGGGTACTTGGAGCAGAACCACCATAGATAGAAGAACAACCTGTAGCATTAGCTACCATCATCTGCTCGCCGAAAAGCTGGGTAATAGTCTTAATATAGGGCGTTTCACCACAACCAGCACAAGCTCCTGAGAACTCGAACAGAGGTTGAGCAAACTGACTGTTCTTAACACTCTTCGTCTTATCAAAGTATTGATCTTTATAACCAACCTTGGTATCCATATACTCGAAACGCTCAACTTCTGCCATTTGCTCACCAAGTGGCTTCATTTCAAGAGCCTTTGTTTTTGCAGGACAAACATCAGCACAGTTGCCGCAACCAGTACAATCAAGAACACTTACTTGGATACGGAAAGTAACCTCTTCCAAACCCTTACCATTCGTTTTAATGGTTCGTGTACCTTCGGGTGCATTCTTCAGATCTTCTGCATTTAGAAGGAAAGGACGAATGGCAGCGTGAGGGCAAACATATGCGCATTGATTACATTGAATACAGTTGTCGGGTTGCCATTCTGGTACATTAACGGCAATACCACGCTTTTCATAACGGGTTGTTCCACTAGGGAATGTACCATCTTCACGGTTTAAGAAGGCACTAACAGGTAGATCATCCCCGGTTTGAGCGTTAATAGGATCGGCAACATTAGCGATGAATTCAGGTCTGAAACCACCATCACCAAGAACCACCTTTGAATCCAATTTAGCCCATTCAGCAGGAACCATAACCTTTTGTACATCGCTTCCACGATCCACAGCGGCATTGTTCATCTTAACAATAGCCTCTCCCTTATTGCCATATGACTTCTTAATGAACTTCTTCATCTCATCAACGGCCTTCTCATAAGGGATAACTTCTGAAACCTTAAAGAAAGCGCTCTGCATAATGGTATTGGTGCGGTTACCCAGACCAATCTCTTCAGCTATAGCAGTAGCATTGATGATATAGAAATTGATTTCATTAGCGGCCAGATAATGCTTGATATGAGCAGGTAACCGACGTTTAGTCTCCTCCTCATCCCAGATTGAATTTAAAAGGAAGATACCCCCCTTTTTAAGACCTCTGAGCATATCATACTTCGTCAGGTACGAAGGCACATGACAAGCAACAAAGTCAGGGTTCGTTACCAGATAAGTAGAACGGATAGGGCTATCACCAAAACGGAGGTGAGAAGCAGTGAATCCACCAGACTTCTTAGAGTCATAAGAGAAATAAGCTTGACAATACTTATCTGTGGTCTCACCAATGATCTTAATAGAGTTTTTATTCGCTCCAACAGTACCATCAGAACCCAGGCCATAGAACTTTGCCTCATAGGTTCCTTTGGGAGCCAAACTAAACTCAGCAGGTTGAGGTAATGACTTAAAGGTAACATCGTCGACAATACCCACGGTGAACTGGTTCTTAGGCTCAGCCATGGCGAGGTTATCATAAACGGCGAAGATCTGAGATGGAGTAACGTCTTTTGAACTTAAGCCATAACGACCGCCCACGATTAAAGGGGCATTCTCACGTCTTGAGAACATCTCACAAACATCCAGATAGAGAGGTTCGCCATTAGCGCCTGGCTCTTTAGTACGGTCTAAGACAGAGATTCTCTTAACGGTCTTAGGAAGAACGTTAAAGAAGTATTTTTCAGAGAATGGGCGATAGAGGTGGACAATAACCAATCCAACCTTTTCCCCTTTATTTAATTTATAATCGATGACTTCTCTGATGGTTTCAGTGGCAGAGCCCATAGCCACAATGATATTCTCTGCATCAGGAGCACCATAGTATACGAACGGATGATATTCACGACCGGTGAGATCAGTAATTTTCTGCATATACTGTTCAACCATATCGGGAACGGCATCATAGTAACGGTTAGAAGCTTCACGAGCCTGGAAGAAGACATCAGGGTTCTGAGCTGTTCCACGGGTAACGGGATGTTCTGGATTCAAAGCATTATCGCGGTATGCCTGAAGAGCATCCTGATCGATAAAGCCACTAAGATCTTCATTAGATAACATCTCAATCTTTTGAATCTCATGAGATGATCTAAAACCATCAAAGAAATGTAGGAAGGGGATTCTTGATTTTATTGCTGTAAGATGAGCAACGGCAGCAATATCCATGATCTCTTGAACGCTGCCAGAAGCCAGAAGGGCAAAGCCTGTCTGACGAGTAGCCATTACATCTGAATGGTCTCCAAAGATGGAGAGTGCATGAGATGCAACAGTACGGGCACTTACATGAAATACACCGGGTAAAAGTTCGCCGGCCATCTTGTACATGTTAGGAATCATCAACAACAATCCTTGCGATGCGGTAAATGTAGCCGACAAAGCACCTGCTTGCAAAGAACCATGCATAGCTCCTGCTGCACCAGCCTCTGACTGCATCTCTACAACATTTACAGTATCGCCGAAGATGTTCTTCCGGCCATTCGCGGCCCACTCATCCACGTACTCGGCCATAGTCGACGACGGGGTAATAGGATAAATTGCGGCCACTTCGCTAAACATATAAGCGATATGGGAGGCAGCCATGTTACCGTCGCAGGTAATAAACTTTTTCTGTCTTTCCATGTGATTGATATTATAAGCTTAAATAAGCTAAAAAGCTCCGATTTAACAATCTGCGAAATTAAACAATTTAATCTATTTAACAGCCGCTTACCCCCCACTCAATGATGCCTTTCTCCTAATTTAGAAAGAGTTTAAACCTTACAATAAAATTATTACATAGATAACAATCGTTTGCAAACAATTTTTAATAAGATTGGTTATATCTAAAAGTTATTCCTTACCCCTCAAATTTTCAGCCGTATGAGTAATCTTAAAACGAACTACCTGGGATTAGAACTAAAAAACCCGATTATCGTTGGCGCTTGCAGCCTAACCTCTGACATTCAACACATCAAAAAGATGGAGGAGGCAGGTGCTGCCGCAGTGGTCTATAAATCTCTTTTTGAAGAACAAATCCAACTCGAAAATCTGGAACTCGAACAGAGTCTTAGTGCCTACGATGAAAGACATGCTGAGATGCTTCGTCTCTTCCCTGGCCTAGATCACGCCGGTCCAGAAGAGTTCCTACATGATCTCTCTAAAGCCGTTAAAAGCGTCTCAATCCCTGTCTTTGCCAGTCTCAATGCAGTTTATGATGAGACTTGGCCTCAATGGGCCGCACGTCTTGAAAAGACTGGAGTGGCCGGTATCGAATTAAACTTCTATCAGGCTGTAACTAGCTTTGAGGATACCGCTAAAGAGATTGTTGACAAACGTGTGGAGATTATTGCCGAAGTTAAAAAGCATGTCAAGATCCCTGTTGTTGCAAAATTAAGCCCCTATTACACAAACCCTCTCCATGTGGTTAAGAAAATGGATGCTTCAAATGCTTCGGGCTTCGTCCTTTTTAACCGCCTATTCCAACCCGACATCGACATCGAAAAGGTAGCCCATGTCTACCCCTACAACTTCTCTAACCCCGATGATCATCGTCTCTCTCTTAGATACATTGGCCTTCTTTACGGTAACATTAAGGGCGACCTTTGCGCTGCAAATGGAATCTCTGACTCTGCCGATGTTATTAGAATGATTCTTGCCGGGGCTAACTCAACTCAGATTGTTTCATCGCTCTACAAAAACGGAATTAGCTATATAGCTGAGATCCTCGCCGGAATAGAAGACTGGATGGACCGACATAACTATAAATCTATTGATGAGTTCAGAGGCAAGCTCTCACATAAAATGTTAAAAGATCCTTTTGCATATAAAAGAGCTCAGTACGTTGATATTCTTATGAAGTCAGATAAAATACTTAAAGATCTTCCAATTCTTTAGGCTTTATAGCTAAATCGCTCTGACTTTCTGATTAAGATAAAACATAGCGCGACTATTTTCTATTATCTACTTAATAAAAACGAGGGTATCTATTATACAGATACCCTCGTTTCTTTTAGCTATAGTAGATCGATTAGATCGTCCATGTATCGCCACTATTCAGTAGGTCATCCATGCAATGGATCTTACTTTTAGCGCGAATCTCGGTGATTTGCTCCTCCATTAAGTCGTCGTAAGTTGGGCACTTAGCAGCGCGGATCACGCCGACGGCAACGGGGAAATCGGGTCCAGTCATCTTAGCGAGCATCAGATGAATGCCGCTATCTTGTTGTGATGGATCGTGTATTAGGATGTCCTTTTCAGTAATTCCATTCTCCCCGATAGTTACAACCTCAATACTAGTGCCATTTAAGCGAAGACCCTTGTTTTTATCTTTACCAAAGATCATTCGTTCACCTGCTTGAAGTGTAATAATCCTATCCTCGCGAGTCGCTTTATCAGTCAGTTCATCATAAGCACCATCGTTGAAGATAACGCAATTCTGAAGAACTTCAACCACTGATGTACCATCATGACGTGCTGCCTCAAACATGATCTCTGTCATAAGTTTGGGATTAACATCAAGTGCACGAGCATAGAAGGTACCTTGCGCACCAAGGACTAATTCACCCGGATTGAAGGGATGTTCTATAGTACCATAGGGTGAAGTCTTGGTAACAGCACCCAAAGGTGAAGTCGGAGAGTATTGACCTTTTGTTAAACCATAGATTCTATTGTTTAACAGCAATAGGTTAACGTCAATATTTCTTCTGATGATATGAATAAAATGGTTTCCTCCAATAGCCATTGAGTCTCCATCTCCGGTAACAATCCAAACAGAAAGTTTCGGGTTGGCAATCTTAACACCAGAGGCGATGGCAGTCGCACGACCGTGAATACCATGGAAACCATAGGTATTTACATAATAGGGGAAACGTGATGAGCAGCCAATTCCGGAAACAAAAACAAAGTTCTCTTTCTTGTAACCGATCTCAGGAAACACCTTCGAAACAGCGGCTAAGACAGCATGGTCACCACAACCTGGGCACCATTTTACCATCTGGTCGCTAACAAAATCCTCACGGCTTAATTTAACCGGTGATTTCTCGATTGTATTATTAATTTCTGTCATGATTAGTCCTCCTGAAGTAATTGGTTAAACTTATCCGTCAGTTCAATTACAGTAAAGGGTTGGCCTTGAACCTTATTAAACTCTTTAAATGTAACTTCTGGGAAGTTAATACGTAAGTATTTCACGAACTGACCGGCATTCAACTCAGCTACAACCACCTTTTTATAAGCAGAGAGTACCTGACGGGTATTCTTCGGAAGAGGCATGATGTATCTGAAATGAGCATGGCCGACTTTTTTGCCCTCTTTCTGAAGTTTTTCAACAGCAGATCTAACGAAACCACGAGTACCACCCCAGCTAACAACCAGAAGATCGCCTTCAGGTTCGCCGAAGATCTCCTGTTCTGGTAGTCGCTCAGCAATTCTCATAACCTTCTCATTTCTGAGATAGGTCATCTTTTCATGATTGGCGGCATCAGTAGAAACCTGACCGAAGACATCAGTTTTTTCCAGGCCACCAATTCTGTGACGAAGACCCTCTGTTCCAGGGATAGCCCATTGACGTGCTAAGGTGTTCTCATCACGACGGTAGGGTTTGTAATCGCTATTTGGAGCGGCGATAGGAGGAACTATAGCGGGTAAATCATCCATTTTGGGGATCAAGAAAAGCTCAGAGCCAAAACCGATATATCCATCTGTCAGAAGGATTGCAGGAGTCATATGCTCCATAGCAAAACGAGCGGTTTCAAAGGCAGCATAGAAGCAATCAACAGGTGAAGAGGCAGCAATAATCAACATAGGAGCCTCACCATTTCGACCATAAAGTGCTTGGAGTAGGTCACCCTGCTCACTCTTGGTTGGCATACCGGTTGAAGGGCCAGAACGCTGAACGTTAACAACAACCAAAGGAAGCTCAGTAATTACAGCTAGACCTAATGCTTCACTCTTTAAAGAGAAGCCGGGACCAGATGTGGTAGTCACCCCTAATGAGCCAGCGAAACATGCACCAATTGCAGAAGTTACACCCGCAATTTCATCTTCCGCCTGGAAAGTCTTTACCCCAAGATTCCGGTGTTTTGATAACTCCATAAGAATCTCGGTAGCAGGAGTGATAGGATAAGAGCCCAAGAAGAGTTGGCGTCCTGACTTTTCAGCAGCAGCCATCAAGCCCCAAGCAGTAGCCGTGTTACCGGTGATAGAGCGATATTTTCCTTTAGGCATCTTGGCAGCAGGAACCTTCGAAACAGTTGATTTAATTGCTTCAACAGTCTCTGCATAGTTGTATCCGGCGGTAAGAACCCTTTTGTTGGCCTCAACCACGGTCGGATTTTTCTTAAACTTTACCTCCAGAAATTTATTGGTATAGGTCATCTCTTTCGAGAACATATACAATAGCATTCCGAGGGTAAACATATTCTTCGACTTATCAGCCGATTTGGTGTCAAGACCTAGCTCTTTGACGGCCTCGCGGGTCAGCATCCTGATAGGAGCCTTAACCACGATATAATCAGACAATGATCCGTCTTCCAGCGGATTAGCCGCATAACCAGCCTTTTCTAGTGCCTTGTCCTCAAAAGAGTCTACATCCGTAATGATGGTAGAGCCTTTCTTGGCAAAACGAAGGTTAGCTTTTAGGGAAGCAGGGTTCATGGCAATCAATACATCGCAATGATCACCACTTGTATGAATTTTGGCACTACCAAAATGAACCTGATAACCTGATACACCCGCAACAGTGTTGTGTGGTGCACGAATCTCGGCAGGAAAATCAGGAAAGGTTGCCAGGTCGTTGCCTGTATGAGCAGCTGTGTCAGAAAATAGAGTTCCCGTTAATTGCATTCCATCTCCGGAGTCTCCTGAAAATCTGATAACCACTTCATCCATTTCAACAACTTTGTTTTCAATTTCAGCCATTGGTTCGATGGGTTTAAAATAATCTTGCAAAGGTAGAACTTTTCTGCCTGAAAACGATTACGATTAACGCGGCTCTTTGCTTCATTTTATTTGGTCCCCAATCCTTTTTATACAATGCATTATTTAGACTAATTATAAATTTTGAAATTAGACCACCATGATACCCGAAATGGCTATTTTTGCCTATTCATTTTAAAAAGAAACCCAAATTATTTCGAATCATGGCATATGTAATTACAGAAGAGTGTGTTGCTTGCGGCACCTGCATCGATGAATGTCCTGTTGAGGCTATCTCTGAAGGCGATATCTATAAGATTGACGCCGACGTTTGCACCGACTGTGGCTCTTGCGCAGCTGTTTGTCCTACCGAAGCTATTCACCCAGCTGAATAATTTCCAGGCAACATATCAAAGAGAGGGTGTTCAAGTTTGAGCACCCTCTCTTTTTGTCGTTCCTGTCTACATTTAACAACACCTCTTCGCTCCCTCTTCGTATCCTCTTCGTTCTTTGTCCAAATAATCCGATTCCCTTATTTACCACAAATAAGAAAATAGAGTATCACCTATTCCTTCGTGAGTATCACGAAACAAGGATCCACTTAGCATCATCGTCGCAGTATAAAATGTGATCAATCATTTATCAACCCATTCAAATTTGATATATATACCTATTACGTCTTCTTTTAACCATTCAAAATATGGAGAAGAAGCGAAGAAGTACCGAAGAGGAATAGCATTAATTATTTTAGCCTTGACTGAATAAGAAGACGTGTAAATAGATTAAACTGGCTTTTTAAATCATTTTTAAACTGTGAAAGGTGGTCGCTTTTATAGCGTTCTCTCATCGCAACGATAGTAAGACCTTTTAACGAATCAAGGTATAGCCTTACTAAATCATCTATAACTTCAGCAGAGAACATACCCTCTCTTGCCCCCAAACTCATGATATCTTTTACTATAATAAACTCCCGCTCCCCAAATACACTCAGATATGGTGTTAAAGTAGCGCTCAATCCAGGGATATCAGACATGGCTGCTCTCCCTAAGTTTACTAATTTCATAAACACACTTATCCTCAGATCAACATAGGCTTGTAACCCTGCCTCCATCGTATCACTTCGATCTCTTACCCCCTCCATTAAGCTAACAAACTCATCCATCTCAGTCTTTAGAACCTCGGTAAATAAAGCAACTTTATCAGGATAATAGTAGTATAAGGCTGCCTTAGAAATTCCAACTTCTTTAGCAATCTCGATCATGGAGGTTTTTGAATACCCCATCATGGCAAATCTTTTCTGAGCAGCTTCTAAAATGGGTTTCCTCTTTTCCTCATTAGACCCTTTGTGAACAATTTGTACCATAGGTTAACTTGACAAGTTTAAAACATATTTCAAAGTTAACCATCTGAACGATTAAAGCCTATCCATATCACAGATTTCTTTTATTCTCTTATTGAATCTCCCCATTCTTCATCCGATGATCTATAAACTTCACCAGCTTTCTACTCGTAGCTGGGTTCTGAATTAAAGCTATCTGAGACGGTTCTTCCAAATAAACCTCGGGAGCTACTCTTATCTTGCTTCTAAAAGCATCTTTTATATGTTTTTTAAACTCATCTGAATGAATCTCACAGCCTATTCTAACACGAATCTCATCGGTACCAATCGAATTGGTATACACTTCGACAATATAATTCGTTATGCCGTTTATATTCTCAAGAACATCATACAAAGCGCCGGGATAGAGAGTGGTTCCTTTGAATTTGATCATTTGCCCTTTCCGACCAATAACTGGGCTAAGTCGGGTTGTTGTTCTACCACATTGGCACATCTGAGTATTAAAGTAACATATGTCCCCGGTTTTAAATCTTAACAAAGGCATTCCTTCAACTCCCAGAGTGGTTATAGTCACTTCACCGGCAACCCCCTCTTTTACTGGTTGATTGTATTCATCCAAGAACTCAACAATAATTAATTCGGGTTGATGATGGCCGCCATTAAGGTACTCGCATTCTGTGAAGGAGGTCTGCATCTCGGTAGAGGCATAGGTTGAATGCAACGAGAGTTCTGGCCATTGCTCTGCAATCTTCTTCCCTAAAGTATTGAGTGTATAGTCTGGATTCCGTAAAGGTTCACCAATGCAGATAGCTCGGCGAAGCGAGCTTTTATGATGATCTATTCCATTCTCCTTTGCAAAATCAATCAATTTCAGCAGAAACGATGGCACAACAATACAGGTTGTTGGTTGAACCCTATTTATAGTATCCCACTGTAATTCCGGGATTCCATTTCCAACCCGTACGATCGCCGAACCCAGCTCTCTTGAGCCTAAAAAATAGGCTAACCCAGCCATAAACCGTCGATCTATAGTGGTCATCAACTGAATCGTATCCTGCGAATCACATCCAGCGGTGATAAATGATAAAGCCTCATTTCGAGCCAACCTCTGCAAATCTGCCTCCGTCAAAGCAAAGGTCACCGGTTCTCCCAATGTCCCTGAGGTGGTAACATAATCTATTATTTTCGTACGATGGACACATAAAAACTCTTCATTATGCCTCTGTAGATCTTCCTTGGTTGTTACCGGAAGTTTCTGCAAATCTTCAAGGGTCTTGATAGAAGTATAATCAACTCCTCTCTCCTTAAACATGCGACTGTAAAAGGGAGAATTTTCTGATATATAACTTAATAAATCGCGCAATCTCTCCTCCTGATAAGCCTTTATATCAGTAGATGCAGCATATTCTATACCATCAGTATAAATCATCTTTTCTTTCTTTTCTGAACCCTGTTTTAAACAAGCTTACAACTATTACCGCAACCCCTCCATGGATTACCGAACGAGGTCGCAATCTTATTTATAATCAGTCCTCATTTAAACTCTGTAGTTTTTCTTGAACTAAATCAACGATCTTTTTATAGCTCTGACAACGATTTATCGTTGCCAGATAATAGTATTTGGCTTCATGTTTCAAACCTAGACAATGATAATATTCTGCCACGGCTAACCAAGAGTTGTAGTTCTTAGGATTTATTGCCAACAGTCGGTATTGCTCCTGATGAGTAAGAACTTTTTTATTCTTTGTGTATTCATGAATCCGCTTTAGAAGTGCTCTGTATTCAGCTAGTCTGTTATAATCAAACTTAATAAAATTAATCTCTTCACCTATCTGGCCAACTGGAGTCATACTTTTGGTTTGGTTTGCCAATCCGAAGACCTTATTAAGATCGTAACAGATAAACTGACCAGACTGCCAGGGGGAAGTAGACACCCAGACCTTCAAGTTTCGAGGGTCAAAAACGACACTATGATGAGCTATTGATTGATTTATAGAGGCCTCATTGCCTAATCCTAAATCGACTCCGCCCACACCTCTTCTATCACGAAGTACTGAAATACAATCTTCAACCGTCATACCCAAAGAATCATTGTTTCTTAATAGGTCTGACAATCGTTGAAACCGGATCGGGCTGTCACTTAATAAAATGTTTTGAAGATTCTCTTTGTCGTTTTTAAAGACCTTCGACTGATAATGGTTAGTACACATCAAAACACCGGTTTTTGATTCATATACCCCAGATTTCTCAGGACTTTTCTCGATTATGATGGCTCTATCTTCTCTCCCAGAGCCAACTAAAAGAGACTCCGAAACAAATAGCTGATGATCATTAGCAATGCGACAAGCATCAGCAATATTTGAGGAGTACTGAAGAATTGCCCTGGCTAAAATTGAAACAGGGGTTTTAGCAAACAGAGGCAGTGCCCCCTTAGATGCATTAATAGTGACTGTAATACCCTTTTCATTCATTCCAGATACCACACCCATCATGCCAGGCCATGTATAAGAAAAATACCGGTAACCTGAATCAGGTTCAACAAATAGAAGCACCTTATTTTTCGCAAACGAATCGCCTACATAGAAATCAAAATTGCGTCCAATTAAGAGCCCTCCCTCCTTTGTTTTCTGAGCATTCACGCCAAAAGAAGTACACCCAACCAACATATATTCCTGCATGGCATGGCCAATATCGTGAGCTGCATGATAATTCAACTGCCTCTCATAGGGCAACCCAAACACATTATAATCATTCGAGCAAGACAATGATATGCCGTAAATCTCTTTCCGATACTCTAATGGAACATAATCCCCTAACTTACGATTCATAACTACAGTTAAATAATACATAAATCTAAAGTAGCTATCCGAGGGAATAAACTCTCTAATCTGATTTACAAAAACCTCCTCCTGATAATGAAGTAAAGACTCAGTCAATCTACCATAGGAGACCCCTCTGACCAAAGGATCGCCTTTAACAAAAACTTCATATTGTCCGAAATCATTTTTATGGATATACCCCCCATGACACACCTTAAACTGCCCTGAATCTGAAACTCTGTATTCTGATAGATTTACTTTATCGGACGGCATCTTCATATCAGCCGTTAGATAAAGATATAACCCCAATAAGAAAAGGAGGAGCAACATAGTGCCAAAAAGCGCAATAACCCATTTGGCTGCTTTTAAAACTAATCTCATATACTACCAATTTTTTTTGCCAAATAGGCTTCACCTAATAATTCTGCACAGGTTAGTGTAGCAGTCAGAGTAACACCAACGGCTCCATGAACATTAAGATTCTGACCGGTAAGGAGCAAATTATCATACTTAGTTCGAGGCGGAAATAGCGTTAGCAGAGGATTCTTATAATCTTTTATTAACCCATAAGCTGATCCTTCCGGAGCCCCGGTATAATCTCTATAGGTTAAAGGTGAAGCAGAATAGGTTCGTTGAATATTATCGCGTATTCCCGGGAAAAACTGTTCAGTTAATGAAATCATGGCATCCACCTTTTCAGATTTAAATTGATCATACTCATCGCCTCTTTTGTTACAAACAGTGTTCTCCCATCTTGTTACTTCATGAAAATACATGGGCGATAACAACGTTACAACATCAGAATAATTTGCATCGCGACTGCCAGCCAGTGCACTCATCAACACAAACCGAACCTTGGTGTCTGAAGGATTTGTTGTGGTATACCAAGCATCAGAAATTCCATGAAGATAAAGATTATGGTTTATGTAAGGGAAGGTATCTCGTTTCATTATTAAATAGGCGGTAAAAAGTCCATAGCTATTTTTTAATGAGCTCAAACGAGTAATATATGCCTTTTTTGTTAGCTTATTTTTTTCAATAAGTTTATAAGTGGTTAGTGGATGCAGATTGGAAATAAAGGTATCGGCTGAGTAGATTTCCTGCCCATGATTCACCTCAACATGGGTTACTTTCCCATCCACTACAGCAAGTTTGGTTACCTCCGCTGAGTTAATTACTTGTCCCCCGTTTTGTATTATGACCTGAACCAATGAGTCGGCTAGCTGCTGACTTCCATCCACAAACCGATAAGCTCCTTCTATGTTTGACCCATGAATCATCGCATGATGATAAAACGTCGAGACCGCCCGATCACCGGCAAATAATGAGATGTTCCCAGCTAACACATTTCTAAGCTCGGAATCACTGATATAGTTATTTATCGTTTGATCTGCCGATAGCGAAAAGTAATCCAGTCCGCCCTGACTAATCTTACCCCTCTTTAATTGATCGATACCAATCAATTGGCAAACTTCCTGAACTTTATCGATATAAAGACTAATCTCTTTCCTGGATTCAGGAAAATACTCGGTCATTTGCTCTTTAAAGCCAGTATAGCCCATCGCATACTTATACTTCTTCCCTCCGGTATAGATTACATCAAAACCATCGGCATCCAGACGTTTCATCTTTAATCTATCCCAAATTCCAAAATACTTAAAATACTGACGTAAAATACCTCCTTCATCAAGGCTACCCACGTAATGTATGCCCGTATCTAAGATCTGCCCTTGACGTCTGAACGATTGTAAACAACCGCCAAAGACAGAATGCTTCTCGAGTACACATACATTTAAGCCCTCCTTTGAAAGCATCGCACCACACTCTAATCCCCCCAATCCACTGCCTATTACGATTACATCAAACTTCATTCCTGATGGTTTTCATTGTTCTATACTACTTTTTTAAGACAAAATTGGTATTGCTAGTCCATGTATCATTACCCCAAGACTCCAGCTTTAGTTTATACTGTTGAGCAAATGATTCAATTTTCGAGCTTCCAAAGAAAGAGAGATTTGCCTCTGATTTATTAAATCTGAAGACCTTAACCGATAAAAATTCTGTCATACGGGTAATAAGATGCTTTTGCTTATTAACATCCCCATCCCGGATAATTAACATACCTCTAGGCCGTAGGGAGTGATAACAAGCCTCAAGTAATTCCAATTGCTTCTCTGATGGCAAATAATGTAAAACATCATTGATCACAAAAACATCACTACTTCGTAGACCTATGACTGTAATATCAGCACAAGAAAAGGTTAAGCCGTGCCCTTTTTGCCAAGAATTGGAAGCTATATCTATCTTCTCTTCATCATAGTCAATACCCAATATATCCCGATCTGGTGAAGTTAGTTTTAGCATGAATGATAGGGGACCATAACCGCATCCTAAATCGGTCACTACAGCATCTCGTGGAATCACTGAATTATAAAACCTATAATCATCTTCCATTCTGGTCTTAACCCTCATATACCACTCAAGAACGGGTCCTTTATAGATATAATTTCGCATCAAAGCATACTTAAACCATCTATTATCAGGATTTCCAAATTCCAGATTAAGTCGAGCTAACTGTTCTCTAAAATAGTGATTCAACCTCTTAGAACGCTCCTTATACCCATTACCAAATTTTACGTTCTCCGGACTAATCCTTTCTAAGACCTCGCTAACGATAGTGCCTAACTTAATATAGAGGGGTTGTCGCTTTGATGAAACCATCCCATTGCCATAAATAACAATGGGTATTATATCAAGATTTAATCTCTCGGCCAGATAAAAGGCTCCTTTATGAAAACGGCCAACACTAAGATCGGTAGAACGCGTTCCTTCCGGAAAAACGATCACAGAATAGCCCTCCTTCACCCTGTCTTCTAAGGTATCGGCCAGACTTTCATATCCATCTGCAGTATGATAGAAATCCGCATATCTAACTATGCGACCAAAAAACGGGGAGTTCCAAACCCACCCATTTGTAACCATTAATCCTTTGGGAACAATCGATAATAGAACAAGAATGTCGATTACGGATTGATGGTTTGCAATAACTACTGCCGGCTTTTTAAATGTCTCGTTAAACTCATTGCGTCTCTTCTGATTGATCATAAAAGAGGCGATCAAAAAGAGACGAGTGGAACGGTGCACCGCATAATGAAACCATAATTTCTTTCTCTTTTGCGATACAGGAATAATAAGTAGTATCAATATTACCACTTGAAGAACCACGCATCCCAATAAAAATAACCCGTTACAATAAATTAATCTTATGATCCCTAACATAGAGTTCGGAAAGTTCCCTTTACGAACAGGATTACTTATCAACATCTTAAATAACAACGGTTGAATAGTAAATCCAACCAGGATTACTGACAAAATACCCAGTAATGAAATAACAGAAAGGGATTGTAAAGCGGGATGTTTTGAGAAAACCAAAGCTCCCATACCAAGTAAAACAGTAAATACCGAAAAGAAAATAGCTGTCTTATGTGAGCCTAACATTGACCGCCTGCTACGATACTCTATCAATAGGCCATCCATTATAAAAATGCTGAAATCATCCCCTATTCCGAAAATAAAAGTAGATAATATAATATTCACAATATTAAACTCAATACCTAATATTGACATCAACCCCAAAATAATAACCCATGACAGCGCCATTGGCAGAAAAGCTAGAAGAGCTAATTCTATTCTACCATACGATATTAGTAATGCTGCAAAAATTAAAATCGAAGAGATAAATAAGACCAGATTAAAATCATCTTTGACAAGCCCCGCCATTCTATCTGCAAAGAAACTGCGATCTATGACTAAGGCTCCACCTTCCTTCGCTATTCTACTATAGACTTTATCTCGTTTTTCTTTGATAGGAGTCATCTGAGATAAGGCCATAATCACAGAATCACCTCCTGTAAACCACTCTTTAAATAGGGGGATCTTTGCTAAGGAGTCAATACAGACCGGTTGAATAGCATATTGTTTTGTCCAGATTAATTCTGCCTGACTAAAGCTTTCAGGCTTAAATCCTTGTTTAATAGCAGCGGCTGTTATCATCTTCTGAATCTCCCCTGGGCGGTATTTGCCCCAAAATGATTGCCAGCGAAGCAATCTCTGGTGCTGCTCTTTTTCGCTAATCAGGTAATCGGTTAATGTAACAAATCGCTTTATCTCTCCTTCTCTTTTCAATTGAGACAAAACTTTACTCGTCTTCCTATACCCATCGGCAAGTGAATCACTACTTCTAACTGCTGTCACAACAAAGACACTTCTATCTTTATCTAGGAACAACGCCTGCATCCGATCTTCAGCCTGCTTCAGCTCTTTCGGTTCATAATTCAGATGCATCATATCACTATCAAACCGAACATCATTATAATAAAAAAGAGTAACTCCAATAAGAAGAATAATGGATCCAACCAACCACTTATTGCTCTCATATGGATACCTACTGATACGCTCCACCCAACTCAGTACCTTTCCCGAAGAGGCGGGCTTCTCCTTACTTAAGAAATGAGGAAGGAAAAACAGACAGAACAACGTCGTCCCGATCATAGCCAACGCTGCAAAAAGTCCAAAGTCTTGAAGTAACGCCGAGTTGGTAAACATAAGTCCTAAAAAGGCTCCAATAGTAGTAAAGCTACCTATTGTAAGTGGGTAAGTCAATTCATCCAACAGTTGTCTTATTGACTTAACATGACTTCGATGCGATAAAACATGAATGGAGTAACTCATGGCTATTCCAATGATTGCTGATCCCGCACCAATAGCTATTGCCGAGATGGACCCTTTAAAAACCGCAATAAGTGCCAATCCAAAAAGAAGACCATAAATAACAGGAGCAAGAATTAAAAAAACAGCCCATTTATTTCTAAAAGCCAACGAAACAAAAATGACTATTGCTATAATGACAAAGGTTAAACTGTAAATAGTGTCCTTCTTAATCTGTCGTGCATTGGCAACCGCTATAACTGGCCCACCAAAATAATCAAGACGTAAATTCTTCTCCTCTGCCATGAACTTCGATTGAGCATTTTCTATTATCTCAGCCAAAGCCTCATTCTTGCCAGTACTCCCTGTGCCAAAAGTAGGCTCAATGGTTACCAACAACGTAGACATATCCTCAGAGAAAATGTAACCATCGTAGATGCTGTACCTTCCGGCTGAACTTAAATTTTGTAACCCTGATAACCTCTTTAGACCTATACCCAAAGGATCTCTCATTATAACATCCCGAATAGCAAAACCGGCCGGCGAGACCAGACTCTGATAATTTGTGATCATCCGTGATGATAGTCCCTGCTCTGTCAGTAAAGAATCAAGCCGAATATAATCTTGCTCCTCCAAAAAGAAAGGTAGCCGGTTATATATATAATCAACAGCACTGCTTAATGCATTCGAGTCTATACTTAATGCAACATGCTTTATATACTCCCTCCCCTTCCCTTCTTGAAGGTTATTAATAAAATCTGTCATCGCCCTAATCATCTCATCCGGATCAGGTAGGTTTGAGGAGGTATTGCGACTCGAAACCATAACAAAGATCTTGTCTTTCATCTTTAGGTTCTGAATCACCTCCGCTGTGGTAAAGCCCCCCTTCTCTACAGGAAAGAAACTATTCACATCTTCATTAAGCTTAATGCCTAGCAAAAAATATAGCATTAAGGCTATATTAAACGTAAGAAGGGTATAAAGAAACCATCTACGCCTAGAAAAGAATTCATATATGAGTACTACAAGTGTTTTCATTGATCATTGACTTTTCTCCTGAAGAGAGTTAATAACAACCATGATATAAGTAAGGAAAGAAGGGCACTGACCATCGCTAGGGTGAAGCTACCTATAAGATACAGATAGAGATAATCAGGAAGTATCTCTAAAGACAATATAGATTTATCGAATGTGAAACTCATTCCGGTTATTGTACTACCAAAATAGAAGCTACCATAAAGAATAAAAGGGATCATTGGAGGAACACTAATATTTGATGAAGCTACCGCAATGAATTTATTCAGCTTTAAAAAATGGGAAGAGAGTGCGGCAAAAATCATTTGATAACCCCAAAAAGGGATAATCCCGCAGAAGACCCCCCACGATATGGCCAATGAAAGACGAAGATTTGATTCTGATGTATTGGTGATATTATCTTTTATAAACTGCTTAGCATTTTTTAAGGTAAGGCCTTTAATAAAACGAATAGGATACACGATAAGCAAGGCCACTAATACCAATATCGTGTTAACCACACTTATTCTGAAGAAATCGCGTGCAGGCCTGAAATGGGATACTCGCTCCTCCTTCGGTGGATAGAATACTTTTATGGGAAGATTTACAACCTCAATCCCTCGCCAAATGGATCTAACTAAAACCTCGAGCTCAAATTCATATCGCCGGGTAAACCAACGAATTCCATTAAGCCTCTCTACAGGGTATAATCTAAATCCTGACTGAGTATCACTTAACTGCTTGCCCGTCTCAACAAAGAGCCAAAAGTTAGAAAACTTATTCGCAAAACTGTTCTTTTCAGGCATGTTCTCGGCGTTAAGATTCCTGGCGCCTACAATCAGACTATCCGGATTATCTTCTATATAATCAAGAAAATGCAACATCTCCTCAGGATAATGCTGTCCGTCTGAATCTATGGTTATCGCATAACGGAACCCTTTTGAAATGGCCCGCCGAAATCCCTCCTGTAGGGCGACTCCTTTGCCCTGATTCTTTTTTAAATGAACGATATCAATGTCCTCTCTACCCGATAATATCTGAGCAGTATTATCAGTCGAACCATCATTCACCACAATAACATCCGCTGTATACTGAAGAACATCATCAACAACCTTCTCAATAGTTTTTTCATTGTTGTAAGTGGGAATCACAACAACACATGACAGATCACGCATTCTACTCCTACTATCTGTCATATTCTCTCCCATACAGCCTTCATTTTAAAAACCACCTGATTGGCTTGCTTAACCTCAGCATAAACTGAATTAATCCCTTTCTTTTTTATCAAAACCTCAATAGAGCCTGATTCAGGAAGAATCATTCCGGTGAACTTACACTGAGAAATCATCTTGAAGAGAAGGGCATGACCATAATAAGACTCCAATAACGCTCTAACCAGACTTATCGTACAAACCCCCGGTACCACAGGGTGTCCAGGGAAATGACCTTCAAAAATACTATGATCTGGAGCTACATTAAACACGGCTGTCAATGACTCATCCAGAGTTACATCCAAATAACCATTAGCCCCCGTTAAATCCGTAGCCAAAAATAGTGTACCTAAAAACCTCATATCTTGAATCGCCCCGTCGCAATCTGTTTATTGATTTTTTTATCCCAAAACTTATAACTAACCTCGTCACCATTCTTCTCCTTCATCTTCATAAGGTTTAGTGTCATATCTCGCTTGTCAAAAGTTAAAACCACTTCCGACATATATTTCTTTACCCGACTTGACTTTGGAACAATTACAACGGTATAGGTAGACTCTGCTTCAAAATAGGTCACATCAGACCCCTTCTCGAACATTTTTAAATCACCGATAAAACATGCCGTTAGCATTTGATTGAGTTGTCGCATCAACGGATTGGAACTTAGACCCACTATAGTCGACTTCCCTCCATTTACCATCTTGAATTTTTCAGAATTCATCACCATTAAATCACCTTGAGGCGATGAATATTCCATGGCTATTCCCTCACCGGAAACATAATAAAAAAAACCTTTAGAATTAATCGAAGAGGAGAGAACTGAAAGTGTTTTAACCTGACTAAATTCAGCTTCTATACTCTGCGTTTTAGCACTATACTCTTTTAGTTTCTTCTTAAATCCGGCATCTGGATTAATCTCTTTACCATAATCTTGCCCTACTACTGTCAGGGCTACCCATGTTAGCGCAATAATGATAATCAATTCTATTCTTTTCATTTCCTAATGTTTAATTAGTTTATCGAACCTCTCAAAGGAATAGCCTTTCTCTTTAAGCTCTTTAATAAGCTGTTGGGCTAATTCAGGGGCAAAAGGCATTCTATCATGAAGTAGAATTACTGAACCAGGCTTAACCCTGCTGGTTATTCGTTTTATTACCTCCCCATGTTCATCCTTCATCGTGTCGAATGATCGCACACTCCATCCTGCTACCTTCAACGCTAGCTCTCGACTAACTGAGCCAATTACGGGATTCGTGATGCCATAAGGAGGTCTATACCATTGAATTTTCTCTCCAATAGTCTTTTCTAAGACCTCTAGGCACCGTATTAAATCTGCCTTCAAGGAATCATGAGAACAAAAGGTTAAATCAACGGTATGTTTGTATGAATGGCAGCCAATAAGATGTCCCTCTTTAGCAATCCTAATAACTACATCTCTGTTCTGCTCTACCTTCTCTCCTATACAAAAGAAGGCTGCCTTAACCTGCTCAGCTGATAAAACATCGAGCAGCTTATGAGTTATAGTAGGCTCAGGCCCATCGTCAAATGTAAGTGCAACGATCTTGGCATCTGTCTTTCCTTTACTAAAGGATCTAACATAAACCCCTGATCTGATATTTGCGGAGGCATATATCAGAAAGATGATGAAAAGGAGGAGCAATGTTAGTATTAAAAATGCCATCGAAGATAAATATTAAATTCACCATCCATAATTTTAACGCCAGAGGCACCTTGTTCCAATCGTATGATCGCTTCGACTAAAGAGTCGGCTACTGCGACAAAAGAGTAATCATCCGTTTGAATCGTATCATAATGAATATCGCTGAAATTAGCAGCAGAGGATAACTCAAGTACCATCTGCCGTGAGTCTTCCAATTTATCCTTCTGACGCTTCAAAATTCCATTAGAATCTTGCTTATAGGGCTCATCGGATTCAAAAGCTGATAACACAAAGAATGCACAAACCGACCTTGGTTCGTGGTATTTCCTATTCCATCCAAGCCGTTTTAATAAAAGATCTAAAGTAGGAGTCACTTCATCAACCGCCCCTAAAAGAACTCCATCAGACTCCTTCTCATGTAGCAACAATAATGCATCCATAAGCGCTGTAATAAAACTTGCTCTTCTGTGGGAGAATGTGAGATTGTAGCCATGAATTCGCTTTATGAGAGCAATCTGACCACCAATAGTATTGTGAGTTGACTGGATAAAAGGGGTCGGGTTGAGTTGCTGTTCTTCTGAGGAAATGTAATTACGCAGAAACTTCTCGGTATCTTCAAGACAGCCCAATCCGGTGGCTGTAATTACAGAATCTACTATCACTCCCCTCTCTTCAGCCTTTACAATAGATTGTATTCCGGTTGCCACGCCCTTTTTAACAAAGAGACTCATTCTACGACGAAGGTTGGAGTCGGTGATTAGTGACTTAAGGTCTAACTCATCTGACCACTGTTGATATGTAGTAATAATGCATCTCATTTGTTGGTAGAAAATATTAGGGATGTACAGTTACCGCCAAATCCAAATGAGTTTGACATCACCTTCTTCAAATTGCATTGGGAAATAAGCTCTGTTACCGGTCTTGACCCTACATTGATATCGGCTGATTCATAACGAAGGGTGGGCCAAATCATATTATTTTTAAGCGATAGAACAGAGAAGAGAGCTTCAATTGCTCCGGCTGCACCAAGAGTATGCCCGGTAAATGACTTTGTAGAACTAAATAATGGTACCTGATCACCCCAAATACGTTCCATGGCCTTTATCTCTGAAGAGTCATTATTTGGGGTTCCGGTACCATGAGCATTAATATAGTCTGGTTTCTCAGAACCCAGATCAGCTTTTATTAATGCTTTAGTCATTGCGAGGTATGCTCCATCACCATTCTCGGAGGAGGCCGTTTGATGATAAGCATCATTTGCATTACCCCAACCTACAACATATCCATAACCTTGATGGCTGCGAAGCCCCTCCCTCTCCAGAACCAAAAATGCAGCTCCTTCACCTAGATTAAGCCCCTTTCGATGACAATCGAAGGGTCGGCATAACTCTTCATCAAGAATCATCAAACTTTTAAAACCATTTAATGTGAAGAGCGAAAGTGCATCAGATCCACCCACTAAAACATAATCCAATAACTTTGCTTCAATCATCCTACAGCCTGTCATGATTGCATTCGCAGCCGACGAACACGCTGTTGAAATAGTTGTACTATATCCTATAAGCCCTAAATATTTAGCTATCTGTTGTGTTGAGTCAAAACAATCATGACCAGCCACCATCGATATAGATCCTTTTGCCGGATCATCAATGAAATCCTTATAAAATAAAGAGGTTAAATCCATCCCTCCAACTGAAGTACCTGAGATAATCCCAATCTTTGATCTGCTTACGTCAAGATGACTATCCCTTATAGCTTCACTTGCCGCAATAATACCCAACAAAGCAGTTCGAGAGAGCGTTCTGTATTGTGGAATCTTAAGTAATTCTTTTAACTCACACAGGTCATAGGGCACCTCACCCACCGGAACCTTATGGGTCGTTCTCAGAAAAGCTGACGGTCTCAGCCCATGACGATCCGACTTCAAAGCCTCCTCATGAATGGTAACACCCAAACCAAGTGCACTAATAATTCCTATACCTGTGATCTTAACTGCCATTACTTTCTATTAGCAACAATATAGTCAGTTAAGGTACGCACCGAATAGAATATTGCCTTTGATTCACCGGGGTTTTCAATACGAATACCATATTGTTTCTCCAAAATCAGGATAATCTCCAGCGCATCTATTGAATCAAGCCCTAATCCTTCTCGAAAAAGAGGTGCATCAGTGTCTATGTCATCTGGGGTAAGCTCTTCCAAATTAAGAGCCTCAATAAGTTGCTGTTTAAATGTTAAGATTAATTCATCCATATCTTATATCGTTAATAATTTTAGGTTTGCAGAATATTTTCCATTAAGGTAGTCACATTTCCCTACGATTACATATCTAAATCGACCGTAGACTAATAGATTCGTCGCATACACTTCTGCCGAGTCATCCTCATCGGCTTGAATAAAGAAGTTGTTTTCTCCTTTAATTCCAAAACGTATGGCTATTTCTCCAATTACAATATTAGGCAAGGTATAAACAAAAACCGAAGGACTAGCACCCGATGCTTGTTGCCCAGTCAGCGATTCCTGATGTTTAATATCAGTATCAAGAGATGAGCTATGATTCCAAAGCACGATTGCAGTCTCGTCCGTAGGTAAACTTTGATCTAACAGAAGAAATGATGCGGCAACATAACCCAATTTTGAAAGATCGTCCATCTTATAGAACTTCATATTAGGTGCATCAAGACTTTTAAAAGCCGCTCTGATAAACTGTGGATACTGGGCATCCGCTTGAAAGAACATCAATCCATCTTTATAAACTTGCCCATTATTGATGGTACACGAGCTAACCGCCCTGACCTTATTTTTCTTTAGATCCTTTAAAGGCGCTTCACATGTCTCTTTTGCAAGTACTATGGCGGCATTACATCCACCAAAGCCAGAGGCAGTCTTTAAACAGGAACTCATTACAAGCTTCTGATTATTTGCGGTCAAAGAGAGAGGAACAGGACAGCCACATTCCTGGTACCCATGTGTTCCAAGTAATAGATCCTCCTTAAGTTGCTTTGCGCAGAGGATCACCTCAACAACTCCGGCTCCACCCAGTGTATGGCCAATATATCCCTTTAATCCATTCACCGGAACATCTTGAAGCCCGCACAAAGCCATCGCCTTTGATTCCATCTCATCATTAAAGAGCGTTGCGGTTCCATGCATATTGACAAAAGAGAGATCCTCTCTTAAGATCCCGCTCTCTTGAAGTGCTCTATCCATAGCCAAAGCTAAACCATCGCCGGTACGACTAGGCCCACTAATATGATTAGCATCATTACTAATAGAGCCCCCAAGAAGAACAATGCCTGACGACCGATCTCTATGACGTGTTAACAGGATTGCTCCGACGCCCTCACCCAAGGATAACCCATCGCGACTTACATCATAAGGACGACAAACATTTGGGCTTAACGACTTAAAGGAGTCAAACCCAGAGAACACAAAATCACTAATCAGATCTCCACCAGCTACAATTACCGACTCTTCTTCACCAGCCTCTAAAAGTCTTGACCCCACAATGAGAGCACTTACCCCAGAGATACAGGCATTCGAAATAACCATTGGCCTTCTCTTAAAGCCTAGACGCTCTGATACCCGTTGAGCCATATTATCTAAAAAGAGAGCCTCATCTTCCTCAACAGAATGACTAACAAGAAGGTCAATATTTCCTTTGGTTGTACTAATTATTAATCGGCACTGATCTCTGTTAAAAAGCTTATCTCCTTTGTCGATCACATCAGAGATGACATAACATAGTAATTGTTCAAGCAAAGAGAGATCAACAAAACCTCTTTCAGAAATAAGATTAGAAAACCTATCTCTATCAATTTTGCCTATCGGATAGGTCGAATCGTGAGATGAGATGGCACTCCAATTATCAACTCCTCCAGATAATAGATTAGACCAGTTCTCCTCAATTGAAAATCCTTGATTGGTCACTAAGGACATAGATCCTAAATATACTCTTTCTGCTACTCTATGTTCCATCTCTTCTTCCATTCTTGATAAAACAAAGGAGAAACCAACTCCAGCTCAAATGAACGATTTAAGAATACCTGCATCGACTCGCCTGTAGCCACCACTTGCATATCAGACTCTCGATATAAAACATATTGAAAGCAGATCTTAGCTGCCTCACTGTTTATGTAGCGGGTCTCTATTATCACCGTATCACCTACGGCCAACGGACTTTTAAAATCTACCTCCACATGAACCATAGGTACAAAATATCCCGCCTCATGCATCTCCATATAACCTAATCCGCTAAACTGACGGCCAAAAGACTCTCGTCCATCTTCGAAATATCTGATATATTCTCCATGCCAAACAATTCGCATCGAGTCAACCTCACTAAACCTAACCCTTATGGTAGTTCGATTTATCAAAGAGGCCTCTTTCAGTTTCATTCGTCTAGCCATGAAGCACTCCCTTCTTTTCTAAAGCGACCTTCATTCGACAGCTCATGATTAAATCATCCTCCTCCTTTACTTCAGCATAAAAAAGTGTTATCCCAAAGACATCATTCTCCACCATAAGCTTTGTCCTTAATACCGATGAAACCAATGGCAATCTATTAATTACAAGATCAGAGACTGACCCAATAAACCCTAAAGGAACCGCCTCACCTCTCGTAATATGCTCATAACCTATTCTAAGAGCCCCTGATTGAGCTACATGTTCAATAAGTCCACCTTCTGTTAATAGCCCATTTTCAACAAAGATATTATCGGGTGAAACCGTTAATCCACTTTCAGAAAGAGCATTATCAATCCCATAAAAGGCATCAACCATAACAATTGGATGACGCTGTGGAATATAATCCAACACCATTACCCCTGAAACTATGGCCTCCTTAGATATTCCCATAACAACCCTTTCTTTTTACGTTTTATTCTTAACATATCCATCATCTCATCATGAGGAGAGTCAGGAAAAACCCAAGCTTTTCCGGTTTCAGATGCCATTTTCTTTGTCATATCCACATCGAAATCGTTCGATATATAGTACTTAGGTGCTATCAAATCATCAGTGGCCTCGATAATCCCCTCTGATACCGCAATCTGCTGAAGTCTGGTGTTTGGATAGATCCGCATGCCAATGTAAGGAAAGAAAACGGTATGCCTCAATCTCTTTGAGTTAACCATTGTCTCAGAAATGGTTTGCCTGGTTTCTCCATAACCTCCTAAAATCAAAAAATGGGCATAATAGATACCCAAATCTAAACAGACCTCCGAACTCTTAACCACCTCTTCGAACGTAAAACCTTTACCATAATTAACCAGCTGCGTATCACAGAAAGACTCAGTACCAAACTCTATATGAGTTAAGCCTGACTCTTTAAACAACTGCATGGTTTCAATATCAAGACCAGACGGACGAAAATAGGCTCCCCAATTGATTTTTGCATTAGACTCAATGAGCAATGAGGCAAGTTTAAGATTATAACTTTTCCCTATATTAAAGACTGAATCGGTAAAGAAGACATAGTTAATCCCATGATTTCGTTTAAGCCGAAGCAAATCTTCCACCGTCTTCTCAGGATCAAGCGTTCTTACCTGACGCCCCTCAATGAGAGGGTATGTACAGTAAATACAATTATAGGGACAGCCCCGTTTAGTCTGTAGGTTAAGCATACCACTTGATTGCCAATACCATCCTACAAGATCCTCTTCAAACGCTACATCAAGAGTAGAAAGATATCCTTGAGAACCTTGACTAATGATCTTACAAGGCTCCATACCCTTGTCCATCTTAACTGAAACAGACTCTTCTCCCTTCTCAAGGTGATTAATCAGGTCAATAAAGGCTCTTTCTCCCTCTCCAACAATAGCGAAATCTGGCATCAACCGTTCAGAAATCACTTCAGGAAAAATTGAAAAGCCAGCACCACCAATAACCAAATAAGCAGAACTAGTCCTTCTAACCAAGGAGACCAACTCTTGATACTGCTCCAAAAAATCACGAACATCCAAAGAGTTGGCTCCATCAATATTCCTTAAAGAAAGTCCAATTATATCAGGCCTGAAAACCTCAATTCGTCGACCAATCTCCTCATCACTATGGATGTTACAATCAACAATCTCCACCTCAAGATGAGGAAGTTCACGTAAGATATACCCCTTGAGATAACTCAATCCTAACGGATAAACCGGATAAGGTTCCTTATACCGATTGGCCGATATCAATAGTATTCGCCTCATCCGTTCCAAAATTCGTAAAAGTTAAACCATTGCTCGGGGTACATCTTCACTGTCTCCTCCAGATTAATGCAAAAACTATTAAAGTATCTACTCTCCCTATCCTTTCTATTTTCTGCCTTTTCGGGAATCATAAACCGAAAAGAGTAGCCCCGATGAGGCTCTCGAATGGCGAAATAGAAGACGACGTTAACATCCATTTTTGCAGCAATCTTAAAGGGGCCAGCAGGAAACCTCGCTTCTTCTCCTAGAAACTGATGCGTAAGAACCGGCTGACCTGGCATAAATCGATCCCCTTGGAAACAGACAATATCATTACTATCGAGTGCCGATTTAATTCTAATAATGCTTTCCAGAGAATCAGGAAGGACAGGCAGAACCTTAAACTCCTGTTTTCTGCTATTTCTCGCCAGTAACTCTTTTATTTTCTGATACTCGGCATCATACATTACCACATGAATCCTCTTCCCATATTCCTTAAAGAAGAGAGAGCCCATCTCCCACGAACCCACATGAGCCCCAATCAAGATTAACCCTTCGCCCTTCTTCAACAGTTCTTCAAACTGCGAAAAGTTTTCAAAAGAAAATTTATAATCTGATTCCCGGCCATTATTGATCGCAACTTTATCTATCAGAGTCTGTCCAAATCGATAATAATGTCTAGGGATGACTAAGAAGGACTCCCAGCGGCTATAACCTAAATGCGTTCGATAGAAAGACCATAAAGCCTTAGTAGATCGAGGCGCAAATGGAATAAAATAGATAACCACAAACATCAGCAGTAGATAGGCTGCCCTTACACCAAGTGTGCGAATGAGGTATATAAAGATCGAATAACCTAAAACACCCCCACGCGACTGGCCCTTCCACTGTGTTGTTTGGTTAGCTTCAGGCATTTACCTTTCTTTCTATCAAGGTGAAGAAATCATCGAAAGTCTTTATTCCCTGGAAGTCAGGAGCACTTAAAGTAACCCCAAAGTTCTGCTCAATAATAACCACAACATCTACCAGATCTAAACTATCCAGCTCTAAAGTCTCCATCAAAGGAGCATCCCCAGTGATTAGGGAAGCATCAACCTCAAACTCCTCTGCCAGTAATTCAGAGAGACGCGAAATAATCTCTTGTCGTTCCATAAACAAATGCTAGTTATTAAACTTTTTAATTATTAATGATGAATTAGTGCCTCCAAAACCAAAGGAGTTACTGAGAAATATATCAAATTTTTCATCAATCGTTTTTGAAGGTATATTTAGAGGCAACGCCGCCTCATCTTTTTCAGTAAGGTTGATGTTGGGTGCAATAAAGTCATTATGCATCATCAACATAGAGTAGATTACCTCGCTGGCTCCAGCCATCCACATCTCATGACCTGTCATCGATTTTGTGGAAGTAACATACGGTTTATGATTACCAAAGACCTCATCAATAGCCTTGGCCTCATTCATATCTCCTACTGGCGTTGACGTAGCATGAGCATTGATATAATCTATATCTGCCGGGGTTAACCCTGCCTCTCTAATGGCCATTTCAAGCGATCGTCTTGGCCCATCTACATTAGGAACTGAGATATGATCCCCATTCGACGAAAAACCATAACCCATGATCTCTCCCAATATCGGAGCTCCTCGCTTAAGAGCAGATTCTAAGCTCTCTACAATCAATGTCGCACCCCCTCCGGAAGGGACGAGACCATCTCTTTGCTTATCGAACGGACGAGAAGCTTTCTGCGGCTCATCTGTTCTGACAGAAAATGCACTTAATCCGTCAAAACTCCCAACAGAATATATATTGACCTCTTGCGCACCGCCACAAACAATGCAATCTTGTAGACCCATCTTTACCATAAGATAAGCCATCCCTATCGCATGAGAGCCACTTGCACATGCTCCAGAAATCGTAAAATTGACTCCTCTTAGGTTGAAGATAACCGAAAGATTCATCGAAACCGTAGAGTTCATACTTTGGAAGATATTTCCTGAGCCTATAAGCACTGTGTTTTTCTTAGATCTCATAAGATCGACCCCCTCAATGACCGCTTTCGCAGAGGAGTCATTCCCATAAAGTATCCCTACTTCATTATTTTCAAGAAAAGAAGAGGTTAATCCACTATTCTGCATCGCCTCAACCGTTGCTTCATAAGCATAATACCCCTGTTCAGGAAGTCCAATACGACTGCGTCGATCCAACTTACCCTTTAAATCGGGGATAGTCAAAAGACCGGTTAATGGCGAACGATATCCCATCTCTATTCTGGCAGGATCGATGCCGATACCCGATCTACCCTCATATAAAGAATCTTTAACTTCAGTAAGGTTCTTTCCTATGCAAGAATAGATACCCATGCCTGTGATAACAACTCTTCTCATATTCTCTTATTTAATTCTTAGCCAGTATCATTCTAACAGCTTTAACTTATTATCATTCTAACTGCCAACAAACATGTATAATGGCTTTCTTCTGTTTTAATGAATCTTAAAATTTACGACAACTTAGACTTCTATTGGCAAATCTATCCGCTTTATGCCAGAGTTTATATAACCTATATCACCAGATTAACCTATTACCTAACTGGACTAAAGAGTTATCACTCTTAGGTGTATAGACCTCCATTTATGGAGATCACTTCTCCAGTAATATAGGAAGCCTCCTTTGAAGCAAGAAACCCAACCAGATGAGCAACCTCCTCAGGCTCTCCAAAACGAGACATAGGAATATTAACTTTAAGATCATTTTCATTCAATCCATTGAGCATCTCTGTTTTAATAAACCCGGGAGCCACGGCATTCACTGTTACCCCTTTGCGAGCCACTTCTAGCGCTAAGGCTTTTGTAGCAGCATTAAGGGCTCCCTTAGCCGCAGAATAATTTGTCTGCCCCGGTAGACCTTTAATACCCGAAAGAGAGGAGATATTTATGATACGGCCAAATCTTTTAACCAACATATCTTTTAATAATGCACGAGTCACATAGAAGAAACCATTAAGATTAGTATCGATAACACGATCCCATTCCTCATTCTGCATCCACATCATTAGGTTGTCTTGTCGAATACCCGCATTATTCACCAAAATCTCAATGTATTCACCCGGATGATGTTCTCTCCAGCCCTTAAATACGGTCTCCACTATGGTAGGATCAGATACATCAAAAGGCATCAACTCCCCATTACCCCCATTAGACTGAATGAGCTCTAATGTTTGTGTAGCTTCCTCAATACCTGATCTAAAATTGACCAAAATGTAATATCCTTTTAAAGCAAGCTCTATACAAATGGCTCTACCTATTCCTCGACTTCCTCCTGTGACCAGGGCATATCTTCTTTTGTCTGTCATTTGAGTAAACCTTCTTATTTGGTTTTTAACGAATATCGTTGAGAGTTACATTAGCATCTATTTAAATACTAAATACTATTAGTAAAACAATGCACCCATGATCTCTTTAGGGTCATATTCAGTCTTTAAATATGTAATAAGCCTATTAATCTCTTCTGATTTAACAGTATCAACAACAGTTTCGTCAACAATTTCACGGATTCGGTTATAAAACTGCTGCGAAGATAAAGACAATTTATCATGAATCAATAAACAATCTACAGCTTGACACACAGCCATTATATGAATACTCATTACCTGATAGGCGTTTTCTATTACCTGAGCCGCTATAAGGGCCGAATTAGTCCCCATACTTACCACATCCTGATTATCATTATTATTTGGGATACTATGTACATACATCGGATTGGAAAGCATTTGACACTCAGCAGTAGTTGAAGTAGCGGTGAACTGAACGGCCTGCAACCCATAATTCAAACCAAGTCGGCCTTTATTAAGAAAAGGAGGTAAGATCCCATTGATCCGATCATGGAAGAGATAGTTCATCTGCCGCTCTGCCAACATAGTCAACTTTGTGATGGCTATCTTAAGCTTGTCCATCTCAAAAGAGATATAATCACCATGGAAGTTCCCTCCATGATAGATCGTCTCTTTCTCGAGATCTATTACCGGATTATCATCCACTGAGTTTAACTCATTTATTAATACCCTTTCGGTATAACTCAGCGTATCAAGCACCGGACCCAAGATCTGTGGAACACATCTTAATGAATAATAGGGTTGCACCTTATGGTCAAATATGGTCTCTGTACTTTTTTGTCCATACAAGTCCGCTTCTCGATTTCTTGTTTGAAGACTTCCTTCAGTTAGCCACCTCATGGTATTGGCCACTTTTTGTTGACCAATATGCATCTTCTTATCATTTAACTCAGAGGCCATAAAGTCATCATAAGAACCGGCAATTTCATTCATTAACACCGAGGTCTGGAGAGCTGCACACAGAAGAAGACGAGCCTGCTTAAGATTCACAAGACCTATACCGGTCATTACTGCTGTTCCATTGGTCACAGCTAATCCCTCTCTAACCTTAACCTTAACAGGCTCTATCCCAAGCTTCGACAGAACCTCTTCGGTGGAAAGTATCTCTCCATCATATATGACCCGACCTTCTCCGATTAAAGCTAATGCAATATGTGCTAGCTGAACTAAATCGCCACTTGCACCAACACTTCCATGCCGAGGAACTAAAGGAATAATATTATGGTTAATAAAGGACTGCAATACTTTAACCAAAGAAGAATCAACTCCTGAGCAGCCCTGTTTAAAGGTCATCAACCTGGCAATCATTGCCGCTCGAACATACTCCTCACTTAAATACTCTCCCACTCCTGCGGCATGCGATCGGATCAAATTATACTGCAACTGCTTCAGGTCTTGATCATCTATCTTGTATTGAGCCATAGGACCAAAACCCGTATTTATTCCATATATGACTTTATCTTGAGCAAAATTCTTAAGAAAACAAAAGGAACGATCTACTCTTTCTATCGCTTCAAAACCTATATCCATTCCAACCTCCTTATTAAGGATTGCCAGAAATTCATCAAAATACATCATCCGTCAGGTAGTTATTTTTAGTAGTTTTTACAAATTTAAAGAAATATCCCTATCGCCCTCTTAGTTTACTCCGCTTTACGACTTGCCCAGCATCTACTTTCGCATGTCTTTTCTCTACCCCTTCACATCCTCTTCGCTCCCTCTCCATATTTTGCTCGAATAAGGAGACACCGAATAAAATTTATAAATGATCATATATCCCATCATTGAAAATCATTTTATGGAGATTATATGGAGAGGGAACGAAGAGCGAGCGAAGAGGTGATATAGACATCAACTTTAATCTAAAACAATTGATTTTTCCCTCGAAATGAGTGTCTAATATTGGGAACAAATCAGTAATTTTACTCGTGACGTTGGTTTTCTCCATTAGAAAAATGAGTGGAATTATACTTCTAATTTACTGAAAATCAACATCATTTTCAGATTTTCCTTACCTTAATTTACTGATTTTCATTAGATTAGTTTTTTGTCATGTACTAAGATCTTTTTCAGATATTTTCTCATATTGACGTGAATCTTTTTCTGGTTCCTTATTGATTCCCATAATGCGATCTGATGCTTTCCGTGAAGTTGTACACTGTTTTGCTATGAACGGTTGGGAGATCCGCAAAATCTTCCTTTAATCGATTCTCTATTTGGGCGGCTGATAAATACGGATGAGTATCTAGCAACTGATGAACATAATCGTGATATCTCGATAGCTTTTTTGGTAGATGCTTGCTCTGTTCTATCCATTTGATAAATCTTTGCTCATCCATTTTTAAATACTTACG
>CAYUII010000022.1:48031-67910 GCA_964444785.1 uncultured Bacteroidales bacterium | reverse complement strand
AGGCGTCTATCGTATATTTAGCCTCTAACGTTTCACCTACTGACCAGCCAACGATCTTTCTGGAATAAGCATCTGCCTATGTTTGTAAAGAGACTTTCCACCTCGCCCCTCCCTGTCTATTCCTCCTTAGATTCAAAACCAATAACTCATTCCATAATTCGGAACTCCCTTTTCTCTCTAAACAGCGATTCTCGACTTTTTTCATCGATTTTTAGAAAATTATCAAATTTCTTTAAACGCCTGATTAAGTGATATTTACAAGATTAACCAATACCATCAGGCAACTGCTTGATTTCATGTATCTTACAAGCACCTCTCCAGTACCTCTCCAGTGCCTCTCCATAGTCTCTCCATTTAGAAACTCATAAAGCCATACCCAATATGGCTTTTCAATGACTTATACATCTATTTCTTGGGTACAATCTGAATAATGACCAATGTGTCGCTCAGCCGTTTTGGAACACTTCTTGTATAGTAGCACTCCCCATAAGATCTCAGTCTACTCTCAATCTTCTCCCTTTTTAGCCGTTCTTTACATGGAGCAACACTGGAGAGGTAATGGAGAGGCAATGGAGAGGTAAAATAGAGACACTGGAGATTAGGTGGTTAGAAGAAGTGGGCTAATTGAATACATTGAATTCAATATTCAAGAATTCAAAGATTAGCAGCGGGCTGCTGGTTGCTGGCAGAAAGGATTTGAATTCAAAATTCAAGGATTCATAAATAATGCTTTTGACAACCGAAAGTGTCTAGTAATTACCGGGATGATCTACCCCGGAATCAGAATTACCTAACTCAGTATTTAAAATATACTCTAATCGCGAGGTGCATTTTCTACATCCGGAGTTGGCTCCGGTCATCTTTCTTATCTCTGGAATTGATGTGGCACCTTTCTTCCGTATAGCATATTCAATCGCTTTCTTTGGCACCATTGCACACAGACAGACAATTTGTTGATTCATCTCTTTTGGATTATTCGTAAATATATGAAGTACCAAACCTAGCGCACCACTCTTTAAATATCAAAACCTTATGAGCCCCATATCGAAGCAGCCCCTTCTCAATCTTAGCCAAAGGCTTGGGCACCGTCAGATCTTCCGCCGACTTCGAGAAAAACTTATCAGCAAAACAGACTATAACCTCCTCATCAGTGAGTGGTACCATATCCCGATGAGGCAATGGCAGTCGATGGTCGATAATCTCTTGTAACGTAATCCCTGTCCCAGTATGCCGCTCACAGATAGGCGCTATATCATACAAACCCTCCCTCTCAAGAATATCGCGACCAAGATATCCATGAGCCAAATAAGGAGCATCTCCAAAACATCCTATATCAGGGGCATCCGTTTTACAGATTCCAATATCATGAAGTAGTGCCATTCTTCTGACTAAAGCACGATCAACCTTAACAGTAGGGTTATTATCTATAATCTTGCCTGCGAGATTAGCTACCGCCTCTACATGGGTTTTATAATAATAATGAGCCTTAGATCCTTCAGGATAGTATTTTATGATAATCTGCTCTATCTCCATTGAAATTTATATAAACGAACCACTAACGGTCGTACAATAAGCTAGATTGTATAAGTAATTTTATTGATGATTTGTTCATTCAACCATCTATAAAGAAACTCCATTACCTCCACCCTATTGATCTCGTTCAGCAACTCATGACGAGCCCCCTTATAGAGTTTAAGGGTAAGATTTGTCATCCCCTCCTTCTGGTACATCTTATAGAGCCTGTCAGGGCCTTTGCCACCCTCTCCAACAGGGTCTTTATCACCACTTATTATCAGGATCGGCAGATTTTTTTCCGACAGACAAAGACTCGCTTTGGAGTGAGCCAACTCAATTCCATTTAATAGATCTCTAAAGAAGCCGTTAGATGACCTATAAGCACATAATGGATCAAGGGAATACTCTTTAACCTTTACAGTGTCTCTGGTAAGCCAATCAAAGGGGGTTGTCCGCTCTTTTACCTGCTTATTGAACTGCTTAAAACTTAGCTTAGATGTTATTTTCATCTTCTTAGCAGAGCCAAAAAGTGTGCATAAGAGTCGTGTGCCCAACTTGCCAAAGAAGATCTTAGAATTGGAGAACCAGGCAGTACCGGAGATGATTAAGCCTATATATTCTGATTCAGCCTGAGCCATGATACCTCTGGCGGCAAACGAGCCCATAGAGTGACCTAAAAGGACAATAGGGATATCGGGATACCTCGCCTTAACAACACCTCTTATCCGGTTAATTCCTCGCAAGATCAGAGGCCAGCCATCATGATCATCTATATGGCCTAACTGCTCTTTTGTTGCCACCGTTTGTCCATGTCCGGGATGGTCATGTGCGATAACTAGAATACCTTTAAATGCGAGAAACTCACCAAATTCTTTATACCTTCCGGCGTGTTCAGTCATCCCATGTGAAATCTGAACAATCAGCTTAGGGCTATTAATAGGCGACCAGATATAGTACGCTGGGGTATCATTTGTTGCAGGAAAGAACTCCATATGATTCTGTTTATTCAGCTGAAAAGAAATTATGAAATATTATTCTAGCAAAGAAATAAGGGGATAATTTAAATGCCTGGTATCCTTCTAAATTGATATTTTGCATATAAAGATCAAAACCAGGATCAAAGCTTATTTTATCAGAAAAGAGCAGACGCAAATGCGATCCGGCAAAAACGCCAAAGCCAATACCACCTTGCCTAATGTCATATCGGGTATTCGTCGACCATTCACCATCTGGATGCTCTCCATCATATTTAATATTGAAGAGCAGATCATCAACCATGATTTCATTGGCTAACACTTTCGTATTGGTCAACTGAACACCCGTTTCTAGAGATAATAACATCTTCTCACTTAAAGGAACTTCATGAAAATAGCCAAGCTCTATCATCGTACGCTCCTCTTCTCCTCGAATCGGACACTGAAGGTAACGAGCATCAAAACTCACCCCACTCGGAAGATCAAGCTCTAGGAAAAAGACGTCATTCGTCTTAAGCTTCACATAGTTCACCTGAACAAAAAAGCCGCGATGCTTTAAAAACTCATAACGGGTATATAAACCAACGCTCATTGCAGCTTTATAACCCATATCTGAAGGAGCTTCCCATCCAAGATAGTTATAACCTATTTTAGACACAATCTGCTCCTTATAGTACTTATTACCCAGGATCCTATCGAGGTTATTCTCATTCCCCGTTGCCCCATTATAAAAGTTAGCAGGGTAACCCGAAGGGCTTGTTAGGCCGAGGTTTAGCCCGAACGACCAACCAGGACGTTCGGGCTTCTCCTTTTTCAGGTTATTATCCTGGCTAAATGCCAGACATGAGAGTAATGAAGCTATAAAAAGCAGAGTTAATCTTTTAGTAACTGGCATAATGTAGGATAATATTACCGTGTAAGAAATGCTTCTAATTCTATTGCGATGTTTTCGGAAGTAAATCCAAACTTCTCATCTAATATCTCAGCAGGAGCTGAATAACCGAAGTGATCTAAACCAGCTACCAACCCATTTGATCCGGCTAAACCGGCCAGAGTAATGGGCAAGCCTGAGGTTAAACCAAAGCGGGGGACAGCCACAGGGAAGACCTCGCTCTGATACTCTTCCGACTGATCCCTGAATAACCCCTCTGACATCACTGAGACTACCCGAAGGTTAACTGACCTCTTCTTCTTAAGGATTTCAGCAGCACCAACCAGGGTGGCGACCTCAGAACCAGAGGCAAAAAGGACAAGATCAAGTGGCTGCTCATCATCCATTACGATGTAAGCACCTTTAGAGGCCTCAAGAGCTGAATCAGCACGTGACAAGCCTTCAAATCCGGGTAAGGACTTAATATTCTGCCTGGAAAGAATCAAACCGGTTGGAGAATCGAGATTCTGTAGAGCCAACGACCATGCTACCGTTGTTTCATCAGCATCTGCAGGTCTGAAGACACGCATACTTCTTTCACCGGAGTGGTTGCGAAGATGCTCCATTAATCTTATCTGCGCCTCATGCTCGATAGGTTGATGAGTTGGACCATCCTCACCTACTCTGAAGGCATCGTGTGTCCATACATAGATAACCTGAAGCTGCATCAACGCTGATAATCTAACAGCAGGCTTCATATAGTCGCTAAAGACAAAGAAAGTACCACAAACGGGGATCACCCCACCGTGCAAAGCCATCCCATTAGCAATAGCGGCCATCGTAAGCTCAGCAACACCCGCATTCAGGAATCCACCTGAGAAATCGCCTTTCGTGAAAGGCTTCTTATGTTTTAGAAAGCCATCTGTCTTATCTGAATTAGATAAATCGGCAGAGGCCACTATCATATTATCTATATTCTGGCTACACCAGGTTAGAAAATCAGCTGAAGCTGCTCTGGTAGCATTATTACTCTTCTGAGTGAACTCGCTGATCATCTCGGTAGAGAAGGTCTTTTTCTCATGCCAGGTACGATACTTCGTGAGAAGATCCTGATTCTTAACACCCCACTCATCAAAAGATTTTTCTCTTAGTAAAGCATCCTGATGCTTCTTTTCCAGCAGTGCTTTATAATAATCAGCCACGTCAGGGTAGATCATAAATGGCTCAGATGGATCAGCACCCAGTGATTTGTAGGTAACCTCGGGTGAGGCGCCGGCCTTGCTTACCGGTTGACCATGGGTTGATGATCTACCCTCCATTGAACCACCATTAGAATCAAGAAGACCTTTGCCCATTACAGTATTACCAATAATCAGAACAGGTTTATCCTTCTCAGCAATAGCTGAAGTCAAAGCCGCCCTGATCTCATCATGATCGTTGCCATTTATAGTATAGACCTGCCAACCCCACGCGCTGTATTTTGTAGCTGTATCCTCACTGGTAACCTCATTAACCTTTGTGCTTAACTGCACCTGATTAGCATCATAAAACAGAATCAGGTTATTCAGCCCTAAGTGACCGGCAATACGACCAGCACCTTGGGCTATCTCCTCTTGTATTCCCCCGTCTGAGATAAATGCATAGGTTTTATGAGCCGTAACTTCTCCAAAGCGAGCAGCAGTAAATCTTTCTGCTATTGCTGATCCGACGGCCATTGTATGACCCTGGCCAAGAGGACCACTCGTGTTTTCAATCATTCGCTCTCTATCAAGCTCAGGATGACCGGGCGTTGGGCTACCCCACTGTCTGAAGCTCTTCAACTCATCCATTGTAAAGAAACCACATAATGCCAACTGCGAGTAAAGCATTGGAGACATGTGACCAGGATCAAGGAAGAACCTGTCACGCAAATGCCAATCGGGTCGCAATGGATCGAATCTTAAGAATTCAGAAAATAATACATGAATAAAATCAGCACCACCCATTGCTCCACCCGGGTGACCTGAGGCTGCTTTTTCTACCATTGCAACTGATAATACTCTGATGTTATCAGCTGAACGCTTTGAAAGATCGCTCATATCTTTTAAAAGTTTTGTTTCGTAAATTATTCACAAAGTTACCAAAAACCCACAATGAGACCGAGTAAAATCGATTGCTGAACAAGTTTACAAGTCGAAGTAACAATCGTCGATAAAAGAAATGACATAATTTATCGTTTTTTGATGGATGCATAGGTTGCAGCCTCTTGAAAAACATTTTCTTTGCATCACTAATCATGGATGAATGAATCAATGAATATTTACGCACGAAAAGAGCGTTGGAAATGGGGACTTTTGATCGCAGCCCTAATTATCTTCGGTGGCACATTTTATTTCACCGACCATTTAGTCAAAAAGGTCGCCAGTGAGGAGAGAAGAAATGTTAAACTTTGGGCTGAAGCCGTCAATAGGAAAGCTTCCTTAGTCAGATATACGGAAAAGTTCTTTCTTCAACTTCAAGAAGAAGAGCGCCGAAGAGTGTTACTTTTAGCTAAAGCCTACGATCGATTAGTTAATAGTTCCATTGATGAAGATGTCTCTTTCTATCTGGATATTATTTCAAACAACACCACTATTCCTGTCATCCTTACTGATCAAAAAGGAGTGGTTAACAATTCCCGTAACGTCGCAGGAAACCTTGAAAACGGCAAGCATCTTCCTGATTCACTCAAAACAGCCTATTCGCAGTTTGATCCCATTGTGGTAAAAATGGAGAATGGAGAAAAAAACTATGTATACTACAAAGAATCCATCCCCTTCACTGAGCTAAAGAGTGTACTGAATGACCTAACTAAGTCTTTCCTAGATGAGGTGGTAACAAACAGTGCCTCCGTTCCTGTTGTAATCACCGACAGCTTGAAAAACATCGTTGCCTCGGGCAATATTGAGCCCATTTATCTCAGTGATTCAATCAAAACAGATAGTCTTCTCATCAGTATGAAAGAAGAAAATGGAGTGATGAGAGTCGATTTGGGTGATCAAGGACCTGTATTTATCTATTACAAGAGCTCTCCATTACTCTACCAGATAAGATACTATCCATTGGTACAGTTAGGCATTGTTGGACTATTTCTACTGATAGCCTACCTGCTCTTCAGCAGTGCAAGGCGATCTGAACAGAACCAAGTGTGGGTTGGTATGTCAAAAGAGACAGCCCATCAGCTTGGCACTCCGCTTTCATCCATGCTAGCATGGATAGAGTTGCTAAGGTTATCAGAGGTGAATCATGAGGCTGTCGACGAGCTAGAAAAAGATGTTAAGAGATTAGAGATTATAACTGAACGATTTTCTAAAATTGGATCAACACCCCAACTTGAGACCATTAATCTGGTGGAGGTTATATACCAAGTGATCACCTACCTCAAGGTAAGAACCTCCAAGAAAATAGAATATAGCATCAACTTACCCCCTGAAGCTACGGTGATGGTCTCTTTAAATCGTCATCTATTTGAATGGGTTATTGAGAACCTCACCAGAAATGCCGTAGATGCTATGTCAGGAATAGGGACTTTCCACATCGACATCACAGAGAATGAAGGAAAAGTAATGATCGACTTCACTGATTCAGGTAAAGGAATACCTCGAAGAAAGTTTAAAACGGTATTCCAACCGGGCTATTCCACCAAACTGCGGGGTTGGGGTCTCGGTCTGACTCTGGCTCGAAGAATTATTAGGTCTTATCATAAGGGGAAAATTTTCGTAAAATCTTCCACCATTGACAAAGGCACTACCTTTCGAATCGTTTTAAACAAGTAATTTCTTACAAAAGTTACAAAATCACCCTTTATTGAAAACTAAATAATGGCAGGAATATATATCCATATCCCCTTTTGCACTTCAAAATGCAACTACTGCAATTTTTTCTCTGTTAGGATGCCTTCAAAGATCGAAGACGTAGTAGAAGCTATAGGGAAAGAGCTTATTGAGCGCCGAGACTATATTACCGAGCCTATTAGCACCATTTACTTTGGAGGAGGAACACCCTCGTTGCTTTCAAAAGAACAACTAAATAGGATCTTAAGTATTATATGGGAGGCGTTTTCTATCCATGATGATCCTGAAATAACCCTAGAAGCCAATCCCGATGACATTAACCGCATTCAGCTTGAAAGCTGGAGACTCTTAGGCATTAACCGGCTTAGCATAGGTTTCCAATCCTCTCACGACAGCCTGCTTCAATACCTTTCGCGGAGACATAGTGCTTCAATTGCAATAAATGCCATCAAACAAGCCAAAGAGGAAGGATTCAACAACCTCAGTGCAGACCTTATTTTTGGTATCCCAGGCCAGACAACCGAGATGCTCATCGACTCAGCATCACTGCTAATGGAGTTAGGGGTCAGTCATATTTCAGCCTATGCTTTGACGGTAGAATCAAAGACAACCCTTGAATATATGATTCGTACTGGGAAAGTTCCAACACCCGACGATGAGAGTTCATTTAACCATTTTCATGCTTTAAGATCTTTTTTAACTACTAGAGGTTATGAGCATTATGAGCTATCGAATTACTGTATACCGGGGAATCGTTCTCAACATAACTCATCCTACTGGAAAGGAACCCCTTATTTGGGAGTTGGACCATCAGCTCACTCATACAATAAAACCAATCGACATTGGAACGTTTCCTCTATTAGTGGATATCTGGATCAAAGTCGACAGAAATTTTCACCTAATGGAGAGATTTTAAGCAATATCGATCAGTGCAATGAATGGCTCATGACGGGATTACGAACCTCCGAAGGGATCATGGTAGATGAAGCCTTACAATTTGGTGAAGATAAAGTGAAACAGATCATTAAAAATTCAGAATTAAAAGAGGTAGCTCCTCATCTTATAAAAAAGGGGGGGCATTGGATCATCAAGCCAGAGAGTCTATTTTTATCGGATGGCATTATTGCTTGTCTGATGATAGAAGGTAATGAAACATGAGATAAAATGAAAGAGCGGCTAACAATTGGGGAAATGTGAAAAAATGTAATTTTGCAGAAATCTTTTACCTATGCATGTTTACCGTTTTAGAATAGTTGGAGATACCCCTGATGAATTTCTTAGAGAGATTGAAGTCGGTACATCACAGACTTTTCTTGATTTATTAAATGGCTTCTTCGATACGGTTGATTTACCCAGAGATGCAAATGCTAACTTCTTTGTTTCGAACAACCGTTGGTTGAAAGTTAAACATATAGGCCAGGTCTCTATTGCTCAAAATGAGAGAGACATGGATGATGAGGATCTAAGGGCAGATGAACGTGTAAAACGGATGCCCTATTTTGAGATGAGTCAGGCTCGCATGCGCGATTTCATTGAAGACCCTCATCAAAGGATTCTTCTGGAATATGATCATCCTCGGTTACGTGTGACCTATTTCATTGAACTGATGAGAGCTCTTCCAGGAGACGACAAACTCACCTATCCCAGATGTCATAATAAAAGAGGAGAGGCGACTCTACCTGTAATACATACAATGCCCAAGGGTCTTGTGCCTGATGATGAACCAGAGGAAAAGATTCTACCTGACCTCGCACGTTTAGCCGCTCTGGATGAAGTGAGTGAAGATGAAATTGAATCTGACATCAATGAAATGATGGAAGACCAAACCTTCTCTAAGATATTAACTGGAAAGGTCGTCGAGCCCTCTCCCTCCAGAGGCCGTCCGAAAAAGGAGAAACCTTCTAAACAGGAACCCTCTTCCGATGAATTCTCCTTTGGAATGGACGAAGACGAAGATGAAGAGTTTTTTGATGATGAATCATCTGAAGGAGAGGATGATTATTTTGGAACTGACGAAGAGGACTTCTCTAGTGGGTTCGAAATTTCGGGTGGAAGGAACGATGATGATGACTTTTAGTAAACGAATATACCCCGCCGACTCATCGACGGGGTTTATGTTTATTAGTAAAAACCTTTGCGAACACTCTAAATGCATCGAAAAAGACCCTTACTGGTTGTAATAACAGGGCCTACCGCCAGTGGAAAAACGGCACTCGCAGTTGAAATGGCTTTAAATTTCAACACTGAGATTTTCTCGTCTGATTCGCGACAGTTCTACAAAGAGATTCCTATTGGAACTGCCGCCCCTACCATTGAAGAACAGCGTGAAATTAAACACCATTTTATTGGCCATTTAAGCATTCAAGAGGATTACAATGTAAGTCGATATGAAGTTGATGCCCTCAAGGCCTTAGACTCGTTCTTTGCCCTTAAAGACATCGCAATTATGGCAGGGGGGGCAGGTCTTTACATTGATGCTGTAACCAAAGGAATGGATGAGATGCCCGATCCTGACCCTGAAATTAGAACTGAATTAGAACAACTCTTAGCAAATGAAGGTATAATTAGCCTTCAACAAAAACTCAAACTTTTAGATGAGTCTTATTACAATGAAGTCGACCTCCAAAATCCTAAGCGATTACTTAGAGCCATTGAGGTCTGCCTCATTACCGGTACCCCATATAGCGAATTAAGAAAAGCTACCATCAAGAGACGTCCCTTTGATGTGATTTATATTGGAGCGTTACGTAACAAGGAGGAGCTAGCTCAAAGAATTGCACAAAGAGTAAATCTAATGATCGAGACCGGCCTTGAAAAGGAGGCGAGAGAAGTCTACCCATTCAGAGACTGTAATGCACTCCAAACAGTTGGTTATAAAGAGATTTTCGCTTACTTTGATGGTTCTATCAGTAAACAAGAGGCTATTGAACAAATCATAGTCAATACGCGACGTTATGCAAAAAGACAAATGACCTGGTTTAAGCGAAATCAAGACATTTTATGGTTCGATCCAAACGATACTACCGCCATCAATAATCAAATTCTCAAAGCTTACTCTGAAGATTGATTAAGCTGGTTCTACACCTATACATCAACTTAAGTAAGCTGAAGCTCATTTAATCCTTTAACACTAAAACACGGTGATCAGAAACTCAAGATACAAATACAACGGATTAGGACGAGCCTTTAAGCAGATGTTTTTACAATTCTTGTTCTGGCTATTGCTCTTTGCCTTCTTCAGAGCTTTCTTTTTAGTCTATTATGCCAGCCTTGTGAAATTTGAACATCCTAGCATCCCGCATATTCTTTACTCATTTCTTGCAGGAATGCATTTAGATATTGCAACTGCAGCCTATTTCCTGATGATTCCATTTTTACTCCTCTTTTTAGCACTGCTCTTTGGAGAAAGACTTCTGCGCTCTTCCCTCTCTATCTACACATTTTTCATTACCCTCTTTTATGTCTTAATATCTGCAGGTGAAATAGGTATTTTCAAAGAGTGGCAAACCAAATTAAACTATAAAGCAATAGCCTATCTAAGCCGTCCATCAGAAGTATTTAATTCAGCAACTACCTCCGATTTTATTTCTTTAATTGCTGTTATAACAATTGGAGTCACTCTATTTATTTGGCTGTACAAGCGACTTTTCCTACTCAAAGGGAACTGGAAAAGACAATGGTGGTGCGCAATCATCTGGCTTATTATCTGGCCTCCTGTACTGATTATCACAGCAAGAGGAGGACTTCAGCAAATCCCGATTAACCAAAGTGAATCATTCTATTCCAAACACAATATCCTAAATGTAGCGGCCGTCAATAATGCATTTAACCTTTACATTAGCCTCTTCGAAAACAAAGAGTTTCTCGACAAAAACCCGTTTGAGGTGATGCCAAAAGCCGATGCACTAAAGACCATTACCCCAATCTTTAAAGCCACCTGCGATTCAACTACACCAATCCTCTCCTCCTCAAAACCCAATATAGTAATTCTCATCATGGAGAGCTGGTCTGCCGATCTTATCGCATCACTGGGTGGAAAACCAGGAATCACACCCGAGTTTAATGCTTTAGAAACAGAAGGACTGCTCTTTAAAAGCTGCTATGCCAGTGGTTCAAGATCTGAACAAGGAATGGCCTGTATCTTCAGCGGTTTTCCGGCTCATCCATATACATCAATAACCGTTCAACCCGATAAATACAAGAAACTACCCACCATCACCTCATTATTAAAAAAGACGGGGTACTCTACCTCATTCATGTTTGGAGGTCAACTAATATACGGGAATATCAAAAGCTATATCATGTATAATGGCTTTGATCGTATTACAGAATTAGCTGATTTTAAAAACCGATTTCCTGAAGGTAAACTGGGTATTCATGACCAATATACACTTGGAGCCCTGTTAGAAAACCTTGACAAAGAGAAACAACCTTTCTTTGCTTCACTTTTTACTTTAAGCACTCACTCCCCATACGATCAACCAATGGAAGAGAAACTAAAGTGGGATATTCATGAAAGAGAGTACCTAAACTCAGCCTATTACACCGACTGGTGCCTTGGAGAGTTCTTTAGAAAAGCTAAGACAAAAGAATGGTATAAGAACACCGTATTCATTATAGTTGCTGATCACAGTCATAATTCATATAAAAACTGGGATCCAAAATCATTTAATTACCATCACATTCCTATGTTATGGCTGGGAGGGGCTCTAAAGAAAGAATGGCAAGGTAAGACCTATGATGAAATATGCAGTCAAACAGATATTGCAGGAACACTTTTACCCCAATTAGGCGTTAACGCCACCCCATTTCATTGGAGTAGGAATATTTTCAATCCTTGCACTACCCCTGTTGCTAATCACTGTACTGAACAAGTAGTTGGTTGGAAAAGATCACAAGGAGAATACATCTGGGATTTTACTCAGAACAAACCCTTCTCAACGGATGCCAAAGCTCCACTTGCTGATTCTCTGAAAAACGAAAGTCGTGCATTCCTACAAATTCTTTTTCAAGAGTATATTGACTACTAAACAGCAAAGACATCTTTTCATTTCAAGGGTATCAAAGATAAAGACAAAAAGGCAACGAGTTAAAAAAGAGATTTGACCTTAAACCCAGCTCTTTTTAAAAGCTTACGTTGTCGAATAGTGCCATTTTTTAATCGAATGGTATAAGCCGACCATTCTCTTCTATAGGTATAATTTTTCCTAAGCTCTTCAAAATCTGCTGGATCATGCCTAAGGAGGATATCATCACGGGTAATATCGTAAACGTGACTAAAGGCAGCGAAAAGCACCTCATTATCAGTTAGATTCTCGCAATCAATGAAGAAAGAGTGCTGATCAGGTGCTGGGAAATCAGGGAAGGTGAATGAGTTTAGACCGAGATTAAAGTGTTGACTTATGCTTCTAATTATGGCTTGTGTTCCATTTGCTTTTCCCTCACGAGAATAGCCAGCGATATGCGGAGTAGCAATAGCGGCTATTTGGTGCAGTTCAAAATCAGGATCGGGTTCATTCTCCCAGACATCAAAGACGCCTATCGCCTGCTGTCGTTGCAACCACTGTTTTAAGGCCGCTGTTTCAACAACCTCACCGCGTGAAGTATTAATAATTACCTGACACCTATTTATGCGGGAAAAAAGCTCCTCATTTAGCATATGAAAAGTCGGCCATGGCTCTTCCAATGTTAAAGGGACATGTAAAGTTATAACATCCGCATTCTCTAAAATCTCATCCAATTCACGGAACCGATCGTCTTGCTCAATACTCTTTCGAGGCGGATCATATAACAAAACGTCCATTCCTAAAAGCGTAGCTAAACTAGCAACCTTTGAGCCAACATGCCCCACCCCTATGATCCCCATTGTTTTTCCAGTCGGATCAAAACCAAAACGCTGATTTAGTAACGCTAAAGCAGAACCCACATACTGTTGTACGGCACTAGAATTACATCCAGGAGCATTCTTCCAAACGATTCCATTCTCATCACACCAGATAGTATCAATATGATCATACCCAATTGTCGGAGAACCGATATATTTAACCTTGCTATTCTCAAGAAGAGAACGATCACATCTAGTACGAGTCCTTACTAATAGGGCATCCGCTTCAGTAAGATCTTCAGCCGAGATCTCCTCCCCCGGCTTATAGAGAATTTGAGCTTTTGAATCTAAGACCCCTCGCAAAAAAGGTATTTTATCGTCAGCAACAATATACATGTGATCTTTATTTTTAGAAACCTTCAGACCTATTGAATTAAATAAAAGAGTTACGCTATTTACAAAATTATCTTGTGAGCTTCCTGATGGTTTTTACCACTAACTCTAATGATGTATACACCGGCAGAAAGGGACTGAGGAAGAGGCAATATTTGAGTACCTTGGGAAATACTCATAACTCCCTTAAAAGTTAGAGATCCGAAAGCAGAATAGACCTCTATAGAAGTATTTCCTATATCAGCAGAAGAAATAAGAGTCAATTGAGTTGACGAGCTTCTATAAATAGAGAGAACCTTCTGGGTAATCTCTGGACTCGATATTCCACTAGTTGTTAAGGCAAGTTTAAAATCAGGAACCCCATACCCTAAGGTATCATTTGGATTCAGAGCATAGGAAGAGACAGAACGTATGAGTTTGATTAATTTCATAGGAGAATAGGAAGGCAGAGCTTGCATCAGGCAAGCCATTGAACCAGCTATCAAAGGAGAAGAGAAGGAAGTGCCATTGCCACCTTGGGCAGTTCCAGAAGTCATTAATAACCAGGTTCCACTTCCTTGAGCTGACACATCTGGTTTAATACGACCATCGAAGGTAGGACCCCAAGACGAAAACGCAGCGTGAAAGCCCTTATAATCGGTAGCACCAACGGTTAAAACACTATCCCCATCTGCCGGAGCACCGATGTATTTCCAGGTACTGGTTCCCTCGTTTCCAGCTGAATTAACAACAAGAATACCTTTGGCGGCGGCAATATCTGCGGCTCTTGTTACAATAGCCGTATTACCATCCATCATCTCATAAGAGTAGTTATATAGCGTGTTATCAAAGACTGTATACCCAAGAGATGAATTAATAACATCTACCCCAACTGAATCAGCAAAGGCAGCACCAATACTCCATTGGTACTCCTCAATCCTACTCTCCTGTCCGGTGACTTCAGTACGGATAAGCCAATAATTTGCATGAGGTGCAGATCCAACAATTAAACCGGGTTTGTTTGCTCCCATAACAGAAAGAACAGAGGTCCCATGACCGTTCATGGTTGAAGCATACACATCATTTCCTTTAACGGCTGCATCAAAAGTTCCAAGTATCCTATTTTGCATAAAAAGAGAATCAAAGCCCGAGATGACATTCGTATTGGCGAACCCGCCATCGAGAACTCCAATGGTAATTCCTCTTCCCGTAAAGCCAAGATTATGGAGTTCATCCATTTTAATCATGGCTATTTGATTATAAGCATTACCATAATCAAAAAGACCTGTTTGAGCTTTATATCTAGGATAATATTCATTATTTACGCTAAAAGAGTATGGTGGAATACCATCAGAATCTAAGGTTCCTAATGTATTTTCAGATCCTTTTGAAGTTTTAGGCAGACCCGGTAAAACCTCTTTCACAAAAGAGAGAGCAGAGACATCAGCCAAGACAGTCTCAGATGGATTTCTAAGTATAACCCCATTAAACCATTTAAGAACTCCAACGACTTCGCCTCCCACCTGCTTTACCTGGTTGATATAGGTAGGGTTTACAGGCAGATCATGTAAATCTAGAGAAATACCCCATTTTGCTCTTCTGTCTAAGGCTTTTTGAGAGAGAAACTCCAGCGGTTTATCATAAGTATAGGGACTGTTGTTCTTATCCGTAAAAAGCACAACATAGCGAGTGCCTTCCAATTGAGCCATCGCAGAAAAAGTGACAACGAGAAACAGTAGTATTAACCTGAATTTCATATCAAAAAGTTTTTAATTTTTCCAATTACACCAAGTCTATAAATAAAATAACTATACCGTAATATTTAATCATATTGAATCAGCATGAGTCATTTGAAGTAGCTCAGCCAGAGAAATTATGGATACACCCAAGGCCATCGCTTTTTTCTCCTTTTCTGGGCCCATATTATCGCCAGCGACAATGAAGTTAGTTTTAGAGGAGACCGAAGAAACCAATACTCCTCCATAGGATGTGATAAAATTCTGAATGATAGACCGAGCAATTGGTTTACCATTCCACTCAAAAGTGCCTGATACAACAAATTTTTTATCTAAGAGTTCATCTCCCTTTCTTTCAGAAGGCTCTTCAGCAGAGAAGGATAATCCTGCTGCTTTAAGTCTTATTATGATCTCTTTATGTTCCTCTTTAGAGAACCATGCAACGATACTATCTGCAATTCTATCGCCCACCTCATCCACTGAAATAAGCTGGTCACGGGAAGCCGAAGCCAAGGCATCGATTGACTTAAAGTAACCGGCCAATTTTTTCGCAGTAGTTTCGCCTACAAATCGAATTCCTAAAGCAAAGAGGACTCTTTCAAAAGGAACCTTTTTTGATTCCTCAATTGAGGATATGAGGTTCTTAATCGTTTTATCGCGAAAGCGGACTTCACGGCGTTTGAGGCCATCGTCATAAACTTTCACAACATTGAGTAGCTGTTCAGGCTTTAGATCGTAGAAATCGGCTATATTACTTACCAAGCCATGATCAAAGAGGGCTTCTGTTTTCCCCTCGCCCAGCGAATCGATATTCATTGCTTTTCTACTGATGAAATGCTCTAGTTTCCCTTTTATCTGCGGGGGGCAGGTATCTTCGGCAGGGCAATACCATGCGGCTTCACCAGGTTCTCGTACCAGGGTGGTTCCACACTCAGGACAATTGGAAAGAAATTTTACGGGAGAGGAATGAATGTCTCTGTTTTCCAAATCAACTCCAATAATTTTAGGAATTATCTCTCCTCCTTTTTCAACGAATACACGATCGCCTATTCGCACATCAAGTTGGGAAATTATATCAGCATTATGGAGAGAGGCCCTTTTTACTGTGGTTCCAGCAAGGGGTACAGGTTCTAAGACGGCTACAGGCGTTATGGCGCCGGTTCTGCCTACCTGGTAGACAATATCCAACAATATGGTTGATACTCTTTCCGCTTTAAACTTATAGGAGATTGCCCATCTGGGAGATTTAGCGGTATAACCAAGTTGCTCTTGCTCGGCAAAGCTATTCACCTTGATCACCACCCCATCAATATCAAATGGGAGATTATTCCTTTCGACATTCCAGAAATCAATAAACTCATAGATATCAGCTAACGAATGCGCCTTAATGGTGTACATAGGAACCTTAAAGCCCCAGGTTCTAGCAGCAGCAAGACTATCGTAATGATTAGTAAAGCCAAGAGATTCACCTAAGACGAAATAGAGCATACAGTCGAGGCCACGTCGTGATACCTCTTTAGAATCCTGAAGCTTTATACTACCCGCCGCTGCATTTCGGGGATTAGCGAAGGGAAGATCCCCATCAATTTCTCGCTGATTATTCAAGGCATTAAAGGCAGAATGAGGCAAAATCACCTCCCCTCTAATCTCAAACGAGAGAGGAAAGTCGCCTATCAATCGTAATGGAACGCTCTTAATAGTTTTCACATTTGCGGTCACATCATCGCCTCTAAGTCCATCGCCTCGAGTAACCGCCCTTACTAATTTACCATCCTCATAATGCAAACTAATAGCAAGACCATCATATTTAAGCTCACAGACATAAACAGGTCGATGCCCAAGTTGTCTAACCACTCTATTATCCCAATCAGCCAATTCTTCTTGAGAATAGGTATTACCTAATGAGAGCATCGGCCTGATATGAGTGAAAGTCTCAAACTCCTTGGTGATCTCACCCCCAATGCGTTGAGTTGGAGAGAGAGGATCAGCTAAGTCAGGGTAACATTTCTCAAGATTCATCAACTCCTCCAAGAGCATATCAAAGTCATAATCGCTAATCTCAGGGGAGGCCAATTGGTAATATTGCCTATTATGATAATCGATTAAATCGGTGAGTTCTCTAATTCTCAGTTTTGCATCGGCGTTAGTCATTCAATTTTGCATTACAAAGTGAAACTGGATAAATCTTGGTATTTCGGAAGATTACGATGGTTTCATTTGCGTTATATGGATTAAGCCAATGCATAAACTTATCGACAAATCCGGGTTGAATTACCACCTCATATTCCAGATGCGGCAAACTATGACGAAGATAAGCGAGGCGTTCAGGCATCTTATCATTGGCAAAGAACATAACAAAAGCAGGTTCACTCCATGGTGAACGGGTAAGAAAGGAGTTTAAAGAGTCTATAGAATAACTATTTTCTAACTCTAACTGATTAGGCCATTGCCTGGAATAAAAAGCAGGTAAGATCTTGGCATCACTTCCGCCACGACCGTCAAGAATAATGGTTTTAACTCCCGGGTAAATACTAATATACTCCATAGCTTCCACTTTAGCCTTCTTAGAGTACATCATGGTTACAACGGGTAACAAAAGTATATTAAGCACCCAAAAGGCTACCCATATGTTTTTATGGAGTCTCTTATGCTTAAGCCACCATGAATTATTATCTGAATAGGAGAACCAACCGATAACACCGGCTATAATAACAAAAGGAATTATGGGGAAAATAAAACGTTCCTGTTTATTTGGAAACCAACTATGAAATGCTAAAAAAAGCAACGTAGGAAGTACAACAATAATCTGTCTCTTAAACCGAGTAAAGAGACCAAAAAGAATAAGCAAACTTGCCGGTGGGATAAGCACACCAGAAATCAATAGTATATAATTATACCACTCACCGGTAAAGTAGCTATTGGCATTTTCAATATTGTATCTAACGTATTCCATAAACTCAGCAAAAGGCCGCCCCCATACAAACCAATCGATCCCGCCTTGAATTAATCCTAATGAAACCCAATAGGAGATACCATATAAGATAGCTGCCTTCCATTGCCGATTGAAAAGTAGGGCTAAACCCACACCTAAAGCAAAAAAGATAGTTTGAAATCTAACACTAAAAGCTAAACCAATGAGAAGCCCCGCATAAATAGCGTGTTTATCTTTAACAATATCATTCTTTGACAGAAGCCAGATACCCCATACTAAAAATGGGATACAGGCCATCTCCACTAAGTTCCGAACTGAAGCCCATGGAAAAAACCAAAGTCCGGCAAGAATAAGTCCGGCTAAAGCAGCAGCTTTTTTTTGTCCATAATGTAAAGCGATCTTATACCCTAAAACAACTGTTACCATCGACCAAAGAGCATGAATCAGCCTAACAAGAAACATTTTCAAGTCTGGGTTAACGATACCTAAAAACCCACAAAACTTAAAGAATAAAAAGTGCAATCCAGCATAGAAAAAGCTATGACCTGATGGTTTTGCCCCTGGATGGCTCCACGGCAACCAGCCTGAATAATCACCTCCTTCAGCCCAAGATTGTGCAGGTTCTATTACAAGGAAATGGTCATCTTGCATCCCAAACCCTCTGGCAAAAATGGAGGCCAATAACCTTAAAATAATAGCTACTACAACAATTATCACTAAGGGTTTCTCAAACCATATCCGTTTTAATGTCTCTACTTTCATAAATCTCGCCGATCTTTTGATAAACAAAGATAAAAAAAGCAAGCACCCGAATTAACAATTCCTCAAATTCAACAGGATATAAGCTATAGACAAGTAAAGATGATTTTCTAAAAACAGAGGGTTTATTCTTGATTAAATAACGATTTAATCTGTATAAGATTCAATCTTTTACCTTCGTCTCGTTTCGTTCTATTGGTCTGGGTATAGTAGTTATGATTTCCAAGAAAATCAATCTGTAACTTATACCAATCCTTTAAAGAATAATCAATAATTCCCTTTCTTTTCCATTCAAGGCGCAAGCGTTCAGCAATCATAAAGAAGTCATCGCGACCGAGATAGTCTAAATCAGCATCACAAAGAATCTGTTCTTCGGGAAGAGTAGCCGATTGAGGAAGTTGAGTGGTCAAAATCATACCACAAATTCGTTGCCGAGCCGATTCATCATATCCGAACTGAGGTAGCCAATCGGATACTAACTTACAGGCGGCTGCCTCATGCCCTTTATAACTTATAATCATTCCGGCATCGTGCATAAGTGCGGCTACACTGAGCAACTCTGCTGTCTCACTATTAATGCTTTCCGCCTTTGAGATCCGGTTAACTGCTTCATAAACATCAAGTACATGATCGATGTTATGGTAAAGCAAGTCACCAGGAAGGTAAACCCTTAACTTCTCAATAATATAATTGAATACAGAAGGTCTAGTCATGCTTTGTAACGATGAAGTATGCGTAAAGGTAGCAACATTTTTTTATGCAGGTTACATTTGGTCGTATTTCCTATTTTTCTAACTTTGCAAAACGATTGCGGGAATAGCTCAGTTGGCAGAGCGAAAGCTTCCCAAGCTTTAGGTCGCGGGTTCGAGCCCCGTTTCCCGCTCAAAGGTCTCAGTAATGAGACCTTTTTTGTTGTAATGAGATGCCCAATAAATTCAAATATAATATTGACTGTACTCTCCCCCTCCAATGGAACACAAAAAAGGCCGATAATCAAAATTATCAGCCTTTATTTTTCTCTTTGGGTGGTAGATGGGGATCGAACCCACGACCTTCGGAACCACAATCCGACGCTCTAACCAAC
>CAYUII010000022.1:37185-48021 GCA_964444785.1 uncultured Bacteroidales bacterium | reverse complement strand
AAAATTACATCTTTTCTCAATATCTGCAACTATTTTATCAAAAAAATAACACCCAATCTGGTGAAGGATAAAGCAAATTCGTTGTAGATTTGGCAAAAAAACAACCTATGGCAGACATTATCGATTACAAAATTTTCGGCGACGATATGCAGATCGTTGAGATTGAACTTGATCCTAATGAAGGAGTAAGAGCAGAAGCAGGAGCAATGATGTACATGGAGAGTGGCATTCAGATGCAGACCAACACTGGAGGCGGTATCTGGGCGGGCTTTAAAAGAATGATCGCCGGTGAGGGTTTCTTTATCACCACCTTTCTTAACACAGCATGGAATAAATCAAAGGTTGCCTTTGGTGCTCCCTATCCGGGAAAGATCATTCCACTGCATTTAGGAGAATTAGGTGGTACTTTCATCTGCCAGAAGGATGCATTCCTATGCGCTGCCAACGGTATAGACATCGATGTAGCTTTTACTCGAAAACTTGGCGCCGGATTATTCGGTGGAGAAGGTTTTATTTTACAGAGATTAACGGGTGATGGTTTGGCATTCATCCATGCCGGTGGAACAATAATAAAGAAACAATTGGCGCCAGGAGAAACGATAAGGGTAGATACCGGTTGCTTAGTCGCATTAGCTCCTACTGTCAATTATGACATTCAATTTATTGGTGGTTTTAAAAATGCCATGTTTGGAGGAGAAGGGGTTTTTCTTGCTCAACTTACAGGCCCTGGCACCATTTATCTACAAAGTCTTCCTTTCTCAAGATTAGCCGATAGGATCTTTGCGGCATCAAGAGTGGGTTCTAATAGCAATCGCGATGAGAGTGACGGCATTGGTGGTATAGGTGGATCCATTCTCGGAGGCATTTTAGGTGGAGACCGTCGTTTCTAAGCCCCTACTTATCTCTTAATCTTTGGTAGGCCGTCAAGCCAGACTTGCTCAACTTTTGTTTTAAAAAAGAGCTCTTTGGGAACCGTCATTATATCATTTGACAGGAGAACAAAATCAGCCTTTTTACCTACTTCTATAGATCCTATAGCTTCTTCTGCCCTACCAGCTTTGGCAGCCCAGATTGTCATGCCTTTTAGAGCTTCTTCTCTACTCAAAGCATCCTTCATCTGAAAACCTTGCATAGGAAAACCGCTAGTGTCTTGTCTAAACACCGCAGCAAAGAAGGTCTTTAAAGGATCTATTGATTCTATTGGAAAGTCTGTTCCTAGAGGAATCCATCCATTGGCATTCAAAAGTCGCTTCAGCATATAGGCTTGTGCAACACGATCACCTAATCGCTCGCCAGCCCAATACATATCTGAAGTAGCATGCGTTGGCTGCATAGAAGGAATGATGTTGTATTTCTTAAAAAGAGCAACATCAGAACTGGAAACAACTTGAGCATGCTCAATTCTCCAACGATAATCATTCTGTCCTTTCAAAACAGACCCATAAACGTCTAGCATCAAACTAACAGCAGAATCACCAATGGCATGCGTGTTTAACTGAAAACCTCGATCTAAGGCAATTGCCCCCCACTTCTCATAATAGGCTCGTGGCTGTAACTGCAGGCCGCCCGTTTCGGGTCTATCAGAGTATGGTTTCTTTAACAAAGCACCTCTCGATCCCAATGCACCATCAGCATAGAGTTTTATCGCTGTGACCCAAAGACGATCAGTAGTATAGGGTGCCTTTATCTTCACTAGATTATCTTCATTAGGATTGAGCCAAGCCATAATACGAATAGATAATTGATTCGCTTGCTGAAGAGAATCGATCTCATGAATTACTCTATAATCCAGACCTGCATCATTAACGGTCGTTAATCCTACCGTAAAACAATTATTCTCGGCCGTTTGACAAGCTAAGGCAAGCTCCTCCTTCGACAATGGAGGAATAACTGAATAGACTGCCTCCATTGCATTATCTAACAAAATACCAGACAATTTTCCATCTATCTTTAAAACAGCGCCGCCATCAATAACAGTAGATTCATCTATCTGAGCCCTTTTTAATGCCTCGCTGTTAGCTATCATGGCATGCCCATCAATTCTTGTCAATGCCACAGGAGTAGTCGGAAACAACTCATCAAGAAGAGCTTTGGTAGGAAAATCTTTAGACTTCCAAAGATTTTGATCCCAACCCCGACCCAATACCCATTCGCCTTTAACACCTTCACTAAACAGTTTTACCCGTTTAACAATCTCCTCCCAAGAGGTCGCATTGCGTAAATCACACCATCTGACCAAACCTTCTCCATATCCTGAGAAATGACTATGAGCATCAATAAAACCAGGGTAAATAGCCCCTCCATGGATATCCTCAATACGATCAGATGCAAAACCTGATTCTCGAGCATCTTCACCAACCCAGACAATCTTTCCATCCTTTACTGCCATAGATCGGGCAATTGAAAAAGACGAATCCACCGTATAGATCTTAGCATTTACAATTATTAAATCAACCCGTTCTTTAACACATCCAGTCATAATTACAAGCATTAAAAACAGGGGAAAGCACCGTTTTCTCATTGATTACAAGTATTACAAGGGAGCTTAATTTGCTTTGAAGAAGAGTATATAATAAAATCGCTTACCACAGGGAAGTGATCTGAAACACTTCGATCAAGATTAACAGTAAATGAAACCGAATTAAAATTATCGATAAAAAACCCCGGGATATTGTATACAAACGACTTCAAGGATCCTATTGTCTCGGAGGTATACAGAATATAATCAAGCCGACTAGGGCTAAAGGGCTTCAGCTTATCAGTCCATGTATAACAAAGAGGAGCATCAAGATGAGAAGGCATTAAATCACAAAGACCAGCAAACTTAGGACGCAAATAAAGTTCTTTAGTCAATGTATTATAGTGCGAGGATAAACCGACAAGATTTAAATCACCTGCCAGAATAATTCTTTTAATGGCGGTTAATAAGGTATCGGGGAGGTATTTTTGAGGATAATTTACGAAATCTCGTACAGCATCAATCTCCAATGTTCGCTGGATATTGTTTGCACAACAGGTGAAATGGGAATTGATCACAGTAAACCGCTCCGGTTTGCCCTGCTTTTGGAACTCCAATACAGAAACAGTAACCTGATGGCCCGCAATTAGACTGAAGGAATAGAGGATTCGAAATTTAGAGGCAGTAAGTGTCCCCATGTCTTTCTTCACACATGTCCAACTTACCTCCTGGCCCGCCCTCTTCCATATTCTATTCAAAGAATCTTGAACCGCCAGAGGATCAGTATTCCAACATTCATTGAAAGTTATTACATCCGGATTCAGAGTCAACAATAGATTAAAAGCATTTTGTGAGCGGCGTGGATCCATGATGGCCGAATGATAAGTATTCCATGATAGCAAGCGAAAGTCACTACCATTCGATTTGTCGATTGTTTGATTTTTAAAGACATTTTGTCTTTGTGAGATTCTATATTTTAAAGGCATTTGACCTGAAGGAAAAAACTGAGGAGACTCCTTCTGTCCGTTATAAAGTAAGACCCGAATTGTGTCGCTTTCAAACAAACGTCTATTCCCATCGGGCTTGCAATCGAGATCGATTGATAACTCAAAAGTCTTTGATTGATAGTTAGGCAAGGCAAAATAGCTTATGTTATTATAGCCAATCACTGCCGCCTCACTATTGATATTGTAGTAGCCCATTCGACCACCAAAACTCCACCCAAGTTCAGCACCGACAGGCCCTAACCTATAGCCAGTTAAAGGGTTATTATCTGCATCGATCTCAAGGTAATAATTATTAAGCTCGTTTAAAAGTTGTTCCTCTTTAAACTCAACCAACAGATATAGCCTTTTTGTATCATTAGAAATAGAAATAGCACAAAAAGGGGTATTATTATCCTGTTCTTCCCTGACGACTTGCTCATGTGAATACCAATCATCAAAACAGCCATCCAAACGAATATAACACTGATCCTGTTGCCCAAATGAAAAGAAAACCATCAAAACAAATAGAAAAGTGAAAACAAGGCGTATAAATCTCATTTCAACAAGTTTTCATTAAAGGTCTCAAAAAAATGGTTAATTGTCAACCACTCTTTAACAACAACATTCTCAGAAATTAGTTTGATACGACCTTCATTCTCCTCAACAAAAACCCATTTCGAATGATGAGTGACACCAATTCCTTTTCTCTTTAGGAGGTTTACCATCCAATATCTCCCAACAATGCTCTCACTTACCGATACCATAGGCGCGTCTAAACCAAGACTCAACGTAAATTTCCCAGAGTCAAAATCCAGATTAACATGCTGCCCTTTAAAATAGTCTTTTAATTTCCCATTAAGTGCAAGCTCCTCTGGAACCCCTTTCAGCAGAGGGGCATTCCTATTTACCAACCATAATTCATCAGCAAATTGAAGAGCCAAATCAATGTCATGAGTCGTTAATAACACTGCTTTTTTTTCTCTTCTTACAATCGATCTCAATAGATCAAAAATCATTACACGACTAGGGAAATCGAGAAAAGCCGTTGGTTCATCCAATAAAATCACCTCCGTTTGTTGCGCCAATGATCTAGCAATCATAGCCTTTTGACGTTCTCCATCAGAAACACTCGTAAGCCATCTATCGTGTAACTCCTCCACTTGACAGCGCCTCATCGACTCCATTACAACCGACTTATCCTTATGACTGAGTCTACCGCCAAAACCAGTATAAGGGCTTCGACCCATAGAGACCATATCAGCCACTGTCATCTTATCTACAACAACCTGATTGGTCAAAACTACACTCACAATCTGAGAAAGCCTTAATCGTGTCAGTTTATTTCCCTCAACTCCATTCCACCGTACTGTACCTGATAAGGGGCGCTGAAAACCACCAAGTGTACGCATCAAGGTACTTTTTCCAGCTCCATTAGGACCAATTAAAACAACCAATTTACCCTCCTCAAGACTGATATCCAACCCTGATAAAACAACCCTTGAATCATCCTTCTCATGATAACCAACGGACAAATCATTCGTTTGAAGAAGTTTCGGTTTCATCGAATATACTATTGATCTTAAGATTGTTTAAATGAACTCGATTTAAAAATAAACCACAATACAATAGGAGCTCCAATTAACGCTGTCACAGCACTCACGGGTAATGTTCCTCCAAATATCGCCATTCGCGAAACATAATTCACAATCAACGCAAGCAAAGCCCCCATCAACGCACTCGTAGGTAAAAGGGTTCCATGCGAAGAAGTATCAAATACATTTCTAGTGAGATGTGGTACCGCTAGTCCGATAAAAGCTACAGGACCACAATAGGCTGTTATTACCGCCGTAAGACTCCCGGATATCAATATTACAAACCATCGCGCCCGATTGGTATTTAACCCTAAATTCGATGCGTAATACTCTCCTAACAAAAGTAAATTCAACGGCTTGGCCATCAAAAAAGAAACCGATAAACCACCCAATGTTAATCCTACAAACATTGGGAGCCGCGACGGACTTACCTGTGAAAAGCTTCCCAAACCCCAAATAACAAATCGTTGCAGGTCTTCTTTCGGACTGTAATATTTTAATATACCAACTACTGAAAAGGCTATATATCCTATCATGATTCCAACTATCAGCAAATTGGTATTGCTCTTTAAAACACCACTTATTGTAAGAATTAGAAGTAGAATAAGTATTGCACCACATAAAGCGGCCCCAGTCACGGCAAGGTCTGATAAAAAAAGAGGAAGATCAGTAACCCGAAAACTAAAAAAGAATCCTCCCAGCAGCAGCAAAGCCACCCCCAAAGTAGCTCCTGAACTGATCCCCAGTATTGATGGATCTGCCAGTGGATTTCGAAAAAGAGACTGCATCATCAAACCAGCCACGGCAAGAGCCGCACCTGCCAACATGGCGGTTATAGTCTGAGGTAACCTTAATTGTAAAACAATCGCAATAAAAGTTGACTCGATCTCCTTGTTTCCAAATAGAATATTGAAAACATCACGAGAAGAGATATCTACCACCCCTCCTGTCAGATTTATAATAAAGAAGAATAAAATAAAGATTACCATTAAGAGAATCACCCCATACCGAAACCGATTACTTCTTCTGAAATGACTGGCCTTTCTCATAACAGTGTCTTATAAAACAATGGTTGATAGCCCGGCAATAATTCTGGATGAAAGACAAATATCAGATCTGAGAGTACTCGGTCAGGAACTACGACTCCCTCCTCAAACAGGGGCATCAAAAATGAATTACAATAAATCACACCACGATTTCCAGTTGCCTTAAAGGTTGAGAATCGTTCATCGGTCTTCATCAACTCAGATAAAGTATATTTATTGGGAACAGCGATAACTAACCTCCAAAATGAAGCAGTTGAAGCATCTGCAACCACTTTCTCAAATGGCATCGCAATACTTGCCGATCCTTTTAGATCCTTCCATATATAATCAGCCCCTGCATCACGGTACATGGCAGCCATATAACTCTCTCCTCCAGAAACCCACCAAGTACCTTCAATAGGTAAACCATCAAACACGGTTGGTCGAGTACTAATAGTCTTGGTCTTCTCACGCAAATTCGAATAATTACTACTTATTGAATCGTAATATCGGTTAGCTAAATCAAGTCTGTCAAATAATACACCGGCAAACCGAATCCAATCTAATCGAGCAAGCGGGGTAGCCTCAAGATAGTCAGCAAAAGGCACTGTTTCTATCCCCAAATCAGTAAACCGTTGTGTCTGCTGATCCTGAAAGAGAGAAAGAACAGCAATCTCAGGCTTTACCCGAACGATCTCCTCAAAATAGTACTCAGAACCTTGCCCTATCTCAACTACCGTGCCCCTCTTTTGTCCGTCTCGAATCGATTTATTAAACGTGAATTGGATATCAGAAATCCCAACAATTGAGTTTACCACTCCTAATTGATTCGCAAATGAAACTAAAGTTGAAGAGGTACAAACCAAACGTTCAACAGGTACTCTTAAAACCTTCATATATTTTAGCCTCTCGGGAACATCCTCCCCTTTCTTACAAACAACAAACCGCTGAACCAAGGTATCCCACGGCCTTTTAACGGAAACGACAAGATGATCATCAACTGTGTCAATAGAAAACCATTGTGCCCTATCTCCTGGTTCTCTTTTGACCTCAACCCGAGTTTGTGATTCAGAGCAACAAACCATCCCTAAAAGAGGTAAAAAAACAATTAACAACAATGCACCTCTAAGATATCGTTGTGTATTCATATGATCATGCTATTATAGGCTATCAATCAGCAAAGGTACCATTTTCCAACCAACCCCCCATCCTCTCTATTCCTTATCCATAAACTTACCGATTCCAGTTAATGATCCTATTCCAAAAACTTCAACCAAATTGTTTAAATCAAACCCTCACCTCTCCCTTTCCTCTCCGTTACCGCTTCGCTCAAAGCCCATCCTTAAATGAAAGAGTGTTACTAACGGACAGTACCTAAATGACTCGAATTAAGAGTTACTCATCACTAAAACGAAATAAAACCAATGCGTCTAAAAAGTTATTAAATCGATATTACTTAAGACAGTCATGTACTACTAAGGTCTACTCACCTAGATTCTCAAAATCCGTCAAAATAATGGTATATTTGTAAAGTAATAAAATGAATCAGTAGCATGCGTCTAATTTTCGTAAAGACCAATAAAAACAAAAAGTTTGAGTATAAGCCCCGCTTTTATGACCCCAAAAAAGAAGAGATGGAACGACTCATGCAAGAGGGTCAATCCAACAGTGAGGAAGCTTTTAGGGAGAAGTTAAAGGAGGGATGGAGAAAAAGGAGTAAGGATCCATTAAGGAAAAAATCAAAGAGGATCTCCATTATGATTTATCTCCTGCTCATTGCCATTTTGTTATTTATCATTTTCTTCTGATCCCGGTTTAGCATGTCAGATATCATCCGACTACTTCCCGATCATGTAGCCAACCAGATAGCCGCCGGAGAGGTGGTTCAAAGGCCCTCCTCTGTAGTTAAAGAACTACTTGAGAATGGTATTGATGCAGGTGCTACATCGCTTAGATTAACCCTAAAAGATGCAGGCAGAACCCTAATCCAGGTTTCTGATAATGGTAAAGGAATGTCGGAAACAGATGCTCGTGTAGCATTTGAAAGACATGCAACCTCTAAGATATCTGCAGCTGAGGATCTTTTTCATATTCAAACGCTTGGTTTTCGTGGAGAGGCTTTAGCCTCCATTGCATCAGTCGCACAGGTAGAGTTGAAAACAAAAAGAGAAGAAGATAGTTTAGGAACACATATCATCATTGAGGGAAATGAAGTCAAAAGCCAACAACCTACACAATGCCCTAAAGGAGCTACCTTCTGGGTGAAAAATCTTTTCTATAATATCCCCGCCAGAAGGAATTTCCTTAAAGCTGACCAAGTTGAGTTAAGACATATCATCGAGGAGTTTGAACGGGTGGCTCTCGTACAATTTCGAGTTGAAATGATCCTAGAACACAATGGGAAAACTCTTTTTCACCTCCCCGCTTCAAACCTTAAACAAAGAATAATTAACCTCTTCGGAAGCCAATTAAATCAACGTCTTATTCCCATCGAAACCGATACAGATCTCATCTCTATTGAAGGGTTTATTGTCAGACCAGAATATGCAAAAAAAACCAAAGGAGAACAGTACTTCTTCGCAAATGGACGATTCGTTAAAATGGCTTACCTTAACCATGCAGTAGAATCTGCCTACCAAGCGCTTATCCCTGAAAAAAGCTATCCCTCATACTTTATCTTTTTTAATGTTGACCCTGCCAATATTGATGTAAATATCCATCCCACAAAAACGGAGATCAAACTTCTTGACGAAAAGCCTATCTATGCTATCTTATCAGCAGCAGTAAAAAAAGGGCTTGGGATGTTCTCAATTGGCAACACCCTTGATTTTGAAAGTGAATCGATCTTTAATAACCTCCCTTCCGCTGATACTCAAAAAAATTACCAACAACCTACCATATCTTTCAACCCTGACTATATCCCGTTCAATTCTACTTAAAAGCATGCTTTTAACTCCACCCATAAAAACCCGTCTTCAGGCATAAAATCAAATTGGAAAGATCTTTTCCCTTCCGACAAATTCGATGCTGCCCCCATAAACCCATCGCCAAACACGGAACAATTTGCACCTGAAGTACCCAAAACGGGTTCTGACAATGAATCCTTCAAGATCACAGAAGATAAGCCTCTTTTACAGGTCAAAAATAAGTATATCATAGCTAATGTCAGAAGTGGTCTTATGATCATTGATCAAAACAGAGCAAGCCAAAGGGTTCTCTTTGAGAAAGCACTTAACAGACTAAACAATACTGCTGGAACCATACAACAACTACTGTTTCCAGAAAATCTTTACATTAAGCCAGCCGATATAGACCTCTTGCATCAAGCCCTTCCCGGTCTGCGTCATCTTGGGTTTGACATTCAAATCTTAGGAATCAATACTTTTGTGGTTAACGGTATTCCAACCCTTTTACCCATAGCTGATGTTGCGTCTACAATTGAACAAATAATAGAAGAATACCGATCCTCAAATCAAGCCATAAATAACATCCACTTCAATGGACTTCTCGCTCTTGGATTAGCAAAAAGTAATGCTATAAAAGAAGGACAAACGTTAAGTCGCGAGGAGATGCAACAGCTCATTGACCAACTATTCGCCTGTGAGATGCCTAACGTAGCTCCAGATGGGGCAATTACGGTCAAAATTTTCGATATTAGTGAGATTGAAAAACTCATGAAGTAGTTTTTCAAACAAATGAGTAGAGATAACGTTTGAATAATAACAAATCTGTCATATGAATCAATTCAGATCCTCTGGCATACCTGGTCTGATGCCTGTAGTAAGAAACTTAATCATCATAAATGTCCTGTTTTTCATAGCTACCATCGGGGCAAGCTTTTTAGGTCAAGGAGGCATAGATCTCTCAGACTACCTTGGGTTGCACTATTGGGGGTCTGATAAATTTCAGCCCTACCAATTCATCACCTATATGTTTATGCATGGTGGGTTCGGGCATATCTTCTTTAACATGTTCGCCGTATGGATGTTTGGCAATGCACTGGAGCAGGTTTGGGGGCCTAAGAGATTTCTGACCTACTATTTTGTCACAGGAATTGGAGCAGGAATCCTTCATCTTTTGGTCTTATGGTATCAATTTCATGGGCTTCAGGAAAACTTAAACCTTTTTATGACCGATCCAAACCCAGTTGACTTTGAAGCCCTAGTCCAGAACTATTTTACCGGGCACTACAATCCGGATTGGCTAAGTCAAATGGTACAGTATTGGAATGCGAATCCAAATGACCCTGCCATGATTTCAGAGGCCTCAAAATCGCTCAATCTATTAATGCAAAGTGCAATGAGCGTTCCAACTGTAGGTGCTTCTGGAGCTGTCTTCGGTATTTTATTAGCCTATGGTATGCTTTTCCCAAATTCAGAGATCTATCTTTATATGATCTTTCCCATAAAAGCAAAATGGTTTGTCATTCTATATGGGGCTCTAGAATTATACTTAGGAATAAGTAACTCCGGAAGTGATAATATTGCTCATTTTGCCCATCTTGGGGGCATGATCTTTGGGTTTATTTTAATTAAGTATTGGAAAAATAAACAATGGCGATAAACAATAACTTTTTCTCTGATTATCCAGGATACACCCCTCCCAGGAGGCCTGGTTTTGATTTCAAGGCATTCATTAAAAGAAGAGATTCTTTTGCTTTGCTTTTGATGGCTAATATTATTGTCTGGTTGGTCATCATGGTCTTTAAAGTCATCACTTCTCTCTATCGTTTTCCGGAGGAGATGCTTCTTCAAGGTTACATTCTGGAGTTCTTC
>CAYUII010000022.1:0-37175 GCA_964444785.1 uncultured Bacteroidales bacterium | reverse complement strand
TAACCTATATGTTTCTTCACATTGACCTCCTGCATATCTTGTTTAACATGCTGTGGCTTTATTGGTTTGGCCAGATATTCCTACAGTATTTCAATCAAAGGATGTTACTTTTAAACTATCTAGCAGGAGGACTATCAGGCGCTTTACTCTATATTTTAGCTTATAATCTTTTCCCATTTTATTCAGATGCTCTATCTACAGCGAAATTATTAGGAGCCTCAGCCAGTGTTATGGGAATCGTAGCGGCGACAGCTTTTTACGTTCCAAACTACACATTAAACTTACTCTTTTTGGGAAAAATTAAGGTTTTATACCTTGCTATTATCCTGTTTATACTCGACTTTTTTATGATTACCTCAAACAATGCAGGCGGTCATTTGGCCCACATAGGAGGAATGCTTTGGGGAGTTGCCTTTGCCCGACTATATGCAAATGGTTTTAAATTCAGTTGGTTTAATGATTTAGGCCGACCTAAGCCCAAATTTAAAAAAGTATACAAGAACAAAAGAGCAGTTGATGATGATCTTTATAACCTTAATAAAAAACAAGAACAAGAACAAATTGATATAATCTTAGATAAGATTAAACGTTCTGGTTATGCCAGCCTCACCTCGGCTGAAAGAGACATCCTTTTCAGAGCAAGTAAAAAGTAAATCATTGAATTTATACAAGAAAGCCATAAAAAGTATTAAAAGAAAGCCAAAGTTCATTGGTTGGCTTCTTCGTTTAATAAACCTTGTCTTCACCATTGGTTTACTCATAAGCTATGCATCTTCTTCCGTCGATCCTTTAAAGTTTCCTTTAATAGCTCTATTTGGTTTAGTATTTCCATTATGGCTCACGGCTAATATTATATTTGCGATCTTCTGGTCACTAAGACTTCGTTGGTTCGCTTTGGTACCTATCTTAGCCATTGCGACAGGTTACAAAGTCATTGGATATCACCTGCAATTTTCTTCGACTAAAACGACTGAGATTAGAGGAAGTGGTATAAGAATCATTAGCTATAATGTAAGAACCTTCCAGGGCACCAGCGAATCTAATCCAGAAACAATCTATGATGATATATCTGAATGGTGCTCCTCTCACCAACCTGACATTGTTTGTCTACAAGAGTTTCTGGCTCGTTCAAAAGAGATGAATGCCCTGACTCAAAAATTCATGAAACTTAATAAAATGCAGGGATTCACCTATAGAAACTACTTCCCAAATGAGAGCCGATACCGGGTAGCCTGCATTTTAACCTTCTCTAAATTTCCAATCGTTAAAACTGATTATCTCGAATTTGAAGGAAGACGGTTTGCTCTTATTACCGATTTGGTGCGAGGAATGGATACCATTAGAGTCGTTAATGTACATCTTCGATCAAATCAGATCTCTGATACCGACATAAAGTTTATTGATGATTTGACCCAGCTTGAAGGTCAACAAAGTCCGGTAAAAACAAGATCTCTTAAGATATTTGGAAAAATAACGGGTGCTTTTAAAGTAAGATCCCATCAGATAGCTATTTTAAAGAAAGAACTATCTAATTCTCCTCATCCGGTAATTATTGCTGGCGATTTTAATGATACCCCAGCCTCATATGTTGCCGGTTCAATGCGTGAGATCGGTCTTTCTGATGCTTTTACTGAAAGTGGAAGAGGATACGGAAACACCTATGGCGGCGCTCTACCGCCTATCAGAATCGATTATATATACTCAGATAAACACTTCAAACCCTATAATTATCAAACAGGCTATCAACCCTTCTCTGATCACTATCCCATTCAAGCCTGGCTTAAACCAACCTGGTAAATCGTCTATTTAAATCCTTCAAAGACGCCCAAACCAAATAGAGCATAATCATACCTTGCAGGATCATTTGGATCAAATCTACGCAAACAATCATCTAACTCCTTCACCGCTTTAGCATCATTCTGCCTTCTTCTTAATAATCCTAACATCCGAGCCACATTACCTGAATGTAAATCCAACGGACAGGAGAGCTGCGATGGCCTTAAACTCTTCCAAATCCCAAAATCAACCCCCTTTCCATCATTCCGAACCAGCCATCTAAGCATCATATTGATCCTCTTTGCTGCACTACCCGCCAACGGATCGGATAAATGCTTCATTGACCTACTTGGTCCCAATGCCTCAAAAAAAAGCTTCTTAAACTCAGAAATGGCGGGCTGAAGGGTATCTGGTAATGCATACTTGAAAAAAATCAATTCTAACCCTCCATGGGCAACATAACAATGCCTCAAAGACCGAATAAAAACCTGATAATCCTCACCGTTAAACGTTCGATGAACAAAACTACTCAATCGCTGAAGATCGGCCTCTCGATAACTCATCACGAAATCATAGGGACTCTCCCCCAAATATTGCAACATCTTTTGGCCATTCTTTACTATCATCTTCCTATTACCCCAAGAAATGGTTGCCACAAGAAAAGAAACAATTTCAATATCCTCTTTTAACCTGTATCGATGCGGTAACGAAATAGGATCACTTTCGATAAAAAAAGAACGATTATAGAAATCCACCTTCTCATCTAGAAAAGCCTTTATTTCCAGTAAATTATTGAAATTGGAGTCCATAATCTTAATTATTCACACAGTATTCATGGAATAAGGCAACCCTATATAACCTGTATAAAGTTCAACGGCAATTTATCGAAACAAATTAACCTCCTTTACTTAGAAACAGGCTTCCCCTTTTTAAATGCAACGACTTCAACATTCCCAAAACCAAAATTATGCTTCAAATAAGAAGCATAAGCATTGGCCACTTTCCACTGATTAAAAATACCAACAAAATAGAAATATGCACCATTATGCTGATATTCCAACATCGGCTCTCTTGTTCCTATCCGGGCAAGAATATCTGAAACTGAAGCACGATCTTTTCTAGATCCATCAAGTAAAACACGAAACTCTGAACCCGAAATAGGATCTTTGCCAGATCCAACCTTTTTATCCGATTTATCGTCAGAATAGGTGTTAATATCAAAATGAGCCAACGGATTCTCATAATTTTCAAAGAGATCTTCTAGCTGTCTGGATCTTGTTCCATTCTCAAACAAAACCACCATTGCTCCTTTAATGCGAAAGGCAGTAACGATACTATCAAGTAAGGCATCAGCCTCACTCCTTAAAAGAAACGATCCAACGGTATAATTATATGTCCCTTCAAATTTATCTTCATAAAATCGACGATTTAACCCAGGAAATAACTTATTAAACTGCTCCTGCGATTCTATTCTCTGATTGGCTGTCATGACCTGCACCCGAAAAACCCTTCCACGTAGCAGCTCTTCCTCAATCTTATTATCTCTAGACTCCTCTGACATACTTTTACCCTCAAACGAAAGATACTCCATCTCATTAAATGCGTATTTCTCACCACTATAGGCTGTAAAACTGGCATCTAACATAATCGGAAATTCCTTATTTACATTGCTTTTAAAAACAAGATTAAAAAACTTGCGCGAGCTAGTATCTAACGCCTCTACCTTATAATAGATATTAACGCCTAAAGCTGTTTTTTTATAGGAGATCTGCTTTATCCCCGGTGATTCTATGGAAACCTCATCAGGCAACACAAACTCTAAGTCAAGAATGCCTTCTCTGCCGGCATTCTTTAACTCTATTCCAACCATCGCCTCTGAACCTTTTGTAACCTGCTTAGGAATATCTACAATTAGCTCGGGGCGTTTATCGGCATACTTCGGATCAACTATTCCACGACTCTGACTATAATAATTTTTATACTTCAGTGGGATCAAATCGGGATTAGTCTGGTAAGTCAATGGTTCAACCTTTACGGCTGAAGTGAAATGATAATTAACCTCTAAACCAAGAGAACCGGTGAAATACTGATCGGTTTCGGATCCAGAAACAATACCATCAACCTTATCACTTCGAACAGTGTGTACAGTCCCTTCTGCTCTTAATTTAAATCGATCTGATAATCTATAACTCAAACCGAAACCAATCGGTAAAACAGGCTCCAAGGTTCGTCCATATAACCCACTTCCATAACCTCCGGTGCCGTTTTGATCGTAGGACTTCCCGGCTGTTTGATCGGTTGTAACAGATTCAAAATTGGCAAAACCCAAACCAATGGTCATATACCAATGAAATCTTCTCAAACTCGGCTGCTTAGATATTAAACCGGTAAAATCAACAACCGTATTCAGATAATAATTAAACGTCTTGCCAATATAAAGCCCGGTATGCTCTTCATCGGTACCATTAACAAATGTACCATGTCCGGTCAAACGTGTATTCAATACCTGTCCCCGAAGCGTCAACCAAGGAAACAGATCTTTTCCTACCCAAGCTGTCAGTCCTGTATAGTACCTTATATTACCATCATTAACCGCTGTAAGATCACCCATAGATAAAGTAGGCCCCCCCCCTATACCTAAACTCCAGTTTCGCCCCATTGGTAACAAAGAGTATTTTTCTGGCTCACCACCTACTTTGGCAACACTCTTCTGACTATAAAGACCATTTATCGAGAAAAACAACAATAAGAGAACCATCACAAGCCGATGATGAGCCTTGCGAACATCATATAATACATCATAGGTCTTATAAAATCTTCTCATCCTAATCATTTACAATATTTCTCAATAAGTCGCTTTGCATCATCAATGCCATAAATTTGCGCTAACTGCCAATCAGCACAAGCTCCTTCCGAGTCTTTTAATCGATGGCGGACTAGTCCTCGGTTATATAGCATCCGATACCAATCCTTAACCATGGATGGATCTTCAGGCTTTAATTCATAGCCAATATTATAGGCCGCTTCAGCAAGATCATATTCACCTAAGGTGAAGCGGGCACTACCGATATAAGCATATATTAAAAAAGTCTTTTGCAATGGGTCGGCGGCAATAGCCCGATCAAAATCGGCTAATGCACCATAATAATCCCCCCTATCAAACTGTGCAATGCCCCTCTTAAAAAACTCCAGATAAGTCTTTGGCTGCTTATCCAAGGCCTCAAAAACAGGCATACCCTTAATAAAGCTCACAAAGGTCTCCATCGGGACCTCATAATAAACCTTATCCAATAAAGACTTTTGATTATCAGGCACAAAATATTTAAAATAGATATTCTTCTGATTAAAAACCTCTATCAGCCGAAATCGAACAACTGCCTTACCTCCACTCTTCATTTTTGCAGCTGCCATTAAAAGAGTTCGCGGACTGGTCAACTTCTGAGCGACGACTTTCTGTATCTGACCGGAGATCTTCACCAAATAATCATCCCGATCAAAATCTTCAATCACATCAGACCACAATAAATCTAGGTTTATCAAATTAACCTCATCCACCCTCGATGAATCAGGTAATATCTCTTTCAACTTAGCCGCTCTAAATACATAATAGGATACATAATGAAATGTATTCCAACCCTGTTTAATTTTTTTAAATTTATATCGACCGCTCTTTGATTCAACCAGCATAACAACGTACTGCTGCCCATGAACCATCACCTCTCTCAGCTCAACTACTTTAAAATTATGACGCCCTAAAGCATTTTCTTCATCATCAGTCTTATTGCGATCAGCATTTGAATTAGGAAGCTTATTCTCAGACTTTATCCAAACACCATTATCTTGTAAAGCCCACCCATCGGCCTTTCTTAATGCCGACATCACAGCTCCTACCACAGGCAGATTATCACTATTACGATCCTGCGCCTGTATGAACCCAGCAAACGTAAAAAGAAAAATTACAATACCGAAAATTGTGATTTTCTTAAGCATATACTTATCTCTAATGTAAATTTACTTTGTTAATTCAGCAACCTAAAGGCTTGTTAATAAGTATGAGTTCATTTGTTAATAATTAGCCTTGATAAAAACTAACACTAATTCAATACTGAATCTAAACATCTATTTACCAACCAAATAAACCGTCCAACAACCCTCTTCCGCCTCATTTAAAACACCAATAACAGTCCCTATTTCTCTTCCAATCCTAAAATTGTTAATAACTTTATATTATCGTGATTAACTGAGATATACAACTGTATAAATAGGATAAATTCCCCAATCCTTATCCGTTATCTTTGTACCTCCTTTTTAGAAGCTTTTCACAAAACAAGTAAGTACCTTTATCTGTATCTAAGAGTCATTAACAAGAATGAACATCAAATTCACCCCTAATCAGCCGCTATCAAATCTCCTCTGGAGAATTGGAAAGATTTTAGCAATCCTCTCATCACTTGTATACATCACATGGATCTACAATAAAATCCCTCTTATGAACCCATCACAGTTATCAGCTAGCTATGGATCATTAGCCTTAATGGCTCTGATAAACCTGGTGGGTCTCCTCATTGGCTGGAAATATCCAAAAGAGGGTGGAATAGTTGTTGGGACAATGAGTCTTATGATCTTCTTCTATGGCATCAACGCCCGTAATAACCTCGATTTAGAACTAACCATGTGGTCAGGACTCATCTTCTTACCAACTGCCATTTTATTCTTTGTTGCTGGTTTGCTCTGGCCCACGGACGATACTACAAAGCCAAATTCGAAGCTAGAGGAAGACAGGTAGTATACCTATATGACAAATCTTAAACGCTTAAAATTATTATACTTACCTCTACCTCTCCGTATCCTCTCCGTATCCTCTCCGTATCCTCTCCATATACCTTCGTATCTCTCACCTTCAGATTAAGCAAGAAAATCAACACACAAACCAATACTTCTTCGCTTTTTCAACCTGTAAAATTCCGTGTTAGCCATTCATTTTATGGAGAGGGAGCGTAGAGGAAACGTAGAGAAAGCGTAGAGGTACCACAAAAGACCTAACATGAAACACTTTAGAATTTAAGATAAAAGGGGTAATCATGTTGTAGCAGATTACCCCTTTTCATACGTTAAACAGATAAAAACTAAACATTAAAACGAATATGGAGCAAATCTCCATCATTCACGATGTAGTTTTTACCCTCTACCGAAAGTTTTCCGGCTTCACGGCAAGCATGTTCCGAACCGTAGCGCATAAAGTCATCATATTTTATGACTTCTGCCCGAATAAAGCCACGCTCTAAGTCACTATGAATGACCCCGGCAGCTTGAGGGGCAGTACTCCCCTTATGCATTGTCCATGCCCTTACCTCTTTAGGACCAGCAGTGAAGAAAGTCTCGAGTTGAAGGAGATCGTAAGCCGCACGAACCATCTTATTAACACTAGGTTCAGTTAAGCCAACATCTTGAAGGAAGACATTACGATCTTCTACGTCTTCCAGTTCTGCAATCTCAGCCTCAAGTTTCCCGGCAATAACAAGTACCTCTGCATTCTCCGCTTTTAGTGCCTCTAATGCCGATTCACTCCATTTATTACCTTTTATAGCCGATTCATCATCCACATTACAAACATATAATACGGGCTTATCACTTAGCAAAAACAGATCATCAATAAAACGACGATCATCTCCTGTGATAGGTGCAGTTCTGGCGGGTTGTAAATTCTCAAGATGGTCTTTAAAGACAGCAAGGACTTCAAGCCCACGCTTTGCATCCTTATCGCCAGCCTTAACCATCTTTTCTAATCGGATAATCTTTCGCTCAACAGACTCTAAATCCTTTACCTGAAGCTCAATTTCCACTAACTCCTTATCACGCACCGGGTCTACTGAACCCTCGGCATGAGGCATCGTGGGATCATCAAAACAACGAAGAACATGAATCAAGGCATCTACATTTCTGATTTCCGACAAAAACTTACTGCCCTCTCCTTTAGATCCACCTTTGGTTAAACCAGGTATATCAACAATATCGACCGTAGTGTGTACCACCTTTGCCGATTTTACTAACGCATCTATCTTATATAATCTCTCATCAGGAACCTGTATCATTCCAAGATTAGCCTTATTAGTCTGTCCAAAACTTGAAGCTTGTGCCTTTGAATTGGAGATACAATTAAATATTGTCGTCTTTCCGGAGTTGGTCAGACCGATGATTCCACATGTAAGTGCCATAGAGTACTTATTCTTTTCTAATTTATTGCAAAGGTAAGAACTTACCTGCAATGTTTTAATAATAATGAACGGTGAAGGTAACAGAAGACTGGTTACCCTGATCATCCCTACAAACCGCCTTAACTCTGCCCTCAGGAACCTTGACAAAAGCCTTCTTACCTGCCATCGTCTTGATAGCAAGCCGACCATTTATAAACCACCAGAGATTCCGAACATTACGACGGGTCTGAGCCTCCAGATTCAACTGCACCGAATCCCCTTTTGCCAAGTAATAGGTGGCTCCCTGAGAAGGAAATACAATTACCGGCTTATCTCCGCTGCCTTCACGCTGACATTTAGGATTATGAGGGGGAACACTTCTAAACTTGACTTTATGTTCCCTATACCACTCCGCTACTTCTGGAATAGGATTAGGAAGATATCTTAAATGAGCCCCTGCTTCAGGCATACACTCATTACAATAGGAGACACTGCATCTATCATTCACCCATACCGGCTTAAGATGATCGCATCTTTTCCAACTACTCTTTCCTACGATATACGAATCCATCATTAAATGAGAACAAGAATCACCGGGTATCATCCCACTTTCTGAACATATTTGTCTAAAGTCAATGCCTTCGGGTACTTTAAGCCAATGCCTAGGTGTCTTAGAACTCATTGATTGAAAAAGAGAGAACAAGATGGGCGAGGCAACCTCGGCTCCGGCAATTGCCCAAGACCCTCGTCCGTCAAAATTTCCAGCCCAAACTAAAATCGTATAATCACGATTAAAGCCAACGGCCCAAGCATCTCTTCTGCCATAAGACGTCCCAGTTTTCCATGAAACAGGAGGGAGTGTTCGACTATTTTCATATTGCAAGGGAAGATCAGGACGAACAGCCTGCGACAAGATGGAGGCGACCATCCAAGCGGCTGGAGCACTATAGAGACGCCTCTCTTCTACCCTAGCCATCTTTGTAAATCGAGCCTCTACTGATTTACCCTCTCTAGCAAAGGCCGAGTAACCGGAAAGAAGCTCAAGACCAGAAACGCCACAACCTCCGAGAATCATCGACAAACCAAGACTATTCTTTTGCCTTCCTAGAGAAGAAAAACCCGACTCTTGCATAAAAGTAGCAAAACGTTTTACGCCTAGCTCCGAAAGCTCTCTAACAGCCGGGATGTTTAAAGATAGTATTAAAGCATCCCTCACAGTAGTCGTACCCCGATAAAACTTGTCATAATTTTCGGGAATATAACTCAAATAGGAAACAGGAACATCAGCCACAACCGACAAAGGTGTCAATCGTCCCTCCTCAAAGGCTAATCCATATAAAAATGGTTTAAGTGTACTTCCAGGCGAACGAATTGCCCTTAATCCATCAACCTCCCCCTGGTTGTACTTATCCTTAAAATCAGCTGAACCAGCATAGGCAAGAACCGCACCCGTCTTATTCTCCATAACCACCCCCGCACAAGTGCCAATTCCCATACTCTGAAGCATCGGTAAAGACTGAGACAAAGTCTGCTCAAGACGATACTGTATTGCAGGTTGTAATTCAGTAACAATTACTCTCTGAGAGGAATATGCTTTATAAAGCCATCTACTTAAATGCGGGACATTCGTCGACATAGGAGTTCTCTTAAGGTTGAGCGGCTCATATATAGCCGACAGATATTGTCGTTGATTAATTCGTTCTGACTCATAAAGTCTTTTTAACCAATAATTTCTTGCCTTTATTAGGGACTCATTCCCAAGTCTGAGAGAGAGCCGGTTCGGATTATTAGGAACAACCATTAAGGTCACAATCCGAGCTAAACTCAATGAAGAGGGCTCACAACCGTAATAAAGCAGTGAAGCAGCCCTGATTCCTTCAACATTACCACCATATGGAGCCATACTAAAATATAAAGCGAGAATCTCATCCTTTGAGAATCGCCACTCTAATTGTAAAGCTCTGAACATTTCGATGATCTTCGCCTTATAGGTTCGCGCCTTTGGCTGCATCATTCGAGCAACCTGCATAGTAATCGTTGACGCACCACTAACCCTTTGTCCGGAGGTGAAATTTTGGATTAATGCCCGACCGACAGCAATAAAATTAACCCCGGGATGATAATAAAACCACTTATCCTCTCTAAATAAAAGAACTTCCTTTAGACCTGTTGGAATCTTATCGGAGGGCAGCTCTAATCGCCATTTATCATCCTCTGAGAGAACCACATGAGCCAAAGTTGAATCAGCGTAAAGAATCTCGCGGCTAAAGGTGGGTAACCCACGTAACGGGAAGAGGTAATTGAAAAGTAAAAAAACAAGAAACAGTGAAAAAAAAGAGGAGAGAATAAACAATACTACTCTATATCTTTCAAAAGGAATGACTTTCTTACGTAAAAGAATTAAAATACGCATCAGAATTTAATACGGAAAGATTAATTTTGCCGTTAGTGCAATGATACTGAAATACCGCTATTCAATGAAAAAACTTCTTCATTTTCTTTTAGCATGCACCTCGTTGGTGGTTCTGCTTTCGACCCAAAGTTGTAATCCGGGAGAGGATGATAACACCGCACCAACCATCTATCTCTATGGATCCAATCCAACCTATGTTAAGCTTTTCACCCCTTACACCGACACTCTTATAAGCATCACCGATGCTTCCGGTGTGCTGGAGACCTCTGTTGACACCTCGGCTTATAATGGAGACAGTACCGGTGTTTACATTGTGACCTATCATGCTAAAGACACAGAAGGAAATACCAGTAGTGCTACAAGAACATTTATCGTTAGAATAGAAGGATCCACTCTGGCTGGAAAATATAAAGTTCTACGCACACAACCCTACCCCTCCGGCGATACGCTCACCTATTTCGAACAACTTACCCTTCCCGAAACAAAAGGGATCTATTCACCCACCTTCGCAAATCAACTACTTGCCAAAGTAAAAATTGAGCTATCTAATAAAACCGGCGATACGCTGAAAATAACTCGTCAAGTAGTCTCCTTCACCCCAACTAGCATAACTTATGTTAACGCATCGGGTGTCGCTTCTCACACCGCATCTTCTTTCTATCTGGATTATACCATCATTAACGATAATTCAGATATCATAGATGATACAATAAAAGGCCGGCTTCTGTATACTCCAATCAAATAATTGGCTCTAATCCTTTTTTCTTTGCTCAACACTGAGCCCCCCTACTTAAGACATGAATAAACGCAGACGGACATTCCAAAGCATGCACTTTGTTATACTTTACAGAGTTACTATTGCTTTACTTCTTCTTATTTTAACTAGAGTATTTATATACCTATTCAACTACAAACTCTTTAGTTTACACACTTCGTTTAATGATCTCCCCTTCCTGATCTGGCAAGGCCTTCGGTTTGACCTTGCCGCATTAGCTATGATAAACGCAGTGTACGTTCTCTTAAGCTCCATCCCCTTTTCTTTCCGAAACAGAAAATACTACCGGTGGACCGTCTCTGCCTTATTTTTCTACCTTCCTAACGCAATAGCTATCGGTGCTAACCTTGCAGATGTGATCTATTATCGTTTCACGCTTAAACGCACCACAGGCGATGTTATCAACTTCGCCATGAACGACGGTTTCTTTGTTAATCTATTGCCTGACTTCATCCGTGATTTCTGGTATATGTTTTTATTATGGGCCTTTTTATGCTGGCTTTTAATCTTTCTTGCTCAAAAAAGACCCTTTTTTAACAAACTGATCTATCATGGACAATGGAGTTTCTTTGTCTTTAACTTCCCAATGTTTGCGCTTTGGATCGGACTGGTAATTCTTGGAATTAGAGGAGGAATACAATTAAAGCCCCTTTCTCCAGTAATGGCTTCCTCAATAACTTCGCCCGAAAGATTACCCATTGTGCTTAATACTCCATTCTCTATAATCAAAACAATCAAGAACCAACCACTCGTTGTCCCCACTTATCTCAGTGATGAGAAAGCAAATAAGCTATTCAACCCTGATCAGAAAGCACCCAATGATTCAATAAATGGCACATTAAAAGGCTATAACGTTGTCATTCTCATCCTTGAGAGTTTTTCTTATGAGCATACTACTTTACAAGGAAACAAGAAAGGTTTTACCCCATTTATTGACTCTCTGGCGCAAGCTGGCATTTACGCCAAAGGCATTGCCAATGGAAAACGTTCCATTGAAGCCATCCCTGCCATTCTTTCTTCATTACCAACCTGGATGAACTACGATTTCATCACCTCTCCATACTCAGGCAATAAAATCAATTCATTACCCTCTCTATTAAAACCTTTAGGCTATAGATCCATTTTCCTTCACGGAGGTAATAATGGAACCATGAGTTTTGATGCCTATAGTGCCATGGCTGGTTTCGACGAATACATCGGGAGAAAAGAGTATAACAATGACCTTGACTTTGATGGTACCTGGGGTATTTGGGATGAGCCATTCTTACTTTATACCAATAAGAAACTCTCACAAACCAAACAACCATTTCTCGCCGCTCTGTTTACCCTCTCTTCGCATCATCCTTACAAGGTACCCGTTGAATATATGTATAAACTACCTAAAGGATCTCTACCCATTCAACAAAGCATTGCTTATGCTGACCTCTCGCTCCGCAAATTTTTCAAAGCCGCTTCAAAAGAGCCTTGGTTTACCAATACCCTTTTCATCCTAGTCGCCGATCATACCTCTGAAGGGGCAACCCCGGTAGGAAGAACAAAAGCCGGTCAGTATTCTATCCCTATTATTTTTTATACTCCCAACCACCAACTCGCACCTTTTGTTAAATCGGCAGTTCAACAGACCGATATCATGCCCGGCGTTTTGCATCTGTTAGGGTATTCTAATCCATTTACCGCTTTTGGAGAATCACCCTTTACGAAAGGAGCCAACATTCCGGCCATCAGCTATACATCCGGAACGTGGAATCTTTTTAGAAATGATACTCTATTAGAGTTTAACGGTAAAAGTGTTAGCGCACTTTTCAATCTAACGAAAGACCCGCTTCAATCAAAAAATCTTTCTAAACAATCTTCATTAGATCTTAATATCACAGATAAAGGGAAAGCGATTATTCAACTCTATTATGAGAGAATGAAAAACAATCAATTAACCCCACAGTAAACAACCCCAATGGCTGATAAAAAGAAAATACTCTTTATAATTAATCCCGTAAGCGGCGTAAAGCACAAGAAAAAGCAGGAACTACCTCGTATCATTGAAGAGATCTTTCCTAAAGAAGAATTTCTTTGCAACATCAGTTACACCGAATATGCTGGCCATGCTCGTCTTTTAGCAGCCCAGGCCGTTGAGGATAATCTCGACATAGTGGTTGCTGTTGGCGGTGATGGGTCCATTAACGATATAGCCAGAGCTCTTACCTTTTCCCAAACAAAACTTGGAATAATCCCGCTGGGATCAGGCAACGGACTGAGTCACTTTCTCAAGATTCCATTTCAACTAAAAAAAGCATTAGAGGTTATAAAAGAAGAGGCAGTTATTAAAGCAGATACCGTTACGGTTAACAATGAACTATTTGTTAGTATTGCTGGATTAGGATTCGATGCCTCGGTAGCGAAACATTTTGCAGAAGGATCTAGCAGAGGCTTCTTCAGTTACCTAAAAAGCGTTCTTAGCCTCTACTTTAACTATCGTCCAAAAAAATACCATATCACCATCGATGGCAATGAGATCGTTGAAAGAGCCCTCATGGTAAATTTCGCAAACTCCAACCAATTTGGATACAAAACTACGATCGCTCCTCAAGCTGACATTACAGATGGATTGGTGGATATAACTATTATAAAGAAGATGCCCCTTCTGAAAATACCAATCGTTATCTTTAAACTCTTCAGAGGCAAAATAGATCAATCACGGTATGTTCTGACTCTTAAAGCCAATGAAGCCCTTATCACCAGAAAAAAAGGAAAATATCTTAACCTTGATGGAGAACCTATTCGGTTTGAAAAAGAGATTCATCTAAAAGTAAATGCAGCCTCCCTTCAAATCATAGTCCCTAAAGTATAAACACCACTATATTCAAATAAATCTAAATTCGTAACCATTGATGAAAAAATTACTACTCCTTCTGGCAATTCTTCCAACAATCCTCTTTGCTCAAATTGAGCAATCAGACCATGGCTCATGGAAGTGTCATTTAAAAAAGAGCAAGCTAGAGCTTACCGATAAAGGGGTCACAGCTGATCTGCCCAAGTTAGCCGATGCTTTAAAATATAAGATCACCGCTAACTTCTACAAAAACTTTAACTCACCATACCCTAAAGATTTCAAAGCAACGAATGAAATCACCATGGCTATGATCATCCCAGGAGACATTGTCAAGCTGAATGCAGTTCAGAGTTCTCTACAAATTCTTAGTGTAAGTGGAAGTGCCGTCAGCTTTGAACACTCCTTAGACACGTTGATCATTCACCTCAACAGGGTGTACAACGCAGGAGAAGAGTTCACTTTTAAAGTGAGTTACAAGCATAATAATGTAACTGACAATGCTTTTTATGCAAAGAATGGATGGATTTTCACCGATTGTGAACCTGAAGGTGCCAGAAAATGGATGCCTTGCTATGATTCACCCTCTGATAAAGCCTCTTTCGAATTAATAGCAGGTGTTCCAAAAAACACCCTTTTAGGTTCTAATGGTATCCTTGCTGATTCAACAATCAATGCCGATACGCTAAATTACCACTGGGTTAGCACCGAAAAATGTGCTACTTATTTGATGGTTATCTCAGCCAGTAAAAACTACAACCTTGATATCGTTAGATGGGATCTCCCTTCAAATCCTGCAACTAAAGTACCTTTTAGATTCTACTACAATCCCGGAGAGAACCCTGATGACATGAAAGCTCTCATCGGGAGTGTTGCCACCTTCTTCTCAGAGAAATATTGTGAACATCCTTTCCCAAAGAATGGATTTGCAACTTTAAATGACGAATTCGTATGGGGTGGAATGGAAAACCAAACACTCACAAGTCTATGCCCAAATTGCTGGGATGAGATGTTAGTTGTTCACGAGTTTGCTCACCAATGGTTTGGCGACATGATCACTTGTAAAACTTGGGCTGATATTTGGCTTAATGAAGGTTTTGCTACTTATAGCGAATCTCTATGGCTGGAAGAATCTCAAAGCTATACCTCCTACAAAAATGATGTCCTTAATAATGCCAATACCTATTTCGCCTATTACAACATGGGAGACAACTGGCCTATTTCTGACCCAGAATGGGCTTTGAACACGCCTGACGCCAATACCCTCTTTAATTATGGCATCACCTATTGCAAAGGGGCAGCCGTCCATCATCTTCTTAGATACACCCTTGGGGATTCTCTCTATTTTGAAGTTCTTAATCAATACGCTTCAAGAACAGATCTTCAGTTCAACTCAGCAACCATCGCTGACTTTATCACTACCGTTAATTCGGTTACCGGACAAGACTACCAATGGTTCTTTGATCAATGGATATTCACTGCTGGCCATCCAATCTACCGTAACAACTACTACATTGATGCTCTTCCCGACAATAAATGGAAACTGAAATTTGTTGCCAATCAAGAAGGCTCTTACTACTGGCAAATGCCTTTAACCATTAGAATAGTTGGTTCTGATGGATTAGACTCAACGGTTAGGGTAATGAACACCTTCAACGGAGAAAGCTATGAATTCATTCTGGATAAAAAGCCTTTAAAACCAATCTTTGACCCCCAAAATGATATTGTATTAAAACAGGCCTCAACCACCGTTGGCGTTAATCAAGAGGAGCAATCTGGTATCTCTATACCTAACCCAATTAAAGATCAACAGCTTGTTATCTATCTATCCAATGAAAACATTTCAAGTCAGGCTCAGGTTCGTCTAATGGATATGACCGGCCATGTAGTTGTTCAAGTAGCAGCCAATACTTTATGCCAAGGAAAAAACATCCTTTCACTTCCTACCTTAACACAAGGTCTTTACATTCTTCAAATCACTGACAGCCACCAATCTTATTATACGCAACGTGTTTTAGTTTTATAAGACCTAAATACCTATGTTTAAACAACTTAAAAGCCATTTACTCTTTTGTTTATTGACTGGTGCATCCATATTGCCAGCCTCAATCCTACAGGCTCAAACAGGGGCGATTACCCCTAACATGCTGGAGCAGTTTAAGAAAGATGTACAAGCCTATCCTCAGGCTGCTGTCTTACGTAATGCCATCACCAATAACAGCATCCGACAACTAAGCGTCAATAATCAAAACAAATATCAAATTGATGATAACTTCACCTATAAGGTAAAAACTGAAGGGATCACCGATCAGAAAAACTCAGGGAGATGCTGGCTCTTTGCTAGTCTCAATGTAATGAGGGCAAAAACCATTCAGAAAAACAAAATGAAAGAGTTTGCTTTCTCACAGAACTACAGTTTCTTTTACGACCAATTAGAAAAAGCCAACCTTTTCCTAGAAGAGATCATAAGAACTGCAAACAAACCCATGGATGACCGTACGGTTGAATGGCTTTTTAAAAACCCAATCGCTGACGGTGGAACCTGGGCAGGCTTTGTCAATGTGGCTAATAAATACGGCCTCGTTCCCCAATCCGTTATGCCTGACACTAAGCAAACGGAGAACACCGGCGCAATTACACAAGTTATCTCTTCTGTGCTCAAAGAAGATGGGCTCAAACTCAGAAGCATGGTTGCTGCGAAAGCTAAGCCCGATGCTCTTCAAAACACAAAAAAAGAGATGCTGAGCACGGTTTATCGTATACTCTCTCTTAGTCTCGGCGAACCACCTGTAACTTTCTCATGGCGGTATGAAAACAAAGAGGGTCAATACAGCGAGTCTAAAGAGTATACCCCTCTAAGTTTCAAAGAAACCTTCGTTGGCTCCAACTTTAATGAGTATGTGATGCTTATGGATGACCCTAGCCGTGAATATTACAAAATGTATGAGATTGAATATGATAGAAATACTCACGAAGGAATAAACTGGATCTACCTTAATATTCCAGCGAGTGAGATTACTCCTGCAGCAGTGGCCTCTCTTAAAGAGGGTGAAGGAATGTATTTCTCTTGCGATGTTGGTAAACAACTCGACCGCGATAACGGAGTCCTTGATCTAAACAACTTTGCCACTAACGAATTATTTGGCATTACTACAACTATGAATAAGAAAGAGAGAATCACCACCTTTGAGAGTGCTTCAAGCCATGGAATGGTTCTTTCTGGAGTCGAATTAGCTAAAGATGGCAAACCTATTCGATGGCTTATTGAAAACTCATGGGGAAAAAGTGGACATGACGGCTATCTGGTTATGACTCATGATTGGTTCAACGAGTATATGTTTAGAGTAGTAGTCGATAAAAAACATCTAACGACTGAGCAGCAAAAGATGCTAAATCAAAAGGCGATCAAATTGCCGCCCTGGGATCCAATGTACTAGGTTAAGTTTTTATTCTCAAATCATTACTTAATCAAATTATGTCAATTACAGATTCCATATAGTGATAATTGCTATTTTGAAAAAAGGCTTTACCTTTGTTCAAAATTGTAAAAGCTCTTCAGGGCAGGGTGTAATTCCCGACCGGCGGTATAGTCCGCGACTCTTTGCAGTAATGCAATGACTGAACCTGGTGAAACTCCGGTACCGACAGTTAAAGTCTGGATGAAAGAAGAGATATGACATGTTCGCAAAATCACGTATGGTCTTTCTGGCCGATTCGTTGGTATACGATATGCATATAAAGCCCTGAGGATCCTTTTCAGGGCTTTATTATTTAAATCGTACTAAACCATGAATCGGAGACTCAAAAAGTTTCTTACCATCAGTGCAATCCAAATGATTGTCCTGACTAGCGCTGCTCAAAATCAAAAAGCGCTTATCGTGGCCGACGCCACTAACCGCCTGCCTTTAGCAGGGGTAAACCTAATCTTTAACCAAGGAAGAGACGGACTCATCTCTTCCCAAACAGGAAAGATTGAACCTACTTCCAAAATCTCATCCGGAATGGTAACGGTCTCTTGCGTTGGCTATGAGACCCTCTACTTAAATCTATCAAAACCATCTGACCTGCCCGATACCCTTTTCCTGAAACCTATAACCATAGGCCTTCGTGAAGTCAATATCGTGGCAAACATTGCGCCTGACCCTACTACGCCAGTCACTGCGCATACGCTAACAAGAGAGGCTCTCAACAACCTTCAAACTGGCAAAGCTTTCCCAGAGGTTATGCGCGAACTGCCAGGTGTCTATGCCACCCGTACTGGAGGCGGCTTTGGCGATGCCTCTCTCTCTATTAGAGGATTCTCACAGGAAAACATAACCATACTACTCAATGGCGTGCCGGTTAACTCTGTCGAAAATGGACTAGTCTACTGGAATAACTGGGAAGGACTCAGCGAAGCAACCTCAACCCTCCAGGTTCAAAAAGGAATCGGCGCCTCTTCGGTTGCTCTTAATAGTATTGGTGGAACCGTGAATATTTTAACTAAAACCACCGAAGCTCAACAAAGTAATTACCTATCATACAACTACTCAAATTATGGTGCTCAGCGCCTAATGTTGGGCGTTAATTCTGGTAAAACCTCCTCCGGTTGGGCCTTTAGCTTCCTGGGATCCAGATCAACAGGTAAAGGCTTTGTTGAGGGAACCGATATCAATGGATGGTCTTACTTGATAAGCGCAGGTAAAGAGTTTGGTAAACGGCACAAACTGGTTCTCACCTTAATGGGTAGCCCCGAAAGACATGGGCAAAGAAACTTTGAACTGAGCAAAGCTGAAATAGATCAATACGGAATAGAATACAGTAAAGATTGGGGATTCCTCGAAGGAAAAAAACAAAACATCTCTGAAAACTTCTACCATAAACCTTACTTTACCATAAACCACTATTTCGAAGTAAACCCGAAACTTTTCGTCTCAACCTCACTTTATGCTACTACCGGCACAGGGGGCGGAATATATTATGAAAACTTCTCCGGACAATACCTCCCGCAATACAGAAACAGCCAAGGACTGATTGACTGGGATGCAGCTATAAGAGAAAATCAAAATCACCAGGAGTATTATGTCTCACAAAGCGGCGATACACTTAGAAATTACTCCAAAAATGTACTAACTGATTTCAGAGCAAATCATTGGTGGGCAGGTATCTTAAGTTCTGCCAGATACAAAGCATCTGAGAAGATAACAATTACCTCAGGGGTGCATGCCAGATACTTCGAATCTAGTCTCTGGGAAGAGATCACCAACCTACTCGGTGGCCAATACTTTATCGATGACTATGCTTGGACAGCTGAAGGGGCATCTGGACGTAATATCATAAAAAAAGTGGGTGATAGGATAAGAGTCGATAATGGAGCCCGGACAGGCTTACTCTCGGCTTTTGGTCAATTGGCCTTTGACGGAGTGAATTCTGATGGATTTATCTCTGCTAGTATTAGCGAAAACTGGTATGATCGCATAGACCACTACAATTACGTAAAAAACACCAAAGCAGATGGAAGAAACAAAATGGGTTATGATGTCAAGGCGGGCATAAGTCACTCCATTACTCCTAATCATGTTCTTTTCATTAATGGAGGGTATTTTAATAGGGCTCCTTATTACAAGTTTGTTTACCCTAATTGGAATAATATCCCAGCAGAACCTCTCAAAAACGAGAAAGTTCTAACAGCAGAACTGGGATACCTCGCCGAGTTTCAACACCTTCACTTCAGATTAAGTGGTTATTATACCCTTTGGAAGGACAAATCAATCTTATCAAATGAGTATAAACTCTTAGAGAATGCGTCGCAAACCCGGGCAATGATAACCGGTTTAGATGCACTTCACCTTGGATTAGAGGCAGAAATTTCCTATAGAGCTACTGAACGACTCTCCCTTAAAGCATCCTATTCAATTGCAAACTGGGAGTGGCAAAATGATGTAAGTGCCGTTCTCGTTAACCAAGCTAATCAAATTGTCGATACGGTAAACGTTTATGCAAAAGGCCTAAAAGTTGGAGGAGCTCCTCAAACGCAAGCTGCACTATCAGCACGTTTTAACCTTATCGATAATCTTTCCATCTCGGGAGTATTCAATTGGTACGATAGAATCTGGGCCTCTTTTGACCCAGCCACCCGAACCAACAGCTTTGACAGATCTCCATCCTGGAGAATTCCCTCCTACACTACAACTGACCTAAGCATCAACTATAAAACCCAGTTTCTAAGTAAAGAAACAACCCTTAATGCTACCTGTAACAATCTATTTAACCAAAAATACATAATTACAGGTACCGATGGCGCCTCACACTCAGAAGAGGATTTTAGAGGATTTTGGGGTTATGGCCGCTCATTCATCTTCTCGGTAAGTATGACCCTATAAATTTTAAGAAAACACCCTCCGATAATAAACAAAAAGCAATTAAAAGTGTATTAATTACCAAAGAATACCCTCCCTAATTAATCAAGAGGCATTCAAACAGATAGATCCCAACAAACTCTACTGATTGAGTGCCTCTTGTTTAATATGCTAATTGAGTTCTTGTGAAAAATTGCATTTAATGTAGCATTACCAAGATTAGGAAATCTCAAGTCTTAACAGTAAAATCCTCAGTAAAAATTATTATCAGAACAGAGGATAGAGATAAACTCATAAAACTCTTGCAGATAAGCCTTTGATCTTTTTAAAAAAATCACCACCTTTGTTGGTATATCATCTGAAACTAACTTTTGAATCAAGTAAAAGAAGCAGCAACCAAGTAACAGTAGAAAAATTATATTCCTTAACAAAAACTTAAACCACGGCATACGGGCATGCAAACAAGGAAGTTTACTTTTGCAACCGTAAGGAAAGATCAGTTAAAACTTACTTTGACCGGTCTTACATAGAAGAGACAAACGAGAAAGTTAATTCAATCAAACAATAGATAATTGTTATAAACCATTACTTTAATTTCTTGCTTTACCTAAACCAACAGAAGTATGAAACAATTGTTATTCAGAAGTTTGCTTGTAATCTTAATGGTTACAGGCACGAACATGCTGTTTGCGCAGGTGACAACCTCTGCGATGAATGGCGTGGTGACAGATTCTAAGGGGGGGACACTACCAGGAGCAACGGTAGTCCTCGTCCATGTTAACTCTGGCACCCAATACGGTACCACAACCGATGTTAAAGGCTTCTACCGTTTACCCAATGTAAACGTAGGTGGTCCTTACACTCTAACCGTTAGTTTTGTAGGCTATCAAAGCAGCAAAAAAGAGGGGATTTATCTAAACTTAGGACAAACCCTCAGGATGAACATGGTTCTCTCTGAAAGCGTATCACAACTTGAAGGAGTTGAGGTAGTGGCTGCCAGAAATGAGATTATTGATGGTAACAGAACAGGTGCTGAAACGCAAATCACCCGTGATGCCATCGATAAGATGCCAACCATTTCGCGTTCAATCACTGACTTTACCCGTATGACACCTCAAGCTCGTGTTACTCAAAACGGAGGTATCGAAATCGCCGGCATGAGTAACAAGTACAATGCGATCTTCATTGATGGTGCTGTCAATAACGATGTCTTTGGTCTTTCTGAATCAGGAACCAATGGAGGTCAAACGGGTATTAGCCCATTCTCAATGGATATCATTGACCAATTTAACGTTAGTGTTGCTCCCTACGATGTTAAACTGGGTGGCTTCGCAGGTGCCGGTATCAATGCGGTTACCCGTCGTGGTGATAACGAGTTCAGAGGTTCTGCATACTATTTCTTCAGAAACCAAGATTTAGCCGGTAAGACTCCAACAGATGATGAATCAGTTGAGAGAACTAAACTACCCGACTTTACATCAAAGACCTATGGCGCTCGTATTGGTGGTCCTATCATCAAAGACAAACTCTTCTTCTTTACCAATATTGAGTTCCAAAAGGATGAAACCCCCTCTCCATACGATTTCAGCACCTATGAAGGAGATGCAGATGCTGCTAAACTAGCTCAAATTGCAAACAAGGTGAAAGCTTGGGGCTATGATCCAGGTGTCTATGACAATGCTACCAAGAAACTTGATGGTACTAAGATCTTCGCCCGTTTGGACTGGAATATCAATGCAAACCACAAGTTGACCATTCGTCATCAATACACTAAAGGAACCCAGACATCTCCAAGCGTTTCGGGAAAAACTAACCTCTATTTCTCTAATTCAGGTATCTACTTCCCTTCAACCACTAACTCATCCGCTCTCGAACTTAAGAGTATCTTCGGCAACCAGTTTGCCAACAACTTAATACTTGGAGCTACTTTCGTCCGCGATGACCGTGACCCCATGGGTGGTAACTTCCCTTATATCACTTTAAAAGATGGTAAAGGCACGATTCGTCTTGGCTCTGAAGAGTTCTCTGCTGGTAATGCTTTAAATCAGGACGTCTTTACCTTGACCGATAACTTTGAGTGGTACCTTGGAAAACACACTTTAACCATCGGTACTCACAATGAGTTCTATAAAATGTACAACTTGTTCATCCGTCAAAACTATGGATCATATCTCTGGAATTCAGTTGATGATTTCCTGAACGACTCTTTAGCTGCTCAATATGACAGAACCTTCTCACGCGTCGATGGAATCACTGGTGATGGTTCAAAAGCTGCTACCGAATTCAATGCTCTACAACTTGGATTCTATATCCAAGACGAATGGCAAATTTTGGAAAACTTAAAAATCTCTGCTGGAATTCGTTTCGATGTTCCAATGTTCCTTGATGATCCAACTGTTAATGACACCTTTAACATTAAAGTTCTTCCGCTTATCCAAGCAGAAATGGCCAATAGTGAATACGCTCCGGACTTAGATGCAAAAACAGGTACAGCTCCAGGAGCAAGAGTAATGATTTCACCTCGTATTGGTTTTAACTGGGACGTATTTAACAACCAAAAGACCCAGGTACGTGGTGGTATCGGTATCTTTACCAGCCGTATTCCTTTCGTATGGCCAGGTGGTATGTACAACAACAATGGTATGATGCTCGGTGGTGTTCGTCAATACGATGTTGCCTTCAATCCTGATTGGCAGACTCAATCCCCCACCTATAATCCAAATAGTACATTTGTCCCCTCAGGCCAGATTGACCTCTTCTCGAAAGACTTCAAATATCCTCAGGTAATGCGTACCAGCATTGCTGCTGACCAAAAACTTCCCGGTGGATTCATTGCAACTATTGACTTTACCTATACCAAGAATCTTAACAACATTATGTACTACAACTTTAAGTACAAAAAGGTTGGTAACTTAACCGGAAGCCCTGACGATCGTCCCATCTGGGGAAAACTTGATGCAGTAGCAAGCGGTGTTGGTAAAAACTACACCGATATCATCTATGGTTACAACACCAGTGAAGGTCACTCCATGAACGTTACCGGTCAGATTCAACACAATGGCTGGCACGGTCTATCAGGATCAGTAGCTTACTCATTCGGTCAAGCTAAATCGATGAACGATGGCGCCTCTTCTCAAAACTCTTCACAGTGGAGAGTGCCCAATGTTCGCGGTAAAAACGACCTCGATCTTGCAATCTCTGATTACGATATGGGTCACCGTGTTATTGGTAACCTCAATTATCGTATAGATTATGCTGGTCATGCAGCTACTACCATTGGTCTTGTTTACAATGGACAAAGTGGTTATCGCTATAGTTACGGTTACATTGAGGGCGGTGGAAGCAAATACTTAGGTGAAGATAACCAGGCTCTCGAACTCATTTGGATCCCTAACTCTTCATCAGAAATCAATCTCGTTGATTACACTTCAGGTTCAGGTACCAGTGCAACAACTGTTACCGCAGCTGACCAATGGGCAGCTCTTGAGAACTTCATCAACAACGATAAATATCTCAGCAAACATCGTGGTGAATATGCTGAACGTAATGGAGCTCGCACTCCTTTCGAACACATCTTCGACCTACATATAGCCCAAGATTTCTATATCATGGCCGGTGGTAAACGCAATACCCTTCAATTAACCTTCGACGTATTCAACCTCGGTAACCTAATCAGTAAAGACTGGGGTCGCAGATACTATGTTAATGGATACTATGGTAACTATGGCCTGATTAAATTCGTAGGATTTGAAGCCGATGGTACCACTCCTAAATACAACTTCACTGCTCCTAAAGGTGATGTTTGGGGTATCGATGATAGCGGTATCTTAAGTTCACGTTGGCAAGCTCAGATTGGTATCCGTTATATCTTCAACTAAACGGTAATCATCTTTTAAACGCTTGATGTACTTTTTGAGGATGTCTGGAAACAGACATCCTCTTTTTTTTCCATTCATCTTCCCTTTTTCGCCATTCACCGACAAAATCGAGCTAGTGACCTCTTTTCCCTTTCCTAAAGTGACCCTGCTATTTACCTTTGCTAAAACAAAAAACTACAATAACATGAACGAATATATGAACAACATCGACGAAGGAAAAAAAAGAGAACACAACCGTCTTAAAAGATCATTTCTGCCAGGTATCCTCCTTATTCTTGCTGGAGTATTCCTGTTTGCAGACAAATACAATCTCTTTTCTGTCGATATAGGCTATATCGTTTTCTCTTGGCCAATGCTTCTCGTTGTAATCGGACTCCTTTCTTTCTCCGGAAAAGGAATTAGCCGTACTGGTTTACTATTAGTCACCATTGGGGGCTTTTTCCTTATTCCAAGAATCTTTAATCTTTCACTGGAATTTGACAAGATGTTCTGGCCCTTGTTACTAATATCAATTGGTATTATTCTAATATTCAGCCAAAACAAAAAGAGAAAGCATAAATTACCCTTCACTAAAGACTATGTCAAAACCAACGATGATGATACCTTCGAAATTAATGCCATTCTGGGTGGAGGAGAAAGAATTGTTACTACACAACAGTTAAAAGGTGGTGCCATTACCTGTATTATGGGAGGTGCTGAAATAAGCCTAATTAACTGTACCCTCTCAACAGGGAAGAATATCATTACCATTGAAGCCATCATGGGAGGTGCTACTTTGATCATCCCAAGCGATTGGACGGTGGTTAGTAATGTTAATGCTATTCTTGGAGGAATTGGCGATAAAAGAACCCGACTTGGAATCGTTCCCAGCAATCTTCCAGAAAAAACCCTTTATTTAGAAGGAACTGCAATTATGGGAGGCATTGAGATCAAGAGCTATTAATCATGCTTCATCCAATTATAACTCAGAAGCCAATTAGATCGTTAATAATTGTAATCACTCTCTTAAATCTTCTAGCAGAGTTTGCAATTTTAAGATACTCAACCGACTCGATTCATGGGCTATCCAACGATCTTTTTCTGGCTTTGGTAAGAAGTACCTCATTAACGCTCTTAACTTTTCCTGTATGGTTTATTATTAAAACCATACCCGGTAATAGCAATGTGCTTCGTGGAGGCCTCGTGGTTATTATCCCTTCGCTCCTTCTAATCTCAATCTATCCCCTCATCTTATATGGATCGGAAGAGTTCCTAACCGATAGTCTTTTTCATCAGAATCAAAACGAGATGGTCGGATCCAGACTCTTGATACCACTTGCCATAACAGCGCGAAGCATACAAACCATTGCTACCTTCTTCTCCATTAACACCCTCTTCCTACTCTCTAACATTAAACAATTAATGCTAGTGCACCAACAACGTTCAGAAGAACGACAAAATCTTATCCGTCAAGCGGAAGTAAACAATCTTAGAGCTCAAATCAATCCCCATTTTCTTTTTAACAGCCTGAATTCTATTGCCGCACTAACAAAGATATCCCCAGAAAAAGCTCATGACATGGTTATTAGATTAAGCGAATTCATGAGATATTCCATCCGATTAAACCCTAATGAGATGATGACACTAAACCAGGAAATAAAAAACATAGAAAGTTACCTAAATATTGAAAAGACCCGATTTGGAGAACGACTAGAGGTATATACAAACCTAAACCAAGACTGCCTAGAAGCTAAACTCCCCAATATGATGCTACAGCCTATCTATGAAAATGCAATTAAACATGGAGTGTGCCAATCGGGGGATGTTGTTAGAATTTTTACACGGGGTACTCTAGCTAATAATGAGCTTACCCTAGTAATAATGAACAACTTTGATACCGACGAAATCAACTATGATGGCACCGGTTTCGGCTTAGAGAGTCTCAAAAAACGGTTGTCTCTCCAATATGGCAGAACAGATCTGCTATCGCATTACAAGATTGGAAACTTATTTACTCTTATTCTTACCATACCTCAACAACAGTAACAATGAAGTACAAAACGCTTATCATCGACGATGAAAGTCTTGCAAGAGAAATGATTGTTGCGTATTTGAAAGAGTACAATGAGATCGAGATTATTGGTCAATGCTCTAATGGTTTTGAAGCACTAAAACAGATCCAGGATCTTAAGCCCGACTTAATCTTTCTTGATATTCAAATGCCAAAATTAAACGGTTTTGAGATGCTCGAGCTTCTTGACATAAAACCCGTAATAATCTTCTCGACCGCATACGACCAATATGCACTAAAAGCATTTGAATCGAGCGCAACAGACTACCTTCTCAAGCCCTTTAGCAAAGATCGTTTCGCAATGGCCCTCCACAAAGCAATGACAACACTTAACGGCTCAAGAGATGCCCATCCTTCAGAAAAAGACGAAACACTCTATCAACCCGAATCACTTAACCGAATCGTAGTCAAACACCAAGAAGGAATTCAAGTCATCCCCTCTACCGAAATAGACTTTATTGAAAGCGCCGACGACTATGTTATGATACACCATAAAGGGAAAAAGTATCTTAAAAACCGATCCATGCAATGGCTCGAAAATGCACTTCCAAAGAAACAATTCATTAGAATACATAGAACAATAATTCTTAACCTTAGCTGTTTGGCACGAATTGAACCCTATACCAAAGACAGTTGGATTGCCATTTTAAAAGATAGCAAAAGACTACCTGTGAGTAAATCGGGTTACCAGAGACTAAAACAGATTTTAGAAGAATAAACACCTTTAAAAAATAAGCCATCTGTTCGCTTCCCCTTCGTTTGCTCTTCGCTCTTTCTCCATATAACATGACTTCAAATAAAGAAGACGTAACTTCTCGTATTAAAGAAGGGAGCTGACCCTAAAATGAGCTCAACCCTTCTTTCATTGTACACAGGATACAGATAATTAATGGGCGGTTCAGTTCTCCATCAAAATCACTCCCTTATCTCTTCCTTTTTATCCAGTAAAAATATCCATTTGTATGGAGAACCCACGGAGAGGTAATGGAGAGGTAACGGAGAGGTATCAAAAATCATGCATCAGCAACCTCTAATCAGTACAATCCGTATGATTAATTCCATTGCGCAAGACAAGTTCATTTGAAACGGAAATCAGAACACCAAACTAAATGAAATAAAAAATGGGTAAGCTACTTACATCGCACCGCTCAACCAACTACCCTTGCTACCTTCCGGTCCTGGGGGGATTTGTCGGGAGCTGGTCGTGCAAGACTTACCCACTGCAAAATTACAAAAATCATTGAAATAAAAGCAATGTTAAAGAAAAAAAACAGAGTACGCAGGAAATCTATAAATTTGCAAATACTTAATCCCTCAAAATAAAAACAATGGAAAACCGAACCAACCTACTTTTAGCCAACGCCCTACGCTTTGGCTTAGCATTGTCTGCGATCAACTTTATTGTCTTTCTTCTTTACTACATTTTGGAGTTAGACATCATGAGTATCTCATTCGGGATCATCAGTTTTATACTAAGTCTAGCTGTATACTTTGGCATCATGATATATAGCAATAATCACCTAAAGAAGACTGTATTCGGTGGCTATTTAACGTATAGTCAAGGGTTATTCAATAGTTTTACACTTGGTGCTGTATCCTCTGTTGTAACGGCGGTCTTAATGTTTCTCTTTTACACTTTCATTGACACAGACTATCTTTACGAACAGATGGACAAGGTTGTCATAAAGATGCAAGAGAGCGGAATGATCCCCCCAGAACAGCTTGAAAAGTCAATAGCTGATTTAGAGAAAATAACCCCATTATCAAGTGTTGCGCAAAGCATTTGGGGTAGTCTATTGATCTGTTTAATTGTAGCCCTCATTGTTTCAGCAATAACCAAGACAAAAGCAAATCCATTTGCTGATCAGCCTGAAGACAATAACACAACTCTATAACCTCTGATGGATATTTCAATCGTCATACCACTCTTTAACGAAGAAGAATCATTACCTGAATTAACAGCCTGGATTCATAGGGTTTGTAAACCTATGCAAGTGGCATATGAAATCATCTTTATAGATGACGGAAGCAGAGACCACTCATGGTCTGTGATTACCTCTTTAGCGGCTTCTCATCCCGAAATAAAAGCCATTAAATTCAGGAGAAACTATGGAAAATCGGCTGCCTTAAACGAAGGTTTCCAAGCCGCATCCGGTCGTTGTGTCATCACCATGGATGCCGATCTTCAGGATAGCCCTGACGAGATCCCTAGTTTATACAAAATGATTGTTGAAGACAAATTCGATGTTGTTTCAGGATGGAAAAAGAAAAGGTATGACCCCATTACTAAAACCATACCTACCAAACTCTACAATTGGGCTACCCGAAAAATAAGTGGGATAAAGCTTCATGATTTTAACTGTGGACTCAAGGCTTATCGTCTTGACGTAGTGAAAAGCATCGAAGTGTATGGCGAGATGCACCGATACATTCCGGTTATTGCCAAATGGGCTGGCTTCATTAAGATTGGTGAAAAGGTAGTCATTCACCATAAACGGAAATATGGGGTCACAAAGTTTGGACTTGAACGGTTCATTAATGGCTTTCTCGACCTACTATCCATCAGTTTTGTTGGAAGATTCGGCAAAAAACCCATGCACTTCTTTGGCTTCTTCGGAACCCTTCTTTTTCTTGCTGGCTTTGGAATCGCCATTTACCTAGCTTATGGTAAGTTCATGCTAGCTGAGTATAAAATGACAGAGAGACCTCTGTTCTATTTTGGCTTACTCGCAATGATCCTTGGGGTTCAACTGTTTCTGGCCGGTTTTCTAGGCGAGCTAATCTCTAGATCATCTGCCGATAGAAACCAATATTTAATTGAAAAAAGAGTGGGACTCGAAGACGAGATATGAAAAACCAGCCTCATAAAGTAATTATTTTAGGCACAGCTCACCCCTTCAGGGGTGGGCTTGCTGCTTATAATGAGAGATTGGCAAAGGCCTTCTCAGACCAGGGATTAGACACCGAGATTGTCACCTTTACGACTCAATATCCCTCGTTCCTTTTCCCTGGTAAAACACAGTTTACCGATCAACCCGCCCCATCCAATTATAAAATCACCCGGATGCTTAGCTCTGTTAACCCTCTTACGTGGCTAAAAACCGGGCTCTACATCAGAAAACAAAAGCCAGATCTCCTAATTACTAAATTCTGGCTCCCTTTCATGGGGCCTGCCTTTGGAACGGTTGCGGCAATCGTTGGATTTAATAGAGATACCACCCGCCTCTCCATCCTAGATAATGTCATCCCTCATGAACATAGACCCGGCGACAAACTATTTACTCGCTACTTCATTCGGTTTACCGACGCTTTTATCGCAATGTCAGACTCGGTTCTCAAAGACCTAAAGACCTTCACCCCTAATAAACCGGCTCTCTTCAACCCCCACCCCTTATATGACCACTACGGCAAACCGGATAACAAGGGAACAGCCTGCAATAACCTCAAGCTTAATCCTAATCTAACCTATCTGCTCTTCTTCGGGTTTATCAGAGATTACAAAGGACTGGATCTTTTACTCGATGCCTTGGCTCTAATCGTCGATAAAAGACCCAATTTAAGACTTATTGTTGCCGGTGAATTCTATAATAACGCTGATCCATATCTAAAGCAGATAGAAAAACTAAACCTCAAAAATCAGGTAATACTTAGAACTGATTTTATCTCCGATGATAAAGTGGCAGACTATTTTAACGCCGCCGATGTCGTTGTTCAGCCTTACAAATCAGCAACTCAAAGTGGGGTAACCCAGATTGCCTACCACTTCGAGAAACCTATGATCGTTACCAATGTTGGAGGACTACCAGAGATAGTCCCTCACATGAAAACAGGTCTCGTTTCAGAACCGACTAGCTTGGCCATATCTTCTGCTATAAATGAGTTCTTAGATCTACCCTCTGACTTTTTTAAAAATGGGCTCATCGAAGAAAAAAAGAAATACAGCTGGGAACGTATGCTCGATTCAATAATGAGCATTATCTTGCAATTAAATAAGAGCAAGAATGGATAGCAACATAAATCAGGATAATCTTATAAAAACTTTCAAAGAGGGTGATCAAGAACCACTCAACACCTTACTCAAAGTAATGAGCCATGACTTAAGAAGCCCAATGGCCGCTATTATCACATTGACAGATATCCTGCAAACTGAATCTGATTCAATGGAGAAGGGTGAAATTGAGGAGACGCTTAAAGACTTGAATCGATTAGGTGAAAGCCTCCTTAATCTGACAGATCAACTATTGAATTGGGCTAAAATCACGAGTAACAAAGAGCCGCTTCGGCTCTCATACGTTAGCCTCTCTTCAATTATAGCAGAATTAATCGCAGAAAAGCAGAGTCATATAAACCAAAAACAACTAAAAATAGTCTTCACCCATCCTCAGAGTATTACCCTCTATTCTGATCGAACCCTCATCTCTTCCATTCTGAGAAACCTGCTTACTAATGCTATCAAATACTCATATGAAGGAGGAGAAATTCTTATCAATTTGGTTAAGAAGGATAATGAAAATGCAGAAGTCAGTTTTATAGACCATGGAACTGGTATCTCAGATAAACTACTTCAAAAAATCTATTCCAAAGAGCTATTGACCTCAACCCCGGGAACCAAGGGGGAAACAGGTAATGGACTGGGACTATTTATTAGCACTGATTTTGTAAGGATTCTTTCCGGTTCACTATTAATAAACAGTACTAAAGGAGAAGGCACTCAAACAGTCGTTACCTTCCCTATGTCAACTAATAATGCTTAGACAAAATAAGCCATGACTATATACAGAAGTAAAGCCCCCTTACGAATTGGGCTGGCTGGTGGAGGAACCGACGTTGCTCCCTATTGTGATCTCTATGGTGGAGCCATTCTCAATGCAACGATAAGCATGTATGCCTACGCATCGATTGAACCGCGAGAAGATCACCTCATAAAACTGATTTCAGCTGACCGACAAGAGGAAGTCAGTATGGCTGTTAGTGATTCACTGGAAATAAATGGATTATTAGACCTTCACAAAGGGGTCTATAATCGTTTAGTGAAACAGTATGGTTTTAAAACGAATGGGTTTACGTTAACCACCTTTGTAGATGCGCCGGCAGGGTCAGGACTAGGAACGTCAAGTACCTTGATGGTGGCTATTCTTGGTGCTTTTTCAGAGATGCTCTCATTACCACTTGGCGAATATGACATTGCCATGCTGGCCTATGAGATAGAACGTAATGATTTAAAGATGGCTGGTGGCAAACAAGACCAATATGCCGCTACTTTTGGTGGGGTCAACTTCATGGAGTTTTATGTTAACGACAAGGTTATTGTTAATCCCCTAAGAATACGGCAACGTTACCTAGATGAGCTCTCGCACAACTTATTACTTTATTATACGGAGACTTCCAGACTTAGCAGTACGATCATTGAAGCTCAAGCTCAAAATGTAAGGCAAAAAAGTGAGAAATCGATAGAAGCCATGCACAAGCTAAAAGAGCAATCCATCATGATGAAAGAGGCACTTCTTAGAGGAGAACTTGACAAAATTGGAGATATCTTAGATTTTGGATGGAACTTTAAAAAACAGATGGCCTCTGGTATTACTAACCCATTTATTGATCAGATCTATGAAGGCGCCCGCTCTGCCGGAGCCACTGGGGGGAAAATAAGTGGTGCAGGAGGAGGCGGTTTTATGACATTCTACTGTCCCGGAAACACCCGATTTGCTGTTTCCGAAAAACTAAAATCTTTTGGTGGGGCAACAAGAAGATATGAGTTTACCACCACCGGTCTTTCGACATGGAGCCTTTAAATATGCTCTTTCTTAAAAATTTAAGTATTTTTGCAAATGAAGGTGAATGAATTGCAGACATCAAATATGACCAATAAAGAGCGAATAGAGGCAGCCATTAGGCAGTCATTGGAGACGAAACAGCTAATTATTAACGATTCAGAGCTTATAGACCGTTTACACCAAGCCGCAAAAATCTGCATTGAGGCTTTACAAAATGGAGGTAAAGTTCTTTTTGCAGGCAATGGCGGAAGTGCCGCCGATGCTCAGCACCTTGCAGCCGAACTTTCCGGAAGATTCTATTATGACCGTCCGCCTCTCAACTCGGAAGCCCTTCATGTTAATACCTCCTATCTTACAGCCGTTGCCAATGATTATTCCTATGATGAGATCTATGCCAGACTTATTTTAGGTATAGCCAAGCAAGGAGATGTATTAATTGGACTAAGTACGTCAGGTAACTCAAAAAATATCCTTAAAGCTTTTGAGGCCGCTAAAAACATGGGGGTTACTTGTATTGCCTTTACCGGCGCCACCGGAGGTCACATGAAAGTATTATCTGATGTCCTTATCAATGTTCCCTCTCTAGATACTCCCCGAATTCAAGAGTCACACATCATGCTTGGCCATATTCTTTGTGAGCTAGTCGAGGCAACCATATTCCCTAGATAATGTTTAAAGAGGCCATCATTCTAGCCGGAGGATTTGGAACGAGATTACAGTCTGTTGTTAACGATAGACCCAAAGTTCTTGCTCCTATAAGGAGCCGGCCTTTCCTATCATGGATTCTGGATTATTTAGAAGAAACAGGAGTTGCAAAGGTGATCTTAGCCACGGGTTATATGCATGAAGCCGTTGAAGAGACCTTTCAAAATCAATATAAAGAGATTGAAATAAACTACTCGCGTGAAACAGAACCATTAGGAACTGGTGGAGCAATAAAAAAAGCGATGGGGCTGATAGATGGGAAAAGAGCCTTAGTTTTAAACGGAGATACCCTGTTTAGAGTCAATTTAAGAAGATTCTACGACTTTGCTTTAGCTAACCAGGCACCTGCCGCACTCGTTTTACGAGAGGTAGATGAGGTTTCTCGTTATGGAGCCATTGGCTTAGATGCAGATAACCGTATTACAACGTTTATGGAAAAAGGGAGCTTATCAGGTAAAGGTTTAATAAATGGAGGTATCTATTCTTTAAGAAAAGAGTGGTTCCTTGATAACTCTCCTTCTGATAAGTTTTCAATAGAAAAAGACCTATTTGAACGCAATGCCGACAAACATACCCTGTTTGGCATGGTTTGCAAACAATATTTTATAGATATCGGAATCCCTGAGGATTATGAAAAAGCGCAAAATGATTTCATTACCTTCGAAAGATAATGGGAATTGGACGCTTTTCCTTGATAGGGATGGCGTCATCAATATCAGACTTATTGACGATTATGTTAAAACCATCGATGAGTTTGTGTTCACTGATGGTTTTAGGGAAGCCTTGGCTCAAATAACACCTCTCTTTTCAAGAGTATTCGTTGTAACGAATCAACAAGGAGTAGGAAAAGGTCTAATGAAAATAGAGACCCTTAACCAAATTCATCATTCGATGCAAGCCCAGATAGAGGCTTATGGCGGACGAATTGACAAGGTCTATTATTGCTCCGATTTAAAAGGATCTGGAAGTTTAAGAAGAAAGCCTGAAGTAGGGATGGGACTGGAAGCTAAAAAAGATTTTCCCGAGCTACAGTTTAAGACCTCTATCATGGCCGGAGACTCTCTCTCTGACATGGAGTTTGGGAAAAGACTAGGGATGACCACCGTTTTCATAGGAACATCGCCGAAAGTGGTCACCGACAATGATGCATTAATCGACCTCTCTTTTAACAGTTTTAGTGAGTTTGCGAATTATTTAAGTGATAAAACAGAACTTCCACCATCTAACCTTTAAATAATTGCTCAAAATGACCACAAATGCAAGATTAAACCAAGAAGAAATGGAAACAATTAAGCTGATTGTGGTCGACGACCACCAGATCATTCGGGATGGGATTAAAGCAATGCTTTCTGAGCATACTCGAATATCCATTATAGGAGAGGCAGCATCTGGTAATGAATTAACCAAACTCATTGATCAAGAGATCCCCGATATTATACTGATGGATATCTCCTTACCTGGTAAATCGGGCATCGAATTAACACGTCAAATAAAGAGTTTACCACTCACCTACAACATCCGGATCCTCTTTCTTAGCATGTTTCTTCAGGAGGAGTATATACAACAGGCAATAAAGGCTGGTGCCTCCGGCTATTTACCTAAAAATGTCACGCAACAAGAGCTGATTACCGCCATTTATTGCTTAGCTAATGGAGAAGATTATTATGCAGAAGAGGTAACCAACGTTATTTTCAAATCCTTTCTGAACAAAAATAAGTTCCCGGAAGCAGATAGCCGACAAAAAGAACTCTCTGTAAGAGAACTAGATATTCTCAGGTTAGTTGCGACAGGTTATAATAATCAACAAATCGCTGATCAGCTATTTATCAGTATCAGAACGGTTGAAACCCACAAAAACCATATCATGCAAAAACTTGAATTACATTCAACAGCAGATCTGGTCAAATATGCCATTAGACATAAACTAACAGATGTTTAACCGTAATAATTAAGAGATTATAACCCATGCAATGTGATGAGTATCATATAAAAAGATTGAATATTAGGATTTTATAAATTCTAAATAATGAACTGAATAAACCGCAATTTGTTTAAAACTAACGTCAACCTCCATATAAACAGCAAAACCCATTTTTAAACAACTACAAGTATGGAAAACATCCGTTTCAAAGCCTTAGGGTACATGATGACAAGAAGACCCGGCAAAGCTGAGGCTACAACCAATCGTCCACCTTCAGAGTATTTTGGTGAGATGACGTTTAACCAGGAGGCCATGAAAAAATTCCTAACTGAGGAAGCTTATAAAGCCTTACAAGCTTCAATAGAGAAAGGACAACGCATTGATCGTCGTATTGCCGATCAAGTTGCCTCCTCTCTTAAGGCATGGGCCCTAAGTAAAGGAGCAACACATTTCACCCATTGGTTTCATCCATTAACTGGAGCAACAGCAGAGAAACATGATGCATTTTTGGATCCTATTGGGAATGGAAAAGCATTAGAGAAGTTTAAAGGTGCAGAATTAGTGCAACAGGAGCCCGATGCATCCAGTTTTCCTAATGGAGGGATTAGAAACACTTTTGAAGCCAGAGGTTATACCGCATGGGATCCTACATCGCCTGCTTTCATCATGGATGGAACGCTATGTATCCCAACCATCTTTGTCTCATATACAGGTGAAGCCCTTGACTATAAGACCCCTCTATTAAGAGCATTAAGTGAGATTGACAAAGCTGCCGTTGAATTAAACCGATTCCTAGGTTTTAATGACACCCAGGTATATGCCACGCTAGGTTGGGAGCAAGAGTACTTTGTTGTCGATTCTGCACTCTTTATGGCTCGACCCGATCTAATGTTGACCGGACGTACTGTTTTTGGTCATGCTTCAGCCAAAGATCAACAGCTTTCTGACCATTACTTTGGAACTATCCCTGAAAGAGTAATGGAATTCATGAAAGATTTTGAATATGAAGCGCATCGTTTAGGCATTCCTGTTAAAACGAGACATAATGAAGTAGCTCCGAATCAATTTGAACTTGCACCGGTCTTTGAGGAAGTCAATCTTGCGGTTGACCATAACCAGCTAATGATGCACCTCCTTAAAAAAGTTGCTCGTAAACATGATCTTGCCGTCCTACTCCATGAAAAACCATTTGCACGGATAAATGGATCCGGAAAACATAATAACTGGAGTTTAGCAACCAACAGCGGAGCAAACCTTTTAGCACCGGGAAAAAGTCAACAGGAAAACATTAGATTCCTTACTTTCCTATCCATCGTACTAAAGGCAGTCTCTGAACACAACGACCTCTTGCGTGCCTCTATTGCCTCATCAGGCAATGATCAACGACTAGGCGGTCACGAAGCTCCTCCCGCCATTATGTCGGCCTTTGTTGGAGAATACCTCACTCAAGCTCTCGATGAACTTGCGGAGAAAGGGGTGATTACTGAAAGTCTTAAAGCAGAACTAGATCTCAAAATCTCCAAAATCCCTGGTATTAGCCTCGACAATACAGATCGAAACAGAACCTCACCGTTTGCCTTCACTGGGAACAAATTCGAATTTAGAGCCGTAGGATCTGCTCAAAACTGTTCTATTGCGATGATAACTATCAACATGGCTGTAGCTGACCAAATCAAGCAGTTCATGCTTCAGGCTAATGAAAGAATAGAACAAGGCCAATCTAAAGATGAAGTACTCTTTGGTTTACTCAAAGAGTATATCCTGGAATCAAAAAAAGTACGATTTGAGGGCAATTGCTATAGTGAAGAGTGGAAAGAAGAGGCCACAAAACGTGGGCTAAACAACTTCACAAACACTCCCGATGCTTTAAATGCTTATTCCTCTGCCAAAACAATTGCACTGTTCGAAAAAAATAATGTCCTAACTGGAAGAGAACTTAACGCTCGGCTGGAGATAAAACTAGAAAACTACACAAAAGAGATTCAAATAGAATCTCGAGTCATTGGCGATTTGGCAACAAATCATATCATTCCTATTGCCATTCGTTATCAAAACACACTAGTCGAAAACGTCAGAGGGCTAAAAGAGGTTCTCGACACAAAGACTTTTGTCAATCTAGCTAAAAATCAAATCTCGACCATCAAATCTATCTCAGAGCATATCGATACAATTAAAACTGCTGTAGAGGAGATGACAGAAGAGAGAAAGAAGGCCAATGCCATTGAATCAATCAAAGACCAAGCTATCGCCTATAATCGAAAAGTTCTTCCCTATTTTGAGACTATTCGATACAGCGTAGATAAATTAGAGCTGCTTGTAGACGATGAGTTATGGCCTTTACCGAAATATAGAGAACTTCTAACCCTTAGATAAGGCGTCAGAAGAACCCGATATTCATACTTATATCTATAGAAAAAGCCTCTTGCCAAATAACTGCAAGAGGCTTTAATTTTTCACCTAAAACAAGCTAACAAAGAATCGACCTAATGAACAAAACGCATCATCTTGTCCCACCTGATTTTTCCGT
>CAYUII010000021.1:62021-70570 GCA_964444785.1 uncultured Bacteroidales bacterium | reverse complement strand
CTTCCCCTTCGCTCTTTGTCCATATACTTTTGAAAATTACTTTTTCATTTCTTCCATTTTATCCACTCAAATTCGAACGATTAATGGAGAGGAAGCGAAGGGCGAGCGAAGAGCTGAAGAACAATGGTAAGGTTTTTAAGGGGAAGAACCATCTTTGTGATGTAATACTTATGCTTTAATTTTATCGGACGTTTGTGGATTTGATTAATGAAAGATAACTAATCATTGATTTAATGATTAGTTATCTTCTTAATTGCTTTCCAGAGATCAATCTGATGGTAAGGTTTAAAGATTAGTGCATCAGCCCCTGCTGCTTTGTAATTTGCGACCTCTTCGGGGAGCGTATCGGCAGTAAGGAAGATGAATGGAATAGATGCTATTTGTTTATCAGCGTGTTTTCTTATGCTTTTAACAAGATCCAGCCCGTTCATTACTGGCATGAAGACATCACTTATCACAAGATCGAAAGGGGATTGCTGTAACTCCTCCCAAGCTTGTTGTCCGTCTCCTTTCATGATGATCTCTGCTTCTGAGTCTTTGAGCATTGCGTTAAGTAGCTTTCGTCCAATAAGATTATCTTCGGCAACAAGGATTTTCATCCCCTTAAATGCCCCTTGTTTGAGTAGTTCAACTTCTTTAACGGTTTCATTTATTTCTGGGGAAGAGGCTTTTGGAAGGGTGAGGTTAACGTAGAAGGTGGAGCCTTTTGATTGTTCGCTTTCAACCCCAATGGTACCATCCATCTGTTGGATTATTTTTTTACAAATAGGCAAGCCAAGACCGGTTCCCAGTTTCCACCGTTGGTCTGCGGTTTGTGTTACCTGGCTGTATTCAGCGAAGATGTCATTTAGCTGGTTCTTGGGAATCCCAATACCACTATCTATCACCGAGATATTAAGGACGAGGTTGCTTTCATGGTTGTCAATTAATTCGCCTTTAATAATCACCTTGCCTTTGTCTGTGTTTTTAATAGCATTACTTACTAGGTTATTAAGAACCTGCCTGATTCTGAAAGCATCGCCCGAAACCCAAAGGTGTGGGTCTCCATTGAAAGAAAATGATATGTTTAATCCTTTTTCATTTGCCTTCATCTCAAAAGAGTGAGTAGTCTCTTCAATAAGTTTTTTAGGATTGAATGGTTTTGAGTCAAGGTGGAATTTCCCTGCCTCTAACTTTGAGAAATCAAGGATATCATTTACCGTACTAAGCAAAAGATCGCAAGATGATCCTATGTAATTAAGATATTCTGTTTGTTTATGATCGAGCGAAGTGTGTTGCATCTGCTCACTAAAGCCGGCTACCATTGTTAAAGGCGTTCTGATTTCATGGCTCATATAAGCCAGAAACCTACTTTTTTCATGGGCTACAGCAATTGCTTGATCTCTTGCCGAAATTAGTCTTTTTTCATACTTAACGATTTTCTGTAATTCATAAAGAACTAAACCAGAGAGTAACCCTATAAGAATGAGGGCTAAATATTCGATATTTCTAATCTTGTCTACACTACTTCCGGTATTTTCGATGAGGTATTGCCCTTTTGCCAATTTCTCTTCTGCACTCATTGTAGAGAATTGGTTTATCATATTCTTCATCCGGGCAAGGATTTTTAAGTTAACTAATGCAAGACTCTGTTCTTGTTTCTCCATTTTCTTTTTGGAGATCACAAACTGATTTAGTAGGTGGGTATAATAGCGTTGCATGTTACGCGACAGAGAGTCGGTGAATTCATTTATTCCTAGGGCTTTTGCATTAGTCCTAGTTGAATCTGCCTCCCCTCCGGTTCTAACTATTACCTTTGTTTTTTTCTGTTCTTCTTCACTTGATCCTGTAAGTGCATTTTTGATTCTCCCGAAAAATCCTTTTTTCTCCTTTTTAGTAGTTTCGGTAATTGAAAGAGTGTCGATGATTAGGTTTGTAGGAATAACAAAAGGGATTAAGATCGGTTTGGCTTTAAGTGTGGCAAGATATCGGAGAGAGTCAATGGAGATGGCTAATTCCATTAAAGAGTCGCTTTGGTTTTTTAAGGTTCCGATCGCTCCCATCAAATCATTTCGTTTGGATAGCCCTTTAAGTAAGGGCGAAAGACGTGAGGTGTCTCCTGAGAGAAGGGTGGTCACTGAATCTGAAATCGCAATGAATCGTTTTACTTTCGAGCTATATAATTCATAGTGCTCTTTTCTGTCAGAAATCAGGTACAATCTAAATGAACTCTCTACCTCATCGAATACGATCGCAAGTTCACTAATCAGATTTTCCGGAGCGATGACCTCCGAGATATCTGAGAGAGATTGATCAAGCTTGAGGTGTTGTTTCCTTTGAACGTTTGATAAATATATGATGATTCCAATTGCCAAGACTGGCAGAATGGTTAGAAGAATGCGTAGCATCCGCATTCTTTTGACAGGTGACTCCATCTATCGTGTTGTTATTTAACGAAATATTTCGAGACTAATGATTCAAATGCTATACCAATGTTTGAAGAGGAGAATGAAGCTTCTGTACATGGCTGATAATGTGAATTATTTGTCTCTATTGAGATCAGGGTGAGGTGATAATTCTTCCTGATAATGGAAGATTTATCCGATATTTAAACTTTTTAAGAAGGGGTAGTAATTTGCATTCCTGCAATGGTTTAGAGGGAGGCTTTTTTCAAAAAAATAGTATGGGTATACTTTGAGAGCAAAGGGTAGAATTAGTCAGGAATGGGTTGTTGGGTATAGTTTTTAGCTCCACAAGTGATTATAAAATCTCTTAAGAGATTGAAGATTTCGACATACTTTGTTAATGGAACGTTGTAAGTATCTTTTGGTGTATGATAGAATTTGTATTCATCACCCATAGAATAGAAGAATATTGCAGGGATGCCAAGAGTAGAGAAGGGATAATGATCGCTATTGGCAGCGTTAGGCCTTATTTTGATTTGTTTAAGGTAGTTGCCTTCGAGGTTAATTTGGGTTAAGTCATCAATGATATTGGGATAATCTTTTCCATTGACAGCCATAATTCCATCAGAGCCGGTACTAAGCATATCCAGGTTTAGTACTAGATTTATATCGGAAGCTTTCCAAGGGAGATTTTTTGAAAAAGCTGTACTTCCCAAAAGATGCATTTCTTCAGCACTAAAGGCGGTGAAACCAATGGAAAAGGGTAGTCTATTCTCATTTTTGGAGAAGTAGGTTGCAAGGTCGAGCATCATAGCTACGCCAGAGGCATTATCGTTTCCTCCGGGGTAGATTGTTTTTCTACCCATCATTCCTAGGTGGTCATAATGGGCGGTGATAAGAACAAGTTTTTCGGGATTCGTTTTTCCAGGGATATAGCCTGCAATGTTGACAGCCTGGAGATCTTTAAGGAATTCTGAATCGATGGTTAGTTCAGCCGAAGTATCAGAGGGAGAGATAAGGTTAGAAAACATTTTACCACTTATCCATTTATTTACATAGATCCCATCAGATACTCTCCAGATAAGGGGATCAGTGGGGTTAATTAGCCAGAAGATACCATTGACCCCTTTTGGAGGAGCTGTTATAGTACTATTGGTTGTGAAAAGAATGGATCCTGAGTAGCCATTTTTTGTTAGATAGGAGGGTTTAGTATGGATCGTATCGTTGAAGTCTGATATGATACGATAAAGGCCATTAGTGGAAGGGGATGAGAGGTAAATGATATAATCTAAGCCTGGTTTGAGGGTTTGCCCGTTTATTTTCAACGACATCTTCTTAGGAAAGGTGTTTACTGAGAAAGAGAAAGGATGTCTGTAACCGTTACCCAAAGGAGAAAGACGAAGGCCATTAAAGTAGTCTTCTATCCAATCAGCGGCTTTAAGGTCACCCCTAAAGGCATAGCCTCTTCCAAGGAATGAAGAGTCGGCTAATGTTTTAATAAAATACGGCCCTTGAGGTTGATATTGAGCCTTACAATATGGATTAATTAAAAAAAACAAGAACAGGGCAAGAAGTGTACTTTTCATAAATCTTTTCTGTAGTTGATGTGTTACTAAGGATCATTAGCTGAAGAGTTGTTCTATCTTTTTAATGGCGTGAGGCATAGCAAAAACCACGACATTATCTCCCTCTTCAATCTGGAAATTACCGACGGCAATATAGCTATTTTCTCCTCTTATTATACCTCCAATGATGCTATCTTTTACCATCGGGATATCTTTTATTAAATACTTCGTAACAACAGCATTTTTTGCAGCCACAAATTCCAAGACTTCGGCATCAACGCCATTTAGACATTTAATGGAGGCTACCTCCGCATGCATGGTAAAGCGAGCAATATAGCTAGCTGCGATCAATTTCTTATTAATGATTGCCTCGATACCGAGGTTTTGTGCGATATCAATAAAATCGATATTTTCAACTAAAGGAATGACCTTTTTAACTCCAAAACGTTTAGCTAGTAAACAGATAAACATATTCGTTTCGTTTGAATCAGTGACTGCTACCACTGCATCAACCTCTCTTATGCCTTCTGATTCTAAAACATCAACATCTCTGGCATCAGCATTGATGACCAAGGTGTTTTCAAGCGATTCGGCTAGCGACATACACCTCTCTTTATCTCGGTCAATCAACTTTACTTGCATGTTTTTCTCTAACCTACGAGCAGTCTTTCTTCCAATTCGGCCTCCTCCAACTATCATCACCTTTTTTACCTCAACTTTCTTCTTGCCAGCAAGCTCTAAAAGGTGGTCGATCCCATCAGGTTTGGTAATTACATATGCCAGATCTCCATATAGAAAACTGTCTTGCCCTTTGGGTAAGATTGTCTCTGAGTTTCGATGAATGGCCACAGCCCTGAAGTTTAGCCTTGGGTATTTCTTTGCAACTTCATCAAGAGACATTCCCAGAACCTTACAATCTTCATCCAACCGTAGAAGAAAGAGGGAGAGCTTTCCTTCAGAAAAGTCAAAGATTTCAGTAGCTACTGTCTGGTTTAATAATTTCAGAACCTCTTTTGCTGCTATTCTCTCGGGACAGACCATGGCATCAATGCCTAGTGAGGCCATCAATGCTTTCGATTCATCGGTAAGATATTCTGTGTTATTTACCCGTGCGATAGTCCTCTTGGCACCTAGCTTCTTTCCCAGCATACAAGAAACTAAGTTTATTGCATCGTCATGTACAACAGAAATTAGAAGATCACAACTCTGTACTCCGGCTTGTAATAGCACCTTCATAGAAGTCGAATCTCCGGCAAATGTCACTAAATCGGACTGTGATTCTAGTAATTTTAGTAATTCATGATGAGGATCAACAATAGTAATATGGTGATTTTCAACTGATAGTATTTTGGCAAGATGAAATCCTACCTCTCCATCGCCTGCAATTATTATATTCATTTCGTACTCAAATAGGGGGCAAAAATAGTCACACTTTGATAACTTTTGCGTTTGAATACAAAAAATCAGTTCACATAAGTTCCAGGTGCTTTGCTAACTCCTCAGTTTATCTTCTATCTTCATCAATTGTGAAAGAGTCCCAATCTTTATAGACTCTGAATTTCTTTCTCCAGTTCGTTAGAATCTCATAATCGAGTATTGCCTCCATGACGGCTACTTCAGAGTTCAGTTCATTGGTAACTTCCCCTAATGGGTTAATAACGATTGAGCCTCCATGGTGAATGATTCCATTGCCATCAGTGCCGGTTCTGTTGACCCCAACAACCCAACATTGATTCTCTATTGCCCTGGCAATTAGAAGTGATCTCCAATGATTGGCTCTTCCTTTGGGCCAATTGGCCATATAGATTAGAAGATCATATTCCGGACTACCTCCAAATGAACGGTTTCTGGACCATACAGGAAATCTTAAATCATAACAGATCAAGGGTCTGATATTCCATCCTTTCCAAGGGATAGTGACCACTATATCACCTGAAGAGAGAAGGTCATGTTCACCTCCCATAGTGAAGAGATGTTTTTTATCATAGAAGGAAAAGTCTCCATTTGGACGAGCCATGAAGGCTCGGTTGTAAAAGCGATTTTCTTGTTTAATCATTTGAGTGCCACAAACAAGTGCTCCGGTTTTGGATGCTAAATTTTTCATCCATAATAGAGAAGAACTCTCATTATCTTCTTGAGCAATGCCTTCTGTTTTCATTGTAAAACCATGAGCAAAGAATTCTGGTAAGACAATTAAGTCGGCTTTTTTGTTTTCTAACAGGTTATCTAATATCTTAAGATTTGCGTCACAATCTTCCCAAATGATATCTGATTGCACGCAAAGGGTGGACAATTTCCTCATATCGACAGCTTTTTGCAAACCTACGATATTTTGACGTCATTCGGTACATTGAGCCTTCTAAAGCCTGCTTTTAGAGGGGTTATTGAGGCTTTTCTGTAGATTATTTTATTTGAATATAGACTTTTACATGGTTTCGGATTACCTTTGTGTTGAGAATACACCTTTAGGGGCAAAACATCAAAACTAGATTATCATACTTTATGATAATCTTATAGTGATGTCAAAGGATCAATTGGGAATATTATATTTGAGTAAAAAACAAAATAGTAGTAAAAGAATCAATCAAGATTGAAACTTAGCATGAGGATAGCTGTTGTTAAGATCAATTAAGATTAGTTCAAGTGACTTATAAAAACAAGTGAATATCAGATGAAGACAATTGATGACATCAGTTTTAAGGGTAAGCGGGCCCTTATACGCGTCGACTTTAATGTTCCGCTGAATGAGAAATTTGAGATCACCGATACTACTCGTATTGATGCTGCTGTTCCGACAGTAAAAAAGATTCTTAATGATGGAGGATCAGTTATTTTAATGTCGCATTTAGGTCGGCCAAAGGGTGGCCCAGAGAATAAGTATTCATTAAGTCATTTATTACCTTATTTGAGTCAATCTCTTGGGGTGGCTGTAAAATTTGCCGATGATTGTATTGGAGCCTCAGCTGTCAAGCTTAGTTCTGAGTTACAAGGCGGTGATGTTCTATTGCTTGAGAACCTTCGATTCTATAAAGAGGAAGAGAAGGGGGATGAGGCATTTGCTGAGAAGCTTTCAAAGCTTGGTGATATTTATGTGAATGATGCTTTTGGTACTGCGCATAGAGCCCATGCTTCTACTGCTGTTATTGCCAAATTTTTCCCGACCAGTAAAATGTTTGGATATGTAATGGGAAATGAGCTGAAAAGCATTAATCATGTTTTGACGAGTGGCCACAAGCCCTTTACAGCCATTTTAGGTGGGGCAAAGATTAGTGGGAAGATAGAGATCATCACTAATTTACTCTCAAAGGTGAATAATTTGATTATTGGTGGAGGGATGATGTTCACCTTTGTAAAAGCAATGGGTGGTCATGTAGGAAGTTCACTTGTTGAGGATGATTTATTAGATTTAGCTCGTTCAATCTTAGCTAAAGCCAAAGAATTAGGTGTGACTATTCATTTGGCCAAAGATGCAGTTGTTGCCGATAAGTTTGACAATGAGGCGAACCGTCAGGTTGTCTCAGCCGATCAAATACCCGATGGTTGGATGGGTCTTGATATTGGACCAGCCGCAGCGAAAGAATTCGCTAAGGTTATAGAGGATTCGAAGACCATCCTCTGGAATGGTCCAATGGGCGTTTTTGAGATGTCTAATTTTGAGATTGGAACAAAGCAGATCGCTTTATCTATTGCTCATGCTACTTCAAAAGGTACCTACTCTTTAATTGGAGGGGGTGATTCAGTTGCTGCGATTAACAAGTATAACCTTGCTGATCAGGTTAGTTATGTCTCAACCGGTGGTGGAGCCATGCTTGAATACATCGAGGGAAAAGAGTTACCTGGAGTTAAGTTCGTAGAGGAATAGATTCAGGTCATTTAATTTAGCGGGCTATCTTATCGGTCAAAGTAAGATAGCCCGTTTTTTATTATTAGTCTATCTGACTTCCTTAAATCAGAGTGAATCATAAAAATATTTTCTTTTTTTTGGAAAAATGGTGATAAAGAATGGTATAATGACTATTTTTGAACTTGAAACAGCTGTGGTGATATTACGACAAATTGTTGACCTTTGATTGACCGTATTGTAATCGATTAGTACCATTTTATGATGAAAAGGATTCTACTTGTTGATGATGAGATTGTTTTTGCTGATGGCTTAAAGCTTTTCTTACAAAAGAGCGGGTTTGAAGTAGTGACTGCTAACGATGGTAAGCAGGGTTTCTTGCATTTTAGGGAAGAGAAGTTTGATTTAGTTATCACAGACATACGCATGCCGGGAGATAATGGTTTGCAATTAATCTCTGATATTAGAAAAAGAAATTCGACGGTTAAAATTATTGCTATGTCAGGTGGTGGATATGTCCCTGCCGATGATTATCTCAGGATAAGCAGACTGTTTGGAGCTGATGCAATCCTTCAGAAACCTTTTTCAGTTGATAGCCTCCTTGTCGAGATTAACAAGTTGATCTCGCCGGCCGTATAGCCTCCTATTCCACTTTTTTAGTCTATGGTAAATCTTTGCCACTACTTATTCGTAGGGCTGAAGGGTATTCGTAGCTGTACAAACAGTCCTCTTCATTACCCATTCTCCTCATTATTTGTT
>CAYUII010000021.1:0-62011 GCA_964444785.1 uncultured Bacteroidales bacterium | reverse complement strand
AAAATAAGGCAAAGAGCGAAGGGGATACGCAGAGGAGGCGAAGAGATAGCTAAGAAAGCACTTCTTTTATGACCATTTTCCTGATTCCTCAATGAAGATAAATTGTTACTTTTGTCTGTCTTAAAGCGGTTAATCAACAAAGGTTAAGTCTATCTGTTAACCGGTAGGTTGTTTCCGTTTATAGTTTCATACTTTATTTTTATCTGCTGGGCAAAAATATTATTAAGATGGGTTATTCTATCTATACAAAACATACTATTAACAAATGAAGACACAAATAGCCAATCTATCTAGAAAGGAGTTGAATAAGATACTTCTTCTCGACGCTGTTGCCATACTTTTTGTCTATTTTATCCCAGCTCTTTCACACTTAACAGCCTTTCCCTTTTACCTTTTGGAGCCCATGAGGATTATGATTATCCTTGCTATGGCTCATACTAATCGGACAAATGCCGTGGTTTTAGCGCTTTCTTTGCCTCTTTTTTCCTTTGCAGTATCTGGACATCCTGAGTTGCCAAAGGTATTTCTGATGATGTTTGAATTGGCATTGAGTGTGGGTCTATTTTATTATTTAAAGCGCTGGGTTAAAAATACATTGATGGTAGCCATGGCAGCTATCATTGCTTCAAAAATGGTTTACTATATTTTGAAGTATGTTTTAATCTCAACGGCTCTCTTAGATATGAATTTGATCTCAACTCCTTTATGGATACAGTTATTAACTAGTTCTGCTTTTGCTATTTATCTGTGGGGGGTATTAGATTATTTTGGTGTTAGGCGCCATAGCAAATAGGGTGATCTGACTAATACAAATAAAAACAAAGTGACCACCGATTCATTCAGTGGTCACTTTGTTTTATGGCCGTTACGAGAGTTGAAGAATATTACGGCCTGTTCAGAAGGGTCAGTTTTAGCTGACTATTATCTTCACAAATATCTCCTTCTGATATCTTGAATAACCTAAACGCACGTATGAAAACACTTATTTTTAAGGAAGATTATTTATCTTTCCTTGATTAACGGTCAATTCTTTTTACAATACTCTGTTTTCCACTGGTAATTCTTAAGTATACCATTTCTCCCATATCTTCAGGTAACTGAATCTTTCTTTCGTATCCTCCTGTACTTTGTAAAATTTCTTCATGATAGAACTGCTTCCCATTCTCATTAAAAAGTTTGACAGTTAGTTTTTCTCCGAATGGGTAATCGAAGGAGATGGAGAGTTTATCACCAAAGTGATTGAACCGGGCTTCTAATCTTTCCAGTCCTAGCGGACTATAACTTTTGGTAGGTTTAAGCTCAGATTTTTTCAAGCGGGTCAACTCCTCATTTGTAAGGTCTGAAATCGTAGCCCCTGAGCCGGGTCTATAGTAGTTGTGGATTCGAGCATGAGGGTTCCTGTCGCCCCTCCACATGAAGTTATTTCTGGGATTATCGGAAAATTTTGGGGAAGGGGGCATATTAAACTGCAGCCCTTTCATTATTTGAACGGTGTCGCCGTACTCATTAATAAATGTTGTATCCATGTTTCCGATTTCGGGGAAAGACATAATCATAGCAAGTGCGGTGTCGCTCATAAAGGGATCAAAATGGAAGGCCATATGATTATGGGGCATCTCTTCTCCCTCTGTCTCCTCAAATTCTTCTATTTCAAAATCGCCAGGCATACCGGGCATACAAGGTGCCATAGAGAAACCATTAAATGATCGGTCATCATCACCATCAAATTCGAACTTGAAACAATGAGGTGTTTTATGACAGAATGACCCGTTCATAATCACTGAGTCTCCTTCCATAGAAATGCTAGAGTCACCTGCCATTGAGATGACAATTTTTTTTGATTTTAAAGTTCCCTTTGAATCTTTACTTGAGATCGTGTCAGAAGTCGTAAATTGATATGTTCTTACTTTCTTTTTACCAGATTTCCCTTTTTTGTTAGAAAAAACCACGACTTTTTTCTTAACATTGAGTGTGTCTTTTGAAGAAGTGTTAGTAGAAGAGGCAGATTGGGCTGATAGCGAGCCGACCAGAAGAATGATGGACAGGCTTAAGACGAAAGTTTTAAACTGATTCATAGTTTGAGAGGTTAAAGGTGATGATGCAAAGCTACCTGCTATTTGGAACTGAAAAAGTTAACACCTGGTTAAAGCAGGTTAAGGAAGGGTTAAAGTAATGCTAACACGCTTTAGATTGCCTAATTTTGAATCATGAAGAAGAATTTCATTAGAACCATAATTATCGTTTCTGCTATCTCACTGGTTGGGATCGTAGCTCTACAGTTTGTTTGGATCAGAAATGCCATTCATCTTCGGCAGGTTCAATTTGATCGCGATGTGAAACAAGCTCTCTCCGAAACGGTAGCACAGATAGCTGAAAATCAGGAGATGTACCTGCTACAAAGAAGAATGCAGTGGTTAGGAAGTATGGACTCTGCTATTAGAAATCAACAAATGCTGGGCAGTAACCGAAATGAATATCCTCCTTCAACGAGGAATTTTCCGGCTCCGAATCAGCATAGAAGACGTGAACATCCGGCTCCACCTCAGCCAACTTCAATGAATCAGACCTTCATTATGAGCTGGCAACAGTTTGGATCATCTTCTTATTCCTCCGATTCTGTATCGGTTACTTATACTATTAACGGACATAAGGTGAAATTTACAGTCCCTCAAGGGGAACAGGAGGCAATCTTTGAGCAGTGGTTTGACCCGGCAAATACCTCAATGGATAAATTATTCATGCCTATAGATGAATATGGCCGAGTAGAAGATTTTCCCCAAATCGAAGGGCTTTCGGCTACTAGGGATTTTTTTGAGGGGAAACCGCGCAAATCGAAGACAAAGTCATCTGAATTTACTACTTCAAATAGTCAAATGAGTAAACTGGAGGCTCAAATTAAACGACAAGATGAGGTCCTTAAAAAGATGCTTGCTGAGGTCCAAAGTTTACAACAACCAGTTCCTGTATCTATTGATCTTCCGAGCACAAATGCTCTTTTAATGCGAAATCTAAATAACAGAGGGATAAGTCTCCCCTTTGAATACGCAATTATCACCGGTGAGGCGGACACTATCTCTGCCTCTCGACATTTCTCTAATCAAAACTCGGATATCGTCACCTTCTCAACCGATCTTTTCCCTCAACGATTTATGCAATATGGCGATAAACTCTTATTGCGTTTTCCCGGAAGAGATCGTTATCTGATGGCCAATGTGTCATGGATGCTCAGTGGTTCGGTTTTGTTTACCGTACTTATGGTTTCAGCCTTTGTCATCGTAACCTGGTTAATGCTAAGACAGAAGAAACTCTCGGAGATGAAGACTGATTTTATTAATAATATGACCCATGAGTTTAAGACACCCATCGCAACCATAAGTCTGGCCACAGATGCAATAACCAACCCAAGGGTCATTCATGATCCCGAACAAATCAAATACTTTAGTCGAGTTATCAGGGAGGAGAACCGACGTATGAATCACCAGGTTGAAGGAATTCTTCAAATGTCATTACTGGAAAAACATGATTTTCGGATTAACCTGATCCCAAGCGATGCACATGATCTGATTGCACGTGCTATCGAGCATATCTCCTTGCAGATAGAGAAAAGACATGGCGAGATTACCTTTGACCCAAGTGCTGAAGAAGCTGAAATCAAAGCAGACGAGATCCATTTTATAAATGTTCTCTACAATCTGCTGGATAATGCCAATAAATACTCAGCTGATAAGCCGTTGATAAATGTCTCTACCTCCAATCATAATGGCCATTTTATTATTACTATCTCAGATCAAGGAATTGGAATGAGCAAGGAAACACAACAACATATCTTCGAGAAATTTTACAGAAAACCTACTGGAAACGTTCATAACGTCAAGGGGTTCGGCCTTGGATTAAGCTATGTTAAAGCCATCGTTGAAGCCCATCAAGGTGTGATCTCTGTTGATAGCGAAGAAGGAAAAGGAAGCCGATTTACAATTAAGATACCTTTGTGTTATGAATTATCTGTTAATGGTAGTTAGTTGTAAGGTTTGAAAGATAATTTAATTGGAGCTAATTTGACTTTTAAAAAGAAGAGCTGGACATGAGTAATACAACGTATACGACCAATGTATTTTTAGTTGAGGATGACCTTAACTTTGGAACTATTCTTAAATCTTATCTCGAATTACAAGATTTTAGCGTCACTTGGGTTAGTGATGGTAAAGACGCTGTCTCAACGTTCCTTAAGGGGCAATTTGATATTTGCATCTTGGATGTGATGCTGCCTAATGTTGATGGTTTTACCATAGGCAGAGCAATTCGTTCAACTCACCCGCAAATCCCTATGATCTTTTTGACGGCTAAGAGTTTAAAAGAGGATATTGTGGAGGGATTTAAGTCGGGAGCTGATGATTATATTACCAAACCATTTGATAGTGAAGTATTACTCTATAAGATGAGAGCCATCCTAAAGAGAAATAGTGAGTCTATGTCTAAACAGAAGCAGACCATCTTCCAAATAGGCAAGTTTACCTTTGATGCAAATCTCAGAACCATAGGAATGGGCGACGATCAAAAACGCATCTCGCCAAAGGAGGCTGAACTCCTTCGATTACTCTGTGTGGAAATGAATAATATTCTACCTCGTGAACTAGCGCTACGAACGATCTGGGGCGATGATAATTATTTTACAACTAGATCAATGGACGTTTTTATTAGTAAACTCAGAAAGTATCTTAGTGAAGATTCAACGATAGAGATTGAAAACATTCATGGTACAGGGTATCGTCTTAGAATTAATAATGTATAGATTTCCAGAGACGCTAGGTGGTTTTTACCGTCTCTAATTAAGCGAAATCTCTTGCGTGAATTTTGAGATTACTTCTCTTTTGGTTTTGTGATTTTCGTAAAACCTAATAAACGCAAGGAGGCTATCCCTATGAGCCACTAGGGTTGAATGAAAGACTTCAATGGGCTCTCCTCCTTGGTGTTTGGTCTCTAAAAAAATGAGACGCCCCATTGTACTTACTTCTTGATTCTTTATGCGATCTATTCTTACAGATAGCCTTTGATACTGTTTTGTCTGTGGGGTTGATCGAAAGAATCCATACTTTATAGAATAGGAAAGGGTATTTCCTTCTATGGTGATAAGCTCTCTTCCGAAAAAATGCCACCCGAAAAAATGAAACAATACTAGCCCCATTATAAGGCTCACTACCGTTATAGGTATCATTAACATGTAATATTCTTCATTATCAAAAACCTCAGATAAGAGCGATATTACCATGATAATAGCTAATGTTAGAAGTACGATTACACTTCTTCCTTTTTTCTCTCTCCCAGATTTGATGATTATCCATACTTTGCCCTCTTCCTCTCCAAAACTAAATCGATCGGTTTCTTTTTTCTCTGACATGATGGGTTGATTAATGCACTGTTAATTGACTTTGACCGATTGGAATTTATTGCTTGGTGCAAAGATAAATAATGCAATGATCTATCCATGATAATCAAATAATGACTGACTAAAAATTTGATAAAGATGGGTATCTTTGGTTTCCTTTATCCGTATAGTTACTTTCTGGTAATCCTGAACTTCAACCAAGAACTATTATATATGATGATTAAGCAACTCTTAGGAACCTTTTTGGGTGTTGTCCTCTTCTCTGCTCTCGTTTCGGCGCAACAGGAAAGAACCCCTGCTGATTGGGTCAACCCTTTAGTTGGAACCGATAGCCGATACGAACTTTCAAACGGCAATACTTATCCGGCCATTGCAATGCCGTGGGGAATGAATTTCTGGACTCCGCAGACGAATACCATGGGAAATGGATGGTGCTATCAATATAGTGCCTCTAAGCTGAGAGGATTCAAGCTAACCCATCAACCTTCTCCCTGGATTAATGACTATGGTGCATTTGCGATCTTTGCTACCACTGGAAAACCGATCTTCGATGAGCAGAAAAGGGAGTCATGGTTCTCTCATAAAGCTGAGGTTGCTACCCCTTATTACTATAAGGCCTATCTGGCCGATTACAATACTACAGTCGAGATAACACCAACTGAAAGATCGGCCTGTTTTAGAATATCTTACCCTGAGAAATCAAGGGCTAATCTGATAGTTGATGCTTTCTTTAAAAACTCATATGTTAAAGTCTATCCCAATGAGGGGAAAATTGTTGGATACTCTTGTAATAACAGTGGAGGTGTGCCAGAGGGATTCAAGAATTATTTCGTAATCATAAGTGATAAACCATTTGAGGAGGTTCTTATTCATAAGGATGGGATTATGTATGGCGATCGTTCCGAGGCAGTCGGATTTCATACAGGGGCTATTTTAAGATTTGCTCTTGATGGAGTTCAACAGGTTAACCTAAAGATTGCAAGTTCATTTATTAGTGAGGAACAGGCCGAACTGAATCTTCAACGTGAGATTGGCTTTAAAGGCTTTGATGAGATATGTAATGAAGCAAAGGCTGAGTGGAACAGGCAGCTGGGCAGGATAGCTATTGAGGGAGGAACTGATGATCAAAGATCGGTCTTCTATACAGCGATGTATCGTGCTTTGCTATTTCCTCGTTCATTTTATGAATTTGATAAACAGGGGGAGATCGTGCATTATAGTCCGTTTAACGGAAAGGTGGAGAAGGGATATCTCTTTACAGATAATGGCTTTTGGGATACCTTTAGAGCCGTTTTCCCATTCTTTGCTCTGGTCTATCCTGAGATGAGCAGTAAGATGATGGCAGGGCTTGTGAATACTTATAAAGAAAGTGGTTGGCTGCCTGAATGGGCAAGCCCCGGACATCGTGATTGTATGATAGGATCTAATTCTGCATCTATAATTGCCGATGCCTATCTGAAGGGAATACGTGGGTATGATATTAATGTTCTATTCGATGCTATATTAAAGAACAGCGAACAGAGTGGCCCTCTTGGTAGTGTCGGGCGGCTTGGGGTTGATTATTACAACAAGCTAGGATATATCCCTTACGATGTTGGAGTTGATGAGAATGTTGCCCGGACGCTTGAATATAGCTACGATGACTTTACCATTTGGAGGCTAGCCAAGGCATTAAACAGGCCATCTGAAGAGATTACACGATTTGCTGAAAGGGCGAAGAACTATAAGAATGTCTTCGATAAAGGCACTCGTTTTATGAGAGGAAGAAATCAGGATGGTACCTTCCAATCGCCTTTTCGCCCTGATAAATGGGGAGATGCATTTACTGAGGGGTGTTCATGGCACTGGACATGGTGCGTTTTTCATGATATTAATGGGTTGATTGATTTAATGGGAGGGGAGAAGCCTTTTCTGGAGAAAATGGATTCTGTCTTTTCAGCTCCTCCGACCTTCGATTATTCCTATTACAGAAGTCAGATTCATGAGATAACCGAGATGTTGATCATGAATATGGGACAGTACGCACATGGAAATCAACCTATACAGCATATGCCCTATCTGTATGCCTTTGCGCGACAACCCTGGAAGACTCAGCAAAAGGTAAGAGAAATTATGGACAAGCTCTATTTAAACCAACCAGATGGACTTTGTGGAGATGAAGATAATGGCCAAACGAGTGCCTGGTTTGTGTTCTCAGCATTGGGCTTTTATCCTGTTTGTCCAGGCTCCGGAGAGTATGTTTTAGGATCTCCTTTATTCAAGAAGAGCACCATTACACTTAGCAATGGGCAGAAGTTTATTATCGAAGCCGAGAAGAATGACCGGAATAGACCCTATATTGGGAAGGCCTGGCTTAATGGAAAGGCTTACTCAAAGAGCTACCTTCTTCATGATGAATTAATAAAGGGAGGAACCTTGCGCCTCGAAATGCAAAATACCCCATCATGGCAACGTGGAACCAACAAAGATGATGTGCCATACTCAATGAGTAAGAACAATTAAAACTCTGCCACAGACGAAGTAAATTGTACTTCGCAGGCTTAGCAAATTAGCTCCGTAGTTTTAAACTTTAAGTCTGGTGGATTGAAGGTTAATCTTCACATTCATCGCGAAGCATTTTACGATAAGCTGAGAAGACATTTGCCCTTGAAACAAACCCTATGTATTGATCCTTGTCGATTACAGGGATATTGTAGTGGCTGGTGGTTTGGAAAAGAGAAGCCACATCCTCCATGGTATCATCGGGGGAGACTTTAACATCGGGCATGAACATTAAATCACGAACAGTCATTTTTTGGTAGAGATCATGTTGGAAGATGATGTGCCTGATATCATTAAGAAAAACGACGCCCAGATAGCGATTTTCCTCATCAACGACAGGGAATATATTTCTTTCAGATTTAGCTATGGCTTGAACAAACTCACCAAGCGTTTCTTGAATGCGAACGGTAGTGAAGTTTCGTTCGATGAGGTCGGTTATCTTCATTCGAGTCAAGACCGACTTATCTTTATGATGGGTGATAAGATCACCTTTTAGAGCTAGCTTTTTTGTGTAGATGCTATAAGGTTCAAAATAGTGATTAGTAATATAAGAGACCGAAGCGGTAATCATTAGCGGTGTGAGTAATTGATATCCTCCGGTAATTTCGGCGATGAGGAAGATTGCAGTTAGGGGGGCATGCATTACTGCGGCCATGATTCCAGCCATACCAACTAAAGCAAAGTTATTCTCAGGTAGATTCATGTCTAATGTTACATTCATTAGTCTGGCGGTGAAGAAACCAGTCATTCCTCCTACGAATAGGGCAGGGGCGAAGACTCCGCCGATGCCCCCTGCAGAATTTGTTATAGCCATGGCAATAACTTTGAAGAGGATAATTAGCATTAGAATAACCAGAAACATAACGTCTGTTCCAGAGTAGTCTTTAAAAAGAGTTTGATTAACTACCAGATCACCTTGTCCATTTAAAACCATCATTAATGCATCATATCCTTCCCCAAATAGGGATGGAAAGGCAAAAATTAGAATTCCAAGAAGGCCTCCTCCAATGATAGCTTTTACCGAAAGGAGTTTGACTTTTCCGAACAGGCGCTCTACAACCATCGACATACGAGTAAAATATAGAGCCACTCCACCACATACAATGCCTAAAATTAAATAGTGAGGAACTCGATTAAGTTCAAATGGGTTATTAACATAGAAAGTGAACTCAACGGCACTTCCGAGAAAGAAATAGGCCACGATGGAGGCGGTTACTGTGCTCAAAAGAAGTGGAAGAACCGTCATCATGGTTAGATCTAACATGATGACCTCAATGGCGAATACTAAGCCGGCGATGGGTGCTTTAAAGATGCCGGCAATAGCCCCTGCTGCACCACATCCAATCATTAATGTGACATTTTTATAGTTCTGCCTCATTAATCTACCGAGATTTGAGCCAATAGCCGAACCCGTTAGTACAATTGGTGCCTCCGCACCCACTGATCCCCCAAAAGCAATCGTGAGGGTGCTGGCAATCATACTACTGTAGGTGTGATGAGGCTTGAGATAACTGCTGTTTCTTGAAATGGCGTAAAGAATTCGGCTTACACCGTGGCTGATATGATCTTTTAGAATGTAGTTAACAAATAGTGCGGTTAATAGAATGCCAAGTAAAGGAGAAATAAAGTATAGATAATTCTTCTCTTCATAGTTAAAGCCATCACTTAACAGATAGTGAGTATAATGGACGGTATTCTTTAGTATAACTGCTGCTAATCCGCTGGCAAGCCCAACACCTACCGCTAAAATATAGACCTGATATTGTTGGGTGATGTTTCGGGCAGTCCATTGTACCACTTTAGTGTATAGTCTTTTTCTACTTAGCATAAATCAGATTCATTTGCCTTGGCCAATAGTCTTTAGCATTAAATTGAGTAACACTCTTTAAACTTAATACTTTTATCGTTTCTTATGGCTGTTTTTGAGTGATAGCTCTATTAAAAGCTGAAAATTTTGTTTTTCATTTTTTGGTAATGTGGCAATGCCATCAAGATAAAGAAAGCTAAAGCTGAAATAGTAACGACTGATAGAAGGAGGTAACTCTGATTAAAGCCAATTCCTTCCATTAAATATCCTGTGAAGATTGCTCCCAGCCCAATGCCGGTATCAAGTGCCGTGAAAAGGGTGCTGTTAGCAGCTCCTCGTCTTGATGCTGGCTCAAGATTATTAACCATTGCCTGGAACGTAGGGAAGATTATCCCAAAGCCGATTCCAAACATGGCCCCTGATGCAACTAGACCTGAAAAATAGGGGAAGCCTCCCAGTATTGCGGTTCCTGATGCTACTGCTGCCAAGCCGATTATTACCAGCATTGATGGCCCATGTTTATCGAAAACCTTTCCGGATACAACACGTGTGATAGCTAACATGATTGCATATACAGTAAAGAATATACCCGTTTTCCCAATTTTGTTATGCTCGGCATAGAGCGTAATGAAGGAGATTATTCCTCCATAAGAGATCATGGTAATAAGCATTACAAGGCTTATCGGCAATGATCTCTTGCTTATAAGTGAAGAAGGGGTAAGTTTTAAACTTGAGGGTCTTTTAAAGTGAGGAAACCGGATAAAGAGTAGCAATATAAAAGAGAGGGATGCTATCAGTGTGCCTGTTAGAAAAAGCATATTCCAATCCAGATTTTCGATTATCACTAACCCCAGTAGGGGTCCGATGGCCATTGCAAGAGGCATTGCTAACCCAAAGAAACCAATGCCTTCACCTTTCCGTTTTGCTGGGATTATATCGACTACTACTGTCGAGTTGGTTGTGGTGGTAATACCCCAGGAGATACCGTGAAAGAATCGCAGTATCAAAAACTGAAGAAGTGTAACCGAGATAGCGTATAATCCGATAAACAGGGCAAAGAATGCCATAGCTATGATTAAGATCATTCTTCTTCCGAAGAGGTCTATAGCCCATCCTGTAAAAGGCCGAATCAGTACAGCCGCAAATGTATATACCCCTACGATCCAACCTACTTTACCCGAACTGGCCTGTAATTCTTCGACAAGATAGACAGGGAGTGTGGGTAATAAGAGATAAAAGGATAATGAAAGTAATAATGACGATAGGGTCAGTAGTATAAATCCTTTGGTCCACAAACGGGATTCTTGATCCGGCATATCAATATTTTTTACCTTTACCAAAGGTGCAAATATACGATAGAAAACAAGTAATGGCTTCGGTTAATCCTATTAATACCATAATGGTCTTCTGTAAATATCTTTTAACTAGATATTTCTTTATCGTATGATTGAATCGGATGTAGATTTGCTAACTAATAAAACGAGGGTAGAAAACAACGCTTGAATATGAACAAGATTTGGGATTTAAGATATGGTGGCGCTGAATATATCTATGGTAAGGAGCCAAACCAGTGGGTGGAAAAATGTCTTTCTGAATTAAAGCCTGGAAAGATTCTCTTACCTGCCGATGGCGAGGGTCGAAATGGAGTTTGGGCAGCCCGAATAGGGTGGGAAGTCTATGCCTTTGATATGTCTGAAAGGGCTCAAACAAAAGCGCTGGCACTCGCTCAGGAATTTAATGTAGTTGTTGATTATCGCCTTGGTGATGCTACTTTGATAGAATATCCCACTGGAAGTTTTGATGCTATTGCGGTTGTTTTTCTTCATCTACCGGAAGAGATACGTCAAGTGGTTTTTAAGAGGTTAATCACTTTTCTGAAGCCGGGTGGCCATCTTATTGTTGAGGCTTTTACTAAGAGGCATTTTGGGAATACAGGCGCAGGGCCAAAAGATATTACACTTCTTTATGATCCAGAGCAAATAAAGGAGGATCTGATGGGGATGGATTTAAAATGGTTTGAAGAGTCAGAATACCTGATCGATGAGGGGCCTAACCATCAGGGTAAAGCGATATCGCTAAAGGTGCTGGCTCAGAAAGCAGATAGGTAGTTTCCTAAAAAGAATCGGGGAAGATATCTTTTAGTTTATCCATTATTTTGGAGGCACAGTAGTCTACCGAAACCCCATCTGTAGAAAGTCCAAGAGTAGGACTTACCGGGGTCTCAAAAGGAGAACTGATGCCGGTGAACTCTTTAATGATACCTGCTCTGGCTTTAGCATATAAACCTTTCACATCTCTGGACTCACAGACCGACAAAGGGGTACTCAGAAAGACATCGACGAAAGGGAAATCAACCATTAGGTTATTGACCAGACTGCGGGCATCATTGGTGGGTGTAATAAAGCAGCAGACAGGGGTAACACCGGCCAGAGATAGAATTTTAGCTACTTCAGCGGCACGTCTCAGGTTTTCATTTCTATCTTCCAGCGAGAAGCCAAGATTACTATTTAGCCCTCCTCTTAATACATCTCCATCAAGCAGATAAGGCCTAAAGTTACTCTCTTCAAGTAGTGCGATAAGTTCTCGGCCAATGGTAGTCTTCCCTGCTCCTGAGAGACCGGATATCCAGATGATGGGGGCAGAGCCTTGTGAGTATATTTTTTGTGTCATAGAAGATACCTGAGTATAGCGATTAAGATGTTTGAATACGCTAAGTTTGCAGTGTGGCAAATATATTGCATTATGAAAATCCCTGCAAAAATAGCGGTCAATAAAGATCAAGAGCTTGCTCTTAGAAGATTTACCTTAGACGATGTTGATGACCTCGCTCAGGCTGCTAATTATGCTGAAATAGCAATCCATTTACGTGATTCGTTTCCCTATCCTTATGAGAGGAAAGATGCTGTTAGTTGGTTGAATTTTCTTCAGTCGGGTTTGGAGGAGGTTTGGGCAATAACCTTAAAAGGAAAGATTGTTGGCGCCATTGGATTAACTCAACAAGCGGATGTAAATAGGTATAATATGGAGCTTGGTTATTGGCTAACTCCCCCAATGCACCATCAAGGAATAATGTCGCAGGTTATTCCTGTTTTGTTGGATAAGGTATGGCGATACTCGGATATAAAAAGAGTTTATGCCGTTGTCTTTGAGGTTAATACTAATTCGGCGCATCTGCTTGAGAAGTGTAAGTTTATTAAGGAAGGGCACTTTAAGAAATCAGCCTATAAACTCGATTGTTGGCTGGATGAATTGATATACGCCATTCATCGGCCCGAGATTATGAAATGTATAGAGCAGTAAAGAGGAGTAATGATCTATCGAAATATCATATTATTGTTCGCATTTTATGTATAGCTCATCTAGTTTTTTATCTTTGTAACGGTTTACCATACAACTAAACAATCACGTATTAATTAATCTGTCAAAACGTTAATAATGAACAAATTTTTATCAGTTGCCTTAGGGTTGGCTTTTGTTGGCCTATTTGGTACATCTGTTAGTGCTCAGACCGACTCGGTCTACACTTTTAAAGATGTCAAGATTTTAAAACACACATCGGTTAAAGATCAATACAGAAGCGGTACTTGTTGGAGTTTCTCTGGCAATGGGTTTCTCGAAGCCGAGTTGATCAGAACCGGAAAAGGCGAGTTTGACCTTTCTGATATGTATGTTGTTAAGAGATCTTATAGTGAGAAAGCAGAAAAGTATGTTCGTCTTCAAGGCTCACTTAATTTCGGTGGAGGTGGTGCATTCCATGATGTTACTAATGCTTGGAAAAACTATGGCGTAGTTCCTGAGTCAGCTTTTGCTGGATTGCAATATGGTGAAGAAAAGCATGTTCATGGTGAACTTGATGCAGTATTGAAAGCCTATATGGAGGCTGTTATTAAGAACCCTAATAAGAAACTCTCAACCGCATGGCATGCCGGATTGGATGGGATTTTAGACGCATATCTGGGTGCTACTCCCGAGAAGTTCACCTATAACGGCAAGGAGTATACTCCAAAGAGTTTTGCCGATTATCTAGGCTTAAACATGGATGATTATATTGAGATCTCATCTTATACTCATCACCCATTCTATAAACCATTCATTATTGAGGTTCCCGACAACTGGTCATGGAATCAGGTTTACAATCTGCCATTAGAGGATATGATGAAGGTTATTAACAACTCTCTTGAGAATGGTTACACCGTTGGTTGGGCAAGCGATGTAAGTGAAAAGGGATTTGCCTATAATAAGGGTATTGCAGTTGTTCCTGAAACTTCTGTTAATGAGCTAGCCGGTTCAGAGAAGGCTAAATGGGAAAAGATGACTGAAAAGGAGAGAATGTCGCAGATGTATAACTTTGATAAAGTTGTTCCTGAGAAGAAGATTACCCAAGAGATGCGTCAAGCCGAGTTCGACAACCAGAAGACCACCGATGACCATGGTATGTTACTCGTAGGTTATGCTGACGGTCCCAATGGAGCTAGGTTCTACAAAGTAAAGAACTCATGGAATGTGGATAATAAGTATGAAGGTTACTTCTATGCTTCTATTCCTTTTGTTGAGTTTAAGACTATGTCAATCATGGTTAATAAAAAGGCAATTCCAGCAGAGATATTAAAGAAGCTTGGTCTTTAATAGCCGTTATAAGCATAAAAAGAGCCTTCTCAGTTTGAGAGGGCTCTTTTTTTTGACTAGGGGTCAACCTAATTCATAGATGTTGAAATTTATCTTTTGGTGAATCCCTCCAGGGGTCTCAGGAGTACCATTGACAGTGATATCTGCTTTTCAATAAGGCCGATAGTGAGAGAATTGTGGAGTTTAGTGAATTTATAAATTCATTTTCAGAATAGTTCGATGTGAAATATATGTTTCGGGGGGAAAGTTTTAGACTAGAGGAAAGATAAATTAAACGACCGTAAATTTTACCGTCATAAAAATTACCTCCAGTTTTTTCTCCCTAACTCTGAAATTCATTTAATTTTGTAATGATGGTAAATTTTACCACTGTAAAAATAGGAGTTATGAAATTCTATAATCGGACTGATGAAATTAGCCTGTTGCAACGAACGAAAGAGCAGGCATATAATGACCACTCTAAGTTTACGGTACTGACCGGACGGAGACGTGTGGGTAAGACATCTCTTATTTTAAGAGCTCTTGAAGACGATACAGTAATTTATTTGTTTGTGAGTCGGAAGAATGAGGCAGATTTATGCAGTGGTTACACAAAAGAAATTGAGAAACAGTTGGGGATATTTGTTCCTGCAATGGACAAATTCTCTGATGTATTTCGTTTTCTGCTTGAACAGGGGACTAAAACTAAGTTTTCCCTTGTGATTGATGAATTTCAGGAGTTTATCAATATCAACGAATCTGTATACAGTGATATTCAGAATTATTGGGATCAGTACAGGACTAAAACATACATAAATTTTGTTGTAAGTGGCTCCATCTATTCATTGATGACAAAAATCTTCCAGGATAAGCGCGAACCGTTGTTTGGGAGATCCGATGTAATGCTGAAAATAGCACCTTTCACAACTACTGTTCTCAAAGAAATTCTGGACGACTATCATCCGGGTTACAAGAATGACGAGTTACTGGCTCTCTATACTTTTACCGGTGGTGTGCCTAAATACGTCGAACTTTTGGTAGATAACAAAGCTTTGACCATTCCTAAAATGATTCGACACATCTGTCAACGAGAATCCTTATTTTTAGATGAGGGGCGTAACTTGTTGATTCAGGAGTTTGGCAAAAAGCATGGAAGCTATTTCTCAATTCTTGATGCTATTTCATCAGGAAAAAATACTCAAGCAGAAATTGAAGCTTTTATGGGTGAAAAGAGTATCGGTGGTCAGTTACAGAAATTGGAAACAGTTTATGAAGTAATTAATAAGCAACGTCCTCTTTTTGCGAAAGAGGGAACACAAACTGTAAGGTATGAAGTATCCGATAATTTTCTGCGCTTTTGGTTTAGATATATTGAGAGGAATAGGTCACTGGTTGAAATAGGAAACTTTGAAGGATTGTCTAAGATCATGATCGATGATTATCCCACTTATTCAGGAAAGACATTGGAATTTTACTTTAAAAAAAAGATGCAGGAGAGTTTTTCTTATCGTGCAATAGGCTCGTGGTGGGAACCAAAAGGGAATCAGAATGAGATAGATATTGTGGGAGTATTTTTGGATGACAAAAGTGCAGTAGCTGTTGAAGTAAATCGGCAGAAAAAGAACTTCAAACCTCAATTGTTTGAAGAGAAAGTCAAAATCTTAAAAACAAAAGAGCTGAATAAGCATACAGTTGAAAGTCTTTGCTGGGATTTGTCAGACATGTAATAGAGGTAAATCAATTTATCAGACATTCTATTACAATATAAACGATAGTCTTTTTAAAGAACTTGCAATTACTCAAGACAGATTCATAATAGGGGGTCTAATGGATGGAACAACTTTTACTGCGGAAACAACACTTGCAGTCGAAAATGGTTTTGGTTCACAAACCTGGGTTGTTAGTGATGGAGATGGAAATAAATGGACAGTTAGTTATAAGGCTAGTTTTATTGGACTAGAAGGAGATGATGTTGTGGCAAAGGCTCTAGAAAATGATCCCACAGCAAATAAAATGGTTTTTGATGAGGATTTATCCACTGCTGGAACTTGGAATCCTAATGATAGAACACTTAGCATTGGATCTAATAGAAGAAAGTCTGGTGAGTCTAACAGGGGAGGTACTATCATACATGAAATCTAAGTACATGACAAAAATTGCTATCTGTTTGATCTCATAATCCTCAACTGAATTTACATTACTGTAAACCTATTTTAGGATAAGACACATTCATAAATATCCTTTCTATGACCAAGGTCAATGACCTCTACTATGAGGATTTCATCAAAAATATCGTAAATAATGCGGTAATCCGTCACACGGATACGATAGCCATCTCTACCTTTTAGTTTTTGTAGCCTTTGGGTCTTGGGTTATCGGCAAGGCTGTAAATGGCTTCCTTGATATTGGAATAGTAAGGCTCGTTGATTTTCTCAAGAGCCTTCATGGCACTTTTCTTTAATGTAACATTATAAGCCATTACTTCGCACTGCGTTTAGCTTCAATCATTTTAAAGGCATCATCTATAGGAATAGAAGGCTCTTTAGATTTTTTGGCTTCGTCATAAAGCTTTATGTCTTCCAACTCTTCTAACACTTCCATAATGGCCTTAAAATCTTTCATCGAAAGCACCACAGATATTTTATTACCTGCGTTATCTGTAATGTATTGAGGATGTACTGTAAGCATATCAAAATTATTTTTCTGCAATGTTTTGTTTAAAGAAAGTTTGAAATTTGTTTTTAGTGAGCATACCGTCAATAATGCGGTACAGTGCGTTTTTATCTTCTTCATCTAGTTGAGAAATCAACTGAATTTTCTCGGTAGCTGTTTTATCTTCCACTTTTATGGGAGTAGGTATTTTGCTGTCTTCATAATGTATAATCTCATCTACCGTCATTCTGAATAGTTGGGCGATCTTATCCAAAGCTTCTACAGAAATATCTCTTTGCCCACTTTCTATTTTTGAATAGTTAGAAGCTTGCATATCAGCGGTAGAAGCCACTTCTTTCTGCATTAAGCCTTTTTGTTTCCTAATCTTTTTTATGTTATTGCCAATGCTTGCCATATTCCTATTTCTTATGAATTAACAAGACAAAGATAGTCAAACAGGAAAAATTAGGCAACAAAATTAAGAATATGGCATATTCATATTTCCTTTTTGATAATTTCTTTCCTTTGTACATGTCAAAATGTTCATTAGGAAATTATTGGTAATTCTCGTTTAATAAGTAGATTACCAATAGAATAGGTGATGGTACAGACGCAATCTTTGAAGGTAACTTACTCGATAATAGTAAGCTTAAATCTGAACAACAATCAGACTTAAACAGGTATGCAAATCAACTTGGAATTAAGGATGCAACGTATCGACCAATTCCTGATTATAGTAGTGCAACGCGAAGTGAATTGGAGGTGGTTGTTTACTATTATCACCCTGATCATCTTGGTAGCAATACTTTTGTTACAGATATGACTGGACTACCTTACCAAATGTTCGTAAATTTACCTTTTAGTGAACCCCCGCAGGGGGCTCATGAGCACCATTGAAAATAGACAATTTGCGAATAAACTATGGCCGAACAAACCTCCACAGGATACTTCCAGAACCAATACAAGTTCAATGGAAAAGAACTCGATCAGGAGACGGGCTTGTACTACTATATCTCTTTTGTTTTTTTCAGCTGAAGGGGAAATGGCTTTATTTAATAATCGCTTTAATGATTTCAGCAAAATCCTCCGGATTCCATCTGCAATCCCATACCGCCACTACAAATCTCATATCTTCGATAGATATATAATTTATCCCATGCTTGGCATCGGTTACAGCTTTTTGAGCCAATTTTTGGTATTGCTCCAGCGAATAAGGATTGTTGTTTTTGTGCTTTACCGTATCAATAAATGCCAGCACAGCATTATACATTTCCCTGCTGTCAATCTCTGCGAGCAGACTCTCTTTCTCCTGATTATTTAAAACGATTGTCTTTCCCATACCTAGTTATTTTTCTTCAAGTGAAAATAAAAACTACGATGCCGTGATCTTTTTGTTGAAGAAATCTTTGAACTTCTTTTTTGTTAGCATTGTATCTACAATTTTAAACACTGTAGCCTTATCATCGTCATCGAGTTGATTAATCAGATTTAATTTTTCAAAATCAGGTTTATTGCTGATTGTAATCTCTTCCGGGACAATATTCTCATAATTGAGTATCTGATCGGTGGTCATAGAAAAAAGTATGGCTATCTTTTGCAACTCATCGACAGACAAATCCCTCTTGCCGTTTTCCAGCTTGTTGTAGTTACTGTTTCCTATGTCCAGATAAGAAGAAACCTCTTTTTGCATAAGTCCCTTATCCTCACGTATCCTCTTAATGATTCTTCCGATATCTATCCCTGATGATTTATATAACAAAAGTAGCTTAATGTGCGTAAAAAGAAAATAATTGCGAATAGATAAAATATTAACAAGATCCAAACCGAATAGGAAAGACCGTATTATAACAACCCTTTTTCCATATTTTGGAGCTCTCCTGTCTCTCCCAACAACCTTTTTCCGCATTTTTCTTAAATTTATTCCAAATCGCTTAAATTTATTAAATGCTTGATTAAGTGGGTTTTGTGTGTTTTGCGTTCCCTGTAAACAACTGTTTGATTTTGTGAGCCTTACAAGTACCTCTCCAGTACCTCTCCAGTGCCTCTCCATTGATGGGCTCTTTAAGCCTTACATAATATGGCTTTTCAAAAGCTTATGACTATTTTTTGGGCTAACTAATCGATAGCGATAAAAGCATCTCTCTGCCGTTTTGGAGCAATAATTGTACGGTGCGACTCCCTATCAAATGTCAATATACTCCTAATCCTCTTTCTTTTTATCCGTTGTTTATATGGACAATCACTGGAGAGGTAATGGAGGGGCTTGGGAAAAGTGCAGAAGATTTAAGAATTATAGGTGTGGCGGCAGGCGGCTGGCATCTGGCTGCTAGAGGCCAGAAGCCAGCAGCCAGATGCTAGCAGCCATTCTAATTTACTGCTTCAACCCTATTAAAGTTATCCCTGCACCTCCGCTATCTGGATTGTCATCTTTAAACCATGCAATCTCTAGCCTGGTCTTAAGATAATCTCTCACAATGTTTCTCAGAACGCCATTACCCTTACCATGTAAAACCCTTAGTTCTCTTATATGAAGCAACGATGCCTCGTCGATGTAGTTGAGTAAGGAGGGTATTACCTCATCGGCTCGTTTCCCTCTTACATCAAGCGTGATCTGGAAGTTTCCTAGGGTCTTTTCAAGATCGGTAGTGTGCGAGGTGACTGATCGACGACGCTTTGGCTTATATTCGGATGTATTGGCGTGTACCAACTTCTTAAGCTCAGTATGAAGCATGACCTGATCAAAGGAGACTGTTGCCGATTTTCCCTTTATCGCAACAAGCTCCCCAATTGCATCTTGTTCCTTGATCTGAACCAGATCACCTACCCGTAAAGGCCTATCCTTTACCACTGGAGCTGGCTTCTTTAAAACCTCAGGAATAGGTGGAAGATCATCATCTTCGCCTTGATCTCTTTCGGTTAAGCGAAGTGCGTCAGCCTGCATCTTTTCTCTTAGTAGTCGTGTCTTCTCTTTTTCTGCTTGCGCCTCTTTGATATCGGCAATGGTGTTCTCTACCAGTTTATTGGCATTTCTGAGGATGTCGGAGGCATCACGTTTCGCCTTTTTGATCAACTCAGAACGAGACTTCTCTAACTCACCATGAAGTTTGACATATTTAGCCAGCGTGTCTGCTAAAAGCTGATCAGCTACCTCTATCTCCTTCCGCTTTTTGTTTAACTCCTCCTTCTCAAGACCCAGTTGCAACAATTGCTCTTCGAAACTCAGTTCCCCTGTCTCTGTCCTGTTCTTTGCTGACTCAAGAATAAACTCAGGAAAGCCAGTCTTTTTGGCAATCTCAAAGGTGAATGAGCTTCCAGGTCTACCAGTCTGTAGTCGAAAGAGAGGTGCCATATTTCGGGCATCAAAAAGCATTGCACCGTTGAAGACTCCATTTACCTTACCGGCTAAGAGTTTGAGATTGGCATAGTGCGTTGTAATAACTCCAAATGCCCCCTTCTCAGCTAAATGTTCGATGATCGCCTCTGCTATAGCTCCTCCAAGTCTCGGTTCTGTTCCGGTTCCAATTTCATCACTTAAAAAGAGAGTTTTATTATCGGTATGCTCAATAAAGTAACGCATGGCGACCAGATGAGAGGAGTAGGTGCTCAAATCGTTTTCTAGTGATTGCTCGTCGCCGATATCTATTACAATTTTATCGAAGATACCGGTCTCACTAGTGGCTCTCATCGAAACAGGAAGTCCGCATTGAAGCATATATTGTAACAGCGCAACGGTCTTCAAAGCCACCGATTTTCCCCCTGCATTCGGACCGGAGATAACGAGGATTCTCTGGTCATCTTTAAGGGTAATATTTAGTGGAACAACACTCTTATAGTTTGCTTGATGAGATAGATAAAGTAGTGGATGGATAGCATCAAGCCAATCGATTAAAGGGGCATTTGACATCAGAGGCATGACCGCTCCGATCTTTAGTCCAAAACGAGCTTTAGCCTTAATGAAATCTAACTTACCCGTGATTAATAGTCCTGCCTGCAAATCGGATAGATGTTCACGTAGTTTCGCTGAGAAAATCATTAAGATCTTGATGATTTCTCTTTTTTCGGCAGACTCAAGTTCTCTGATTTGGTTATTTGTCTCGAAGATGGCCTCGGGTTCGACATAAGCCGTTTGACCGGTGGCTGACTCATCGTGAATAAACCCCTTTATTTGCCTCTTATAGGCACTTAGAACAGGGATTACAAGTCTCCCGTTACGAAGGGTCGGCTCAGAGTTTTCGGGGGTTAAACCGGCTTTTCTTGCATCGGCAAGTGTGGCCTCAAGTTTTCTGAAGATTGAGCTCTCCTTTTGTTTGATCTCTTTTCTGATAGAAGCGAGTTCGGGAGAAGCGTTATCATTGATATTCCCTTTATCGTCGACAATTCGAACAAGCTCTTTGATAAGCAATGGATCGATTGTAAGAGGGGCGACAAGCTGAGCGAGGGTTTTGAATGTCTCAATTCTCTCATCCGTGAACCAAAGACTAATTTCGCTCATTGCCGACAGGGTATGTCGCAGGTCGGGGAGGTTTTCAGGCTCAATCCAGGTGCCGGGGGTAACGAGGCGGGAGAATTCATGACTTAAATCAGGAATATCGGTTGCCGGCAGTGGGTTGCCCGAGATAAGTATCTGTCTCATCTCCTCTGATTGTAATTGCGCTGTATAGATAGCATCGAAATCAGTAGAGAAGGCAATGGTTTCCGTAAATCGAAGTCCTAAGGGACTGGTACAGTATTTTTTTACAAGCTCGCGGATTTTGTCAAAGCCGCTTTTCTGCTCAAAGTTTGCTGGATAGGTGGACATTAATGGCTAGGGGGTCTGTTTTTCATTGTCACGAGGGCTAGACCGCCCTCTGATGTCTCTTTGTAAATTGAAGGAAGATCGTGTCCGGTAAGGTTCATTGCCTCGACAACCTTATCGAACGAGACCATGTGCCGACCGTCAGAGAGTGTGGCATAGACATTGGCGTCGAGGGCACGAGAGGCTGCAACGGCATTTCTTTCTATGCAAGGAACCTGAACAAGACCGGCGACCGGGTCACAGGTGAGTCCAAGGAAATGCTCTAATCCCATAGAGGCAGCGTATTCTACTTGTGCGGGGGTACCACCGTAGAGTTGTGCGGCGGCTCCGGCTGCCATTGCACTGGCTGTGCCAATCTCACCCTGGCATCCAACCATGGCTCCTGAGATAGATGCATTAGTTTTAACGAGATTTCCAATGAGTCCGGCAGTTGCGAGTGCTCTTACTATCTTTTTATCTGAGAGTTGGTTGTTTTGTTGAAGAAGAAATAAAACACCCGGAACGACGCCACATGAGCCACAGGTAGGAGCAGTAACCACTTTGCCTCCTGATGCATTCTCTTCAGCAACTGCTAGGGCATAAGCAAAGATGATATTACGGCGACGCATACTCTCCTTATGTGAGTTAAGTTTGGTGAAGTATTGTGACGCTTTTCTCGGATAGTTTAATCCGCCGGGAAGAGCCCCTTCGGCTTCAATTCCTCGTGCAACCGCCTCTTTCATAACCCTCCAGACTTCGTGCAAGTACTCCCAGATTTCAGGTTCTTCATACTCCTCGACAAATTCCCATAGGTTTCGTCCGTTGTCTTTACACCACTCAAGAATGTGTTTCATCTTGTTTAATGGGTAGATGTTCTGCCTTGGGTCTCGAATACCGGTATCACTGATGTCGCCACCACCAATACTGAAGGTCAGGTGTTCTGAAAGTTTATTATCATCGGTATCAAAAGCCTCAAATAGCAATCCATTAGGATGTTGAGGCAGGAACTCAGAAGGTTTCCAAAGAATCTCAACCCCATGAGGTTTCAATGCGTTAACTATGGCCACATCGGTCATATGGCCTTTCCCTGTTGCTGCCAGTGAGCCAAATAGCGTCACTCTAAAGTGATCAGCATTGGGCACTGAACTTAAGAAATTCTCGGCTGCACGACGAGGTCCCATAGTGTGAGAACTAGATGGACCGTATCCTATTTTATAGATTTCACGAATTGATTCCATTAAGGGGATTTTTAAGATTCCGCGTGCAAAGATACAGTCTTTTAGCCTGATGCTGAGATTTGATGAAAAGGAGTTAAGAAAACAGTCTCTTTAGTTGAACCTTAAACGAGCTAGTTTGTTTCAAATATCACAGTGATACAGATAAATTACGGTAATAAAGCATTGGAACCGGGAGTCTTTTGGGATTTCCGGTTCTGAACCAAATAAAGAGCTATGGATCAATTACCCCACTTAGGAGCAAATGAAGCGCAAGCACTTGAAGAGCTGTATAAAACATGGTTAGATGATCCCGACCAGGTGGATCAGAGCTGGCGCCACTTCTTTCAGGGTTTTCAATTAGCAAGAACTCAATATACTGAAACCAAAGGACAGGTAGCCGATGGCGAGTTTAATGTGATCAATCTTATTAATCAGTATAGATTAAGAGGTCATCTTTTTACCCGTACCAACCCGGTAAGAACCCGTCGCCAATATTCTCCTACTTTAGATCTTGAGAACTTTGATCTGAAAGAGAGTGATCTAACCAGAGAGTTTGAAGCAGGTAATGAAATAGGCATTGGACGCAAACCCCTTCATGATATTATTGAACATCTGCAAACCACATACTGCAGATCAATTGGTGTTGAGTTTGTTTTCATCAGAAATGTTCAACTAACCACATGGCTCAGAGAGCGGATGGAGAGTACCCGTAATCTCCCCGATTTTACGTTAAATGATAAAAAGCATCTTTTAGAGAACTTATCCAGACCAGTCTTCTTTGAGAAATTTTTACAGAAGAAATTTACTGGTCAGAAGCGCTTCTCTCTGGAGGGTGCCGAGGCGTTAATACCTGCTCTTGATATGGTAATCGAGAGTGGTTCGCAACTTGGAACTAAGGAGTTTGTTATTGGCATGCCACACCGTGGCCGACTTAATGTCTTAGCCAATATTATGCATAAACCGGTTCGAAATATCCTTACTGAGTTCAGAGGGGTTGAGTTTGATGATGAGCTTATCCTGGGAGATGTGAAATACCATTTGGGTTATACGTCAACCTATGAGACACGATCTGGAACCTCAGTTAAGATGACTCTTGCTCCAAATCCTTCTCATCTTGAAGCGGTTAATCCGGTGGTTGAGGGTATTGTAAGGGCTCGTCTTGATGATCGTTATGATGGAAATAGTGATGCAATAGTCCCCATTTTGATTCATGGTGATGCCTCAGTTGCCGGTCAGGGTATTGTCTATGAGGTGGTACAGATGTCAGAGTTGCCGGGTTATCAAACAGGCGGTACTATCCATCTTATTGTAAATAATCAGATTGGCTTTACGACGAATTATCTGGATGCCAGAACCAGTATTTATTGCAGTGATATAGGCAAGGTGGTACAATCTCCAATATTCCATGTCAATGGTGATGATGTGGAGGCTGTTGCGTACGTTGTTAAGTTGGCCATGGAGTTACGTCATAGATTTCATAAAGATATCTTTATTGATTTGCTTTGTTATCGGAAATATGGTCATAATGAGGGTGACGAACCTCGTTTCACGCAACCTACCCTTTATAAGATCATTGAAACCCATCCCAACCCTCGTGATATATATGCCAAGCAACTAAGTGCAGAAGGATTGGTGGATTCTGACTATCTTCTTCAGCAGGAGAAGCAGATCATGGAGGAACTTGAACAGCAGTTGGATGAGAGTCGTGAGCAAAAGACGATCCATATTACCAATTTTCTTGAAGAGGATTGGAAGGAGATCAGACGTGCTACTCCTGAAGATTTTGATAAATCTCCCATGACCGGGATCACCCTAGATCGGGTCGAGTCGTTGACTGATTCAATTACTCATCTTCCAAAAGATAAGAGATTCTTCAGGAAGATAGAGAAGCTTATGGCTGATCGTCGTGAGATGGTCGAATCTGATAAGATAGACTGGGGTACGGCTGAGTTATTAGCTTATGCTTCTCTTCTAACGCAAAAGATACCTGTTAGATTGAGTGGTCAGGATGTTGAAAGGGGTACCTTCTCGCATCGTCATGCTGTTCTAACCATGGATGAGACGGATGAGAAATACTCTCCGTTGAAGTCACTTGGTGGTGAAGCTGCAAGGTTCGAGATTTATAACTCGCTTCTCAGTGAGTATGGAGTGATGGGCTTTGAATATGGCTATGCATTGGCTGAACCCCATGGCCTAACTATCTGGGAGGCTCAATTCGGCGATTTCAGTAATGGATCGCAGATCATCCTTGATCAGTTTATCAGCTCAGCAGAGGATAAATGGAATGTAATGAATGGACTGACTCTCTTCTTGCCTCATGGCTATGAGGGGCAGGGGCCAGAGCATAGCAGTGCCCGAATGGAACGTTATCTGACGCTTGCTTCAGAGAATAACTTCCAGGTGGTAAATGCGACGACCCCTGCAAACCTGTTCCACTTGCTGCGTAGGCAGGTTTTAAGGCCATTCCGTAAACCTCTGGTCGTGTTTACTCCCAAGAGTCTGTTAAGACATCCGCAATGCGTCTCTTCAAAAGAGGAGTTGGCCTCAGGTCGATTTATGGAGATCATTGATGATAACTTGGCGGATGCTGGAAAGGTCACCAGGGTGATGCTCTGTACCGGTAAGGTCTATTACGATCTACTGGAAGAGAAGACTAAAACTTCACGTGAGGATGTTGCAATCATAAGACTTGAGCAACTACATCCGTTGCCAGTTAAGCAGATCAAGGAGTTAGTTAAGAAATATGAGAAAGCTGAACGCTGGTTATGGGTACAAGAAGAGCCCGCAAATATGGGGGCATGGAGTTATCTGAAGTTAAACCTTGTGGAACCCGATTTAAAATTAATCGCTCGCCCCTCATCAGGCAGTCCCGCTACCGGAAGTAGTAAATTTCACTTTATCCAGCAAAAGAAAATTGTAGATAAGGCCTTCCATCAGTGCGATTGCCATCGTCTGGATATAGAATGCCGGATGGTTTGTATTGGAAACCGTTGGCAGAGTTTTGCTAAAGAGTTAAATCTAAACAACAAAGCATAATAACCATGAGCCTGGAAATTAAAATACCTAGTCCCGGAGAATCAATTACACAAGTTCTTTTAGCCAACTGGCTCGTTGAAAACGGGGCTATAGTTGAGAAAGATCAAGAGATTGCTGAGATTGATAGCGATAAAGCCACTTTAGCAATCAGCTCACCTGAAAGAGGGAAAATCACCATTCTGATTGAGGCAGGAACCAACGTGGCAGTAGGAGCTATTGCCGCAACTCTTGAGGTAGTCGAGGGTGAGGTTGGTAGTGCCACTGGAAAGGTTGATGCGGCTGCTGTAAAAGAGGTGAAATCAAGCGGACAAGGTGCTTTGAAAGAGAAACCGGTTATAGCGGAACCTGAAAAGGTGGTCGGCAAGTCTGATATAACGGGAGATAAATCAAAAGGGTTAAAAGATAAAGAGGTGTCATTGGCCACTCCTTTGGCTCGTCAGCTAATGGCTGAGCATGGGATCACCGATGATAAACTAAAGGAGTTTTTTACCAGATATCATTTCACAAGAGAGGATGTAAAGTTCTATATTGAGAATAAAGATCTGTTGCCTGATAATAAGAAGGAAGAAAAGCAGCGTGAAGATGGCAGGCAAGTAATGACTCCCTTAAGGAAGAAGTTGGCAGAGCGATTAGTCTCCGTAAAGAATCAGACGGCTATGTTGACCACATTTAATGAGGTTAATATGACACCTATCTTTGAGTTGAGAAACAAATACAAAGATAAATTCAAGGAGAAGCATGGAGTTTCTTTAGGTTTTATGTCATTCTTTACTAGAGCCTGTTCATTGGCATTGATGGATTTTCCGATGGTAAATGCGATGATAGATGGTGATGAGATCGTAACACATAATTACACCGATATTGGTATAGCAGTTAGTACACCCAAGGGGTTGATGGTTCCAGTACTAAGGAATGCAGAAGAGATGACCCTGGCTGATATCGAAGTTAAGATAAAGGAGTTAGCAACAAAAGCTAGAGACAAGAAGATTACACTGGAGGAGTTGAGTGGTGGAACCTTTACCATTACCAATGGAGGAGTATTCGGGTCACTTTTATCAACTCCCATTATCAATCCGCCGCAGAGTGCCATATTGGGAATGCATAACATTGTTGAGAGGCCAATTGCGGTGAAGGGCAAGGTAGAGATTCATCCGATGATGTATGTAGCGTTATCGTATGATCACAGAATTATTGATGGTAAAGACTCCGTAAGTTTCCTTGTAAGAGTAAAAGAGTTACTAGAGAATCCGATTCGATTAGCTTTTGATGATGGCAAGGCAGAGGAGCGGCTATTTGGATAATTTCAAGAGCCGGGGCATTCGAAAAGGAGCCCCGGCTTGATTGTTATTTTCATTTTAGTAAGATTGTATGCTCAAGAGTAAAGATAAAGGGAACAATAAAAGTGTTGATAATCAGTTAATGATTCCTTTGTGGGGGTAGAATTAACATAAAATAACGTTAAGACAACCTTAGTACGACGGTTTTTTAGTTATTTTACATTCCTTTTATAAATTAGAAAAATTATGCGCATTACATCTACAATTAAATTAATGCACTCGCTGCGCAAAGCCATGTTATTTGTTTTCATTTTAGGCTTAGCGCAGTTAGTAACCGGACAGACCTATACCGAGTTGGTTGTCCCAAAGTACATAGCAGCAAAAACAGCAGCATCAACAAACAATGCAAGAACAGCTTTTGCTATTTGCGTAAAGATTGATGGTCTAACTCCTAACACCTTACATTCTGTTAAGATTGGTGTTGAGTTGGTTGGATCAGCACAAACAACCTATGGAGCAGGTAACGTTTGGAACACTTCAGCGACACCTGCCGCATGGAATTCAAGTGCAATTGATAATCTATTTACAACCGATGCTTCGGGTTCGTCAGGTCCTGTTTGGATTATGATTCAACCAACTGGAAACGGTTCAAGATTTGGTGCTGGACAACAGCATGTAATTAAGATGAGTGCTTTTCCTACAGGTGGTACTGCTCCTTCGCAGCCTGCTTTTGTTGGAACAAAAGTGTTTACTGCACTTGATGTAACTGCTACCGCTATGACAGCTGATCCAGCTGATGACGGTGCGTATATTAAAGGTTCTGCTGATGCCACTACAACTGGCAAATATGTGCTGCTTTTCGATAACGTAGCAGGAACTGGCGATCCTCTTTTTGCTTACCAGATCAGACAAGCTACAGCAACACAGTCAGCTAATACTGCATTGCCAACTGATATTAACGATATTTATATGCAAGCTGGAACCAGTGCAGTTGGCGATTACCCAGCTGTAATTCCTGCTTCATCAGCAAATGGCGTTCGTCGCATTGAAGCACGTGATGTCGCTAATACTGTGACTGGTTTTAATACGGATGCCGATGGTGTTTGGCCAAGTGCAAATGCCAATACTACCAATCCTACACGAGGTCAGGTAAGATATATCCTTGCAACAGATGCTCCATTGATTCCACAAGGAGTACCTACCGTATCAACAACTGCCATTTCTGCCGTTACCTATAACAGTGCTGCTAGTGGTGGTAATGTTACAGCAACTAATGGTCAACCTGTAACGGCACGTGGGGTTTGCTGGAGTACCAGTGCTAATCCAACCATTACAGATGCTCATACCACAGATGGATCTGGCCTTGGAACGTTTACCAGTGCTTTAACAGGACTTGATTATAACACCCTCTATTATGTGAGAGCTTATGCAACTAGTTCTAATGGTACAGGCTATGGAAACGAAGTTACTTTCACAACAAATGTCCCTCCTTTCCCTCCAGTAGTCGATTTTTCTGCCTCTTCAACTACAATCGTAGAAGGTCAGACCATTGATTTTACCGATCTCTCAACGAACGTTCCTACTACCTGGAATTGGTCATTAATGGGTGGTACCCCTTATTCTTCAACCGTTCAGAATCCTCAAGATATCCAATATACCGTTGCCGGTACCTATGATGTTTGTTTAACAGCAACTAATGCATACGGCAGTAATACTCTTTGCAAAACCGGTTTTATCACAGTAGTTGAACCTGTAAATGCACAGATTGTTATCACAGAGATCATGTACAACTCTCCTGAATCAGGAACAGACTCTTTAGAGTACATTGAATTCTATAACAATGGAGCAAATGCTGTTAACATGGAGGGTTATACCACAACGGGTGTAGAATTTACTTTCCCTGCAATGACTATTAATCCGGGCGCCTATACGGTTTTAGCAGTAAATGCTATGGCTATGCAACGCACTTTTGGTGTATCTGCTCTTCAGTGGACATCAGGAGCTTTGAGTAATGGCGGAGAAGCGATTACTTTAAAAGATAACTTCGGTTTCTTGATTGATAGCGTTATGTATGATGATGTTGCTCCTTGGGATACATTAGCCGATGGCTGGGGCCATTCTTTAACCCTATGTGATCCTAGTTTGGATAATAATGTTGGTGAAAACTGGACTGTTGCAACTACCTTTGTTGCGGTTAATGCTGCAAATGATAGCATCTGGGGAAATCCAGGTGCCGGTTGTCCTTCAATTGTTCTTCCTGTTGCAGCCTTCACTTCAAATGTTACCGAAATTGGTATTAATGGATCAGTAGCCTTCCAGGATCAATCAACCGGTGGTACGATAACCGCTTGGGAATGGACTTTCGAAGGGGGTACACCTGCTACTTCAACTGAACAGAACCCAACTATCGTCTATTCAACTCTCGGAACTTATGATGTTACTCTTAAGGTTACCAATGCTGATGGCGATAATACAGTGGTTAAAACCGATTATATTAACGTAGTGGTTAATCCTGGAATCGGTGATGTTGATGGATCTAAGGTTGCTGTTTCTCCTAACCCATCTAATGGTATCTTTAACATCGCTTACAATGGCATTGCTACCTCTTTAAAGGTTTATAGTTTAAGCGGAAGCCTTCTTTTACAACTGAAAAACACTGAAATCAATAACCGTCTTGATCTTTCTGGTTTCAATAAAGGAATGTATATTCTTGAAATCGAACTTTCAAATGGAACTAAACTTAACAATCGTTTGATTGTTAAATAAATAGAATATTAGGCTCTATTTTTGAAGCTTACAGGGTGGCATTTTTTGTCACCCTGTATTATTTTTAGCTTATGAGAAAAATACTCTTCGCCATAACACTGACTCTTTTTTTTGCTATTGATCTTCCTGTTCAAGGGCAGGAGGTCTCTTCTTATAAGATAGCAATCACAGAGATCATGTATAATCCTCCAGAAACAGGAACTGATTCACTTGAGTTTCTTGAGTTATATAATTATGGAACTCAGATTATAAATCTTGAAGGCTTTGTTTTCACCGATGGAATCAGTCATAATTTTAAGGAGCAGCTTTTTTACCCAGGAGAGTATATACTATTAGCCCTTGACTCTGGAGCCGTAAATCGCACTTTTGGGGTACACTCTATTCGTTGGAGTTCTGGTAGGCTATCTAATTCAGGAGAGGCACTTAAATTAATAGATCCATTTGGGTTGAGAGTAGATTCAGTTTACTACAGTGCTTATCTCCCTTGGCCTGAGAAACCTAATGGGTTAGGGGCATCGCTCACCCTCTGCAATCCCTATCTTGATCATCTGATTCCAGAATCATGGAGTTCATGCGTTGATTTTGTAAGGGTTAATTCAGCAGGCGATTCGATTTGGGCAAATCCGGGCATCGGTTGTCAATGGGATGCTCCTCCTGTAGCGAATTTCTTCTCAAGTAAGAACCAGCTCCTTCTTGGAAACTCAGTAGATTTTTTTGATGCCTCTTTAGGTGAGGTGACACAATGGAATTGGCTTTTTGATGGTGCAACACCATCTTCTTCAACGGATAGTAACCCGACGGGAGTTACATATTCTTCCTATGGCACTTTTCGGGTATGTTTGACGGTTACAAATGATTTAGGTCAGCATCAGCATTGTGAGGAGGGCTATATTACCGTGGCGCCACCTCCGGCTCCCGTCCCACTCTCAATTACCGAAATAATGTACAATCCTCCTGAGTCATCTGATACCTTGGAGTACCTTGAGTTATACTATTCAGGCAGTGACTCTTTAAACCTTTTGAACTATAAGTTTGTATCGGGGATTACTCATACCTTTTTAGCAACTTATATTCATTCAGGCGAGTATATTGTTTTAGCCGGAAATAAGACGGCTTTTAAAAATGTCTTTGGTTTTGAGCCAATCCAATGGAATAGCGGCTCTTTAAGTAATAATGGAGAGCTTATTAAACTAATCTCTTCCGATCAACGAGTGGTTGATAGTCTTTACTATTCTCCTTTCTCTCCCTGGCCAGAAGGAGCGAATGGCACCGGAGCCTCATTCGTTTTGTGTAACCCTGAGTTGGATAATAATCTTGGAGAGAATTGGGCTGTTTCAACAGACACCTCAGCTGTATTTGGTGAGGTGACTCTTAAAGGATCGCCTGGACGGCCTTGTACACCAGAGAGACCTAATGCTCTTTTTACCACTAATCTAACTGAAATCTTAACAGGCGATTCTGTGAAGTTTACTGATTTGTCATCTGGGGGGATCAGTTCGAGGCTCTGGAGTTTTCCCGGAGGTAGTCCGGAATCCTCATCCATGGCCGAAGTCTTTGTTACTTATTCAGCGCCGGGGAGTTATCCGGTTTGTCTAAGAGTTAGTAATAATGTAGGTTCAGACAGTCTTTGTGTGGAGGGTTATATATCTGTAGGACAACCTGGAGAGCGGAAGTTGGTTATTACTGAAATTATGTATAACAGTCCAGATAGTGGTACCGATAGCCTTGAATATATAGAGCTATTAAATCATGGGAGTATAAATGTAAATTTGAAAGGGTATTCCTTTACTTCAGGGATAAATTATACGTTTGCTGATACCTCTCTTGCTCCGGGAGAGTATCTGGTTGTGGCCAAAGATTCATCTGTCATTAGGTCGTTTTATGGCGTAAAAAGTCTTCAGTGGACTAACTCCGATTTGTCCAATGGAGGGGAGTTGATTCTTCTAAATGATGCTTCTGGCAGATTAATTGATTCAGTGTATTATGATGATTTGCTTCCATGGCCTACGCAAGCAGATGGTAAAGGCCCCTCGTTAGTTCTTTGTGATGCTGATTTGGATAATGGGGTCTATTCGAATTGGAGTAGTGCTTATGATACGGTGGGGCAGTTGTCGGATGTAGATTATGTAATGGGGAATCCGGGTAAGGGATGTAGGTTAGATTTAGTGACACCGAATTTCATGACCGTAGACACCTTCCTTTTTGCTGGAAATGCTGCAGATTTTATTGACCTTACTCCTAATAATCCCTATCAATGGCATTGGGAATTTGAAGGAGGGATTCCTTCAGAGTCATTTAATAAAGATCCAGGTTATATTTTATACTCTAAACCGGGTCAATACAAAGTTTGTCTTGAAGTGAAAGGTCAGTATGGGAGTGGAAAAGTATGTAAGAATCGATATGTAAAGGTCTTTAAGAAGGGTTCATTAAGGTTGGCCTTAACCGAGATCATGTATAATCCTCCTGAAAACGGAGAAGATATGTTAGAATATCTTGAGTTTACCAATATTGATACAGTTAGGATTAACTTGAAAGGGTTTAACCTTGATGGAGGCTTACGCTATTCTTTTGCGCCAAGATCGTTAGACCCTGGTGAGAGAATTGTCATTGCAAAGAGTGCTCTGAATTTTTATAATAGTTTTGGATATACGGTTGACCAGTGGAATAGTACTGAAAGCCTTAGTAATATCGGTGAGCTAATTAAGTTATTGGATCCAATGGGTGGAGTGGTAGATTCTGTGAAGTATTTGGCAAAAGCTCCCTGGCCAATATCACCAAATGGAGATGGTTCTTCGTTAGTTCTGTGTAATCCATCATCAGATAATAGTAAATACGAAAACTGGCAAGCCTGTACAGTTTATTATGGGTTATCTTTTAATGGAGATAGCCTCTTTGCCAATCCTGGCACGGGATGTACTTTAACTGCTCCCGAGTTTGTTGTTGTTCCCTCAAAAAATAAAGTTCAACCCGGTGATAGTGTTCAATACCATGTTGTTTGGCTGAGTCCCGATGTGGGTTATAATCTGATTTGGCATTTCGAAGGAGGTGCGCCTGAATCAAGTTCTATTGAGACGCCTATGGTTAAGTATCCAGTAGAAGGTATATTTGGCCTGGAGTTGACCGCAGAGAATCAGTATGGATCCAGCAAAAGGTATTTTAAAGATTTAATTACTGTCCAAAAGGGTATCGGTATAGAAACGGTGAATAAGAAAAGCCTCTTTAGTTTGGCTCCTAATCCTACTCATAATTTTGTTACAATAAATTCGACAAAGGAGGTTGAATGGGTAGTTATTTCTGATCTTATAGGTCGGGTTTTGGAAAAGCGAGCCGAAAGAGGGACGCTCCTTGATTTGAATATGACAGGGTATTCTTCAGGATCATACCTTTTGACACTTATCTTTAAAGATAAAAGCTCCTCTTCGCAATTGTTGATTGTAAATTAAGGGAACGGATAACAGGTAATAAAATTCAGGAATTCATATATTACTGATTGAAATTCTCCGTTTGTTTTTGTACTTTTGTCTCTATTTGATGCAAAAGACTGAATTTTTAAAACCTAAAATGACTAATATATGAAGAAAATCTTTACTCTTCTTTTTGCTCTCTTTCTTTTGGGCGGTAATGTTGTTATGGCTCAAGGACTTGAGACTTTTGCTAATTTCCCGGTAACAGGAAGTTCCTATACTGATGGTACCTTTGTTGGGCAAGACGGTTCAACCTGGACTTTTGGCCAATGTCGCGGAGATATCGCTATTGAAGCTCCTACACCGATGTTAGGGAAAAACCGCACTCCTATTTCTTTTATGGAGTCTGGTAGCATTGCTAATGGTATTGCAACATTATCCTTCACTTATATGCAGGGATTTTCATCTAACTGTAATATGGATGTGATGGTTAATGGTAATGTCATTGCTACTATAACCACAAATGCTCAACAGAATGTTGTTCAGACTTTTGGTCCTGTAGATGTTAACGTTTCTGGCAATTTTGTTCTTAAGTTTGTCCAAAAGGATGCAAATGCTGGACAGATAGCTATTGATAACATTACATGGACTAGCATGTCAGGGGGATTCTTACCAGAACCATCAAATTATCCAACAAATTTCACAGCTGCCGGTGGTATCTTCAATGCTACTCTTAACTGGACCGATGCAGTTGGAGCACAGTTACCACAGAAATACCTTATCGTAGCTGGTGAAACTTCAACCCTCGGCGTTCCTGTAGATGGTACTCCAATTGAAGATGATATCGATTTATCAGATGGAAAAGGTGCCAAGAACGTTAGCTTTGGAACAACCAGTTATACCTTTACCAAGTTGGAAGGGGGCAAGACCTATTATTTCAAGATCTACTCTTATACCAATAGCGGAAGTTATATCGATTATAAGACTGACGGAACGGTTCCTTCTGCAACTGCAACTACTGAAGATCTCGTTTCTATCTTTAATGAAGATTTCAACGATGGTGATATGAATGGCTGGGTTCCTTACAGTGCTAGTGGTGACCAAGGTTGGGCAATTGATGCAACTCATGGCGTTGATAATACCCCTTGTGCTAAGATGAGTGGTTATGCAACTGTAGCTGTCGCTAATGAGGATTGGCTCATCTCTCCTCTCGTATACATGAATAACTATCATAACGAGAAATTGGCCTTCTACACAGCTACATCTTATACAGGTCCTGCTTTAGAGGTTTTAGTTAGCGGAAATTATAGTGGACAAGGTAATCCTAATCTTGCAACTTGGACTCCTTTAACTGCAACTCTTTCTTCTGGTAGTTGGACCTGGACTCCTTCAGGTTACATTGATTTCACTGGCTATGGAGATGCTATTCGTGTTGCTTTTAAATATACATCAACAAGCACTGAAGCTGCTACTTGGGAAGTTGATAATATTATGATTCTTGGTTCTCTTGGTACTGGTGTATCTGAGATCAATGCTCAATCAATGGTCTCTGTACGCCCCAATCCAGTCGTTGAAGATATCAATGTCTATTATAATGGCAATGGAACAGCTCAGGCTATTCTTTATGATCTAACAGGTGCTTCTGTGGCTCAAGCGCAGCTGGTTAATGGTAAGAACACTATGAGTGGTCGTAGTCTATCAACTGGAATGTATATCCTGAAGGTTATCTCTTCTGAAATGAAACAGGTTTATACACAAAAGATTATAGTTAAATAGTTCTATTTTCTTTCCAAATAAAATTAAAAGGCCGGGCAACCGGCCTTTTTTTGTTATATATTCGAATCTCATTTTAGATGGATTGTTTAAATCGAAAACGCTTAATGAATCGGAATTATTAATAATTGTTGATTTTCGGTACATGGTTGATGGTTGTTTGACGGATTATGGGCAATCATTCAAAGTTTTAGGATTATATGAAGATCGATGGGATAACACTTACTAAATTGTTATAGTACGTTTAAAAAAAATCTCGGAATCATCCCCTTTCTTGTTTCTCATTCCTGTTGATCTTTGCTTTGATAATTAAATGGCAGTATTTAACGTGATGAAGATTCTTTTTAACTTTGCCGACGTTCTAATACTGAGATACTAAAATCAGAGGAAATGGATATATTACTCGCTGCGCTTATTTACACTATTGCTACTATTGTTATTACTTATCTTGCTTGGAAAAAGCAAATCAGTTGGAGAAAGGCTCTCGTATTGTCTCTTTTGCTTACCCCCTTTGCAGGAGCAATCTATTATTCTAACACCTACACTTTGTATACTTACAAGGAGGCGAGATACAAATGCCAACGTTGTGGGTTTTACTTTACAACAGAAGTTGAATATTGCCCCCATTGCGCTAAAGACGGTGTTAAGGTGACGTTAATTAAGACTTATGCTACCATGACCTAATTTCAAATGGTCATTTTTGTAACTTCGCCGGAGATCAAAACTAACCAAAATGATTTACCGGCTTTTCTTTTTAGGGTGCTATTTAATTTGCCTAAGCTTACTCGGCTTTTCTAATACGACAAGATCTCTCTTGTTGGAAATGGATCATGTGGCTGACTCTTCCTTTTCTCAATCAATTAGTTTGGTGAAAAGAGATACAATCTATTTAAACTCTTGGTGTTTCTTTAGCCCTACTGATAAGAAACAACGATTGGCATCTGTGCCCGGAACAATTCAATCTGACCTGATTAAGCTGGGATTGTTACCAGATCCGATTTATGGAGAGAATGAAATTAAGCTTCGGAAAGTTGCTAATCAACAATGGATTTACTCTACTTCCTTTAAATTGGATCATCTTTTTAAGATAGAGGAACCCTTATTGATCTTAGAAGGACTTGATACGCATGCCGAAATCTTTCTGGATGGGGTGAAAATTGGCGAATCGCATAATATGTTTACCAAGAATGAACTTCCTCTACCAAAATCATCATGTCAAGGTGATCATCTATTAGAGATAAAGTTTTCTCCTTCCGAAATCTATGATTCCATCTCCTTTGTACAGGATAAAATAGGGAAAATCCCAGATACCAGATCTTTTAGTCGAAAAGCAGGGTACCACTATGGGTGGGACTGGGGTCCTAAGATTGTTACAATGGGTATATGGAAACCGGTTTATATTATAGATAATTCAACCCCGAGGATTACACACTTAAAGATAGAGACCATTGCTATAGACCAAAATAGAGGGGCTGAGCTTAAGTGTGGTGTTAAACTTGCCGGACGGATGAGAAAGGATTTAGATCTGTTGCTATCGATACCTGAATTAGGAGTAGATACTTCGATTCATATTAGCTATCTTGGAGAAAGTAAATGGTATACTTTCCCATTAAAGGCCGCAAATGTTGATTATTGGTGGCCCAATGGGATGGGGCATCAGCAGCTTTATTCGGCTATCGCAGTATTAAAAGAAAACAGGCAGCCAATAAGCAGAAAGACTCGCAGCTTTGGTGTTAGAACTTTAAAATTAAACCAGTTAAGTGATTCTCTTGGCCGTTCGTTTGGCTTTAGCTGTAATGGAGTCCCCTTTTTTGCCAAAGGCGCAAACTATATACCAAGTGAGAGTTTCCTTCCTTTGATGAATCTGGGGAAACTGAATTCAATGTTAACAATGTGTCATGAAAGTGGGTTTAACATGCTTCGTGTTTGGGGTGGAGGAACTTACGAATGTGATAGGTTTTATCATCTATGTGATTCTTTAGGGATAGTGGTATGGCAAGATTTCATGTTTGCTTGTTATTTTTATCCGGCTACTGAGGCATTTTTGGGTAGTGTAGAGAAGGAAGCAACAGAGCAAATAGAGAGGCTCTCGCAGTTTACTTCGCTTGCTTTATGGTGTGGCAATAATGAAGTGGATGAGGCATGGAAGAACTGGGGTTATCAAAAGGCATTAAATTACACTGTAAATGATTCCATTCTTCAAGAAGGTCGACATAAAGCCCTTTTTGATGAATTACTTCCAAGGTTAGTCAAAAAATATGATTCGTTGACTTCCTATATTGCCTCTTCTCCATTGCATGGATGGGGGCGCAAAGAGAGTCTAATAGAAGGAGATCAACACTACTGGGGCGTTTGGTGGGGTGAGCAGCCATTCGAAGTTTATAGGGATAAGACCGGCCGATTTGCCAGTGAGTATGGTTTTCAAGCATATCCTGACAAAAGAACGATTTATGATTGGTCTAAAGGTCTGTGGCCTTTGAGCGATCAGGATTCTTTGTTAGCTGCCCATCAAAAGCATCCAAGAGGCCGCGAAATTATCCGAAACGCTATAAACCAATACTATAGTTCCCCAGATTCTTTTGATCAACAGGTTTACCTCAGTCAGATAGTTCAAAAGGATGCTCTTACCATTGCCATTGAATCACATAGATTAAGTATGCCAAAGTGTTCAGGTACCCTTTTTTGGCAATTAAATGATTGTTGGCCTGTAACTTCTTGGTCAGTTTTGGATTACTATTTAAGACCTAAAGCTGCCTGGTTTTCGTTGAAGAGGCTCTTCGCCCCGATAATGGTTGGAGAGGGTGGAAGTGCCGGAAATCCGGTTGCTATGTTAGTGTCAGATTACCCTCTCGACTCTTGTTTTTTATCGTTAACTGGCTATTCAAAAGGGACTAGAGTTACCGTTTTTGATCGTTTAAAAAATATAGAAGCCGGAAAACCCATCACACTCTCTTCTGTAATAGCCATGAAAGAGTATGGGTTTCCTGGTTTAGCAAAGCCAGATCTTATTATAATTAAGATTGATTCAGCTTTCTTACATAAAGAGAAAGAAAGTTCTATGCCTTTATTTCAATCTTCAAATGACTTTCTTATTGAAGAGATGAAGCCATCATCAGGTCAACATAGCTTTAAACTGGTTCCAATCGAAATGGCTAAAGAAAAGTTGATCTGTAGTATACCAGCCTCTGAAAAAGGGATACATAATGCAAGAATTGATGGTGAGTTAAGTATTAATGGCCGAATCTGTCAAATAGTTTTTCAGTCAGATACCCCTATCCCAGATTTAATGATTTCTTTAAATGATCATTCTATTAACTATACTTGTTCTGACAATCTATTTTTGTTGGATGGTAAAAAATGCGTTCAAGTGGTTTTTAATGAGTCAATAGATTTGGATAAGATTAAAAAAGGGCTGGAAGTCAGAAGTTGGTATATCAATAATGGTAAACCTATCCCGGTTGTTTGGAAGTGAGTACTTAATTAAATGGATAACCTGTTGGTAGGATTTGAATTAGTATTCAAGTAATAGAGATATCTTTGAAATAAAAATATGTACGCAGGAGGTCACATAATATCATCGGCATTACTTGGGACATTGGTTGCTCGCAAGGAAAACCTCTCGATTAGTCGAAGTGTGTTTTGGATAATGCTTGGGTCAGTGATAGATTTTGATCATATGTTAAGGTACCAGTTAGATGATGGAGCCGCCAATTCTTTGGGGTTGCATTGGATCCATATGAACATTGGCGTTTTATTGTTCAGCTTCTTTTTAATCGCTCTGTATCGGAAACAATGGCGAATTCCATTGGTTCTATTATCCGCTGGAATTGTCCTTCATCTGGCATGTGACTCTCTGGCATATATGCTTAGTTATAGTTTTTTATGGCTAGGGATAATAGATGGACTAATGCTACTTCTGTTATTTTTTACTGTTTATAGTTGGAAGCTGATTGTAAGCCCTTTTAAGGTATCTGCTTTCTTTGTTCTTGCTGAGATATTTGCATCAGGAATTCAGTTTTTAATTGTAATAGTTGGAGAGTATAAACCAAATGAATATTGGTGGGTTTATGGCATCTCGCCGCTAATGTGTGCCATTGCTGCGATTTTGTTTTTAAGGCTAAGAATTGTCACGAAGATGATGAAAAGTGAATAAAGATTATAAGAATTAATTTTGTAGACTAATGAAGGTAAGTATAAAAGAAAAGGCCGGAACCTATATAAGATATTTCGGCCATAGTGCGTTAAGGTTAGATTTTAACTGGATGATTAATGGGGTCGTATATATTTTGGCTGGGCGTCCTCCAAAGCGAGATATGTATGTTAATCAAGGAATGGGAAAGATATATTGTCGCGCACATACCACTGATTTTATGTATGCTAACCGTGGGTATGAATATAAGATTAAACGGCTGATATCAAATTCATTGTCTTGTTTTGACCTTTTTATAGAGGTTGGCGCCTGCGTTGGAGAGTATTCAGTTTGGATGGCTAAAAATGGAAAGAGTTGTATTGCCATTGAACCCGTAGAGGATAACTTTAAAAGTCTTACAAAGAATCTCGCTTTAAACGGACTTGAAGAGAGAGTTACTACAGTCAAAGCGGCTTTAAGTGATCATCTAGGGACTGCTGAGTTTGCTATCAGGACAGTGAATAAAGGAGCTAGTGGCCTGGCCTCACTATTTGCCCCCGGCACAGGGGTTAGTGAAAGAGTACCACTGACCACTCTCGATATCTTATTGGAACAACTTAATCCATCGTTTGACAGAGGGGTTGTTATAAAAATTGATGCAGAACATATGGAGGAGTGGGTTCTAAAGGGTGGTTTGAAGAGTTTAGGACAGATTCCACGTTTAATGGTTGTTTATGAAACAGCTCACTTAAAGAATAGACGATCCCTAGAGTATATCTTTGATGAGGTAGGAGAGTTTAACCATAGTTATGTGGATTGCCTTAATTCATTGGCAGTGAAAAAAGCATTCTATCTCTAATTTTCATTCAGGATAATATAAAGGGATCATTTGGGTTAATATTATCATAAATTGAATTCTAGGCTAATGAAAAGTTTTAAATTCCGAGTCTTAGTTGCCAGTTTGGCTATGAAGATGTTTTTTATTTGTTCTTTTGTAATAGGACAGACCATTGATCCATGGACTCCTGAAGGAGCGACTTTATTAAAGGTGGATTATCTAAGTCAGGAGGAGAATCTAGTCATCGTAGAATTATGTAAGGCAAGAACAGATCCATCACGGTATGCCACAGAGTACATCGAACCAAGAGTAGCTTGGTTTTTACCTAATGAGCCTTATACGATGCAAGAAGAGGATGGCAGATTATTGATGACTAATGAAGGGAAAGCAGCGGTTATAGAGTGTGTCAAGGCAATGAAGAAGACGCCCGCAATGGGGGTTGTAAGGGCATCTGAAGGGATCAGTAAGGCGGCAAGAGATCATGCAAGGGATATGGAACTAAGGAATTTCTTCGATCATGATGGATCTGATGGCGCTGACCCTTTTGTGCGGATGAATCGTTATGGGGTAAGGGATGGATATGCAGGAGAGAATCTCTCGGCAGGGAAATCTACTGCAAGAGAAATTGTTATTCAACTTTTGGTAGATGATGGCGTCGCTTCACGTGGACATCGCGAAAATATTTTGACGCCGGTATTTACAAGAGTTGGCGTCGCTATTGCGCCCCATAAGCAATGGAGTTGGACGGCGACAATCGATTTTGCCGAACAGTATACCGAGAAAAATAAGTAGGAATAGTTTTATTTTTTTGATTTAAAAAGCCTTACCAAAAGAGTAATGACAATGGCTAGCCAACCTAAAGGATAGGGTAGTAGAAAAAACCCATACCACATAGGTCTTCCGCTATTACCTCCAAAGCCACCTAAGGAGGAGAAGAACCACATTAAGCCGACTCCCAGAAGTATGCCAATGGTGCTCAATAGGAAAATGGTCTTATGGCGATCCTTTTTGAATAGGCTTACTGCTGATAGTAGAGTGGCTCCAGATGCAATCAGAATAGAACCTTCCAATGGATCAATAGCGCCAAGTAAAAGAGCTGTTACTCCCAAATAGTAGAGTATCTGCAATGTTTTAGGAGAAAGTGGCATGACTAAATTGATATTTATTGAGCAAAGATAGAATAAGGTCGTTACCCTAGGTTACTTTTTTCTATTTTTGCCGCAAATCACTCGCCTGGATTACTGCTAGATGAAACCTCAAAGAATACTCTCTTTCATTCTTACTATTTTTTCAATGCTTTTAATGCTTATGTTTCTCAGCAAAGAGCATGATCTTGGCGGCGGCATCACCGAGGATGGATTTAAGGTTTTTGGTCATCTGGTGAAGTATCCAACAGTTTCCCACTTTTTTGGAGTGAAACATGAAGAAGCGAATACTCGGGCAGATAGCATTGTAGCGGAGGTTATTAAATCGCTTCCTGATTCTAATACACGTCGGTTTCCTGATTTCTCTGATTTAGATACTTCAGATATCGTCCATATTGTATACCCAAGTGATAAGGCTTCATTTATTGAGGGTTTACATCAAAAACTCAATTCATCTGGCTGTCGTATCCTCCATTATGGCGATTCTCAAATTGAGGGGGATCGAATCTCTGGATATATCAGGAATCGTTTACAGGGGATCTATGGCGGGGGCGGCCCCGGTTTCATCCCAATTCTTCAAGTTTATGAACACTTGGCTATCAGAGTTACTCCAGTTGGAAATTGGAGTCGGTATGCCGCTTTTGATCCAACACAAAGAGTTCAGAAGCATAAAGAGTATGGAATTTATAACTCTTTTTCGCGGTTTACCCCTCCTTTAACCGGGTCAATTGACTCTAGCCACATTGCTAATAGAACTCCGGTTAAAGCGTCCATAGAGATTAGTCCGCATAAAGGAGCCTTTGAACGTCTTCAACGTTATTCTCATATTAAACTTCATTATGGAAATTCATTTTTCCCCGTCAGATTTAGAGTCTTTTCTGATGGAATATCAGTGAAAGAGGGTTTCCTTGAATCAGATGGCATGTATCATGCCGTTGACCTATCTTTCAATGCTACTCCGGCTAAGATAGTTATTGAGTTGGAGGGTGTCGATTCTCCTGATTTCTATGGGTTAACAATAGATGGCTCTGGAGGCATATCTTTAGATAATATAGCCATGAGGGGATGCTCCGGTACGGTTTTTAGTAACATGAATGGACAAGCATTCGGTGCTATGGGAAGAAACCTCTCTCCCGATCTGGTGATTTTCCAATATGGGGGAAATACAATCCCTTATGTGAAAGATTCAACTCAAGTCAGGGATTATGTGAAGGGGTTAATGCGGCATCTTTCATGGGTAAAAAGGCATCTTTCTGGGGTTCAGGTGATTTTTATTGGGCCAACGGATATGTCGACAAGAATAGGCGGTGAGATGCGAACCTATCCTCTCCTGCCATATATGGATAAACTGCTTTTAGAGGCTAATATCGCCAATGGAAATGCCTATTGGAGCATGTACAAAGCAATGGGTGGGAGTGGATCTATGCCTGAATGGGTCAAACAGGGTCTTGCGGGAGATGATTATACCCACTTCTCTCCTAAAGGCACTGGCGTCATCTCTGAACTTTTCTTTACGGCTCTTAGTCTTGATTTAGTAAAAACAAAGAAATGAGGAGGTTATTAATTATACTTTTCACATGGATAGTGGCTTATAGTGTTTTAGCTGGGAATCTTGATACCACATTTAAGGCCTATCCAACTTTGGTGAAATACGATAAAAATCAGCTCTATTATGCCAGAGAGTCTGAATCCTTTCTTCACTTCCTAAATAAACTTAATAGTATTAAAAATGGAGATACAGGAGTTCTCTCTATTATCCATATAGGAGGCTCGCATATTCAAGCTGATATCTATTCAGACCAACTTAGACATCGCTTTTTTTCATTTATCCATAATAAACCGGTCTCAAGAGGTCTTGTTTTTCCCTATCGTCTTGCCCGAACAAATGCCCCGGTTAACTACACCTTCGTTGGGAATAAATCTAGGTGGAAGGGATTCCGATCCTCTTTAATCAAGGACTCTTCGAAATGGGGTATTACGGGAATAACTTGTGAACTGACAGATAATCACGATACGTTATTCTTTAGCCCTTCTTCAAAAGAGAGTCTTAATGATACCACCTATTGTTTCGATGAAGTAAGAGTGTTTTATAAGGCATCATCGCCAGAAACAAGGCTTACTCTTTTTTCCGGCAATCAGCATGCAACGCCTGCTAGTTATGATTCTCTCTCTTTATCTCAGGTTTTTCGGTTTTCTGAGCCTGTGAAATCATTATACGTTAGCCTTCAACAAAACCTCGAAAAGGGGTATCAAGTTCAAGAAGGTGGGTATGATTCCATATCCCCGAATGCTGAAGAGGTAACAGGGGTAGATAGCCTATTGCCAGGAATGGACACCCTAACTCCTCATCTTACCGGTGATGGATTGCTACTTATGGGAGTTGAGATCATCAATTCCAAGGGGCAATTAGTTTATCATAGCATAGGTGTTAATGGAGCCTCTTTTGCTACGTATAAGAGGTGTGAGTATTTTTATCCGCAGCTTAAGAAGCTTACCGTTGATTTGGCGATTATCTCCATTGGCACCAACGATGCTTATACAAATAACTTTGATACGGTTGCTTTTCGCAAGAGGTATGAGGCGATGATTGAGACGATGCTTCAACTAAATAAGGAGGTGGCAATAGTTCTTACCGTCCCAAATGATTGCTACTACAAAAAGAGGCGTCCAAATAAGAATACACGATTGCAACAGGCCATTATTCATGGGTTAGGTAGAAAGTACAAGATGCCGGTTTGGGATCTTTATGGTATAATGGGCGGACTAGGTTCTTCCGGGAAGTGGCATCGCAACAAATTAATGAGTCGAGATCGGGTTCATTTTACTCGTAAAGGGTATGATCTGATAGGAGATCTTTTTTGGCAAGCCTTTGTTGAAGCTATTACCGATAATAATAGTAAAACTATACAACCCATTCAGAAAGGAGAGCCTAAATGAGTAGATTAACCGAGATCTTTGCCTTTTCTGAGGCCTTCCCTTTGATCTTTACCCAGGCTGCATTCTGGATTTTTCTGGCTGTGGTTTACCTTTTCTTCGTTTTAGTTTATAGGAATATTCGTATACGGACAACCTATCTTTTTTTTGTTTCTCTCTTTTTTTACTACAAGACATCTGGTCTTTTTGTATTGCTTTTATTGTTTACCACCCTTTCAAACTTTTGGCTTGGAAAGGCTATTTATTATGAGAAGAGGAATGTAATAAAGCAAGTATGGCTTTCGGTTAGTGTTATTCTCAATCTGTTTTTCCTATTCTATTTTAAGTATGCCGACTTTTTAGTTGATGCATTGAATGATTTCTTCGGAGCTGATTTAGTTGTGACAAATGTCTTGTCGGCTTGGGGAAATGCACTGCTTCAAACCGATTTTTTTAGAGTTGATACCATTATATTGCCTATTGGGATATCATTTTTTACATTTCAAACGATAACCTACTGTGTCGATATTTATAGGAAAAAGCTAGAGCCGATCAACTCGATGGTTGATTATGGGTTTTTTATAAGTTTTTTCCCCCATTTGGTTGCAGGGCCAATTGTAAGAGCAGCCGAGTTTATTCCGCAGATTGAAAGGCCTACATTAGTTAAGCGTGCTGAGTTTAACAGGGCGACTTTTCTGATCTTAAAAGGGCTTATAAAAAAGATGGTTTTTGCTGATTTCATAGCGATGCATTTTCTTGATAAGGTCTTTGATGCTCCTTCGATGTTCAGTGGTTTTACAAATTTGATGGCATTGGTAGGATATTCATTACAGATTTATGGTGACTTCTCAGGTTATACCGATATAGCTATCGGTTTGGCTCTTTTGATGGGTTTTCATCTTCCTCTTAATTTTAACTCCCCTTATAAGGCATTAAACTGTGGGGAGTTTTGGAAGAGATGGCATATCTCTCTCTCCTCTTTTCTGAAAGATTATCTCTACATCCCATTGGGGGGAAACAAAACAGGATCATATGCAAGTATCTTAATCACGGGTCTCATTCTCACCGGGGTTTCATTAGCATCAGGAAGTTTAATTGTCACTTTATCCATTGCGTTTGTAGTGTTTACTTTCTTGGCCTTGAGCTCTTATTTTGATTCTGTGCACCGGTATTTGATCATGAATATTAATTTAATGCTTACGATGCTCATTGGTGGTTTATGGCATGGTGCATCATGGAAGTTTGTTATATGGGGAGGCTTGAATGGTTTAGGAATCATCTTTTATAAATATTGGCGAAATGTCTCTCCATGGGAGGAGAGTAAAGGGTATCTTGCTGTTATTTGGAAGATAACCTTGACTTTTTGTTTTATCACTTTTACGCGACTTTTCTTTAGGGGAGAGAGCATGGAACATATTGCATCGTGGTATAACCAAGTCTCGAATAATATGGGATGGAGTGAGGCTTTAACAGTGTTAGTTGAGTATAAAGGTGTTTTTTTGGTTATGCTGTTGGGTTATATAACCCATTGGTTGCCCGATCGGCTAAAAACATGGATGTTTGAAAGCTATTCCGATAGTCCGTTACTCTTAAAGGCTGTTATGTTTCTGGTGGTCGCTTTAATTTGTTATCAGGCCTATTCTGCCAGTTTTCAACCTTTCATTTATTTCCAGTTTTAGGCTTACCTCTCCCTTCGCTCTTCGCTCGCCCTTCGCTCCCTCTCCATTAATCGTTCGAATTTGAGTGGATAAAACGGAAGAAATGAAAAAGTAATTTTCAAAAGTATATGGACAAAGAGCGAAGGGGAAGCGAAGGGGAAGCGAAGAGAAGGATTTTGATGTTCGAACAATTTATTAAATTTACTCACTCTTACTTGTAATCTACTCTGGCAAAACTTTATGAAGAATCTCAAGATATGTGCAGAAATTGCATGTGTTTTGTTTAGTGTTTTAGCTGTTGTTAGTTAGCGGTTTAGGATAAAACCGCTGTGACTGACGGGGCGAAGCTGTGAAGAGAGGGGGGTATGAAGTGATGATAATAAGTTGTTATCTGTTCTAGATACCTTAACTATTGGTTATGAGAGAGACCAACAGAGATTTACAATGTATAATGTTATTGCAGGAAATACAAACAATTCATTAATACCACTTAAGAAATATCTATTTTGCTATTACATAAAGGTTGCATTACATGAAGAGTATTTGCATGTTATGTAAATGTTTGTTTTGTAATGTGTTGATGAATTTATTAGGATTAAAGAAAATATTTTCCATTTTTTTATGAAAATTGTATTGTCGAAAAAAAACCTTTTATATCTTTGTCAGTATAGATTCTAGAAAAAAAATCTAGAGTAATCTAACTGTTGTCGCTCCATAATAACAAAAGCTTTCAACTAAAAGATAAAGCTGGTAGAGTGTATAGTTTTTGTTAACTCTTAGTGTAGTCTGTTATAACATCGAGTTGATTAAGAGAGACTTAAGTTAAGCAGATAACCCTTTATATGTATTTCTGCATTGACAGAATTGATTTAGTCATTTTTGCATGGCATGGGATTAAAGTGTAAACATAGAAATTATAAGATAAACTATGTGTAAGGCTTAACATACGTTATGCTTGAATTCTAATTTTTAATTCTGAATATTGAAGTTTATTAGGTATACTTACTTTGCATATTATTGTATGCATAATGTTAGTATGTATGAATATTTTACAATCCTAAGTTTTATTTAAGTCGTTAATTTCGACTTAATATGGTGTTATTGTATATTGTTTCGTCTTTGCTAATAATTCTGTTTTAATTCAAGAAGAATAATAATAATCTGACAAAATATTTACCATGGCTTATACACTAACAATTCACGTCAATGACCAAAATGGTGCTTCATTGGCAAATGTTGGAATCGAACTACATTCTTTTAATAGTTCAACCGGAGTTGACACAAAAATTAACTCAGCTACCCTTATTACCAATTCTTCAGGCAGTGTAACTTTTACATCGACTGATAGCCAACTTGCTTCCAAATACCCACTTTTCTACATTCAAATTTATTCGGGATCACAGATTATTAAATCTACGGGTAATTATGTAACCTCTAATGTTGTAAACACAACCCAAACTCTTGTTTTGTTTAAGACAGGTATAGGAAACAATACCTTTATGTTGAAAGTAATTGATAAGTTATCATCTCTACCCGCCCCAGACGTTGATGTAAAAGTCTTCTCTGCAAGTGGTAGTGAAACCAAATTAAACTCATCAGCTCTTTTAACCGATAGTGCTGGCAATATTGATTATGTTGTTTCAGATCAATTTTTTGTTGAGAGGTATCCAAAAGTTATTATTGAGTTTAGTGTAAATCAGGAGTTAAGGTTTAAATCTGAAGTTTTAGAAACTTCAAATTTCTTTTTGAAACGAGTTGAGTTTTCCTTTATTACAAGTGCAACAGCACAGACCATTAGTAGGCTTGTAAGAGGGATAGTAGTAGATTCAAATGAGCTGCCTCTTTCAGGGAAAACCATTAAGGTTTATCAGATTAAAGAGGGTAGTCGTGTTTTTATAAGTCAGGCTGTTACCGGTGCTGATGGTGGTTATTATGTTTTATATAATCACGTTTTAATTGCAGGTGCGGTAAATGAGTTTGATTTGCAGATAGATGTTGTAGATACTGATAATGTTACAGTATTGATAAAGTCGCCGATCATCTTGAATTCAAACTTAGAAGAGACTATTAATTTAATTGTTGGTACTAAACCATATGTTGGCAGCTCCACTTTTACAACTATAGATTCAAAGCTAAGAGTTGAAACAGCAAATCTTGACTTAAGTGTGATATCGGAATCGGATATTATGCTGTTGAGTAGAAGATTGGATATTAATACCATTGAGATTAAAAAATGGGTTGCCGTTCAGCAATTAAATGATGTCTCCGGGCTTGATTATGATGTTCTGTATGCATTGCTTTCATCGGCAGGGGAGACTTCTTTTGCAAATCTTATATTGCAAGGAAAAACTCAGTTAAAAGAGATTGTAAAGGGTGCACTTAGTAGTAATTTGATTAAGAAAAGTGGTGAAGTTGAGACAGTGGCTGAAACAGCTGCCGATTCAGTAATTAGTTATGTTGCTGATAGCCTTACAGCTACTGTAAACCCGAAACCTGATTTTAGGCAATTAATCGATACAGTAGGAATATCTCAAAGCTCTGGCCAAACGCTTTTAAAAGAGCTCTTGAAGAATGAAGGAACTGAAGCTGATTTTTGGGATCGACTAAATGAATTGGTTAGCACTAATCGACTTAGTGTAGCAGACGTAAATAAATTTAAAGATATCACCGTTTTTACTACCCTTTCAGCGGGAAGTGTAAGTCTGACGAAAAAAATGTTAACCGATTTTTCTGCCTCAAAGGATCCTTTGTTTGTTAAAACAGCCAATGATTGGCAGGTTTATTTTAGTCAGAATAATTTGACAGCCCCTCCTGAGTTTGTAGGGGATACCAATGTTGAGAAACTTGCTTCATGGGCAAAATATTTAGCCGATGGAGTTGAATCTTATTATCCATCGCAACATCTAGCTCAGAATGTTGAAAATGACACTCAAATATCAATAGACTATCTAAGTGATTTTGTGAATCTTAATCCGACATTTGATTTTGCCGAAAGCCCTTTAACTGATAGTTCAGTAGATGTCTACAATTATCCTACTGCCTCAGGTTTTGTAAAAGACTCTTTTGTTCAAACTCTAAAAGCTATACAGAGAGTATATACAATACTTCCCAAGACTGGCAAAGTTCCATATTTCAAATTATTATGGAATAGAAATTTACATTCTTCTCTATCGGTTGCTGCCATGGGTCTAGCAGAATTTAAATCAATCACACAGAGTGTGTCAGTAGACCAGCAAGTATCTACGGAGATCTTTAGAAATGCTGAAAGTTCGACTCTAGCCGCTTTTATGACCTATCTTCATGTGACACATGATTTAAGGGATGCTCAAGCGTTAGGTATAGCCGATTGTAATAATACAATGAGTATCTTAGGTCAATTATTTGGCTCTCAAGATTACTGTCAATGTGATCATTGTCAATCCGTTTATGGCCCGGCTGCCTACTTGATGGATCTTATAAACTTTTGTAATACTCACAATTCACTTACAGGAGGGAGTACGCCAAAGTTTATGGAACTATTAAATAGCCGCAGACCAGATATTACAACTCTACTTTTGAATTGTAACAACACCAATCAAGAAATACCTTATCTGGATATAGTGAATGAGGTACTAGAGATGAAAATAACACCTACGGGTGAGGCTCAACAAACAGAAGGTGATTCTGAGGATATTGAAGCTTACCCACAGAAGCTCATTCCTGCTGTGTATGATCAATTAAAATCAGGTTCTTACCCATGGGTGTTGCCATTTCACCTGTGGAATGAGGAAGCTGATGCATATCTTGGAATGGTAGGGGTTACGCGTGAGCAGATCGCAGCTCAAGTACCCTTGAGCTTTTCAAGTTCCGTTAATTATATGCCAGACCAAGAGTTAAATATGGCTTTGTCCTATTTGAAGATCTCCCCTAAACTTCAAGAACGGATTATTGGTAATCAGGTTTTTGGAAATGTATATGAAGATTTTAATTCAGAAATCAGAAAATCTGTAAATGTAATTATTGATGGGTTACTGCATTCAATGTCTGGGTGTAGTGTAATTGGCTTTATGCAATACACCGGATTATCATACCCTGATATTTTAGATTACTTGAAATCCAGTTACATCAATGGTACAAAGAAAAATGTACTTTTTAACGTCACGGCTACATCAAATAATGCTGAATTCATAGAGTCTTGCAAACTTGAGGATGCAATAATTCCGTTGACAGATGAAGAGCTTATCAAATTATATAAATTTGTACAATTGCATCGAGTAACTGGTTGGACGCTTTATGAACTAGATAGAGTATTATTTGCTTTTGGTATTTCTACTGTTGATGGGGTTACAAATGATTTTTTAAAGCATCTATACTATATTCAAAAGTTACATATAGAGTATGCGGTAGATATAACCGAGATGCTTACATGGTGGAAACCTTTTAACTTAAATGAGAATTATGAGAATGTTAAATCTTTGTATTCGGCAACATATGGGGCAAAGGTTAATGATGCAGTAATCAACTATACAACCTCCTCTTTTACTACTGCTCCGGTTATGAACCGAATGGCTGCGATCAATGAACTGACAGTAGATGAGTTTAGTTTGTTTGTTAAGAAGCTTTTACCAAGTAGTCTTTTATCAAACGATATTGTACTTTATCAAAGTATATTGTATGGAGCATCCAGCTTTTCTCGAATTGCAGGGATTTCTGTCAGTGAATATTTTGCCTTGACTGAAATAATTGGTAGGCATCCCGTGACAGTATTCAATGCTTCACCTACTTTTGACTCAAAGATTCCGAAGGATTCATTGATTTTTCTGAATGAGCTTAATCAAATTCGAAATTCAGGTTTTTCAATAGACGACTTCATTTATTTAATGAGCACAAAACGTCCATCTGGTTCGAAGATCCTCTTAAAGGAGTATGATGCTGTTTCATGGTTAGGTGACCTTAGAACAGAATTAAAGGATATTAGGAAAAGATATATTAGTCCGGAAAGTGAACCAAATCAAAACCAATGGAACTCTATTTCTCAACTTTTTGAATTGGAATCGGGAAGTATCACCCAGCAAGTTAGTTCAACAACTGATTTAGCCAATTTGTCAAACTTTATAACAGCATCTCCTTATCTATTTCCTGATTCTATAGATGCTAAGAATAAACTAACAGTTACTTCTCATGAGTACTATTTGTCAAGTCCATTTGAAAGATTAGATTACATGGTTTCCCAGTGGGGAAGCCATCTTATAGACAAAAATGATGTTGACGTATTTATAAAGCAAGCGGCAACACTTGTTAAAAACCATTTGACAACATTAGCAATATCTTCTTTAGCTTCTAATGATACGTCTGATGCTTCTTCTCAGCTCTCTTTTCAGACAAAATTTTCGCAAGTTCTCACCAGTCAAAAAGCTGCGGTCCAGAATCTGAGTCAGAGTAACCAACCAACTCAGAATGAGATTGAAGAATATCTTCCTGCCTTATTAAAAGATCAGGTTGTTGTTTATTCTTCAATGAATGATGTTCCTACAGGAACACAAGAAGAAGAGATCATACCAACAACATTACTGGACTCATTAAAGAGACTTCTACAGATGCTCGTCAAAGAAGATGTTGCTCAACAACTCTATACCGATATACTTACGCTTGATTCGGACTCATCGGTAAGTATGGAAAGTTTAAGACGTAGAAGGGATTTGATTTATCAATGTTTGAGCTCTTATCTTGATGCGGAAGATTTATGTTGGAAAATAGTTCCAAATATTATCGCTAATCCTAACCTGCCTTCTCCTTTGCCTACTATTACGGCACGTGTTCTTTATACTATAGAACAATTGGTAAATTATTTAATGCGTGATGCACTTTATCAGAAGTTAAGCAATTTTAGTGGTCTTGATTATAATATAGTGCAGTTATTGTTTGAGAAATATATGAAAGATTATGGGCAACCATTAACTAAACCTGCTCACTATTATTTTACCTACAATAGTTTTGTTAACTCAAACAATCCCATTCTTTTTTATTCAATTCAAGGTATATTTCTTGAAGTTTTTTGGAAGTGTGCATCTTATGTCAAGGTAAACCAGTTTAGTTCCTTTGATATTGATTACATTCTTGGAGAGATCAAGAATGGAACCCGGTCTTGGCTACGTTTCAGTCATTTTCCTGCAAAAAGTTGGGCGTTTTTTGATAAGCCTGAATATTCAAGATGGGTAAAATTACAGAAATCAACTAGGCTTCATCTCGATCTTTTTAGGTCTGAGTATTCTATCTTTGAGATGTATAGTAAGGAGACAAAAACAGCAGTGCTTGATTATCTGAAGGAAGCAACGGGCTGGTTAACCTCAGAGGTTGATGAGTCAGGACTATCCTCCACTGTATCACTTTCAATAATGACCGATGATGAATGGGTTAGAACGGTTGAAAATGTTATTAATTTGACAAGAAAAACAAAAGTAACTTATTCTCAACTTAAGGAAATAGCAAAGAGTACACAGGGCAACATTTCCGATATTTCATCGGAGAATGCTCGACTCATTAGATATTCTGCTAAAGCTTCATTTACAAGATCAACTTGGTTGGAACAAGCCGTTCCGATACGCAATCAACTGCGAGAGCTGCAACGAAATGCAATGGTAGATTTTATTTGTAAAAAGAAGACCATACAAAATATTCTTTTTACTTCGCCTGAGCATCTTTTTGAATACTTATTTATTGATACTCAAATGGCATCTTGCGGACGAATTTCTCGTATTAAAGAGGCAACGCTTGCGGTTCAAACGATGATAAATCGATCCTTGTTAGGTCTTCTCCCTGAAATAAAGTTTAGTCAGGAAAATATTAAACAATGGGATTGGAGACGTAACTATAGGGTCTGGGAAGCAAACCGAAAAGTTTTCTTATATCCGGAAAACTACCTTCTTCCAGAGTTACGATCAGACAAAACACCACTCTATAAAGAATTTGAGAAAAAACTAAAGCAGAGTGATCTTTCGGATGATTCAGTTGAGCAGATTTACCGTGATTATTTGTCTGGTTTGGCGGAGGTAGCTAACCTTGAGGTTTGTGCGTTTTCAGGACATCATCTCCAAATGAAAACTCCAGATTTTGGTGTTGATACAGTTCCGACTGATTTGCATGTTGTTGGACGATCACGAACTAATCCACGTAAATATTTCTATCGTAAGTGGGTTAATCAATCTTATTGGGAACCCTGGACAGAACTGGATATAGATATTCAAGGCGAACAAATAGGTATAGTGCAATGGAATAGATATGTTATTATTACCTGGTTGGAATTCTGTGAAAAGGCATTAGAGCGAAAAACGGTAACTATCAAACCTGCCGGTGATGATTATCCTGTCCCTAATCCTGATAAATATCAGGAGGTTCGGCTTGGTTGGAGCGTTTTTTCGAACGGTGCTTGGGGTAAAAGGCAATTATCAAAAGAGCCTTTAGTTTGGAAAAAAGCTATTGAAGCTAGCGCCACCAATAAATTCCACTATGGTGATCCATATACTACGAATATAAACAATAGTTATTATGTAAGTTCTAAATATGCCAACGTGCAATTAACCATGACGACAGACCGTTTTATTAATGACACGACAGTTGTTTGGAAGCATTTTGTTGTAAAAGTGGCATATAATCTAGGGCGGCCAATTGATATAGACCCAAAGAATACGACGTTGGGTCCTAGTTATGCAGCTTATATTGGTGAGTTTAACTTTTCTAGTATTGTTGAAGAGCCAACAGTTATTGATGGATACGGAGCATATCTAACATCTGTTAGTGATGCTGATCTATTGAATAATCAGCTTGCAATTAAGCAAGTAATTAATGACACACCACACATAGCTATTCCTGTTGGCTTAATTAAGTATACAAATGGGAGTTATTCTTTTAGGAAAAGTTATAATCTTTTTGATCCATTAAACTCAAACTGTAAGATTTTACTGCCTTCGGGAGAAAATGTTTCAAGATGGTTGGCAGCCGGAATAACTGCTCCTGGATATTATAGTCAGGATCCTTTCTTTGTAAATGATAGACTTGGTTCATTTATTTTCACTGGAAAACTTGCACCTAACACTTTTAAATCTTCAAGTAGTTCGCTATTCGATGTATTAATTAAAGATCTGCCATCAACTCAAATATTAGATGCCACAGTTCAACAAAGAATCAAGGAGTATACATCTGCAACCTATTATACGACGAGTGATAGTACTGTAATTGTAAATCGAAATGATTTGTCATTAAAAGCTTTAGTTTCTGATTCCGGCACATCCTCAGAGAATAGTCAAATAGTTTTAAATGACGGTTATCCTTCTGATTCTACCACAAAAGGAGTGGTTAGGACTAAGATAAATGATGAATTTACAGCTAATGTATTCTATCACCCATATGTAGATTTGTTTCAGCGAGTCGTTAATCGTTATGGATATAAAGAATTATTAAGCCCCAGCTCGGAAAATTCCCTTTTAAAAAGACAATTAATTAGCAATGACATTCTGTTTACCAGAATCGAGAATGATAAGAATTTTAATTTTTATGCTCATCCTAATTTGGTTTCCTATCCAAAAATGGAGATAGATTTCTTTAGAACATCTGCCTATGGATCCTATAACTATGAACTGTTCTTTCATATTCCTTTAACCATGTCTGAAAGATTGATGGCTTTAGGACGTTATGATGAGGCAAGAAACTGGTTGCATTATATTTTTAATCCTACGAATAATGATGCAGGAGAGAGTAATGGTGCTGCAAGATTTTGGATGTTCAAGCCCTTTTTTGATCTTGCAACTAATGCTAGTAATTCAAATGGAGGTGTTTCAGCTACGCTAAACCAATATTATGGGTTAGTGGAGTTCGAAGCTCAAGTACGGAATTGGGAGAAAAACCCTTTTGATCCGCATGCAATAGCCAAAATGAGAATTATCGCCTATATGAAGTATGTGTATATGAAATACCTGGATAATCTTATTGCATGGGCCGATTCGCTTTTTGCCCGAGATTCCTGGGAAACCATTCAAGAGTCTTTGCAACTCTACATTCTTGCAGCGAATCTATTAGGACGCCGACCTGAACAGACAAGGAAGCATAATGTAACTCCAATCTCTGTTAAGGGGTATCTGGCTAATCCTATTGATGAATTTGGTAATATTCTTTCTAAGACTAGTAATTATATTATAGGAACTAATAATGGTAATGGTGGGAATACAAATATGGATAAATCATTACCTAACTTTGCCTATTTAACATCACTATATTTTGGTATTCCTCAAAATGATAAGTTGTTATCTTATTGGGATGTGGTTGCAGATCGTCTTTTCAAAATTCATCATTGTATGAATATAGATGGTGTTGAAAGGAAATTGGCTCTTTTTGAACCTCCTATTGACCCAATGTTACTTATCAGAGCAAAGGCTGCCGGATTAAGCATAGGAGCTGCACTTAATGAGATAAATACTCTCTTACCTGCATATAAGTTCCAATATCTTCTTCAGAAAGCAATCGAGTTTACCAGTGAGGTAAAAAGTTTAGGTCAATCTCTTCTATCAGCTCTTGAAAAGAAGGATTCTGAAAAGCTTGGTCTTCTTCGTAATTTGCATGAATCTAGGCTGTTTGATGTAATGAAAGAAGTGAAAATGGCGGCTGTTACTGAGTCTGAAACCCAATTAGAATCTCTTACTATAGCAGCAGAGTCCTCTCAAAAACGAATAGAACATTATACCCAATTGATTACTACCGGATTGATGATTGAAGAGAAAGATAATTTGTTGTTTATAGAAGAGAGTATGGGTTTATCGGAAGTAGCAGGCATGACATCTCTTTTGGGGTCGTATGCATCTCATATTCCAAATTATAATTTGGGTACAACTGGGGCAGGGGGCTCACCAACAATTACAGCTACATATGGTGGTTCTAACATCGCCTCATATCTAGGAGCAGTATCAGCTTATTTTTCTTCTTTAGCTTCGACTTCGAATAGTAGAGCCTCTTTATCTGGTATCAATGGTGGATTTAAGCGCCGAGAGCAAGAGTGGAAACTTCAGAAAGACTTAGCGTCTATTGAGGTGAAGCAATCTGAAAAGCAGATCTTGGCGGCTAGTATTCGACTAGAGATGGCTAAAAATGAGCTTGCTCAGTTAGAGAAACAAATAAACCAGAATAAAGAGGTAGAAGCCTTCTTGGAAGATAAATTTACCTCTTCTGAACTTTATGGTTGGATGATATCTCGGCTTTCAGATGTTTATTTATCTGCCTATAAACTCGCCCTTGAGATGTCTCGAAAGGCAGAAAAGGCGTACCGTTTTGAATTAGGTGAGACAAATTCAACCTTCATTAACACTACTTATTGGGATTCTTTATACAAAGGATTATTAGCCGGCGAAACGCTCACTTATGATCTGCATCGAATGGATTCTAGTTATACTGACAATAATAAGCGTCGTCTTGAATTGCAGAAACATGTCTCACTTTCTTTGATTAATCCAAAAGCTCTCTTTGACCTGAAGACGAAAGGACATTGTAACATCAGTCTTAATGAGATGATGTTTGACTTAGACTACCCAGGTCAATATCAGCGCAGAATTAAATCGATAAGTATTTCTATACCTGCCGTGACAGGACCCTATACCAATGTTAATTGTAAGTTGACTTTATTGAATAGCTCGTTTAGGAAAAATGCATTGCTTACCAATGGGGTTTATGAGCAGAGCACAACTATTGAGGATCCACGCTTTGTTTCAGCCGGCGCGGCAATTCAGTCCATTGCCACGAGTTCCGGGATAAAGGATACAGGTATGTTTGAGTTTAATTTCAACGACAGCAGATATTTGCCTTTCGAAGGAGCCGGAGTTATCAGTAATTGGCTATTGGAACTCCCCGCAGAAATAAGGCAGTTTGATTATGATACCATATCTGATGTAATTATTCATATTAATTATACCTCCTTACAAGATGGTGTTCTTAAAACAGCGGCTACTAATTATCTAACGGCTCAATTAACACAGTTAATGGGATTGGGAGAAGGTATGAATGAATACCATAGGATGATTAGTTTGAAACAGGAGTGTACTGATAAATTATATCAGTTCCTAAATCCTCAATCCGGGTCAGGTTCATCCACTGAACTATCAATTACTCATGATGACTTTCCATATTTTATTCATGATATGAGTAAAAAAATAACCTCAATTACGCTTTTTGTAAGAAAAAAGGTGAATGAGTTAAATATACCAATAAGCATAAATTCAATTCCTGCGACTTCCTGGGTGGCTGTATATGGTGCCTCTGATTGGAGTACTATTAGTCTTAATATGACTAATTTGGAGTTAGATACTTCTGACTCTGAGCTAACTCTCCCTCTCAGTTGTAATGCAATCTTTCCAGATGTTGATGATATTCTAATCTTATTAAATTACACTATATAACTAGACTAAAATAAATAGTTGTTGTAAATCAGAAAGGCTATATCACATCTAAGTCTATAGTTTATAAACATGTTGTTAGCACTTCGCACAGGGTCAATTAGGTTGGTTCCCAATACTTGCCCTGCTGCGAAGTGGTTCAACAGAATTTTTGAATTCTTTTCATTCTCCAAATCAACCCTATTATATGAGCTCTAATTCCAATACTCCCAATCAACCCTATTCAGGACAGTTTTATAAAGCGTCTAATCAGACTGGTGGTAAGACTGAAATACCTGGTGTGCAGAAAGAAGACTTATCTACTAAATCAGAGCAGTCTACAGAAGGGACAAAGAACACAATCTCGCCTGACAAGATTTTATCTTTACCAAAAGGCGGAGGAGCAATAAAGGGTATCGGAGAAAAGTTTGAGGCTAATCCTCTCACAGGTACAGGATCTATTTCGGTACCTCTTCCCTTTTCTTCAGCCAGGGGTGAGTTTATGCCACAATTGACACTCTCCTATGATTCAGGTTCAGGAAATAGTGCTTTTGGATTAGGTTTTTCGGTTGGATTGGCTTCCATTTCAAGAAAAACTGATAAAGGAATTCCAATTTACCATGACAATGAAGAGTCGGATGTCTATATTATGTCAGGGGCTGAAGATTTGGTTCGTGTTATGGATGAGAATGGGATAATTTTGGCACCGGAAGAGAGAAGTATTCAAAACGCTATCTTTTTAGTTTATGGGTATAAGCCAAGAACAGAGGGCCTTTTTGCTCGTATTGAAAGGTGGGAAGAACAATCGACCGGGATAAGTCATTGGCGTACTATAACACGTGATAACGTTACCACCGTTTACGGACAGGGTAATGATAGTAGGATTTCTCATCCTTCTGAACCTAAAAAGGTGTTCCAGTGGTTGATTGAAAGAACGACGGATAATCGCGGTAATTTAATAGAGTTTCAGTATAAACCTGAAAATAGTTCTAATATAATTGCTACATTAGATGAAGAGCGCCGACTTCAATCTCAGGAGGCTTTCAATCAACGCTATTTGAAAAGAGTATGTTATGGTAATTACACGCCAAGCTCAGCTGTAGATACTCCTTATACAGGAGTATGGCATTTCGAAATGATCTTTGATTATGGAGAACATTCGGGTGATACCCCATCATATAATGAAGTGTCAACCTGGCCTTGCCGGTTAGATCCATTTTCGAATTATCGTTCAGGTTTTGAGGTTAGAACATACCGGATTTGTAAAAGGATGGTTATGTTTCATCGTTTTAGTGCTTTAGGTGTCGACCCACTTCCTGTTAAGATACTTGAATTATTTCATGATCAGCGACCAGAACTGGCCCTTTTGAAGAGCGTTACCGTTAAGGGTTTTGATAATAGAGGACAAATTGAGAGTTTCCCTCCTTTATCTTTTTCATACTCTGAGTCTGAGGAACCCTTTCTATATCATAAGCTGAGTGCATCTGAACTAGAGAATTTACCGGGTGGAGATGCATTTCGCTGGATTGATCTATATGGTGAGGGAATAAGTGGTGTATTAAACCAAAACAGTGAGGCTTGGTATTATAAACCTAATCTGGGTGATAGAGGCTATTATGATGAGTCTCCTGAGAATAGTGGTAAGCTTTGGTTAGGAGCCATGACACAAGTTCTTGATCGACCTAATCTTCCATCAGGTATCACTCAACTAGGGGATATTGATGGCAATGGTCGAAATGATCTGAGAGTGTTACAAGCCGGTCTGGCCGGTTATACTGAGCTAAACGATAAAGGACGATGGGACGCTTTTCGTCCGTTTAAAGATATCCCCAATATCGATTTTAATGACCCGGATTTAAGGATGGTTGACCTGAATGGTGATGGGCATGCTGATATTCTGATCACAGAGGATCAATGTTTCATAGCTCACTACAGTGAGGCATGTGACGGGTTTGGTCAAGCTACTCGCACAAGCAAGCCGATTGATGAAAACAATGGTCCAGCTGTTGTTTTCTCTGATGGTACTCAATCAATTTATTTGGCTGATATGAGTGGGGATGGACTGACGGATATAGTTCGTATTCGTAATGGATCTATCGATTACTGGCCAAATCTGGGCTATGGCCGGTTTGGGAGAAAGATTTCTATGGCAGGAGCCCCTCGTTTTGACTCTACGACTCAATTTGAGCAACAACGTATCAGGCTAGCTGACGTTGATGGGACCGGTACCACCGATATAATCTATCTTGGCTCAAAAACAGTACGCTATTGGAAAAACAGAGCCGGTAACAGCTGGAGTCCTGCTGTTGAGATAAAGTGTTTTCCTCCATTTAATAAATTAGCAGACGTTAATGTGATGGATCTATTGGGCAATGGAACCAGTTGTTTAACCTCTATGGTTCCTGCTCGCAATGGAATAGGTGCTAATCTTTATTATACTGAGCTTACAGGTGGAAAGAAGCCTTTCCTTCTTACCAAGATGGATAATAATATGGGTTCTACAACCACCCTTACTTATGCACCTTCCACCAAGTTCTATCTTAGAGATAAACTTGAAGGTCGTCCGTGGATTACCAAACTTCCATTCCCGGTTCATGTGGTGGAGTCCTCAATGATACATGACCTACCTAGTGATACGCATTATACCACACGTTATGCTTACCATCATGGCTATTTTGATGGGATAGAACGGGAGTTTAGAGGCTTTGGAATGGTAGAACAATGGGATACTGATACGGTTCATCCTCTGACTTTACAAGGCGAAGCCGATCAACCTCCTGTTTACACGAAGACTTGGTATCATACCGGTGCCTTGTATGAAAGTGGAGCCATTACCCAACAGTATATCTCAGAGTATTTCAATGACCCTAAAGCTTTTCTTTTACCTGACACTACCCTTCCTGACTCTTTAAGCTCCACGGAGCAGCGAGAGGCTTGCAGAGCATTACGAGGACATATCTTGCGTCAGGAGGTTTATGCACAGGATGGATCCGATGTAGAGGCGGTTCCCTATACAGTGGCAGAGAAGTCGTATGCTATAAGAATGCTTCAGCCTAAAGGATCTAATCCTCATGCTGTTTTCCATGTGACCGATTACGATGCTTTTATGTTTAGCTATGAAAGAAGCATCAATAATCCTCGCATTACCCGTCAAATGACTCTTCAGACAGATAACTGGGGTAATGTGACCAAAGCGGCTACGGTAAGTTATATGTCCAGAACCACTAATCACCAAGTGATAGAACAGAATAAGGTTCTGATTAAATACGATGAAAACAGCTTCATTAATCAGCCATCCAACCCGCTTTACTATCGGATAGGTGTTCCTTATGAGCAAAAATCGTATGAGTTGCATAACTCGGGTTTTGCAGCCGCTTTCTTTACACACCAAGCACTATTGACATGGATCAATAGTGCGCCTACCATTAGCCATCATGCAACAGTCGGCACTGCGGCTGTTAAGCGTCTGCTAAGCCACAAAAAGACCTTCTTCTATAATACAGCTTGTAACCAACGTCTTGCACTAGGAGAGATTGCGGCACACGGACAACCTTACCATACGTTGACGTTGGCTTTCGATACTACCTCACTTCAACAACTGGTGGCTTTTAATACAGAGCAAGGGGTTGCCAATACGCTTATGCCTACTGTCGAAACGATACAGAGTCTACTTGGTGGATCCGGCTATGAGACAGAACAATCGGGTACCCTTATATGGTCCAGGTCTGAACGATTGGTCCCGGATGTTAATCAGTTCTTCGTTCCAATAAGTTATTACGATGCGATGGAGCAGCAGAGCATTCTTCAATGGGATAGTGAGAAGATGCTACCAGTGAAGGTTACCGATCCGATGGGTCTGGCCTCTGCTCTAGTAAACAACTATCGTCTGATGCGGCCCTATAAGATCACCGATCCCAATGGTATGAACCATATTTTTGAGTTCAATGGACTTGGAATGGTGACCAGAAGTATCGTACAAGGAGCATCGGGAGAAGGGGATACAATTGATAGTCCAACCATCAGTTATAGTTATAATCTTCATAACTGGATGGAACATCAACTACCGGTGGTGGCAGGCGTTTCCGCACGTGAGGTTCATGGCAGTGCCAACAGTCGATGGTTAACGAGCTATACATGGAGTGATGGTCTGGGGAGAGAGCTTCAGACCAAGGTACAAGCTGAGGATGGCGAAGCCTTCACGATAGTGAATGGTAGTGTGGTCAGTGTTACGACCGACAATCGCTGGGTTGCTACAGGCCGTACGGTCTATAACAACAAAGGCAAGGTGATAAAACAGTATGAACCCTGGTTTAGTGCCAGTGATCAATATGAATCGGAAGATGAGCTCTGCCGCTATGGGGTAACCCCCTTGATGACCTATGATCCATTGGGGCGCCTTATACGTACTGATTTTCCTGACGGGACGATAAGTCGGGTTGAGTTTGATTCATGGAAGCAAAAGAACTTCGATAGAAATGATTGTGTGGCTAATAGTTCGTGGTATGCAGTAATGTCGATTGGCAGTGTAGCTCAACAAAGAGCCGCCACTCTAACCATGCTACATAACAATACCCCTCAGGTTATTGATCTCGATACTCTGGGCCGACCGGTTCGTGTCACCGATGATAATGGAGCTGCAGGGAGCTACTCAACCTATAGCCGTCTGGATATCCTGGGACGGATAACCCAAGTGACCGATGCCA